>JAIXSM010000051.1 GCA_027484655.1 Hyphomicrobiales bacterium | reverse complement strand
GGGGCGAACTGCACCACCGAAACCATGGTCACCGCAGCGCCGTCGGGATGTCTCTCAGTCATGGACCGCCATCGAAAATAAGAAGAAAATCGACTTCTCCCAGATCCGTGCGCGACCCAGACATCCTGCACAAGACGGCGAGGTCGTCGACGCGTTCAAAAAACTTCCCGCGCGCGCTGAGGGTCCATCTTGAGGGCGTACCGGAAACCACGCCGATTGAAATTTGGTTTCAGTAAAAAAGTAGTCGTGCGCCGTGCTCTTGGGAGCGAGGTCCTTTGGCAGAGCGCTCCACTGACACCCTGTCGCCAAGACGTAAAATATCGAATTGAGGACTTCGCGGACATTCACATGCCGCTTGCGCCCTCCGTGCCGAGGGGGCGGGATGAACGGCTCCACGAGACGCAATTCGCCTTCGGTCAGGTCGCTCGGATAACGAAGGCCTTTGCGGGAGGCGTTCTTACGATGCTCGGCGGTCCAGATAATGAGAGTTCCTGACGAATCAATCGCCTGTCAACTAAAGCACAACCGGCTCAGCGGAATCAAATTCTTTCCGGATCGGCTCTTAAACGAGCCGGCATCCCATCCAAATACGGGGTGTAGCTCAGGATCAGGCCATTTGATCGCGCGAAGAGTACCAAAGACCGCTATGCAATCTGTGTGCTTTTGCTTAGTTTCAGCTAGCGTAATTGATTCGGGCTCGCCTCATTTGACTACATCGACCCGATAGGGCCGTCGTGTACTGTATAGAAGAGCAGCGTTCAAATGTCACAGAAGGCGGTAACCCGTTACGTGCGCCCATGCAGGCAACTGAACCTTGAGTATGAGGTTCTTGAACCGCGTATTCTGCTTGCTGCCGACGTGGCTTCGAACGTTGGTAGCTCTTCGGTCGGGATGGCGGCGGCCTCAGACGGGGTTGGCCCGGCGCTCGATGTACCGCGACCCTCGCAGCCCGAGCTTTCGGCTTCCGTGCCGATCGGCGACCCTAGAATCACGGCTCCCGCTGATACGGCGAGCAGTCCCGGGTCGGCCTCCGATGATGCGCATGCTGCATTCGTCTCGGCCTCAGCACCCGGGACAGTGCCTGCCTCTGTAGGTGAGGCGTCCGACGCTGCCATGCAGGTGGTGCAGGATTTTCTGTCGGGTCCGGATACTGCCTCCTATCTGAATGCTCTCTTCGTCGGAGCGGGATCCGTGGATCCGACGCGCGAAGCGAATATCGAATCGGTCATCCGGGAGTTCCTCGAAAGCGACGTCAGCATCGCCGTAATACTCGCCGATGCCGATTCTATGCCGGGAGCCTTTGGCGCGTTCGGACGAGGGTTCGACGATGCATCGGCGATCTACCTGAACCGAGAATGGGTCGAAGGGGGCGCGTCTGCTTCCGCAATCACGCGTGTCCTCGTCGAAGAGATCGGGCATTACATTGACGCGCGGATCAATCCGTCGTTCGATACTCCCGGCGACGAAGGTGAGGTCTTCGCATGCGATGTCCTGAACGAGACGCTAACCGCGGAGGATCGACAGAGCATTTCGCTCGAGGATGATCACGCTAGCTTCGTGATCGATGGAAAAAGCCTCGCCGTTGAATTGAGCGGCAGTATCTTTGATGTTTCCGGAGGTTTGCTCAGTTTCGATAACGGCGTTCTCAAGACCGGATCTGCGGGCAGTGTGGGTGCGACCTATCTTTATTCCAATGTCGTCACTATCGGCGGGCGCCAAATCGATGCTGTGGTCAAGCTCGAAGAACTGACCAATGCTACCAATTTCATTATGGATAGCTCATCAAATCCATACTCGACATCGAATGCGCAGTCTTATCTTCAGCCAAATATAACAGTGAGTAGCGCAGGCGGCTTTGCAAGGATTTCTATCTCTTTCATTGATGGAGGAACTTATTCGAATACTACGCATTCTGGGACAGCGGTCACGTTGAAGAACGTCTACATTAATACGTACGACCTTGACGGCTCAGGAGCCAATGTTGCTGGAAGGCAGTTTACGGATTTTTCCGGTATCGGCGGCTTCACGCTCAACTCGACGCCGAAGATTACAGTGCAGGACCTCGGTGGTGGGCTAACACGGTTCGTGACCACCACAGGCGGCAATGAGACAGACCTCCCGGGAACGGCTGACGGAGACGATATTCGAGCTAGGGTCTTTTATAATTCTCTGTCCAGCATAACGGTCAAAGTCGGCGATGTGGGGGCTACCGGATTGGCCTACTTTGCGTTGGATTTTTCGCAGGGCGCCACTTTCAACGCGCCCGTCATCGTCGGTGTGACCTCAGTCACAGTTAATGAGGCCTCGCCTTATGCCGTATTCAAAGTGACCGGCGAAGCCGGTGCTGCTGTCGTGCTGAGCACTACTGACGGCAGCGCAAAGGACGGTGTAAGTGATTCCGATCCTCGAGACTACAGCGCGGCACTTCAATACTTCAACGGCTCGGGTTGGGTAGATTACACGCCCGGAGCTTCGGTCAACCTTTCGGCAGGAACCGTCGGTTCTTTGTTGGTAAGGACGGCAATTTTTAATGATAGTCCCTCTGTTGCGGAGGGTAGTGAAAGCTTTACGTTGACTGCGACGTTCGCGGGCAATGTCAAAGCGGACGGCACAGGAACCATCGTCGACGACGGCGTCGGCGACATTTTTCTAGGGGCCAATAATTCAAATACGCCGGATGCTGCTGGTGCTCAGGGTTATCCCGCGCTCGACGACGATCGTCCGCTATCGGTGAGCTCGATCCGTGTGAACGAAGGCTCGCCTTATGCGGTGTTCACGGTGACGGGCGTTGAGGGTCAGCAGGTCAAGCTGAGCCTTTCGAGCGGGACGGCGACGATTGAGAATGGCTCTTCGCCTGTTGCGACGGACGGGTCGGAGGATTTTGGTCCAGCGCTTGAATACTGGAACGGCACGGCGTGGACGTCCTATACGGCGAACGCCTTCATCGCGATTCCGAGCGATGGGGACGGCACGTCCGGGGAGGCTGCGAAACTTCTGGTTCGGACCGCGGTTCTTCCGGACGCCCTCGACGAGGGCGATCACGCCTTCACGCTGACGGCGACGAATGCTGGCGGCACGCCGGCGACCGGGACAGCGACGATCGATGATCGCGGCGGCGGGTTGAAGTATCCGGACGCGCCCCCGACGGCGCCGGGCACGACGGACCCGGTTCCTGTGACCGACACGACGAACTTGGACGACGATCGTCCGCTATCGGTGAACTCGATCCGTGTGAACGAAGGC
>JAIXSM010000021.1 GCA_027484655.1 Hyphomicrobiales bacterium | reverse complement strand
GGCACGCCGAGCGGGTTCAGCACCAGGTCCACGCTCGTCCCGTCCTCGAGGAACGGCATGTCCTCGATCGGCACGACGCGGGAGACGACACCCTTGTTGCCGTGGCGGCCGGCCATCTTGTCGCCGGGCTGGAGCTTGCGCTTCACCGCGACGAAGACCTTGACCATCTTCATCACGCCAGGCGGCAGCTCGTCGCCGCGCTGCAGCTTCTCGACCTTCGACTCGAAGCGCTTCTGCAGACGCTCGACAGCCGCGTCGAACTCCCGCTTCAGCGCCTCGATCTCCGCCATCGCGGCGTCGTCCTGCACGCCGATCTGGCGCCAGGTCGCCTTGGCGAACTGGTCGAGCACATCCTGCGTGATCTCGGTGCCTGCCTTCACGCCCTTGAAGCCGCCCGAGGCCTTGCGGCCGAGCAGGCGCTCGCGGAGGCGGGAGAAGAAGGACCGCTCCTGGATCGCCTTCTCGTCGTCGCGGTCCTTCGCCAGGCGGTCGATCTCGGCGCGCTCGATCGCCATCGCGCGCTCATCCTTGTCGACGCCACGACGGCTGAAGACGCGGACATCGACGATGGTACCGGCCACGCCGGGCGGCAGGCGGAGCGAGGTGTCGCGGACGTCGGACGCCTTCTCGCCGAAGATGGCGCGGAGCAGCTTCTCCTCCGGCGTCATCGGGCTCTCGCCCTTCGGCGTCACCTTGCCGACCAGGATGTCGCCCGGCTGCACTTCCGCACCGATATAGACGATGCCGGCCTCGTCGAGGTTGCGCAGCGCCTCTTCGCCGACATTCGGGATGTCGCGGGTGATTTCCTCCTGGCCCAGCTTGGTGTCGCGGGCCATCACCTCGAACTCATCGATGTGAATGGACGTGAACACGTCGTCGCGCACGATGCGCTCGTTAAGCAGGATCGAGTCCTCGAAGTTGTAGCCGTTCCACGGCATGAACGCGACGAGCACGTTGCGGCCGAGAGCCAGATCGCCGAGGTCCGTGGACGGGCCGTCCGCGATGATATCGCCCTTGCGCACGAAGTCGCCGACCTTCACCAGCGGACGCTGATTGATGCACGTCGACTGGTTCGAGCGCTGGAACTTCATCAGGCGATAGATATCGACGCCGGCCTTCGAGGGGTCGAGTTCCTCGGTGGCGCGGATAACGATACGCGTGGCGTCGATCTGGTCGATGTAACCCGTGCGGCGGGCGGCGATGGCAGCGCCGGAATCCCGCGCCACCACGCTCTCCATGCCGGTGCCGACGAGCGGCGCATCAGCCTTCACGAGCGGCACAGCCTGGCGCTGCATGTTCGAGCCCATGAGCGCGCGGTTGGCGTCGTCGTTCTCAAGGAACGGACTGAGCGCCGCGGCCACCGACACCAGCTGCTGCGGCGACACGTCCATGAAATCGACGCGCTCGCGCGGGGCCATGATGACGTCGCCCGCGTGGCGGCAAACCACCAGATCCTCGCCGAGCGTGCCGTCAGGATTCACCACCGCGTTCGCCTGGGCGACGTAGTGCTTCGTCTCTTCCATGGCGGAGAGGTAGATCACCTCTTCCGTCACCTTGCCATCGCGTACGCGGCGATAAGGAGCCTCGATGAAGCCGTACTTGTTCACGCGCGCAAACGTGGCGAGCGAGTTGATAAGGCCGATGTTTGGACCTTCCGGCGTCTCAATCGGGCAGATGCGGCCATAGTGCGTCGGATGCACGTCGCGAACCTCGAAGCCCGCGCGCTCGCGAGTGAGGCCGCCCGGACCAAGCGCCGAAAGACGGCGCTTGTGGGTGATCTCCGAGAGCGGGTTCGTCTGGTCCATGAACTGCGAAAGCTGCGACGAGCCAAAGAACTCGCGCACGGCCGCGGCCGCAGGCTTCGCGTTGATGAGATCCTGCGGCATCACGGTGTCGATGTCGACGGACGACATGCGCTCCTTGATGGCGCGCTCCATGCGCAGCAGGCCGAGGCGATACTGGTTCTCCATGAGTTCGCCGACCGAACGCACACGGCGGTTGCCGAGGTGGTCGATGTCGTCGATCTCGCCGCGGCCGTCGCGCAGATCCACCAGCGCCCGCACCACCGCAAGGATATCTTCCTTGCGAAGGACGCGCACAGTGTCCGCGGCGTCGAGGTCCAGGCGCATGTTCATCTTCACGCGACCGACGGCAGACAGGTCGTAACGCTCGGAGTCGAAGAACAGCGAGTGGAACATCGCCTCCGCCGTGTCGATCGTCGGCGGCTCGCCCGGACGCATGACGCGATAGATGTCAAACAACGCATCTTCGCGAGCGGAGTTCTTGTCCACCGCAAGGGTGTTGCGGATGTAGGGACCGACGTTCACATGGTCGATGTCGAGGATCGGCAATTCATCGAAGCCGTTCTCGACCAGGTTCGCCAGCGACTTCGCGGTCAGCTCCTCACCAGCCTCAGCAAAAATCTCGCCAGTCCGGGGATCATACAGATCCTCGGCCAGATACTGCGTGTACAGATCCTCATCCTGCGCCTTCAGGGCCTTGACGCCGCGCTCGGAGAGCTGACGGGCAGTGCGGGCGGTGAGCTTCTTGCCCACCTCGACCACGACCTCGCCCGTATCGGCGTCGATCAGGTCAACGGCGGCCTTCATGCCCTTCATGCGCTCGGGATCGTAAGGCACGCGCCAGTAGTCGCCCTTCTTGTCGGCGACACGCGTGTACTGCACCTTCTGATAGAAGAAATTCAGGATCTCCTCGCCGTCCAGACCCAAGGCGAACAGCAGGGAGGTCGCGGGAATCTTGCGGCGGCGGTCGATGCGCGCGTAGACAATGTCCTTCGCATCGAACTCAATGTCGAGCCAGGAGCCGCGGTAGGGGATGATGCGGGCGGCGAACAGCAGTTTGCCCGACGAGTGCGTCTTGCCCTTGTCGTGATCGAAGAACACGCCCGGCGAACGGTGCATCTGGGAGACGATGACGCGCTCGGTGCCGTTCACGATGAACGTGCCGTTGGACGTCATGAAGGGCATGTCGCCCATGTAGACGTCCTGCTCCTTGATGTCGCGAACGGACTTCGCGCCCGTATCCGGGTCCACGTCGAACACGATGAGGCGCAGCTTCACCTTCAGAGGCGCAGCAAACGTCATCCCGCGCTGGCGGCACTCGTCCACGTCGTACTTGGGCTCCTCGAACTCATAGCTCACGAAGTCGAGCTGCGCGGTGCCCGCGAAATCGCGAATAGGGAAAACCGACTTGAAGACCGCCTGCAGACCTTCGTCGGCGCGGCCGCCCTTCGGCTCCTCGACCATCAGGAACTGGTCGTAGGACGCCTTCTGAACCTCGATGAGGTTCGGCATTTCCGCCACTTCCCGGATGTGACCGAAGAACTTGCGGATACGCTTGCGACCGGTGAACGTCTGTTTGGAGATCTGAGCCGGAGTCTGAGCCATATCGCTTCTCGCACCTTCATATCGGCGGGCCCGACGGGGCCGCACGCCTCTCGCGCGGATCCCGGAGACCCGAGCGCTCGGAGCCCTGAGGGCTCCTTCAAACTACCTGCGTTCCGGCGCAGGCGATCCCGGATCGCAGTCCCGAGGACCGATTCCGGAACGATGGAACGGCCCCGGAGAAAACCCCGGGACCGCCGTATCATTGTCAGTACGACCGAGCGGCGAACGCCGCCGCGATCATTACTTGAGCTCGACCTTGGCGCCAGCCTTTTCGAGCTGGTCCTTGAACTTCTTCGCGTCGTCCTTGGAAACGCCTTCCTTGACGGGCTTCGGCGCGCCTTCGACGAGGTCCTTGGCTTCCTTGAGGCCGAGGCCGGTGATCGCGCGGACCTCCTTAATGACCTCGATCTTCTTGTCGCCAGCGGCCGCGAGGACCACGGTGAACTCGGTCTGCTCTTCAACGGGAGCAGCGGCGGCGGCGGGGGCCGCAGCCACGGCGACGGCGGCCGCAGCCGACACGCCCCACTTCTCCTCAAGCATCTTGGCGAGCTCAGCCGCCTCGAGGACGGTGAGCGAGGACAGGTCTTCGACCAGCTTTTCCAGGTTAGCCATTGTTGATCTTCCTTGAGATTATCGGTTCGAACCGGTTGATTCTGTCGGCCCCGTTCAGGCCGCGTCTCGATTGGCGTAAGCCCCGAACACGCGCGCGAGCTTGGCTGCGGGCGCGGTGGAGAGCTGCGCAAGCTTCGTCGCGGGGGCGTTGACCAGCCCCACGATGTTGGCGCGCAGTTCGTCCAGGGACGGAAGCGTGGCGAGCGCCTTGACTCCGTCCGGGTTCAGGGCGGTCGCGCCCATGGCTCCGCCGAGGATCACGAGCTTGTCGTGATCCTTCGCGAAGGCGGCGACGACCTTCGGAGCAGCCACCGGATCGTCCGAATAGGCGATCAGGGTCGGACCCTTCAGCAAGGGGCCAATCACGGCTGCGTCCGTGCCTTCGAGAGCGATCTTGGCGAGGCGGTTTTTCGCGACCTGGACCGAAGCGCCGGCAGCGCGCATCTGCCTACGCAGATTCTGCAGCTGGGCGACGGTCAGGCCGGAGTAGTGCGCCACGACAACGACCGACGTCTTCGCAAAGATGCCGTTCAGTTCCGCGACGAGCTCTTTCTTCTCCGCTCTGTCCACAGTGCTCTCTCCGGTTGACGAGGCGTCGAGACGCCCCATCGGCTTGCATGAACCACACGTCTGCGCCCGAAGGCGCCGACAGCGGCATCGAATGCCTGTCCCCGGAGCGATGGTTTCGCCACCGGACAGAAGGTTCGAACCAAACCCGAGGCGCGCGAGCGTCCCGGAAATTCGCTTCTCCCCGTCTATGCTGGCCGCCGGAACCGGAACAAACCGGCTCGCGAACGATTAAGCTTGGGCTGAAAGCCCATGCGCCCGCAGTCTCGGACAAGGCATGGCCGACGCACTCGGAACGTATGTTCCGGGCCCGCCGACCGATCAACCGCGTACGAAAGCGTTCAGGATCAACGCACTCGCTTGCGGAAGCTGAATTGGATTGGGGCCCCCTGCTCTGGGCCCACCGGCCTATTTAACCGGCTTCCGGCCGGATGCCAAGGGGTGCGCGTCGCTTTTTCGCGCACGCCGTCAATAACCCCGGTCCCCTGATGCATAATGTGCTTTTCCATCCGATGGAAGAGGCCAGCTGCGCCCAGATCCATGACCCGGCCGCCAACGCCACGGTAGTTGTACTTTTGATAGATGGGAACAGCCGGCTCGGCCGCCCAAAGTTCGACGGTTCGACATTGGGCAGACCGCGCCCAGGTTTCCGCCCATCGCAAGGTCGCGGACCCAATGCCGCGTCCCTGAAATTCTGTGCAGGTTGCCCAAGCGTCGATGAACGCCACATCCTCACGCTTGGCGAAGCTCACGAAGCCAGCGACCGTTCCCTCAAGCTCGTAGACATACGTTCGCAGCCCATATGCTTCGTCGTTATAGAGAAGATCGCCAGCGGATACGCCTTCGAAAGGCGGCGGCAGGGCGCCGAAGCGCGCGCGCACGTGTTCCTTCGTCAGCAGCCGAAGCGTGCCGAAGGGCGCTGATTCAGCGAGACGGTTGTTCGGGATCACCTCAAGCTGGAAGAGCGCCCTGTCCCAATCGTCGATCAGAACGCCAAAATATGTCGGAACAAGCTCCGCGCCGCGTTTCACAACAAGGCTGTAGGTGAGAACGTTATGAACACCCAACGCAGCCAGCGCACGAAGGCCCGCAAGAAGCGACGATCCCGTGTGAATGGCGCTATCGATGAGCAGAACGGTTTCGCCGGGGGAGAAATCAGACGACGAAACGCCGCTCGTGAATGAGAACTGCTTTGTCTTGCGGTCATACAAGGCGCCGATTGCGAACACCCTTTGCCCGCCGGATGGGCCGAATTGATGCAAGAGTTCATCCGCGATCACTTTCCCGGACGGACCGAGGTAGATCCATTTTTCCGGGAAGTCGGATCCAAGGCGGTTCAGGCGCCGGGCGAGATCAAGCGTATAGCCCGCGACCTCTTCGTGGCCGATAAAATGAGTTTTCATGAAATCTCATGTGTGCGGCAGCAATCAGCAAAATCACGCGCGACGAACGAGGCGCCGCGGCATGACAGGAAACGTTTCAAGCTCGTCGCCAAGCTGCTTGTAATAGCAATCGCTGCAGCAGTAACCGCCATCGCCCATCTTACGGCAACCGGTGACGGACTCCTTGATCGGCTCGTGGCAGGCCGTACACCACAACTGGCTGCGGGCGAATTCAGAAAAGTAATTAGCGGACGTTTTTTCGCCGAACAATTCGGATGCTTTTACGAAAGGCACGATAAAGCCCTCCTGCATGCTCCGTACGGACAAAATCGTAGGTCGATTCGGTAAAGAAGTCTGCCCCGGCAACCCGAGGCAGACGATCTAGATCTTTGGAGCTCAGCCCTGCGAGCCGGACGACACCGTGCCCGGATCGACCTTCACGCCCGGACCCTGGGTCGAGGAGATCGCCACGCGCTGGATATAGGTGCCCTTGGCGCCCGTCGGCTTGGCCTTGGCGACCGCATCGACAAAAGCCTTGATGTTCTCGACAAGCTTGTCCTCGCCAAACGAGGCCTTGCCCACCAGACCCTGCACGATGCCGGCCTTCTCCACGCGGAACTCGACCGCGCCGCCCTTGGAGGCCTTCACGGCGCCCGTAACGTCCATGGTCACGGTCCCGACGCGGGGGTTCGGCATCAGGCCGCGCGGGCCGAGCACCTTACCCAGACGGCCGACGAGGCCCATCATGTCCGGAGTCGCGATGCAACGATCGAACTCGATCGTGCCGGCGGCAACAGTGTTCACGAGTTCCTCAGCGCCAACGATATCGGCGCCCGCGGCCTTCGCCTCGTCCGCCTTGGCGCCGCGCGCGAACACCGCGACGCGCACCGTGCGGCCCGTGCCGTTGGGCAGGTTCACCACGCCGCGCACCATCTGGTCCGCATGCTTGGGGTCCACGCCAAGGTTCATGGCGATCTCGATGGACTCGTCGAACTTCGCGTTTGCGCTGGTCTTGACCAGCTTCACGGCGTCATCGACGGGGTAGAGCTTTGTGCGCTCAACGGCGGCGCGAGCCTTGTTAATTCTCTTCGCCATGATCTTACTCCACCACCTGCAGGCCCATGGCCCGCGCCGAACCTTCGATCATCGACATGGCCGACTCGACGGTGTGGCAGTTGAGATCGGGCATCTTCTTCTCGGCGATCTCGCGCACCTGCGCCTTCGTGACCTTGCCGACGACGCCGCGGCCCGGCGTCTTCGAGCCGGACGCAGGCTTCTTGCCGATCTTGAGGCCAGCCGCCTTCTTGAGGAAGAACGTCACCGGGGGCTGCTTCATCTCGAACGTGAAGGAGCGGTCCTGGTAGGCGGTGATGATGACGGGGATCGGCGTCCCCTTTTCCATCTGCGCGGTCTTCGCGTTGAAGGCCTTGCAGAACTCCATGATGTTCAGGCCGCGCTGACCCAGCGCGGGACCGATCGGGGGCGAGGGATTCGCCGCGCCGGCCGGCACCTGAAGCTTCACGTAACCCGCGATCTTCTTTGCCATGTTACTCTCCGAAACACCTCAGGCCAAAGGCCCGGGCTGTTGAAGTTCGTGGTCTGACCGCACAGGCTTGGCGACCCGGGCGCATCTTCCACGCAGAACCGGCGCGCGCGCCGGCCCGTCCGGTCAGATCTTCTCGACCTGACCGAATTCCAGTTCCACAGGGGTGGCGCGACCGAAGATCGACACTGCGACCTTGACGCGCGAACGGCCCTCGTCGACTTCCTCGACGATGCCGTTGAACGAGGCGAACGGGCCATCGGCCACTCGCACCGTCTCGCCCACCTCAAAGGTGACCGACGCCTTGGGATGCTCGACGCCCTCGGCGACCTGCCCCTTGATGCGCTCGGCCTCCCGCTCCGGGATCGGCATCGGCTTGTTGTCCGCGCCGAGGAAGCCCGTCACCTTCGGCGTGTTCTTGATGAGGTGGTACACCTCGTCGGTGAGGTCGCACTTCACGAGGACGTAACCGGGGAAGAACTTGCGTTCGGCGTTGACCTTCCGGCCGCGGCGCACCTCAACCACGTTCTCCGTGGGAACGAGCACCTCGTCGAACTTTTCAGTCAGGTTGCGCTGCACCGCGCCCTCGCGGATGGCCTCGGCGACCTTCTTCTCAAAATTCGAGTAGGCGTGAACGATGTACCAGCGCTTCGTCATGTGCCCGTCCCGTCAGCGCCCGATAGACATGATGAAACCCAGCCCGATGCGAATGGACTGATCGACCGCGATGAAGAAAAGGCTGGCCACGATGACCATCGCGATCACGAGCCCCGTGGTGATGAGCGTCTCTCGACGGGTGGGCCACGTCACCTTGGACGCTTCGGAGCGCACCTGCTGGATAAACTCGAACGGATTGGCCATCGGACCCTGTCCCGGCTGATTGTGCAGCGCCTTCGGCTCACCCGATTCCGGGCCTGCGTCAAGCGTGCGCACAAAAACATCGCGGCGCGAGACCGGCAGGCCGCGCGCCACATTGCCCCGGCTTATAGCGGGAGCCTCATCCCTCGCCAAGCGAAAAGTGCGGCCCGCTAGTGGCGGTCGGCCGGCGACCAGGTCTCCTCGGCGACGATCTGCGAGCCCAGCGATGTCCAGATGCCGCTGGTGATCTTGTCCCCGGTCACGTTGTAGACCGCGAGGCCGGGACGCGCTGGGCCTACGGAGGTGAAAACGATGGACAGGACGTTATCGATCAGGATGCCGGTGCCGATCTGCTGCCCCTCGCCGATCTTCCAGACGATGGTGTAGGTGCGCCCCGTCGCCTTGATCTGGACCTCGCCCTTGTACCCCCCAGGCTGGCCAGGATTTTTGCCCTCTACCGTGTAGAGCCCCTCGATGGCCAGCGACGGCGTCGAGACGGCCGCGAACGCCAGGCCGATCAGGCTGGCGCGGATGCTACGTCCAATCATAGGGTGCCTTTCGTGCAAATGCTGCATGCAGAGATAGGCGAAGCCGTATGATTGACCAGTTCGCGCCCTCACACAATAGCGACAACCGGTTGAGCGTCACCGCCGGCTCGCCATAAGGTAACGGCCTTAAAAAAAGCGCCATCGGGAGGACTCAACGCATGAAGCCCATCGAACACCGGGCCGATCACATCGGCAGCCTGCTGCGGCCAGCGACCCTGCTGGACATACGCCGGCGCGTCGCCGCGGGCGCCGTCGATGCGGACAGCCTGCGCGCCGCCGAGGACGCCGCCATCGGCGAAGCCATCGCGTTGCAGGAGCGCGTCGGGCTGCCTGTCGTCACCGACGGGGAGATGCGCCGGCGCTCCTATCATAGCTATTTCTTCGGCAAGCTGGGCGACATCGTGCCGGACTATGTGCCCCCGGACGACACCCCCGTCCTCCCCGGCCAGCCCCGGCGCGGCGTGCAGCCCGTGGCGCGCATCGGCAGCCGCGTGGTCCGCTCGGAGCCGATCCACGTGGACGATTACCGATTCATCGCCGCCCGCACCTCGCGGCTCGCCAAGGTGACGATCCCCGGCCCCTGCGCCCTGCATTTTCGTGGCGGCGACGCAGCGGCGCTCGCCAGCGCCTACACGGACATCGACGCCTACTGGGCGGACATCGTGTCCGCCTTCCGCGCCGAGCTGACCGACCTTGCAGCAGCCGGCTGCCGCTATGTGCAGATTGACGAAACAGCCTTCGCCAAGTTCGGCGACCCAGATGTGCAGGCGATGTTCGCAGCGCGCGGGGAGGACTGGCGCGCGGTGCTGGACCTGTACATCGACATCACCAACCGCGTGGTGCGCGGAATTCCGCACATGCGGATCGGAATGCATCTGTGCCGGGGCAACCGTGGCGGCCAGTACCACGCGGAAGGCGGGTATGATCCCGTCGCCGAGAAGCTGTTCAACCAGCTGGACGTGAACCACTTCCTGCTCGAATACGATTCACCCCGCGCTGGCGACTTCTCGCCGCTCCGCCTCGCGCCGCCCACAAAGGGCATTGTTCTGGGACTGGTCTCCACCAAGACCCCCCAGCTCGAGAACGCCGACGACCTCAAGCGCCGCATCGACGAAGCGACCCGGTTCGCGCCGCTGGATAATCTCGCCATCAGCCCGCAATGCGGCTTCGCCAGCGTGGACACGGGAAATCCAGTCTCGGCGGCCGACCAGGAGGCGAAGCTTCGCCTTGTAGTGGACGTCGCGCGGGCCGTGTGGGGCTAACGCGGGCGTATTCCTCTCACCATGCCAGTGGTGTAGACTTTATAGAAACGGCGACGACGCAGGACCGGGAGGTTACAATGAACGTCCACAGCAGCATTCACGACGCTACGGCAGCGAAGCGCGACGCCGCAGCCGAGCGGGAAAAGTTCCATCCCGACCAGTATGTCGGCGCGTCCCCTATCAAGGTCAACAAGCTGGGGCACCTCGTCTACGAGGTGAGCGATGTCGAGCGCACCGCCAAATTCTGGACCGAGGTGATGGGCTTCATTGAGACCGACCGCAACAAGCACGGCATGGTGTTCTTCCGCTGCGGCGCGGATCACCACGCCATCGGCCTTCGCCCCATGAAGCCGGGGAAGCCGCCCCGCCGCGACATGAAAAACAGCCTGCAGGTGGAGCATCTGGCCTTCGAGGTCGATGACATCGAGGTGCTGAAGAAGGCCAAAGCGTATCTGAAGGCCAACAGCATTCCCATCGTCTTCGAGGGCCGCAAGGGCGCCGGCTGCAACATCAGCATCAACTTCCTTGATCCGGATGGGTACGAGTTCGAGATCTACTGCGAGATGGACCAGATCGGCCCGGACGGCCGCCTGCGCCCGGAGACGCAATTCAAGCCGCGCAACCCGCTGGAAGACGCCATCGAGAACCCCGTCCAGAAGGAGTGGTGAGACGCCGCTTCAGGGACAAAAACACAGCGCCGGCGGCAACGCCGGCTTTTTTTTGCGCGCAGATCCCAGCGTGAGCGTGGCTCGCATTGGGGGATTGACTTTGATTTCAGGGAGGCCTTCGCCGACAGGAGTTGGGAAGCCTCATAAGCTTCTATTTTAGAGGGGATAATTGAAAGGTCGGACACTTTCTGTTTGCTGAAAATGCAAAGGGTTTCCGTATAGGGGCGCGCCACTTTTTGGGGCCATCAGCGGGCCGTCCGCCCAACCCGGGCCGCGTTCCTCAACCAACCCGAGCGGCTCGGCCAGAAAGACAGGGATGGTCGCCACTGCGCCCGACAGCGCTCGTGTTGAGGATGTTCTGGATCGATCGAACACCTCCACCGACGTTTGCGCCGACACCGCCTAACGATCAGCGAAGAGCGAGGCGATGCTGGCGCGTCGCGGGTCAGCTCGGCGGTTGAGCACGTCTTCGCCTATCAGAAGGGACTTGCGGCGCTGGTGGCGCGAACCATTGGGATCGCGCGGGCGAAAATGAAGATCGGCATGGCCGACCTCACCTATGACATCCGCCGCTTCGTCTGGCTGCAGGGGCAATAGCGGCGGCATGAGAAATAGGGGCCGCGAGCTTGCGGCGCCCCTCTTCATAGACAGGTGCAAACCGCCGCTGAATATCCATCGGATGGATCAGAAGCGGTTCTCATGCAGAACGCGTCCCGCAAAATCGGTTCTTGGACGTGTCAAATCAGTTCTTGGAGATGTCCAGCTCTTAAACACAACTGACAGATCACGCCAACCATTTTATGGGGCCGGACCCTAGTTCTCTCCTCCTAGAAGCCGACACTATATGACACCATCGACGTGACGCCAGCCCTGCTGGAATCTGGCTGGTGACGCACACTCACCTGCGCTGCTAAGCGCTGACGCTCGGTGAGCTGATGGCTAAAGCCCGCACCAATGGCGCCGCGAACCCTTTGAGCTGGCGAGCTGGTGTTGATCTTGAAGGTTTCAACACCGCTGATATCGCTCGTTCCTTGATAATGATCCATCTTCCTCAACAGATCAAACTCTGCGCCAATAGCCAAAAACGCGCTGACCTCCTTAGTCAACTGCGAGTAGAGGCGGAAACCTGACAAACCAGTTAATAATTTTTGACTATAATCAAGATAGTTGATCGGCTTAGTGACACTCGCTGTCGCGTTTTCCGAATAGGCCTTGCGCGTCACATCCGTGAATCGAAGACCAAAATAAGGGACAGCAACGAGCGTCTCGTTGAGCCGCCGACCGTAGCCGATCTCACCGCTCATGCCTACAGCCGCAATGGACGAAATGCCAGAGCCTGCCTCAGCACTCGCATAGGCTGAACGCGAGATCATGACATCACCGCTATTGTACGCCGATGCAATGCGAGCATTCCACCTGGTCAAGTCGCGATTCGTTTCATAAACAGCAAAGCCACCAACACTTGGAGTGACAGTATCGAAGCGTACACCACCCCAATCGTAGTTCAGCGGCGCATAATCAACGAAGAGGCCAACGCGGAAATTCGGGTTTACGCGATAGGCTGCGGTGACGGCGCCAGCGCCCTCACCGAACTGATCACCCAAAGCCGAATAACGGCCGATGAAGCTCAGGCTGATATTGCGCTCGCCGAACTGATTTGAATCATAATCGAGCAGCGACGACATTATGCCATGACGGAAGGAAACAGCCGACTTGATAGCAGCGACGCTGCGCGTCAGCGATACAAGCGTATCGCCTGCCGAAGGGCCGCTTGGGGGGGCTGGGGGGCTGGGGGTGCTGGGCCCGCTACAAGTTGCACTAACAGAGCCCGGACCAGATATGTTGTAAGAGCCGGTCATGCTAGCACCTTCGCCGTTGAACTCATAGATCAGAAACTGGATGACCGTACAGCCAGCTGCGGTATTGTTGTAATAAACAGTCCAGGGCCCCGTCCGCGGGGCTCCCTGAGAATCGTCGTTAAACACATAAAGATTGGCCAAAGGGCTGCTGGGATCATAGGCCAGGTCACTGTTTGCTTTGGCATAAATTGCACTTATAGGATCTCCGGCACCCTGCGTGACTGAAAATGAGTAGAGACCGACAGTTCGGATAGCAGCCGTGAAATAGCGGTAGCCTGTAGACTGATATGTAATGGTGTTTGGAGCATAGCTACCAGCAACCTTGATCGTGGGAACTAAGCCGCTTGTGTAGTAAGTACTGTAGACGGTCGGATCTACTCCCGCTCCAACGTACACGTATTGATAACTAGAGCTACCACTATCAGGAAAAAACTGGATCAGGTTGTTCGTTCCCGCAGAGCCGTTGCTTAGGGTGGAAAAATCTGCCGCACTTGCTGTCGCTGCAAACAAGACAATCGGCGCGGCCGTAACTGTTCTCCGGAATGCGCGCACCTTCTTAATTTTATCTGCGCACTGTATAGACTTAGTCACGAATCAACCCCATCTGAAACTGCGGACCCTTGAGCGCGCACTAACACGCATCCCGATTCGGAGAATTAATACAACAGTTAAAGCTATCTTAAAATGGGGATTGCGCAGACTTCAGCTGGACAACGAAAGAACCGATTTTGTGAGTCGCGTTCAGCGTGAGAAGCGCTTCTGACCCAGCCGATGCATATTCAGCGGCGATTTCTGCTTACGGGAGACGAAGCGGTTTCCGGTATCCCTGCCTGCGCCGCCTGTAAATACTCGACAGGGTGGGCCTCAGAGATGGCGTCGAGCTATTTTGCTCCCCACGCTTTACCCTGAATACTCGCTGAACCGAGACTGTGCGCTTCTTTTCACCCGAGAACGCTGACCAGTTTGGCGGAGCGCTCAGCCCGGTAGAAAGGCCTTGATGTCCCGTTGCTGAACGACGAAGACATTGCCCTTGTACAAATCAGACAGAGCAGTCGCGTCCAGCACATCGGTTGGCGCCCCCTCAGCCACCAACCGTCCATCGCCAAGCAAGGCAACGCGATCCGCGTAGCGCATAGCCTGGTTAGGGTCATGAGTCGTAAAGAGCACGCCAAGACCTTTCGTAGTGAGCGCATTGATCTGGCGCATCACTTTGCCTTGGTTGCCAAAGTCGAGGCTGGCTGTCGGCTCGTCTAGCACGATATAGCGCGGCTCCTGTGCCAGCGCTCGGGCGATGAGGACAAGCTGACGCTCGCCTCCCGAGATCATCGTATATGGCCTGTCCGCCAGATGGGCGATGCCAAGTTCGTCAAGCTTACTCTCGACAATAGACCTGTCCGCTTGTGTTGGACTGGCGAAGAGCCCCTGATGAACTGTCCGGCCCATCAGAACCACGTCGCGCACGGCGAAGGCGAAGGCTCCCGCGTGCGCCTGAGGCACATAACCGATCCTTCGCGCCCTTTCGCTGACAGACATGTCAGTGAGAGCGAGGCCGTCTAGTGTCACCATGCCAGCATGCGGCTTGAGCAAGCCCAGCATAGTTTTGAGCAGCGTCGTCTTTCCGCCGCCGTTGGGGCCGAGAAGCGCCAGCGCTTCACCGCAAGCGACTGTGACCGAAACGCCGGCTCCGATGGTTCGGCCGGGATAACCAAAACTGAGGTCTTGCGCGGCGAGCGTCATGACCAACTCTTGCGAGCAGACACCAGCAGCCAGATGAACACCGGCGTTCCAATAACAGCTGTTAGAATACCAAGCGGAATCTCAACCTGTGACGCGCTACGAGCCAGCGTATCTATCAGCAGCAGGTAGCCGCCGCCCAGCAAAGCGGCCGTTGGCACGAGTCGGCCGAATTCGGGACCGACCAGGAAACGCGCCATGTGGGGCACTATCAATCCCACCCAGCCGATAATGCCTGCTGCAGCGACACTGGCGGCGGTGACGAGCGTGGCGGCAGCAACGATGGCCAGCCTGAGCGGCCCGGTGGATACGCCAAGTGCCTGCGCCTCCTCCTCGGGGAGAGACATGACGTTCATGCGCCAGCGTAAGGCGAGCAGTACGACCGTCCCAAAACCAATAGGTCCGAACAATGGCAGTAGATCGTTGCGGTCGGTGCCAGAGAGGCTACCGAGGAGCCAAAAAGTCATTGCCGGCAATTGGTTGTAGGGATCGGCCAGATACTTCAGCAGGCCGACGCCCGCGCCCAGCAGAGAGCCGATAACGACGCCAGTCAGCACCAGCACCAGCACAACGTCGCCAGAGCGGATCGAGGATCCAATCAGGTAGACGAGCGCCACTGCGACAAGCCCGCCGGCAAACGCCAGCGCCTGAATGGCGAAGACGCCCAAGGAGAAAAAGATGCCAAGGATGGCCCCCAGCGCAGCGCCCGAAGATGCCCCGAGAATATCGGGCGATACTAGAGGATTACGAAACAGGCCCTGGAAGGCGGCGCCCGCGACCGCGAGCGCGGCGCCACACAGGATGGCCGCCAGCACACGAGGCCCCCTGATGTTGAAAATGACCGCCTCGACAGCGGGCGGCAGTCCTGAAGGCTGGCCAAGGAGCTTCGACCAGAGCGCTAGTACGAGATCGCCAATGCTAATTGGGAAGCGGCCAACCGAGAACGCCACCGCAACCCCCAACAGAAGGAGGATGAGACCGATCGTGATCCCGCCAAAGGCGCCGAAACGGGCGGTCATCCGCGTCCTTCGAGCATGAAAGCTATTTGCGCATCCGTTGGTGTGCGGTGATAGAAAAGGCTATGGAAGTCACGGGCAAACGCCGTCAGGTCTTCCGGAAAGAGGCTCGGATAGAGCAGCTTGCCCAGCCAGATCAGACCCGGCATGCGGTTGACTGCGGGCGGAAAATCAACCCAGCCGAAAGGAAGCTTTGGCGACAGGTGAACGCGGCCGTCGCGCACAGCTCTGACGCCTTGCCAAGATGGATCTCTGCGGAAATTGGCAGCAAAGTCCTGATCGATTGTGATGATCACCTCCGGATCCCAAGCCAGAACTTGCTCAAGGGATACGGCGGCAAGCCCCCCACGAGTCTGCCCAGCGACGTTGACAGCCCCCATGAACTCAATCGTCTCGACGTTGATTGAGCCTCCAAGGCCGGTGTCCAGCCCACGTGGGCCGCGGGCAAAGTAGACGCGGGGGCGCTTTTCGGGCGGCACGGCTGCAACGCGGGACTGGCAGGTGCGAATGATCTGGTCGCAGAAGCGGGCCAAGTCTTCCGCCCGAGCCGCCTCGCCAACGAGCCGGCCATGCAGGCGATAGCTTTCAGGAATGGAGCTGAAACGACCATCCAGCAAAGCATAGGGAATGCCGGTCTGCGCCTGTACCCGGTCGGCGGTTTCGGCGAATGTTCGCGCTGTCGAACCAATATCAATGATGATGTCCGGCCTCAGGTGGAGCAGGACTTCCAGGTTAGTTGTGTTGCCACGCCCGGTGAGCCGACCAAGTTCAGGGCGCGTTCCAACCTCCGGATCAAGATAAACCAGTTCTGGGCCGCGATTGGCGCGAGGCCAGCCCAGCAGTGTTTTGGGTTGTAATGTGTAGTGGGTGATCGCCGCAGGCGGACCAGCGGGAAAAACACGCTCGACCTTGGCAGGAACCGGGATGGAGCGCCCAGCCGAGTCGGTGATCGCTTGCGCCCGGGCGACATGGGGCATCGCGATTGCAGCGCTTGCCCCTAAAGCAAAGGAGCGGCGAGTAACTCTCATGACACCGCCCTGTAGGCTACGTGCGAGCTGACTGGATCAAGCCTGGCATAAGAACAGCGGCGGGATTTCAGATCAACACGCGATGTCCCAGCAACACAACGATACGTCGAGCGTTTCGCCTCGATTCTGGCAATTCGAGCGACGTCCCTCACTAGAGAGCTCAAGAGAACAGCGATCTCGCTCAGGGAGTTTGCGCCATCGGGATAGTACTCACGCGGGCGCTTGTCCCGCGTGATGATAGGGTGGGGGATCGTCCTGAGCGAGATACAGCGCGCACAAGGGCACGCGAAAAAGAGCGCATCGATCTCGGCAGGACCTGTCCCGTCGTGCATCATGATCCTTCCTTCGGCAGCGCCGGAGCGCTGAAGCCATGGCGCGCAAGAATGCGCTGACCTTCCGCCGAGAGTATGAACATGGCGAGCTTGGCGGCATTGGGCGATGCCCCGTTGACCAAGGTCAGTCCATAATCTGCTCCGACCGCAAGGGCTTCGGGCATTGGCAACATGCGGATCGCCGGCTGCTCGCGAGCGATGGCGCCAGCATTCGTGCAATAAGCAAGGAAGATATCCGCCGATCCCTCTGCGAGCCGCTCCCCATACACATTCCTGTCGGGAGAGGCAGGCGGACTGTTGGGACCACCGGTGAGTTGGAGCGCTTTGGCTTCGAGCGCCGCCTTCGAGCCGGTTCTCAAACTTTCCGCTTTGGCAAAAACCATGAAAGCGTAGTCCCCGGCAGGATCAGCGCGCGGCGTCGAGGTTCCGAGCTTTATGGTCGGGTCGAGCATCCGTTCCAGCAGATCAGCCGTTGTAGCTGCCACGCCGGGGCGGATGAATGCGCACAGTTCGTTGCGCGCAAAGAGAACCACGGGCCCAGACTTACCCTCGCGCTGGAGCGCCTGGGGGTGGCTCATATTTGCAGAAGCGAAGACCTCCGCTTTCTCTCCCCCCGTTATCGCGTCCTTCAACAGACCGGAGGGGCCAAAGCGTGGCGTGACAGGCACACCATGCGTCTGGGTGAAAGCCGCCGTCACCTCAATGAGCGCGCCACGCAAGCTGCCTGCTGCATGAAGCAAGACAGGTTCCGCAGCATTGCCGGAGGATATTGCGGCCAAGGTCAACATGAGTGCGCCTGTGAAACTGCGCATCTCATGCCCCAGGCTGGTTGGCGTTGGCGAAGAACAGCTGTTCGCCATTGATCTTGTAATCAGCGATCGACTTCTGCCCTTCCGGTCCGATCAGCCAATCGATAAAGGCCTGCCCGTCAGCCTTCTTGACGTGGGGGTGCCTGGCGGGATTGACGAGAATGACGCCGTATTGATTGAACAGGCGACGGTCGCCCTCGACAACGATTTCAAGATCGCCGCGGTTCTTGAAATTGATCCATGTGGCGCGGTCGGAGAGCACATAGGCGTTCATTGCGTTCGAGGTGTTGAGCGCCGCGCCCATCCCTTGACCGATCTCGCGATACCAGGACCCCTTGGCCTTCTCGATCTCGACGCCAGCCACCGTCCAGAGATTGAGCTCGGCAGCATGGGTGCCAGACTTATCGCCGCGCGAGACGAATGGCGCAGCCTTCGCCTGAATGGCCTTGAACGCAGCAGCGATATCCTTCGAACCCCTGATGCCGGCAGGATCGGATCTCGGGCCGATAAGCACGAAATCGTTGTACATCACAGGCTTGCGCTCGACGCCGAACCCCTCTTCGACGAACTTCAACTCCTGCGCGCGCGCATGAACAAAAACCACATCCGCATCGCCGCGTCGGCCGGTGTCCAGCGCCTGTCCGGTGCCCTGGCTGACAACGCGGACCTCGATGCCTGTCTTGGCCCTGAAGGCCGGGAGCAGATGGGTGAACAGGCCTGAATCGGTGGTCGAGGTGGTCGATGACACGGTGATGAACCGGGTCTGCGCCGGAGCCGTTTGAGCCTGCGCAGATGACATCAGGACAAGGCCGATGCCTGCGACGAGAAGACTGCGTTTGGTCATCATGGTCGTGTTCCTCCGTTTACGGGATAGGGCTCACCAGAGCAGGTCTCCGGCGATGAAAGCGCGAGCCTCAGACGAGGCGGGGGCTGCAAAGAAGGTTTCGGTGGGGGAATCCTCAACCAGCCTGCCCCGGTTGAGGAACAGGATGCGACGGCTCAGCCGCCGCGCTTGACCAAGGTCATGGGTGGTCATGAGGATCGTCATGCCCTCGGCGGCAAGCGCTGCAATCACATCCTCGATCTGACGTGTTGCGCCGGGGTCGAGTTGCGACGAAGGCTCGTCGAGGAACAGCACCTCTGGCTCCAGCGCCCACGCCCTCGCAATGGCGAGACGCTGCTGCTCACCGCCAGACATGCGTCGTGCAGGGCGATCTGCGAGACCCGCCAGACCGAAGCGCTCAAGCGCCCGGTCAGCACGCGACTGCGCATCAGGCATTCCAACGGCGCCCAGCGTATGCAGGATGTTGGCCCGCACTGACCGACGCAGCATGACCGGACGCTGGAACACCATGGCGTGGCGGCGACCTGTCTCCGCTTGCCAGCGGACAGCGCCCTCGCAAGGCGCCAGCAAACCGTGGCAAAGCCGCAAAGTGAGCGATTTGCCGGCGCCGTTCGGGCCAATAATCGAGGTGACGCCGCCCTTGGGGAGCGTAAAGCTGACGTTATCAAGAAGGCGCTTGCCATCCGCTTCGAAGGACAGCCCCTGGACAGAAAGTGGCAGGATGCTTGGAGTTTCCCGCATGGCCATCACCCCGCAAACCGCGCGCCAATGCGGCTCGCGCCATACGCGGCGGCATTGATAGCCAGCGTCAGGAAGATAAGGACAAGCCCCAGCCCCAAAGCGAGCGGCAAATCGCCCTTGGATGTCTCCAGCGCAATCGACGTGGTCATCGTGCGCGTGTAACCGGCGATGTTGCCGCCGACGATCAGCACCGCGCCAACCTCTGCGCTGGCGCGCCCGAAGCCGGCCAGAAGCCCTGTGGCCAGTGCAAAACGCCCATCCCAAAGCAGCGTAGGGATCGCCCGCCAGCCGGTGAGGCCCAGCGAAGTCAGGTGCTCGCGGTACTCACTCCACAAGTCGTCGATGGTCCCGCGCGTCAGCGCAATGACGATAGGCAGCACAAGCAGTGTCTGCGCAATCACCATCGCGGTCGGCGAGAACAGCCAGCCCAGCCCCCCGAGAGGCCCCGAGCGCGACAGCAGCAAGAACACGATCAGGCCTGCGACAACAGGGGGCAAGCCCATGAGTCCATTGACGAGAACGACGATGGCTGAGCGCCCGGGAAAGCGGGTCACCGCCAGAAGCGCCCCCAAAGGCAGGCCGATCAAGGCCGCCAGCAGAACGGCGGTTAGCGTGACGCGGAGCGAAAGCCCGACGATCTGCATAAATTGCGGATCCAGGCTGACAATGAGGGAAAATGCTGCCCCGAAGGCCGATGACACGTCCATGAGCGGGTCATTTAGAGCGCCATCTTGACGGATACCAGATGAATTCAGTACAAAAATTCTTCACCGGAATAGATGCAGACAAATGCAGCCTTACGCCAATCCATACCTGAACACCGAAGACGCCGCCGCCTATCTCGGCATCCGGGAGCGCAAGCTCTATGAACTGGTCGCGAATGGCGCGGTCCCCTGCTCGAAAGTGACGGGCAAATGGCTGTTCCCGCGCGCCGCCCTCGACCGCTGGATCGAGGCCGGGATGGCGAAGCCTCATGGGTTTGTGGCGCAGGACGCGCCGCCCATCGTCGGTGGAAGCCATGATCCGCTACTGGAATGGGCGCTACGGCGCGCCGGTTCCGGCCTTGCGCTGCTCAGCATTGGCTCTGAAGCAGGGCTGGCGAAGCTCGCCGCCAATGAAGTGGCCATCGCGGCTATTCATATGCATGCGATCGACGAGGGCGACGCCAACCTGACGGCTGTCGCAGCGGCCCAGCATCTGCATGACGCAGTGGTGATTGCCTTCGCGCGACGTGAAGAAGGTCTGCTCGTCGCGCCGGGCAATCCGCTGGCGTTATCGTCCTTGGCCGATGCGGAAAGATTAAAGGCGCGTTTTGCGGCGCGGCAGGCCGGCGCCGGCGCGCAATTGTTGCTTGTGAAGCTCATGGCGGCCGCCCATTCATCGACAGAGCGGCTAAACCTGCTGCCATCCACATTTACGACCGGCGATGACCTTGCCTTCGCAATTCGAGCAGGCGACGCCGATTGCGGCGTGGCGACCCGTGCCGCCGCCAATGCGCATGGGCTCGGATTCGTGCCTCTGGCCTGGGAGCATTTCGATCTTGCCATGCGCCGCCGCACCTATTTCGAACCGGGCGTGCAGGCGCTGCTGTCGCTCATGCGCGCGCCAGAACTCCACCGCCATGCAGAACTGCTCAGCGGTTATGACACGAGTGTGGCTGGATCAGTTCGCCTGACGCGTTGAAGCATTTACCGTCCAAGTCGATACCGGTTGGACGGTAAATGCTCCAAGAGAGCCGTGAAATGCTTAGCCGGCAGCAGACTGTGGCTTACAGACTCACGTTACTTATATCAGTTAGTCGGGAATACCTTATCGGCCGCAGTTATAACATCTACATCCGGGTTCCTTTGGCAAAACTGTCCCAGTCTTGCAAGTTTCTGATTATCTGACCGAGTCCCAATAATCGCAGACTCATCATCCTCTTTATATAGGCCCCAAAGGTAGCCCATGAAGAGCGCACCAGCAATTTCCTGCTCGTGATCTTTACTCTGCAGTATTTGCGAGAATTCGCTGCACTTCACTTTACTCAAATCTGTTTGTGCATGCGCAGCACCTGGACTCAACAAAGCCACGGAGGCCAGCAGACCAATGATGGCCAGATTGATTTTAGCCCGCCCTGTATTTCTCATCATCAACCTCAACGTTATCCGATCTGCGTGGCTCAACTCACGGAAGGCCAAACATAATTTTAGTTTAACCTCCACGCAACGACAAGAAAAGCGCCACATCGACACGTAACGTTTTTGTGATTTCAAATAGAAAAATACGAGCGTGTGTAAACACATTAGTCATGCCCAGTTTCGCGCCTGCAAGAAGGCGTTCACAATTTGGCATTAGAGCGGAAACCGACCTGATTGCGTCAGGTCGTCCGCTCTAATTTATTGTTATCCCGATTTTTCTTACGTCCAAACGGCATACGCCTGGCCGGGAAATGCCCTAGGTATCCCGCTTCAACGCGCTCTCATGCCAGCGATACAGAAGGCGGTGTGACAGCCAGCTTGTCGCCAGGAAGATCGCGATTCCGGAAAGCGAGATCAAGAGCAACGCTGCGAACATACGCGGGATCTTCAACTGATAGCTGGACTCAAGAATGCGATAGGCGAGACCAGACGCCGAGCCCCCGGACCCGGCGACGAACTCCGCGACCACAGCGCCGATCAGCGCAAGGCCACCGGAAATCTTCAGTCCGCCCAGAAAATAGGGCAGCGAAGCGGGCAGCCGCAGGTATCGAAGCGTCTGCCAGCGACTGGCGCCATAAAGTTGAAACAGCGCCACAAGATTATGATCCGCCGAGTTCAGTCCAAGGATCGTATTGGAGAGAATTGGGAAGAACGCGACGATCCATGCGCAGATCAACAGGGACAAATTGACGTCGCCCACGAGGATAATGATAAGCGGCGCGATCGCGACAACCGGCGTAACCTGCAGGATCACCGCATAGGGAAACAGCGAGCGCTCCATCCATTTTGACTGTGTGAACAGGATCGCAAGCGCTCCGCCCAGAAGGACAGCCGCGATGAGCGCCGCGAACGTGATGCGCAGGGTGATCCAGAGCGCGACCGAAAGAGTGGCCCAATCGGAGAGCAGAGTCTCGATGATCACAAGTGGGCCAGGGAATAAATAGGCAGGTATGTTTTTATACCGAACGAGCCCTTCCCATGCGACGAGCATGATGACGCCAACCACAATGGGAGCAAGAATGCCCGGCCAGCGGCTTTTGGGAAGCCCAAGGATTCGCGCCTCCTCGGCAAACACCGGGGCGGTGTCCTGATCGGTGCCACGCGCATTCGGCAACGCAAGCCCAGCTTCGCTCATGCGTCAATCGCCTTCTTCAGCGCGTCAGAGCCAAGGCGGCACAGATGCGCATATTCGGGAGAGGTTCGGAACAGGTTGTCGCGTGGAAATGGCGCATCGACCATCAGTTCGCTCATCACCCGGCCAGGGCGGGCGGCCATCACGACGATGCGCTCAGACAGGAAAACGCTCTCGAACACCGAATGGGTCACAAACACCGCCGTAAACCGGTTCCGCTGCCAGAGCATCAACAGGTCATCGTTGAGTTTGTGACGGGTGATCTCGTCGAGCGCCGCGAAAGGCTCGTCCATGAGAAGCACTTTCGGCTCGGTCACGAGAGCGCGGGCGATGGACACACGCATTTTCATGCCGCCGGACAGCTCACGCGGATAACTCTTCTCGAAGCCCTTGAGGCCCACAAGATCGAGCATCGCGGCGGCCCGCTGGTTCGCCTCGGTCCGGTTCATCTTCTTGAGGCGCAACGGCAGAGTTACGTTGTCGAGCGTCGGCGCCCACGGCAGGAGAGTCGGCTCCTGAAACACGAATCCGAGGCTGTGCTCGGGTCGACCATAGGCGTCGGCGCTCTCCGCGCCCGGCCATTCAATAGTCCCGGCCGACGGCGTGGAGAGGTCCGAGATCAGCCGGAGCAACGTGGATTTGCCACACCCCGACGGGCCGAGCAGACTGACGAACTCGCCGGGAAAGAGATCGAGGTCCACGTCGCGCAGCGCGAGTGTCCCGTTCGAGAACTTTTTCGAGATCTGGCGCACGGAGACGAGGGGCCGCCTGGCCGCTCGTCCCGTTGCAGAACCCAAATTCTGCGCCATGGTCATCAGATGCCGACGCCCTTGTTGATGAATTCAAGGCTGTAGGCACGCCTCACGTCGAGGTTCGCCGGAAACACGCCCGCCTCGGTCATGTCCTTGTAGAAGGTGGCCCAGCGCGCGTCCGTCATGGCGCCGACGCCCAGCTTGAGCGCGTCGCCCGACATGACGATGCCCTTCTCATTCATGACCTTCACCGCATACGCGATCTTTTCATCGGTCATATCCGGGTTGTCGCGCTTGATCAGCGCGTTGGCCGACGCGTTCTCGGGGCCGCCCTTCATGTAGGCCGCCCATCCCTCGAGGGAAGCCGTCATAAAGCGCTGCACGAGATCCTTTTTCTCGTCCGCCATTTTCCGGGAGAGGTTGATGGTCGTGTTATAGTTCGCAAAGCCGGCGTCTGCGATCAGGTGAACGAGGGGGTCAACGCCGCCTTCCTTCATGATCGCGAACGGCTCCGATGACAGGAAGCCTTGCTGGCAGATGTTCTTGTCCGCGAGGAAGGGCGCCATGTTGAACGTGTACGGGCGGATCTGCTCATCCCGGTAGCCGAACTTCGCCTTCAGGAACGGCCAGTAGGACGTGCGGCCCGCGCCGCCGACCAGAATAGGCTTGCCCTTGAGCTGCTCGAAGCTGTCGTTGCCGACGCCGCGGTGGCAGATAAGGACCTGCGGATCCTTCTGGAAGATCGACGCGATGCAGAGGAACGGGAGGTTCTGCTCGACGTAGCGAATGGCCTCGAACGAGTTGGACATGATCATGTCCACGCGGCCGCCCAGCAGCAGTTGCGAGGGATTTTGCTGCGGACCACCCATGCGGATGTCCGCGTCAATGCCGTACTTTTTGTAAATGCCGTTAGCCAGCGCGTAGTAAAACCCGCCGTGCTCGGCCTGCGCGCGCCAGTTGGTCTGGTAACTCACCTTGTCCAACGTCTGCGCGCTTACGCGGGCGCCGGGCATGGGGATGAGCATGGAGGCGGTCGTACCGCCGAGCAGCCCAAGCGCAGCGCGACGATTGAGGCGATACTTCATCATCATGGGTTCGGTCTCCCTCAGAGCTTCTGCTCCACAATTCGCCCCGTATGGCTGGCGTAAGGTCTAGGCTGCAATGCTCGTGCCGGGCGAGAAAGAGCACTGACAGGGGCGCGCGCTATGGTGCGTTACGCCGAGATGCCGCATAAACGTGCGAACCGCAACTGAATTAGGCGCCATTCTGGTGAAATTACTGGCGGCTATACCCAGTGCGCTACTGGCGCCGACGCTTGCCAGGCCTGGCGACGGGTAACCGCCCCCTCTTGGAAGAAAAGTCGTGCGCAGATCTTTGCGTACGATGTGGCCGCTGGCGCCGCGCGTGCTAAATGAAGAGCAAACGCCGGCCCTTGCGGCGGCTCCGGAGATCCTGCGCCATGAACATCCCTGCCCGCCCTGTGTCCGCCGAAAGCGTCGCCCTGCCCGCATCTGTCCAAGCTGTGATTGACAGCCTGGGCGACGTTCCCGTGGTCACCGAGGAGCGGGTCGTCCGTCGCAAAAGCCGCGATTTCTTCTGGTATTCGCCGATCCTCAACGAGGAGTTGGCGAACAAGAGCGCCGACGTCATCGTGGCGCCCCGGAACGAGGACGACCTCCTGCGGCTGGCGAAGGCGTGCGTGCGCCATCGCGTGCCGATCACCCCGCGCGGGGGCGCCACCGGCAACTATGGCCAGGCCGTGCCGATGGAGCGCGGCGTGCTTCTCGATATGACCGGCTTCGCCGAGATTGAGTGGGTGAAGCCCGGGCGGGTCCGGTGCGGCGCAGGCCTGATGATGGGCAAGCTCGACGCAGAGCTGAAGCCCCACGGGCAGGAAATCCGCCTGCATCCCTCCACCAAGCGCACCGCCACCATCGGCGGCTTTGTCGCCGGCGGCTCCGGCGGCGTCGGCTCGGTGACCTACGGCGGTTTGCGGGAGCCCGGGAACATCCTCGCCGCCCGGATCGTCACGCTTGAGGACGAACCGCGGGTGATCGAGCTGCGCGGCGACGCCGCCCAGAAGATCAACCGCGCCTATGGCACCACAGGCATCATCACGACCCTCGAGATGCCGCTGGGGCCCGCGTGGCCGTGGTATGACGTGATCGTTGCGTTCGACGACTTCTCGAAGCTTCTCGACGCAGGCTACGCCGCAGCCACCGCTGACGGCGTCATCAAGAAACTGATCAGCGGCATTGCATGGCCCCTGCCCGACTACTTTGGCCAACTGAAGCCGCACTGCCCGCAGGGCAAGCATATTCTGGCCTGCATGGTCGCCGAGGCGTCGCTCGAAAGCTTCCGCGACATCGTCACGCCGCTGGGGGGCGTCATTACGCTTGAAACGCCCACCCGCGAGGAGTCCGGTTCGACTCCGCTCTATGAGTACACCTGGAACCACACCACGTTGCAGATGTTGAAGACCGATCGCACGGTCACCTATCTGCAATGCCTGTACCCGCATGACCGCGTCCGGCAGTCGATCCTTGAGACTGCTGCGATGTTCCCCAATGAACTGATCCCGCATTGTGAGTTCATTCGCTTCGGCGGCAACCTTTCGGCGAGCGCCCTGCCGGTGATCCGCTACACGACGAAGGAGCGGCTCTACGAAATCATCGACGCTCACGAGGCGCACGGTGTGATGATCGCCAATCCGCACGTGATTTCACTTGAGGATGGCTCGCGCCACAAACGGGTTGATGCCGATCAGTCGGGCTACAAGGCCGAGGTCGATCCCTATGGCCTTCTCAACCCGGGCAAGATGAAATCCTACGTGCCCGTGAAGGCATGAGGGTTCTTTATCTTTATTGTCATCCGCTCGACGACAGCTTCCACGCCGCAATCCGCGACGCCGGCGTGGCGGCGTTGCGCGCCAACGGTCACGAGGTCGATCTCTGCGATCTCTACGCCGAAGGCTTCGAGCCGGTCCTCACCGCCCAGATGCGGCGCGAGTATCACGACGTCACCCTCAACCGGAAAGGCGTCGAAGGTTATGTGGCCCGGCTCTACAGCGCCGAGGCTCTTGTGGTGCAGTTCCCAACCTGGTGTTTTGGCTTTCCAGCCATGCTGAAAGGCTTCTTCGACAGGTTGTTTTCGCCAGGCATCACGTTTGATCTCAGCGACCCGGCCTGTGCGAAGCCGCTTCTGCAGCAGATCCGGCATGTGGTCGGGATTTCGACCTATGGACGCGACCGCTGGCGGGCCTTCGTGGTCGGCAATCCGCCGAAGATGATGGTCACGCGGTATCTACGCTGGTTCGTGGCGCGCTCGGCGCGCGTTCGCTATCTTGCTCTTTATCACATGAATGTCGCGACCGAGGCGCACCGAAAAGCGTTCCTCGCCCGCGTCGTCCGCGAACTCTCCGCAGTGAGGTGATCATGCGTAAACTTCATTGGTTCGATCTGACCTCCCGCGACTTCCAGAAGCTCGATCCTGAAAAGACAGTGGTCGTGCTGCCGATCGCCGCTATCGAACAGCACGGGCCGCACCTGTCGGTGGGCACCGACAGCATCATCGCGCAGGGCATGTGCGATGCGGTGATGAAAAAGCTTCCGGCGCATCTCGACGTGCTGTTCCTCCCGGTTCAGGCCGTGGGGAAATCCAACGAGCATCTGCGCGATCCAGGCACCGTGACTCTGACAGCCCAGACCCTCATCTCGGCATGGACCGAGATCGGCGAGAGCGTCGCCCGCGCTGGTTTGCGCAAGCTGGTGATCGTCAACAGCCATGGCGGCAACGTCGAGGTTCAGGGCATCGTGGCGAGAGAACTTCGCGTGCGCTGCCAGATGCTCGTCGCGCAAACCTCATGGCGACGGCTCGGCGTGCCTGCAGGGCTGTTCTCCGACCGGGAGAACACGTACGGCATCCATGGCGGCGATTTCGAGACGTCCGTCATGCTGCATTTCGCGCCCACGCGCGTGGACATGTCGCAAGCGGTGGACTTCGCTCCCAACGCAATCCGGTACGCCGCCGAATACAAGCAACTGCGGGTCACCGGTTTCACCTCCATGGCCTGGATCGCCGAGGACAACCATCCTGAGGGCGTCGCGGGAGAGGCTCATCTGGCGACGGCCGAGAAGGGGCGTCAGGCGGTCGACTTCCAGACGGACCGTTTCATCGAACTGCTGGAGGATGTGACGCGGTTTCCGCTGGCGCAGTTGGCCTGAGGTCTGGCGCGGCCCACATCGGCCGCTCCATCAAAGCCGCTCCAGTTTCTGGCAGACTTTCGCGAGGTGCGCGTTGCGCTCCGCCTCGCCCACCACGTCGATCCGGTGCAGGGCGAGCCACAACGTCCTGCACCGCGGCTTGCAAAGCGCCCGGATACCCGTCAACAGGATGCGCCGACCCGGCCGGCCCGTCAGCCACCACCACCATCGCGGCGAACCCAGGCTCGTCAGCACCCCGAGAAAACGGATGTTGGTCATCAGGCCGCGAATGGGCAAATCGCCTTGCGGCATGGTGAAGGCCTCATGCGGCACGAGCACGCGATCGAGCCAGCCCTTCAGCATCGCCGGCTGCGCGTACCACCATGTGGGATAGACGAACAGCAGACCGTCGGCAGCCTGGATCCGCGCAAGGTGCGCTTCGACCGGCGCCCGGTTGATGCCTGGCGTGTGATAGTTTTCTCGTTCGGCGCGGCTCATCACCGGCTCGAAGCCTTCGGCATAAAGATCCAGCACGTCCACCGTATGGCCGGCGCGTATCAGCGCCTCCAGCGCGGTCGCCTTGACGGCGGCGGTGAAGCTCTCCGGATTTGGGTGGCAATAAACAAGCAGAATTTTCATTGGTTCGTTCCGCAATCCCGCCGCAGAAGAACCCGCCCGCGTCACGCCCCGGCGAGGCCTTTGAACAGGAAGGTCTTGCCGCTTGACCAGTCGTAGTTGGGATCCTCCCACGCGATCATTTTGCCGGGATTGAGAAGCCCCTGCGGGTCGGCGTCGCGCTTGAAGGCCAGCTGAATCTGGTCCGTCTGCTTCATGCCGCCTTCCTCAAGCGTGTAGCGGTGCGGATTGAAGATCGGCGCGCCCATGTCTTCATGGATGCGCATGATTTCTTCCAGCCGCTCCTCCGTGGTGAAGCGCACGAGAGGCAGGCCAAAGCAGGTCACCTTGCCGTCGAACTTCACAAACTCAAGGTGACAGGGAACCTCATCCCCGAAATGCGCGTGGATCTTCTGCACCAACTCCACCTGATTGGGGAACGGATACAGCACCTGCAGATAGGTAATAGAAGGATCGATGCGCAGCGCTCGAAGAGTCGTGTGGTTCCATGTCAGCTCGAAGGCCGCAGGCAGGCCCTTCTTGTCTTCGGGTGAGAGCGTGTCCGCACGCATGGCCAGTTGCGCGCCCTTCCAGCGTTTTGCATACGCCAGCAACGACGACATGGCGAAATCCGCGACCATCAGAATGACCACGTGTTGCGTGCGCGTGATGAACTTGCGGTGGCGCAGGAAGCAGTCATGCGGAACAGGGGCGGCGATCACCGCCAGTTCCTTGAGCAGAAGCCCATCCTGCTCACCAAGCGCGTTGGCGAATTCAGTTGCTTCGCGCAGGTCGTCGAAGGCGAACATCACGTCCACCCAGGGATAGGCGGGAGCGAGCGGCGTTTCGCATTCGACGATCACGCCGTTGGTGCCGTAGGCGTGGCTCACCTTGTGGATGTCGTCTCCCGTCAACTCAAGCACGCGGGGACTGGCCTCCATGGTCAAAACCTTGAGGCGGATGATGTTGCCGGCGTCGCGCAGCCCGCCCCAGCGGATGGAGCCGACGCCTGCAGAACCGCCGGCGATGAAACCGCCGATGGTGGCTGTGTGGTAGGTGGAGGGATGGATGCGCAGTTCCTGTCCACTGGCGGCCCGGGTCTGGTGGTCAATGTCGGTGAGCAGCGCGCCCGGCTCGGTCACCACACGCCCCAGCCCGATGGAGGTCACGGCGTTCATGGCCGAGAGGTCGAGCAGCACGCCGCCCGAGAGCGGCATGGCCTGCCCATAGTTTCCTGTGCCCGCGCCGCGCGGGGTGACAGGAATCCCCAGCGCGTGACAGGCGGCGAGCGTGTGCGCCACCTCATCGATGCTCTTTGGCGCGACGACTAGATCGCCGACAACACCATCGAGCTGACGCTTCAGCGTCGGCGAGTACCAAAAGAAATCGCGGCTCTTCTGCCTGAGGATGGCGGCGTTGTCGTCCGTCTTGATGGCTCCGAGACGGGATTTCAGCGTGGCGATGTCGTAACGCATTTGGCGTCCTCAGGCGGAAAGGCGGTCGAGTTCGGCGTAGTCCGGCAGGCTGCTCTGGATTGCCTCGCCGGCGAGCAGGACAAGGCGATCGGTCTGCGGGCGGCACAACCATTCGTTCAGGGTGCGGGCCGAAAAGAGAATGAGATCGGCGCTCAGCCCGGGCGCAAGGCGGCCTGCGTCTGCCAGCCCCATATGCGCGGCGGGACGACGCGTCACGCTTTCCAGCCAGGGCCGCTCGCTATGGTCGAAGTGCAAAATGCGCGTCGCCTCGCGGAACACCTCCACGCCATCCAGATCGCCATAGGCGTAGAAGGGATCACGGGTGTTGTCGGAAGCGACCATGGTGAACACGCCGGCGGCGTCCAGCTCATGCAACGGCGCCACCCCGCGCCAGCGGGGCGTGCGGCCCGAGACGCGGTCCTGCAAATACATGTTGCACATGGGAAGCGACACGACGGCGATCTTCGCCGCCGCGAGCTTCTCAATCACGCGGGCGCGGTCCCCATCGTCCATCAGGGCCAGCGAGCAGCAATGTCCCACCAGCACGCGCCCCGAAAACTTCTTGCGCAGCACGGCATCGGCGATCTTCTCGAGGCTGCGCGCGTCCGGCGAGTCGCTTTCATCGACGTGGAAGTCGAGTTCGAGGCCATTGGCCTGCGCAGCGTCGATAAACATGTCGAGCGCAGCATCGACCTGCCCGGTCAATGGCTCTCCGCGGTAGGTCACGGCGCCGAGAATGCCGGCATACTTGACGACGTGCTTTAGTATGTTGCGGAAATCCTCTGGATCCTCCCACGCGGTCGAGAGCGGGAACAGCGCGGACGCCTGCAGCGCGATGCGCCCCTTCCACTCCGCCCGCAGCTCGTCGAAGACGGGCCATGAGATGCCAGCCTGCTTGCCCAGACTGTCGAGATGCGTGCGCACGGCCCCGGAGCCATGATGGAAGGCGCAGCGCAGGGCGAAATCCATTCGCGCGCGCACGTCAGCCGCCGTCCAGTTGGCCTCCCGATCTGCCGCAACTGTAGTCAAAGCGCCGTAGAAAGTGCCGCTGGTGTTCGCGGCCCGGCCGAGAATATGTCCCTTGTCGAGGTGGGTGTGCACATCCACGAAACGCGGCAACACAAGTTGTCCGCCGCAATCGACCGACGGAGCCTCTTCGGCAGAGGCGAGCGGCTCGGCGACGATGCGCGCGATCTTGCCGTCCGCGACGAGGATTGCAGCGCGAACCAGCGCGTCACCGGCGAAAGCCTGCGGGAAGCCCTCTCCGGCGGTGAGGGCGAGGGGCACGCTCACCTGCCGAAGCCAGTAGCGGGATGTCTTGGGAATTGAAACAGGCACGAAAAGGCTCCGGACGGATCGATGGGGACAGGCAGGCAAATCCGATTCCAACCGGATCATAGGAAGGCTAGATAGACAATAAAAGGACGGAAGCCATGGCACATCGCAAACTCAACCCCGCCTCCATCCCCGCACCCCTCGCCGCCTACAGCCACGGGGTCGCCGTAGAGCCGGGGGCGCGGCTCGTCTTCACCTCCGGTCAACTCGGGGTCGGACCGAACGACGAAATCCCGGAGGACGTGGAGGCGCAAGCGGTCCTCTGCTTTGAAAACATCAAGGCGATCCTCGCAGAGGCCGGCATGACGCTGCAGGATGTGGTCCGGTTCAACGCCTTCACGACCGACAGAGCCTACTTCCCGATCTATGGCCGCGTGCGCAGCCGCTATGTCAGCGGCGACGCCTTCGCGTCCACACTGGTAGTCGTGTCAGGCTTCACGCGGCCGGAATTCAAGGTTGAGGTCGAGGTGACGGCGGCCCGGCGCGTGGACTGACCTCACCTGCGACGGCGCAGCGGAAGACGAGATCGTCATCAGCGCGTTCAAAAAGAGTTCCAGAGCGGTCAGATTGGTTCAGTCAGGTTGCTTCCCGCTCCAGGCGCCCAAAAAGCTGAGAAATGTTATGCCATATCGGATCATCCTCCTCATCACGATCATCCTGACGTCTGCTTGCACAAAACCAGATGCAAATGGCGAGTGGACACTGAGTTCGGACCTGACACGAAAAGAGCCAGATTTTCCGAAGGGCTCGGAGGGCGACAAGTCGATCGCGATAATGTCCGCGTTTGTTCCAAGACTAACTATCCAGAACAACGCATGGATGGTTATGCGAGACAGCATTCGCTGCTCGATCAATAAAATCAATGAAGATAACGGCGTTAATTGCGTCTACGTCAAGGACGGGAAACCCTCGGGATCAATGAGGATCAACTTGAGTGGCGATATCCTGAAAATCAAGGATGGGAAAAAGCCCACCTACGTTTACGTGCGTGAAAACGCCTCGCGCAAATCTCCTTGATGCGAGCTTGAAGGCCGGACACTCAATTCCCACCCCTCAAACCGAAAACACGTGCCCCCGGGCGATCCGCAGGGCCACAGTTTCGCCCGGCGCTGGCGGCTCCTGCGAGGCGATGTCCAGTTCCACAGGCTTTGGCGCGCCATTCACCGCCACCTCAAGGCGCCGGTGAGCGCCGTGGCGGCGCACGGCGGCGACTCGTCCTGGGAGAGTCGCAGGCCCGTCCTCTGCAAGATGCACATGTTGCGGCCGCACAAACAGCGAGGCGCACCCGGACTGATTTTGCGTGAGGCCGCGAAGAATGGGACGATCCGCAAAGTAGGCGGAGCCGCCAGACACTGTCACTGGAATACGATTGGCCTCGCCCAGAAACTCGCAGACGAACGGCGTCGCGGGATGGTCGAGCACGTCGTCCGGCGTGCCCACCTGCTCGATGCGTCCGCCGTTGAGGATCGCCACGCGATCCGCCAGCTCCAGCGCCTCTTCCTGATCGTGAGTGACAAACAGTGTAGTGTTGCCCGTGCGCGCGTGCAGTTCGCGCAGCCAGCGGCGCAGATCCTTGCGCACCTTCGCGTCGAGGGCGCCGAACGGCTCGTCCAGCAGCAGCACCCGCGGCTCGATTGCGAGCGCACGCGCAAGCGCCACGCGCTGGCGCTGCCCTCCGGAGAGCTGAGACGGGAAGCGCCGATCATAACCTTCGAGTTGCACCAGCTCCAGCAGCGCGAGAACACGGGAGCGGATCTCCGCCTCAGCCGGGCGCTGCGCACGCGGCCGGGCGCGCAGGCCGAAGGCGATGTTCTCGAACACGGTCAAATGTCGGAAAAGCGCGTAGTGCTGAAAAACGAAGCCAATGCGACGGTCACGCAGGCTCAGCGTTCCTGAATCAACGCCGTCGAAGAGCACCCTGCCCGCCTCCGGCTCCTCAAGTCCTGCAATGGCGCGCAGCAGAGTCGTCTTTCCGGAACCCGACGGGCCAAGCAGCGCTACAAGTTCCGCGGGCGCAACATCAAGCGACACGCCGCGCAGCGCCGGGACGCCGTTGAAGCGCTTGTCCAGATTCTCAATTGAAAGGGAGACCGGCATGGGCGGCGTTCCTATGACGTGTGACGGGTTGCGGCGATCTCTTCGGCGTAGCGCCATTCCAGGAGAGCTTTGGCCGCGAGGGTGACGAGGGCCAGCAGGGCCAGCAGCGAGGCGACGGCGAAGGCGGCGGCGCCCATGTATTCGTTGTAGAGAATCTCCACATGCAGCGGCATCGTCGTAGTGACCCCGCGGATGCGGCCGGACACCACCGCTACAGCGCCAAATTCGCCCATGGCGCGCGCGTTGCAGAGCAGCACGCCGTAGAGCAGGCTCCACTTCACGTTCGGCAACGTCACCATAAAGAACGTGCGCCATGGCGAAGCGCCGAGCGTCAGCGCCGCCTCCTCGTCCGTGGAGCCCAACGTCTCCATGTGCGGAATCAACTCGCGCGCGACGAACGGAAACGTGACGAACATCGTCGCAAGCACGATGCCCGGAACCGCGAAGATGATCTCGACGCCATTGGCCCGCAGCCAAGGACCGAAATAGCCTTGCGCGCCGAACAGCAGCACATAGACGAGACCTGCGATCACCGGCGACACCGAGAACGGCAAATCAATCAGGCTCACCAGCACGCTCTTGCCGCGAAACTCGAAGCGCGCCACAGCCCACGCGCCCGCCACGCCCAGCACCACGTTGAGCGGCACGGCGATGGCCGCGATCAGCAGCGTGAGGCGCATGGCCGCCAGTGCATCGGGCTCCGTGATTGCTTCAAAGTAGGCGGCGAAGCCCCGCCGAAAGGCTTCCACGAACACCGCGATGAGCGGCAGAAACAAAAAGAGCAGCAGAAAGCCCAGCGCCAGAACGATCAACGTCCCGCTGACGAGCGAGCTTTCGCGCAGGGCCGACGGCGTGCGCGCTGCGGCGCGGCGCGAGGTCGCCCCGAGACTTGATGCGCTAGACATATCCAAGCCTCCTGCGGCTCCAGGCCTGAAGGGCGTTGATGAGCAACAGCAACACCAGCGAGGCGGCCAGCATCAGCACGCCCACCACCGCCGCGCCTGCATAATCGAACTGCTCAAGACGGATAACGATCAGCAGCGGGGCGATTTCCGACACCATGGGCACATTGCCCGCGATGAAGATGACTGAACCGTACTCGCCGATGGCGCGCGCGAACGCGAGGGTGAACCCGGTCAGCAAGGCCGGGAGCACATTGGGAAGAATGACGCAGAACACCGTGCGCCAACGGGTGGCGCCCAGCAGCGCGGAGGCTTCCTCCACGTCGCGCTGCGCGTCCGCGAGCACCGGCTGCACCGAGCGCACCACGAACGGCAGGCCGACGAAGATCAGCGCGATCATCACCCCCAGCGGCGTGTAGGCGACCTTGACGCCGAACGAGGCCGCGAGCGAGCCCAGCCAGCCGTTGCCAGCCCACAGCGCCGTCAGCGCAATGCCCGCGACAGCGGTCGGCAACGCGAACGGAAGATCAACCGCCGCATCCACGAACCGACGGCCGGGGAAGCGGTAACGCACCAGAACCCACGCGATGAGCAGGCCGAAGACCGCGTTCACCAGCGCAGCGACAAACGCCGCGCCAAACGAAAGCCGCAGCGCTGCAATGGTGCGCGGCGCTGTGGCGATGGCGACGATGTCCGCAGGCCCGGCGCTCGCGGCCTTGAGGACAAGCGCGGCGAGCGGAATGAGAATGAGAACGGACAGGCCCGCAGCGAGCACGCCAAAGGCCAGTCCGAACCCGGGCAGGATGCTCGGCTCACGCCAGCGAAAGGGACGCGCCTCGCTCATCGGCCAGGCTTGTACAACTGGTCGAACGTGCCGCCGTCGCCGAAGTGCGTCGGCTGCGCCTTCGCCCATCCGCCGAACGCTTGGTCGATGGTGACAAGTTCGATCTTCGGGAACTTGGCCAGATCCGCGGCTTCGGCATGCTGGGGCAGACGCGGCCGGTAATGATGTTTCGCGATCAGGGCCTGCGCGGCGGGGGTGTAGAGGAACTCCAGATACGCCTGCGCGGCCTTGCGCGTGCCGTTGCGGTCCACGTTGGCGTCCACCAGCGCCACGGGCGGCTCGGCCAGAATGGAGAGGCTCGGCGCCACGATATCGAACTTGTCGGCGCCGAATTCGGCCAGCGCGAGGAACGCCTCGTTCTCCCACGACAGGAACACATCGCCAATGCCGCGCTGGGCGAATGTGGTGGTGGAGCCCCGCGCCCCGGTGTCGAGCACAGGCGTGTTGCGCAGCACTGCGCCGATGTATTCGCGCACCTTCGCCTCGTCCTTGAAGTGGCGCTCGGCCCACGCCCAGGCGGCCAGGTAGTTCCAGCGCGCGCCGCCAGACGTTTTCGGGTTGGGCGTGATGACGGAGACGCCCGGCCGCGCGAGGTCGCCCCAGTCGCGAACGCCCTTCGGGTTTCCCTTGCGCACAAGGAACACGATGGTCGACGTGTACGGAGCGGAGTTGTGGGGCAGACGCGCCTGCCAATCCGCCGGCAGAAGCTTCGCGCGTTCGGCGATAGCGTCGATGTCGCCGGACAGCGCCAGCGTCACCACGTCGGCGCGCAAGCCGTCAATCACGGTGCGGGCCTGCGCGCCGGAGCCGCCATGGGACTGGCGGATAGTCAGCGTCTGCCCTGTCGCCTTGCGCCATTCAGCCACGAAAGCGGCGTTGACTGCGCGATAAAGCTCGCGGGTTGGATCGTACGAAACATTGAGGAGCTGGGTCTGCGCCCGCGCCCCGAAGGCGGCGAACAGCACAATGGCGAACGCCGCCGCCGTGGCCAGAATCTCGGCGGCGAGGCGCGCAGCAGCCGCCTTGGGCCGGCGTGCGCGGCGTGCAAGCAATTTGGACATGCTCAATCTCCCGTCTTCCATTCCCATAATGTTGATCAGGATAATCAACATTACAAGACCGAACTTTGGGCGGCATTCACAATATGCGGATGTATTTTGTTAAATGTATGCACCTACGAACGAATTCGGAGCCTCCCAAGATGTGTCGCCCTTCGCGGCGGCCACGCGGGCCAGCACGTCCGCGAGGGTGGTTCGCTCAAGCGCCGCCACCTGAGCCTCGAACGCCTCAATGAGGGCGAGCCGCAATGCGCACGTGTCCTCCTCCTCGCAATCGTCGCAGCGTCGATAGTAATTCTTGGAAAGGCAGGACAAAGGCGCGATAGGCCCATCGACGATCCGCAGGATCTCCCCCAGAGAGAGGTCGCCGGGGGCGCGCGTGAGGGAGTACCCTCCAACCTTGCCCCGCCGACTTTCAACGACGCGATGGCGTTTCAGATCCAGCAGAATCTGCTCGAGGAACGCGCGCGGTATGCGCCCGCCGCGCTCGGCGATCTCCCGCGTCTGCACTGGAGCGCCGGGCGGCGCGCTCGCGAGAGCGATGAGCGCCTTGATAGCGTAGCGGGCTTTCTGCGAGATCATGTCGCCCTAGATAGGGGCGGCCCGGGACGCGGCCAAGGGTAAAGCGGACGAGAGCAGTGCTGGAACCAACCTTCGCGGCACTCCCGCCGCAGCGGAGACGATGAGCTTGAAGATACCCTTCCTAAGCAAGTCGACTGCGCCCACGCGCGCGATCCGCGGGCCTGCGCTCACGTTCCGCGGCGATCCGTTCGTCGATGGCGTGGAAGCGGCGATGGTCTATGAGCCAGACGCCATCGTCGCCTTTGGCGAGGGAAGAATCACGCACTTTGGCCCCGCCGGTCAGGTGAAGGAGCAGTTGCCGTCTCGCCTGCCGATCCGGCTTTACGGGGCTCACAGCCTCATCATGCCCGGGTTCGTGGACGCGCACGTGCATTATCCGCAAACGCCGATGATCGGCGCCCACGGCGCGCAACTGCTCGAATGGCTCACCACGTACACGTTCCCGACGGAGCGCCGCTTCGCCGACAAGGCGTTCGCCGACGGGGTGGCGCGGGTGTTTCTGGACGAATGTCTGCGCAACGGCGTGACCACGAGTTGCGTCTACGCCACGGTGCATCCCCATTCGGTTGACGCTCTCTTCGAGGAAGCTGAGCGGCGGAAGATGCGCATTGCGGCCGGCAAGGTGATGATGGATCGCAATGCGCCGGCTGATCTGCTCGACACTGCGCAATCAAGCTACGACGACAGCAAGGCGCTCATCGAGAAATGGCGCGGCCGCGGGCGCCTGACGTATGCGATCACCCCGCGCTTCGCAATCACAAGCAGCGAGGCGCAACTGGAGGCGGCCGGCGCCCTCGCGCGGGAAAATCCCGACTGCCTCATCCAGACCCACATCAGCGAAAACACGCGCGAGGTGGAGGAGGTTCTGCGCCTTTTCCCCGAGCGGAAAAACTATCTCGACGTGTACGATCACTACGGCCTGTGCCGCGCGGGCGCCGTGTTCGGCCACGGCATCCACCTGGGCGAGGATGAACTCGCGCGCATGAACGCCTGCGGCTGCGCCGTCGCGCATTGTCCGACGTCGAACTTCTTTCTCGGCAGCGGCGCGTTTCATCTTGGGCGCGCGAAGCGCAAGGGTCGCCCTGTGCGCGTCGGCCTCGGCACCGACATCGGGGCCGGCACATCGTTCTCGATGTTCGCCACGTTGAACGAGGCCTACAAGGCCTCGCAGGCCCACGGCGACGCTCTGCTGGCCGCCCACGGGTTCTATCTTGCGACGCGTGGCGGCGCGCAGGCCATGGGCGTCGAGGACAAGGTGGGAAGTCTCGGCGCCGGCATGGAGGCGGACATCGTCGTCCTCGACATGAAATCGACGCCGCTCATCGCGTACCGGATGGGCTTCGCGAACGACATTCACGAGGCGCTGTTCATCCAGATGACCATGGCCGACGACCGTGCGATCAAGACCACCTACGTGGCGGGCGAGCAGCGCTACGCCCGCCCGGCGCG
>JAIXSM010000035.1 GCA_027484655.1 Hyphomicrobiales bacterium | reverse complement strand
GACCCAATAACGCAGCCGGTCGTCTTGGTGGCCGGATCAAGTCCGGCCATGACGCTCCATGACGCTGTGGGCTGCCCGGCGCCGATGCGCGCGAGGACGCGCGCGGTTCAGTAGGCGCCAACCGTGCCGTCATTCCGGCGACGGCCGGAATCCGCGACAGGCCAACAGGATCCGGCGAATGAGTTCAGGCTCCACATTCCCGGGGCGTGCGCAGCACGAACCCGGGATCCAGCCTTGAAGCACGGCCCCTAGGCCCCGGATCGCCTTCGGCGTCCGGGGAGGGGGCGCGCGCTCCCAGTCACGCCCGCCTTTCAGTCAGGCCCGTGTTGGCTCCGCGTGGCCGATGATGCGCGCAACATCCGGCATTTCGGCCTGCAACCTGCGATCCACGAGATCCACGTCCGCGTGGACGTCGGCGACCGTGCGGGCCGGGTTCACGCGGCAGTGGTAATGCACCACGAGACCGCTCGTGGTCTCGCGCACCCGCACGTTGTGAACTTGCCCGACACCTCCTGATTGCGTGGCGATGCGCGCCAGCGCATTGGCGACGCGGTTCGTGACAGCTGGGGGCGCGTCCTGTCCCGTCAGCTCCTCGATCTCCATCGGCTCGATATGCGTGTCCACCTCGACATCCGGGCCCAATTCCTCGCGGATGGCGGCCTCCAGCGCGCTTGCCGTTTCGTGCGCCTCGCCAAGCGGAAGGCGCGCGTCCAATTCGAGATCAAGCCCGATGGATTTGACCCCGTTCACCTCCTGAATGGTGATGTGGTGAATCGCGAGGCGCCGGCGTGCGGCCGCCATCAGCACGCGTTCGAGCACGGTCTCGTCGGACAACACGCGCACGTTCGCCGTGACGGTGAGCGAGGCTTCCGGATGACGCCTCGCGATTTCCGTCGAGACGCTCGCCTTGATGGCCATGATGCGGTCGGGCGAAAGAGTGCGGGCCACCGCGATGGAGATTTCGCCGAAAATCGCTGGCCCCGCACGGCGCAGGCGCAACTCTTCAACCGCGGCAACTCCGCTCACACCAAGCGTCGCAGCGCGGATGTCCTCCGCAAGGCCGTCCGGCGCCTTGTCAATGAGGGTGTCGATGGTGCGCCGCCCCAGGCGATAGCCGGCGACGCCCACGAACAGCGACACGCCGATGGCGGCCAGAGCGTCGCCGTCCTTGAAGCCGAAGTCCGTGGCCAGAAGGCCCGCAAGCACCAGCGCTGAGGCCACGAGATCGGATGAGAAGTGCAGCGCGTCCGCCGCCAGCGCGTCGCTCTTCGTTTTCTCCGCCACGGCGGCCAGCGAGCGCCACCGCACGAGATCGACGATGATGGACACGCCGAGCACGCCATACGTCAGCCAGTTCGCGTCCACGAGCGGCGGCTCCGCCACGATGAGTCGCCGCGCCGCCTCGAAGAGCACAGCAGCAGAGAGCGCCATAAGCAGGCCGGTTTCGATGAGTGCGGCGACGGCCTCGATCTTGGCGTGGCCGTAGTGGTGCTCGTCGTCGGCGGGCTTGTCGGCGGCCTTCACCGCGAAGAACGTGAGCAGCGTCGCGCCGACATCGAGCAGGCCATGCAGCGCCTCGGACATGAGCGCGAGCGAGCCAGACAGCAGACCCGCGACGAACTTGCCCGCCGTCAGCGCCGCGCTGGCGAGAATGGAGGCGAACGCCGCCTGCGTCTTGAGTTTTCCGTGGTCTTCCATGTCTGCTCTCGTGCTGGCGCTTGCCTTTTGGCCGCAGGGGCACAACTTGGAGCCCTGAGTGACAGGAGGCCCGCGTGCGCTATCTTCATACCATGGTCCGCATCACCGATGTGGACGCGTCCCTCGATTTCTACTGCACCAAGTTCGGCATGACGGAAGTGCGTCGCGTTGAAAGCGAGCAGGGTCGCTTCACGCTGATCTTCCTCGCCGCCCCGGACGATGTGGAAAGCGGCCGCGCGGTTCGGGCGCCGCTGCTGGAACTCACCTACAACTGGGATCCGGAAATCTACACCGGTGGGCGCAACTTCGGCCATCTCGCCTTCGAGGTGGACGACATCTACGCCATCTGCGACCGCCTCATGAAGGCGGGCGTCACCATCAACCGGCCGCCACGGGAGGGGCGCATGGCGTTCATCCGCTCGCCCGACAACATTTCCATCGAGCTTCTGCAGAAGGGCGACGCGCTGGCGCCAGCCGAGCCGTGGAAGTCGATGCAGAACACCGGCGTATGGTGACGGGGGCAATTCTACGCCCCCGGCCTTGACGCAACGGCCTCCCGGGCGTTCGATGAGCGCTACACGGGGGGAATCGTTATGAGGCGCGGAAACATATTCAGGATCATCGTGCTCGGCTTCATCGCCGGCGCGCTCGGGGTTCTCCTGTTTCATCAGGCGATGGCGTGGTTCATCACCGGCCGTATGCCGTGGAGCAACTGGAACCCGGTTCCGCCGTTCGGCGTCCCTGTCATCCTGAACCAGGCGTTCTGGGGCGGCGTCTGGGGCATCGTGTTCGCGCTCGTGGCGCACAGGTTTCCGCGCGGCCTGATGTTCCTTGTGGCGGCGTTCGCGTTCGGCGCGGTTTTCCCCACGCTGGTCAGTTGGTTCGTGATCCCGCTCATCAAGGGCGGCATGATGGGGCCTCGCGGCGTGTGGTATAACGGCCCGCTCATCAACGGCGCCTGGGGTCTTGGAGCGGGTGTCTTCCTGACGCTGTTCCGGGCGCGCTGACAAACGGACCGCAAGCCGCGGAGATGTGAAAACCGCGCGCGAACATTTTTTTGCGCGCGCGGCGTGTGCTCCGGGCAGTCCGGGGCGCGTCGATACTTGTATTGTTTAATCAATGTCTTTCAGGGGAAAGCATATGGGATTGATAGGCGCCGTCGCGCTTCTTGCGGTTGGTTTCTTCGTGGGGATTTTGGGCGAGATGGCGTTGGGCAAGCCTCTGGCCTCGCTGCTGGCTGGGGCGCGCGGGTCCGCGAACGTTGATCTGCTGTCCTCTTCCGGCACGTCTCAATTCTTCGCGTTCATGATGATGGGTGGCCTTGCCGCTGTCGCGTTGGCGTTTTTCGCCTGGCGTCTGCCGCGCGGAGTGCTGCTGCTCATCATTTCCGCGCTCTGCGGGGCGTTGGCCAACGCGGTTTTTGGTTGGCCTCCGGCCTCGCTCTTCAAGGGTCTGGTGTGACAAACGCCGGCTAACCTGGGGAACGCCCTGCGCGCGGCGGGGCGCGCCGGATGTCGTCAGCGGCAGACCCGAACCCGCCGGCCGAAGCGATCTACGGTCCACCAGCAGCGGCGGGGACGCGGGCGCGGCGCCGGCCCGCGGGTGCAGACCTGGACGCGGCGGCCGAAGCGGTCGATTGTCCACCGGCAGCGGCGGCCGCCCCACGGCGGCTGGTCGGCCCACTGGGCGTCCTCGGCGCCGGGCGCGGGGAGATCGGCTTCTGGCGTTTCAAGTTCGGGCGCACCGGGGACGCCCTTAAGGTCCACGGCGCTCAACTCATCGAAAATGGATGCGGCCTCACCGCGCTTCGGCAGGCTTATGAGTGCGGCGGCGCCGGTCGCGGCGAAGAGGGAGCGCAAGAGAATCCGTCTGTCCATGGCCGTCTCCTCGGGAAGGCGTGTCAGCGCACGGGTCAACGTCGCGTCTGACGCATCGTTCCAGCATCGCGGCTTGCGCGGATTGACCTGCGGGTTGGGTCCACTTAGTCCTGCCGAGCCCTGCCGGAGACCCTCGGATTGCCCCAATCGCTCCATGACGCCTTCGCCGCGACGCCGGCGCTCTCGCAAGCCATGGGCGAGGAGGCGTTGATCGCCGGTGTGTTCGCCTTCGAGTCGGCGCTGGCGCGCGCTCAGGGCGAGGCGGGCGTCATCCCCGAGGCGGCGGCTGCGGTTATTGCAGAGGCGGCGGATGAGATGACGGTCGCCCCCGCCGATGTGGCGCAGGACGCCGCGCGCGCCGGCGCCCTCACCATTCCCCTCGTCAAATTGCTGATCCGCGACGTGCGCGAGCGGGACGCTGATGCCGCCGGCTTCGTGCATTTCGGCGCCACGAGCCAGGACGCCCTGGACACCGCGCTTGTCCTGCAACTCGACTGGGCGTGCGCGCTGATCGACGCTGATCTCGCGCGGCTGGCCGCCGCCAGCGCCCGGCTCGCGGAGGATCACCGCGCCACGCTGATGACTGGGCGAACGCTCATGCAGGCGGCGACGCCCGTCGCCTTCGGCGCCAAGGCGGCGCAATGGCTGCTCGGAGCCTGCGAGGACCGCGAGCGGCTGCGCGCCGCCGCCCGCGACGGACTTCGCATCCAGTTTGGCGGGGCGGCGGGCAATCTCGGCTCGCTGGGCGAGCGTGGGCCCGCCATCGCTGCCCGGCTTGCGGCGTTGCTGCCTTTACGTTTTGCCCCGGCCAGCGCGGCCCCTGTTCCGTGGCATACCCGCCGTGGCGGCCTCATGAATCTCTGCGCCGCGTTGGCCATCGCGGCAGGGTCGGCGGCCAAGATCGCCCGCGACGTTGCGCTGATGGCGCAATGGGAGGTGGGCGAGCTCGCGGAGCCGCCGGAACCGGGCAGGGGCGTTTCGTCCGCCATGCCGCACAAGCGCAACCCTGTCCGTTGTCTCACAACTCTCGCCGCGGGCGTGCGAGTTCCACATCTCATGGGAACGCTGCTCTCCGGCATGGTGCAGGAGCATGAGCGGGCGCTGGGCGGCTGGCAGGCCGAATGGGCCGCGCTGCCCGATCTTGTGAAGGCGGCTGGAGCCGCCATCGCCAACATGGCTGACGCGCTGGAGGGATTGATCGTCAACCCTGACCGGATGCGCGCGAACCTCGACTCGCTGCGCGGTCTGCCTCTGACCGAGGTCGCCGCGCTGGCTCTCAGCCCGCACATCGGCCGCGACGAAGCCCACGCCGTTCTTACGAGCGCGGCGCAACATGCTGTGGAGACTGGCGCAAGCCTCGCTGACGCGCTCCTGCGCGAGCCCGCCGCCATGGAGCATCTGGGCGCAGAGGGGATCTCCCGCGCGCTCGATCCCGCCAACGCGCTCGGCGCCAGCGACGCCATTATCGATCATGCGCTCGTCGTCTGGCGCGCGCAGCAGGAAGCCTTCAACCAGGGAGAAAAAGCATGACTGACCTGACCCTCGCCGCGGCGCAGACCATCGTCGAGACGGCGCTCGCCCACGCCCGCGCCAACAACTACAACCCCATCGGCATTGTGGTGGTTGATGCGCGCGGATCGCTCAAGGCGAGCGCGGCGGAGGACGGCACGAGCCTGATGCGCTGGAAAGTCGCCTTCGGCAAGGCGTACGGCTCAATCGCCTGGGGCGCAGGCTCCAAGAAGATCGAGAAGATGGCGGCTGACCGCCCGAACTTCTTCGCCGGTGTAGCACATCTTGCCGACGGCGGCATCCTGCCGGTGGGCGGCGGCGTTCTGATCCGCGACGCCCAGAACCGCATCATCGGCGCAGTCGGCATTTCGGGCGACACATCCGACAACGACGAGGCGGCGGCTGTCGCGGGGATCAAGGCGGCCGGTCACGCTGCAGACGGCGGCTGAATTTCGCCGGAAGCGTGGCGGAACCCTTCGGCGCGTAACGCGTTCTGTCATCAGGCTGTCCAAATGGCCCGCTAACCGCGGGCTGACGGGCCACATTTCCGAAAGGTGGCATCTCGCTCTTCGCTCACCGGCGAGGCGCGGGGTGTGTGGCGTCTAGATGCAGGAGGCTCCCATGCTGCAGGGGGAAATCATTCGCACCTGTTCTTATGAGAAGGTGGCTGAGGCCGCGGTTCTCTCGATTGGCGTGTCGTTCCGGCAGCGAATGTCGCTTCTTGCGGCGACCAACGGCCAATCCACTGGCGCTTACGTCGCCGCACTGGTGCGGCGTTTCGAGGAAGAGGCGGGTCCGCGCGAGATGCATGCGCTGGGCCTCGCCATCGCCGGCGCAGACATGCCCGTGCTCGCGGGCTTGCGCTGGGTCGTGGAAACAATGATCGACGACGACCGTATGGCCGATGGCCGTCGCAGGTCGCCGGTCAGCCTGCGCGCCAACGCGCGCGGGGTAGAGGCTGCGTAAGCTGATTTGCGAGGATCAGGCCTGCCGGCGCGCCCACGGGCGCGTGCCGGCCCCGGCTTCAGCGCCAAACCCCGGCTGGTAGAAGCGGGTATAGGCGGGCGCGCCACGCTCGCGCAGCAGCTTCTCCGTTTTCGGATCGCTGATCTCGAAGGCGTCGAAGCCGCACCGCTCCATCATCTGGATCTGGTCGATGAGCACGTCGCCGACCGCGCGGATCTGGCCGCGATAGTTGTAGCGCTCGCGCAGCAGCCGTGCAGTCGAGAAGGCGCGCCCGTCGCCGAACTTCGGGAACGCCAGGGCGATCACCTCGAAGCGGTTGAGGTCGTCCGCGTAGCTCTCAATGGGTGTGCCGGGCTGGATGCGCAGGCCAAGCGGCGCGTTGGAGCCGTCGAACGCGGCTTTCTCCTGCGTCCACCAATCTAGCGACAGGATCACATGCCCGGCAGGAGGCGCGTCCTCGCCCTCCTCGATCTCGCGCCACTGATCCTCGACGAATGCGCCGTTCTTCCAGAGTGCCATGGTGATCGTCCGTAATCAGATGTCCGCGCCGCGGTTTGTCTCATAGAGCGCGTCCTTGAACGGCGCCATGCCCACGCGGCGGTAAGCGGTGAGGAAGTCCTCGTCCTTGCTCGTGCGCACGGCGAGATAGCGGTCGACGACGCGCTCGATGGCGTCCACAACCTCTTCCGACAAGAAGCCCGGACCCGTGATCGTTCCCACCGAGCAGGTCTCGTCGCCCGAGCCGCCGAGCGTGATCTGGTAGGTTTCGACGCCTTTGCGCTCCAGCCCCAGAATGCCGATGTGGCCCACGTGGTGGTGGCCGCAGGCGTTGATGCAGCCGGAAATCTTGATCTTCAATTCGCCGATTTCGCGCGCCCGCTCGCCTTCGCCGAAGCGCTCGGAGATGCGCTGCGCAACCGGAATGGAGCGCGCCGTCGCCAGCGAGCAGTAATCGAGACCGGGGCAGGCGATGATGTCGCTGATGAGCCCCGCGTTCGCCGTGGCGAGCCCATTGACGCGCAGCACGTCATAAACGGTGGGCACGTCATCCAGCGCCACATGCGGCAGAATGAGGTTCTGCTCGTGGGAGACGCGGATCTCGTCGTGTCCGTAGCGCTCGGCGAGTTCGGCCACCACGTCCATCTGCTCTGCGCTGGCGTCGCCGGGAATGCCGCCGATGGGCTTGAGCGAAATGGTGAGCGAGCCGTAGCCGGGCTGGCGGTGAGCCATGATGTTGGTGGCCGCGAACGCTGCAAAACGCGGGTCGGTCTGGCGGCGCGCCTTGTAACCATCGGTCCCTCGCGCGGCGAAGGTGGGCGGCGCGAAGTAGGCCTTGATGCGCTCGATCTCGGCGGAGGGCAACTCGATGAACTCTCGCGCTGCGGCGGCGAACTCGGCCTCGACCGACTGCGTCATCCACTCAAGGCCCTTCTCGTGGACGAGGATCTTGATGCGCGCCTTGTACTTGTTGTCGCGGCGGCCTTCGAGATTGTACACGCGCACGATGGCTTGCGTGTAGGCGAGCAGATCTTCCTTCGCCAGAAATTCGCGGATCTTCACGGCCACCATGGGCGTGCGGCCCTGACCGCCACCGACATAAACCGCAAAGCCAGTTTCGCCTGCCTCGTTGCGCACGATCTGGTAGCCGATGTCATGGGTCTGCACGGCGGCGCGATCCTTCGGAGCGCCCGTCACCGCGATCTTGAACTTGCGCGGCAGGAACGAGAACTCCGGGTGGATGGACGACCACTGCCGCAGGATTTCCGCATAGGGGCGGGGATCCTCGATCTCGTCACCTGCTGCGCCGGCGAAATGATCCGCCGTCACGTTGCGGATGCAGTTGCCGGACGTCTGGATGGCGTGCATCTCGACGCTCGCGAGTTCATCGAGAATGGCGGGCGTGTCGGCGAGGGTGGGCCAGTTGTACTGGAGGTTCTGGCGGGTGGTGAAATGCCCGTAGCCCTTGTCATAACGGCGCGCGATGTGCGCGAGCTTGCGCATCTGCCGGCTGTTCAGCGTCCCGTAGGGGATCGCCACGCGCAGCATGTAGGCGTGTAACTGAAGATAAAGGCCGTTCATCAGCCGGTGCGGGCGGAATTGCTCTTCCGTCATCTCGCCGCTGAGGCGGCGGCCCACCTGCTCGCGGAAGGCGGCGACCCGGTCAGCCACGAAGCCGGCGTCGAATTCATCATAGCGGTACATCAGCTTTCTCCGCGGATCAGTTGGCGACAGCCTGCTTGCCGAGGTCCGGCCGCACCGTCGGGCCGTTTGCCCGGATTGCCTCGCGTATGTGCGCTGCCTCGATCCGTCCGCCCGCCTCGCGCAGCTCAAACGCGGTCGGATCCACGAGCAGGTTGCGCTTCTCGTCGGCGCGAGCACGCGCCTCCAGCGCCGCCTCGGCCGCCGCCTTGTCAGGGAACCGCTCGGCGTCGGCAAGATGCTCCACCCAGCCCGCGGGGCTGAGGAAAACCACCACACCGTCGCGCAGGCGGTTCGCGGAGATAGCGTAGCTCATGGGACTCCCCATCAATCATTTGCCGGGTGTGTACCTAAATTCCGATTTTTTGGCGAGCATTAAATTAAAACACATATAGATTACGTGTTTATGGCCACTCGCAGGTGCGGCGTCAGCCCTGCGCCATGTTGCCGCGCTGCAGCTCCAAACCCCGGACGCGCCCGAGAAACCTCCACATTTGCAAACATCTGCCGTCCGCGCCCATGGCTTGCGGCGTCGCGCGATTGATGTGGGTCAATGCCCCGTCCCAGCTCCCCGGCGATGGTTTTTCGCGAAGGGGCGCGCTCTGCTCGGGGGTCGCGCGCCCGTTTCCGGGAGCACAATGGTGGCGCAAACAGGCGGGGTTGCGGGGCCCTTCAACCCGACGAAGAGCATGACGGCCGGGGAGATGACGCTCGTCATCGCCGGCGTGGGCATGTTCTTCCTGTCCATTCTCGTCGCGGCGAAAACGACGTCCGCTCCATACGCATTCCATGCGTGGCTCTTCGCCGCTGCAAGCGCCGCGAGCGTGCTCGCAATTTTCAATCGTTATCTCGATCGCCCGGCGGCGGCGCCTCTCGCGGAGGTCGATGGCAAGCCGAACTACAACTTCGGGCCGGTCAAATTCTCGACCATTGCGGCCCTCGTGTGGGGCGTCGCGGGTTTTCTCGTTGGCGTCATAATCGCCTTGCAACTGGCGTTTCCGACACTGAACTTTGATCTTTCCTGGATCAGCTTCGGGCGCCTGCGTCCGCTGCATACGTCCGCCGTGATCTTCGCTTTCGGCGGTAACGTGCTTATCGCCACCTCGTTCTACGTCGTCCAGCGCACCTGTCGTGTGCGGCTCGCGGGGGATCTCGCGCCCTGGTTCGTGGTGCTCGGCTACAACTTCTTCATTGTCATCGCGGGCACGGGCTACCTGCTGGGAATCACGCAGGGCAAGGAGTACGCGGAGCCGGAGTGGTACGCAGACCTGTTTCTCACCGTCGTGTGGGTGGCCTACTTCCTTGTCTTCCTGATCACAGTGACGAAGCGCAAGGAGCCGCACATCTATGTGGCGAACTGGTTCTATATCGCGTTCATCGTAACCATCGCGGTTCTGCATCTGGGCAACAACGCTGCTGTGCCAGTGTCGCTTTACTCGCCCAAGTCCTACATCGTGTGGGCGGGCGTGCAGGATGCGATGATGCAGTGGTGGTATGGCCACAACGCGGTCGGCTTTTTCCTCACCGCGGGCTTCCTCGCCATCATGTACTACTTCGTGCCCAAGCGCGCGGAGCGGCCACTTTATTCCTACCGGCTGTCGATCATCCATTTCTGGGCGTTGATCTTCCTCTACATGTGGGCGGGCCCGCACCATCTGCACTACACCGCATTGCCGGACTGGGCGCAGACGCTGGGCATGACATTCTCAATCATGCTTTGGATGCCCTCATGGGGCGGCATGATCAACGGCCTCATGACGCTATCTGGCGCCTGGGACAAGCTGCGCACGGACCCAGTGCTGCGCATGCTCGTTGTATCAGTCGCCTTCTATGGCATGTCGACCTTTGAAGGTCCGCTCATGTCCATCAAGGTTGTGAACTCGCTGTCGCACTACACGGACTGGACCGTGGGCCACGTGCATTCTGGCGCGCTCGGCTGGGTTGGCTACGTGTCTTTTGGCGCGATCTACTGCCTTGTGCCGTGGCTGTGGAACAAGCCGCAGCTCTACTCGCTGCGCCTCGTGAACTGGCACTTCTGGATCTCCACCATCGGCATCGTTCTCTACATCACGTCGATGTGGGTGGCGGGCATTCTGCAGGGGTTGATGTGGCGCTCGTACACGGCGCTGGGCTTCCTCGAATCCTCGTTCATCGAGACGGTTGAGGCGATGCATCCCTTCTACGTGATCCGCGCGCTGGGCGGAGCGCTGTTCCTCATCGGAGCGCTCATCATGTGCTGGAACATCTATCGCACCATCGTCACGCCGGTCGCCGTCGAGCGTCGCGCCTCGGAAGGCGCGCTCGCCCCGGCTGAATGAAACAGGAGACAAACATGTCCCTCTGGAACAAGCACCAGATCTTCGAAAAGAACTCGCTTATTCTTGTGATCGGCGTGCTCATCGTGATCTCAATCGGCGGCCTGGTGGAAATTCTGCCGCTCTACTACCTCAAGAGCACCATCGAGAAGGTTGAGGGGATGCGACCCTATAGCCCGCTCGAACTTGCCGGCCGCGATATCTACGTGCGCGAGGGCTGCTACAACTGCCATTCGCAGATGATCCGCAGCCTGCGCGATGAGGTGGAGCGCTACGGCCACTACTCGCTGGCGGCTGAGAGCATGTACGACAAGCCGTTTCAGTGGGGCTCAAAGCGCAACGGACCAGACCTCGCCCGCGTCGGCGGTAAGTATTCCGATGCGTGGCACAAGGACCATCTCGATAACCCACGCGCCATGGTGCCCGGCTCGATCATGCCCGCGTATCCGTGGCTCGCGAAAACCGCTCTCGACTACCGTGAGATCCGCTCAAGCATGAAAGTCATGGCGCTGCAGGGGGTGCCCTACACGCCGGAGATGATCGAGAACGCCGAGAAGGATCTTGTGGCGCAAGCGAGCGCCGAAAGCGCTGATGTGGAAGCTGTGCTGCAGCGATACCCGAAGGCGCAGGCGCGCAAGTTCAGCGGCGCCAACGGCCCCGTGAACGAAGCCGACGCGCTTATCGCCTACTTGCAGATGCTCGGGACTCTCGTCGATTTCAAAATGTACGACGGCAAGGCCAACCTGCGCTGAGGAGGCGAGCATGACCCTTGAGATCTTCTTTTACGAAGCGAAGGCCGTCTCCCTCGTCGTGGTGACGCTCACCTTCCTTCTCATTGTCGCTTACGCGCTGTGGCCCTCGAAACAAGCCAGTTTCGACGCTGCCGCCCGCCTGCCCCTGAATGAGGACTGAGGCCATGACATCGGCTCACAAAGAGCACATCGATCCCCACACCGGCACATCGACGACGGGCCATGAGTGGGACGGCATTCGCGAGCTCAACACGCCCCTGCCGAAGTGGTGGCTCTACATGTTCTACGCCACCATCGTGTGGGCGCTGGGCTACTTCGTCGTTTATCCCTCATGGCCGCTGATTTCCTCGCATACGCCCGGCCTGCTCGGCTGGAGTTCACGCGGTGCTGTGACGCAGGAACTGGCGGCGCTGCAGCACAAGCGCGCTCCCATGGTGTCGGCGCTCTCGCAGGCGTCGCTGCCCGAAATTGTGAAGGACGATAAACTGCGCGGCTTCGCTGTGGCCCAGGGCCGCGCTGCGTTCGGCGACAATTGCGCGCCGTGCCATGGCGCGGGTGGCGGCGGCGCTGTCGGCTATCCCAACCTCAATGACGACGAATGGATCTGGGGCGGAACGCTGGACGATATCCATCAGACCATCGCGTTTGGTATTCGCTCTACCCATGAGAAGACCCGCGTGGGCATGATGCCCGCGTTCGGCCAGACCGGCATGCTCAAGGCGAGCGAGATCAACATGCTCGCGGACCATGTGCGGGCGCTCGCCGGGTTGTCGACGGAGAAATCCTACGACAGGGCCGCTGGCGAGAAGCTTTTCGGCGAGCAGTGCGCTGCGTGCCACGGCGACGCGGCTAAGGGCAATCAGGAGATCGGAGCGCCCAACCTCACGGACAAAATCTGGCTTTTCGGCGCTGATCGCGCAGCCATTGCGGAAGGCATTCATCGTGGCCGCGGCTCGATGATGCCGGCTTGGAACGAGCGTCTCGACGACACCACCATCAAGGCGCTCACCGTTTACGTGCATTCGCTTGGCGGCGGCAAATAGACGCCTGCCGCATCACCATGGATCGTATTCGGTTCAAAATAGTACGATCCGGAGCCTGACGATCATGAGCGTTAAGCAACAGCAAATGCGTGAAGCGGCCCTTGCGGGCACGGGCGTCGCGACGCCGCTCTACGCATCGCGCCAGAAGGTTTATCCACAAAGCGTGGATGGTCCTTTTCGGCGACTGAAGTGGGCGCTTCTGGTCGTCACGCTCGGCATCTATTACTTCCTGCCGTTCGTGCGGTGGAATCGCGGGCCGCACGCGCCATCGCAGGCTGTGCTCGTCGATCTTGAAAACAGCCGCTTCTATTTCTTCTTCATCGAGATATGGCCGCAGGAGGTCTACTACGTCACTGGCTTACTTATCATCGCGGCGATGACGCTGTTTCTCATGAACGCGGTCGCGGGTCGCGTGTGGTGCGGCTATCTTTGCCCGCAGACGATCTGGACCGATCTCTTCCTGATGATCGAGCGCATGACCGAGGGCGACCGTCGCAAACGTATGCAGCTTGCCGCTTCGCCGTGGACGCTGCGGCGCCTTCACAATCTCGCGCTAAAGCACTTTCTCTGGCTCATGGTGGCGTGGTGGACCGGCGGCGCGTGGGTGCTCTACTTCACCGATGCGCCAACCCTATTCGTAGATCTCGCGACATTCCAGGCGCCGGCCACCGCCTACATCTGGATCCTGATCCTCACCGGCACAACATACGTGTTCGCCGGTTTCATGCGCGAACAGGTGTGCACGTACATGTGCCCGTGGCCGCGTATTCAGGCCGCCTTGATTGATGAGCACGCGCTCAACGTCACCTATCGCTACGATCGCGGCGAGCCGCGCGGATCGGCGAAGAAGAACGAGGCGCTTCGCGCAACGGGCGCTCCCGCCGGCGACTGCGTTGATTGCCACCAGTGCTTCAACGTCTGCCCCACGGGCGTCGATATCCGCGATGGATTGCAGATCGATTGCATCCAGTGCGGCCTGTGCATCGACGCCTGCGACACGGTGATGGACAAGATCGGCCGGCCGCGTGGGCTGATCGGCTACGACACCGACGCGAACGTGCAGGCCCGCATGCGCGGCGAGGAGCCGGAAAAAATCCGCATCGTGCGTCCGCGCACGCTGCTTTACGCCGCCGTGATCGCCATTGTCGGTGCGGTGATGCTGTTTGCGCTTGTTACGCGCAGTCCGCTCGGTCTCTCCGCGCTGCATGATCGCAATCCAGTATTCGTCACGCTCGCCGATGGCTCCATCCGCAACGCGTATACGCTGCGGCTGCTCAACAAGGAGTTGCATCCGCGGGCGTTCATTGTGGATGTGAGCGGTCTGCTGGACGCGCGTCTGGATGTGGTTGGCGTCGAGAAAGACGCCAGCGGCAGAGCGATTGTCGAGGTTGGCCCGGACCAGACCCGCGAGGTGCGCGCGCTCGTCACCATCACGCGCGACGCGTTGCACGATCACAGCCACGACATCCGCTTTGTGGCGACAGACACGTTCTCCGGTCGCTCGGCCATCGCGAAAGATCACTTCATCGGCCCGCACGGGAGCAGGCAATGAGCATGCACACGCAACAGGGACAGTCCGGTCGTCCGCTCACGGGCGCCATGGTGCTCGCGATGCTTCTCGCGTTCTTCGGCATTGTAATCGCGGTCAACCTTGTAATGATTCGCCTTGCGTCGTCCACTTTCAGTGGTCTGGAGGAGAGAAATGCCTACACGGCGGGCGTTTCGCACAATCGTGCCCTTCTTGCTGCGAAGGCGCAGGATGAGCGCGGCTGGCTGGTTGACGCGAGGTTGCGCAGGGCGGCAGAGGGTGGCGCGCTTCTCGTCATCGAGCGCAAGGATTCTGGCGGCGATGTCGCTGGCCTTGTCGTGACCGCGCGCTTTGAGCATCCAGCCATGGGCCGCGAGGACCGAAGAATTGTTCTCGCCGCCTCGGGTTCTAGGCTGTGGCGCGCGAGCGTGGATCTGCCTGCTGGCGCGTGGGATCTTGTCATCGAGATGCGCGCTGGCGCCGAACTTATGTTTCTGTCGCGAGAGCGTGTGCAGGTGATCGATGCAAAGATCGAAATCGATGGCTGACGCGCTGGATCTTTCCTGTTTCGTGCGGCGCTCGGCGGACGGCGCGGCGTCCATGGACTTCGCGCTCGAAGGTGTGGATTGCGCGGCGTGCATCGACGACATCGAGGGCGGGTTGAAGCCTGAGCCGGGCGTTGTGTCCGCGCGTCTGAACGTGGCGAGTCGCCGCCTGTCGGTTGCGTGGCGGCCAGAGGTTACGGGGGCGGAGAAGATCGCAGCGCGGCTTGCGGCGCTGGGCTATCGCGCGCATCCGTTCGATCTGCATCGGCTTGAGGCGGAAGATGTCGCGCAAACCAAGTGGCTCATTCGCTGCCTTGCTGTCGCTTCGTTCTCGATGATGAACGTGATGTTGCTTTCGGTATCCGTGTGGTCCGGCGCGGTGACGGACATCATGCCGGAGACGCGGGATTTTTTTCACTGGCTGTCTGCGCTGCTGGTGATGCCGGCTGCAGCCTATGCGGGCCAGCCGTTTTTCCGCAGCGCGTTGGCGGGGCTTCGCGCGCGCAAGCTCAACATGGACGTGCCGATCTCGCTTGGCGTGTGCCTCGCCATCGGCATGTCGCTCTATGAGACGCTGCACTCGGCCGAGCACGCCTATTTTGATTCTGCCATCATGCTTCTCGTATTTTTGCTGCTGGGCCGCACGCTCGATCAGATGATGCGCGTGAAGATGCGCGCTGCCGCCGCCAACATAGCCGCGCTGAAGGGCGATTTCGCAAACCGTGTGGAGGCGAATGGCGACGTTCGCATTGTGCCCGTCGCGGCGCTCGCGTGCGGCGACACGGTGCTTGTGCGCCCGGGCGACCGCGTACCGGCGGACGCCGAGATTGTCGCTGGCGCGTCGGATGTCGATGAGAGCGTCATCACAGGCGAAACGCTGCGAAGGCCTGCGGCTCAGGGCGATCGCGTTTGGGCGGGCTCGCTCAACGGCGCCGGCGCGCTGACCCTGCGGGTGACGGCGGCAGGCGCCGCCACGCTCATTGATGAGGTGAAGCGCCTCGTGGAACAGGCCAGCGAAGCGAAGTCGCGCTATCGCCGCCTCGCGGATCGCGCGGCGGCAATCTATTCGCCCATGGTGCATCTGGCGGCGCTGCTCACCATAGCGGGCTGGTTGCTTGTGGGGGCGAGTGTGCATTTCGCGCTCATCACGGCCATTTCCGTGCTTATCATCACGTGCCCCTGCGCGCTGGCTCTGGCGGTTCCCGCTGTGCAGATTGTCGCGACGGGCTCGCTGTTCCGCTCGGGCGTGTATCTCAACGCGTCCGACGCCATCGAGCGCATCGCGGAAATCAACCACGTGGTCTTTGACAAGACTGGTACGCTGACGCTGCCGCAGCCACAGGTCGCGAACCTTGGCGAGGTGGATGCGGATTTGCGCGCCATCGCCGGGCGCCTCGCCCTGTCGAGCCGGCACCCGCTGGCGGCAACGCTGGCGTGTGCGCTTGGCGCCCAGCATCCGATGGACGATGCGCGCGAGATCGCCGGGGCCGGCGTCGAGGCGACGGTTGACGGGCAAACCGCGCGGCTTGGCGCCGCCAGCTTCTGCGGCGTCGCCGACGCCCGCGAGAGCGCCGCGGACGTGTCGCTGATCTTCATGCGCGTTGGCGCCCGCACCGCGACGTTCGAAGTCCGGCAGGCGCTGCGCGAGGACGCGCGCGCGGTGGTTGACGCCTTGCGCGCGCGCGGCGTCACGGTCTCCATTTTGTCGGGCGACCGGCCGGAGGCGGTGGCGCCGGTGGCGCTTGCGCTCGGCGTTGCGGATTGGCGCGGCGGTGTGAAGCCCGATGAGAAGATCGCCGCTATCGCCGCGCTCGCCGCCGCTGGCCGCAAGACGCTGATGATCGGCGACGGGCTCAACGACGCCCCGGCGCTGGCCGGCGCGCATGCTTCGATGTCGCCCATTGATGCGGTGGATATTGCGCGCGCGAAGGCGGACGCCTTGTTCCTTGGCGAGCGGCTGCAGCCGGTGCTCATCGCGTTCGACGTCTCCCGCAAGGCGCGTGCGCTGATGCGCCAAAACCTATGGCTGGCGGTGGTCTACAACGCTTTCGCCGTGCCGCTGGCGGTGGCGGGCTACGTCACGCCGCTGATTGCGGCCGCCGCCATGTCCGGCTCGTCGATCCTTGTCACGCTCAACGCCTTGCGCGCGCGGGCTCCGTCTCCGGTTGCCGCGCCGGACGATGGCGAAAGCCTTGTGTTGCGCGCCGCCGTTCGCCCCGTACCGGGAGCCGCCTCATGAACGTGCTTGTGTATCTGATCCCGCTTGCGCTGGCGCTTGGCGTCACGTGGCTATTCTTGTTCCTGTGGTCGCTGCGCGCCGGCCAGTACGAGGACATGGAGGGCGCCGCCTGGCGCATCCTGTCGGATGAGGATGTGACGCGATGAGCGCGCTCAGCGCGCGCGCGGGGCGGCTGTCGTGCTTCTGCCCCGCCGGGGCGCCCGTCGCGGGCGCGTCCCGCGGCCTTGGCGCGCTCGCGGGCGGGTTCGCCGCTTCCGTGCTATCGCAGACGCTCGTGCTCGGCCTCCTGCCGCTGGCGGGCGTGCTGCTGGCTCCCCGACCTTCGCTGGCTGTGCTGCCCCTTGTGGCGATGCTTGCGGGGGCCGCGCTGGCAACGTTTCCGGCGTCGTTCCTGCTCGACACGTTCGGCCGCCGCGCGTCCTTTGCTTTGGGCGCCTCCCACGGTGTCGCTGGCGGCCTGCTGATGGCGTGGGCGCTGGCGAATATGAGTTTCTTCCCCTTCCTGCTGGGGGCGTTCTGGGTGGGCGTCGCGCAGGGGTTCAGCCTTTTCTACCGCCACGAGGCGGCCGTTGGCGCCCGCCCGGCGCAGCGCTTCGCTGGCGCTGCGCTGGTGTTTGGCGCGGGCGCCGCAGCCGGCGTCATCGGCCCCTCGCTGGCGGGGTACGCCGAGCGGCTGGCGTCCGGGTTTTACGTGGGCACGGCGCTGCTGGCGGCCGCCGCCCAGTTCGCCGCGCTGTCGTTCGCCGCGTTCACCTCGCGCCGTCTGCCGGTTGATCTGGAGCGCCCGCTCGGGGCAGAAGCCAACTGGCCGGCCATGCTGGCGCCCACTCTGGTGGCCGGGCTCGCGTGGTTCTCCATGAACCTCGTGATGCTCGCCGCCCCGTTCTCGATGATCGGTTGCGGCGTGGGCGCCGCCGCCGTTATGGGTGCGGTGGCTTGGCACGTGGTGGCCATGTACGCGCCGTCGCTGGCGTTGGCCCCGTTCGCCGGCCGCGTCAGCGCCAAATGGGTCGCGGCTCTGGGCCTTGTCGTCATCGTGTTGGCGTTGCTCACGTTTGTCGGGGCCCGGGCGCCGGAGTGGTACGCGGCGTCGCTCGTGGCTCTGGCGGCGGGCTGGTCGCTCGCCACCACGGGGGCTACGGCGTGGCTGCATGAAGAGGCGGCGCCAGGCCGGGCGATGCTCGCCGCTCACGACGCTGTTCTGTTCGCCGCCGCCATCGGCGGGGCGTTGGCCGCGTTTCCCTTTGCGCCCAACTGATTGGCTGTTTGTAGGCATGCGCCTATATGAACGGGCGAGGCGGCGCGGCGCCGCCGCAACGTGGAGGCGCAGTATGAGCGTGGAGCACAAGATCGCGGAGCTTGAGGCGCGCATCGAAGCCATCAACGCCACATTCGCGAACGTGCTGTCGGCGCTCGTGCTTCATGGCGTGCTCACGAAGCCGACTGTGGAGCAGATCCTCGCCGAGGCGCGGCGGGTTGCTGCGGGGCCAGCCGCCGCCTCCCAGGTGGACGCGTTGAAAGAAAGCTATCCCGCCGCAATCCGTGAGGCGATGGGCCCGGCGCCGGATGACGACGATCACGATCATTGAGCGCTCGCCCGGCGGTTGTGTTGGAAGAGTGCGCGCGAGGACGCGCGCGGTCCATGGCGCTTTGTGGGACCGCGGGCGTCCTCGCCCGCAACAGTCGCGCGCGACCTGAAATACAGGCGCCGGGGATGACCCGCCGGCCCGGAGCGGCTAGGAACCCGGGTCCGCAACACCGGAGCCGCCCGTGACTGTCTCTCCGCATCGTTTTTCCGTCGCGCCCATGATGGACTGGACCGACCGGCATTGCCGCGTCCTCCATCGCACGCTGTCGCGTCGCGCGCGGCTCTACACGGAGATGGTGACCACGGGCGCGATCATTTTTGGCCCGCGCGAGCGCCTGCTGGGCTTTTCGGACGCCGAGCATCCCGTGGCGCTGCAACTGGGCGGCAGTGAGCCCAAGGCGCTGGCCGAGTGCGCGCGCATCGGCGCGGATTACGGTTACGACGAGATCAACCTGAACTGCGGCTGCCCGTCGGACCGGGTGCAGAACGGCGCGTTCGGCGCCTGTCTCATGCGCGAGCCCGCGCTCGTGGCTGAGTGCGTGGCGGCCATGAAGGCGGTGGTGTCGGTTCCTGTGACCGTGAAGTGCCGCATCGGCGTGGACGATCAGGAGCCGCGCGACGCCCTGTGGGCCATGGCGCGCGCGTGCGTGGATGCGGGCGTCGATGCGCTCATCGTCCATGCGCGCAAGGCGTGGCTGAAGGGCCTGAGCCCGCGCGAAAACCGCGATATTCCGCCGCTCGATTATCCGCTGGTCCACGCTCTCAAGAGCGAGTTCGCCGGAACGCCCATGTCGATCAACGGCGGGATCGGCGATCTGGCGGCGGTCTCCGCGCAACTCGAGCACATGGACGGCGTGATGGTGGGTCGCGCCGCCTATCACAATCCCGGGATGCTGCTCGACGTCGATCCCGCGCTGTTCGGCGAGCCTGCTCCCGCCGCCGATCAGTTCGAGGCGGTGGAAACCTACGAGGCGTATGTGGCCGCGCGGCTTGCGGAGGGCGTGCGGCTTGCGGACATGACGCGGCACATGCTGGGCCTGTTCACCGGCATGCCCGGCGCGCGCTTGTGGCGGCGTCATCTGGCCATGGAAGCCGTGAAGCGCGGCGCCGGCGTGGAGGTGCTGCGCGAGGCGCTCGCCCATGTGAAGCGCTCGCGCCACGCGGACGGCGAAGCGGCCTGAGGCGCCTGCCGGACTGCGCGCTGTGTGGGCGCTAATCTGCGCGCGAGGACGCGCGCGGTCCAGATTGGCGCCAACCTCCCCGTCATGGCCGGGCTTGACCCGGCCACCCAGACGAGCAGCTGTGGCGATGGGCACCGGGTCAAGCCCGGGGACGGGGATGACGCGGGGGGGCGGGGCCGCCCACCTTGCCGTCATTCCGGCGAAGGCCGGAATCTCCGACAGGCCGCAGGGCGCAAGCGTTTGCCTATCATGGATGCCGACCTTCGTCGGCATGACGCTGTGGCAGGATGGGCGCCCATTTGGCCGTCATGGCCGGATCAAGTCCGGCCATGACGTTGCTGCAAGGTTGACGCCCACCTTGCCGTCATTCCGGCGACGGCCGGAATCCGCGATAAGCCGCTGGGCGCAAGCGTTTGCCTATCGTGGATGCCGACCTTCGTCGGCATGACGCTGTGGGGAGATGGGCAGCCCAGTTGGCCGTCATGGCCGGGCTTGGCCCGGCCATCCAGACGAGCAGCTGTGGCGATGGGCCCCGGATCGCCTTCGGCGTCCGGGGATGCGGGGAAAACTGGACAAACGTTGAGTTCGTGGCCCGCCGTGGATGCCTGCCTTCGTCGGCATGACGCTGCGGGAAGATGGGCAGCCCAGTTGGCGCCAACCCGTCCATCAATCCGGCGATGCCGTCTGGTCTGCCCGCGCAAAGCGTCAGCTTCAGCGCAGCAGGCGGTTGAATGCGGATTGCGGCCATCCATATTGCAAATGTCCCTGTCTTCGCCATCTGCAATGGAGGTCGCGCTGCCCCACGACACGCCGCTGATTTCGACGATTGTTGCAGGCATCGTTCTCGCTTTCGTGCTGGGCGCGCTGGCCCATCGGATGCGGTTGCCTCCGATTGTGGGTTACCTGCTGGCGGGCGTTGTGATCGGGCCGTTCACGCCCGGCTTCGTCGCGGATCAGAAGCTCGCCAACGAGTTGGCGGAGCTTGGCGTGATTTTGCTCATGTTCGGCGTGGGGTTGCATTTCTCCCTCAAGGACTTGCTGGCGGTCCGCGCGGTTGCCGCGCCCGGCGCGCTGGCGCAGATCGCCAGCGCCACGCTGCTGGGCATGGCGCTCGCTTGGGCGATGGGGTGGTCCTGGGGCGCTGGCCTTGTCTTCGGGCTGGCCTTGTCGGTTGCGAGCACCGTCGTGCTTCTCAAGGCGCTGCAGGAGCGGCGGCTCGTGGAGACGGAGCGTGGGCGCATCGCCGTGGGCTGGCTCATCGTCGAGGACATCGTGATGGTGGTCACCCTCGTTCTGCTACCGCCGCTGGCGGGGCTGCTCGGCGGTGTCGCGACGCGCAACCCTGACGATTCGCAGTTGATCGCTTGGCTGGGTGTAGGCCCTGTGTGGGGAACGCTAGCGATCGTGGCGGTGAAGATTACCAGCTTCGTGGCGCTGATGCTCATCGTCGGACGGCGGGTGGCGCCGGCGATCCTGAATTACGTGGCGCATTCGGGGTCGCGCGAACTCTTTCGGCTCGCCGTGCTCGCCATGGCGCTTGGCGTAGCCTTCGGCGCCTCGACGCTGTTCGGCGTGTCGTTCGCCCTGGGCGCGTTCTTTGCCGGCATGGTGATGGCTGAGTCGCCGCTCAGCACCCAGGCGACGCGGGACACCCTGCCGTTGCGGGACGCCTTCGCGGTGTTGTTTTTCGTCTCCGTGGGCATGTTGTTCAACCCGGCGGTGTTGGCCCAGCATCCGTTTGCGGTGCTGTGCGTGTTCCTCATCATCGTGGTGGGGAAGTCCGCGGCGGCCTACATGATCGTCCGCGCGTTCCGGTATCCGAAGTCGGTTGCGCTGACGATTTCCGCCAGCCTTGCGCAGATCGGCGAGTTCTCCTTCATTCTCATGGTGTTGGGGGCGCAGCTCGCCATCGTGCCGCCGCTCGCGCGCGATCTGGTGGTCGCCGGGGCCATCCTCTCCATCCTTGTGAATCCGTTCCTGTTTCTGGCAGTGTCCCGGTTCGCGCAGCCCGATCCGCAGCCAGCCGAGCCGGCCGAACCGGTGGCCGTTCCGGGCGCTGTCGATGAAGCGCCCACCTCTCTTGTCGACCACGTGATTCTGGTGGGCTACGGGCGCGTCGGCAGCAGGGTCGGGCAGGCGCTGAGGGCAGGTGGGACGCCCCTTCTGGTGGTGGAGGACGAGCCCTCCGCCGTACGAGACCTCAAGGCTCAGGGCGTCGATGTGTACGTTGGCGGCGCCAGCGACCGGGAAGTCGCGAAGCGCACAAACCTCGCGGCCGCCCGGTGCGTCATCTCCGCGATCTCGGACCCTTACGAGGCGGGAGCCCTGATTGAACAGGCCCGGGCGCTCAACAAGAACGTGCGCGTGCTGGCCCGCGCGAGCAGCCCCGAAGCGGTGACGCATCTGCGTCACCTCGGCGCGGACGTGATTGTGTTCAGCGATGACGAAATCGCCCGCCGTCTCATACAGGAAGCGCTCGGCCCTGCGGAGGCCGGGCGGGGAGAGCCGTCCGACGCCCCGCCGGTCGCGCCTGCGCTCCCGCGAGTGGAGGCTTTTGCCCTTGACGCAGGGCCCGCCGGCGCGCCGCGCCTTGCGCCGACCGAGGGGAGGGGGTAAGGAGAGCCCGCCTCGCGGGGCAACGCGTACATCGCGGAGACTGCGTGCGGGCGCGCTCTTCGTGCGCCAAGGGTACGGGCGGTTAGCTCAGTTGGTAGAGCATCTCGTTTACACCGAGAGGGTCGGCGGTTCGAGACCGTCACCGCCCACCATTTTCAAGCAATTACGAAGCGACGCTTCGACTGGTGTTTCTGTTTCCCTACCCAAAACAGCCGCCCAATCGTTGGCGGTCGGCGCTTTATGTTGCGATGAGCGCGCGTCATAATCGATCATGTATCAGTTTGGCGGCGCCGGCGCGCCTCCATCGTCATCGTTTCTGTCCCGTAGGGCGCCCAAGTTTTGGCGAACAATCTTCAGCAGTGAGTAGATAAATCTGATTTGTAATTCTTTATAACTACATAGTAGAGCGGTTTAAAGGCAAATCAATGGGTCTTCTTCATTTGTACATCGATGAGACGGGTGCAAGAATGCCCGACTACTCGCCAGTTAATCCGCGCAATGATCAGATGGATTGTTTTGCGTTCGGAGGAGCGCTCCTCAGCGCCGAGGACATAAAGTGTGTCTTGGATGCCCACGCTGCATTCTCATGCCGATGGTCGTTGAAGGGGCCTTTGCACTCAACGAAAATCCGGGGCCGAAGAAATCATTTTTCGTGGCTCGCAACGGATGCTGCTCGAGAAGCCGAGTTTCTTAATGATTTGGAGAAAACCATTTTGTCGCTGCCGATCGTAGGAGCGGCTTGCGTTGTCGATCGACCGGGCTACGTGGCCCGTTACAAAGAAAAATATCGAGAGCCGTGGCTCTTGTGCAAAACGGCTTACGCTATCCTTATTGAGCGAGCTGCAAAGTTTGCAATGGCTCGCGGGAGCAGGTTGCTGATTCTGTATGAGGCAGCCGGTGAGCGCGAGGATCGGGATTTGGTGGAGTATACCAAACTTCTCAAAACTGAAGGGATGCCGTTCGATCGAGAAAGCTCAGCCAGCTACGGATGCCTTGGACCGAAAGAGTTTCGCGAGATTCTATCTGGCGAACCGCAACGCATCACAAAGCAGGTGCCGATGGTTCAGTTTTCGGATCTTCTACTGTACCCGATTGCTAAGGCTGGGTACGAACCAGAATACCCGCCACACACCAAGCTTAAAGATGCGAAGCGCCTTCTGGATTGCTTCGTCCCTCAAAGTGAGGTGGCGAGCCTGGGCAACAAGTACAGCTGTTTTGACCGGAAAAAGTAACGGCCCGGATTTCTCCGAGCCGTTAATCGGCCTGCATAACGCAGACCCCGGAGCCTAAGCCCATACTTGAACGTAGCATGAAGCCCGAAAAATCTCAAGCGCCAGAAGTGATGACCTGAAGCTGTTGCGGGGACACAGGGTCGATCTCACTGAGGACGGCGCCCGCTCGCCAGTGCGCAGTCCACGGTCCCTGATCCAGATCAACGCGGCCGGGAACCGCAACAGCTACTTTCCACTTGCGACCTTCCCGCGGCGGTTTGCTTCCTTCCCCGACCACCGACGTCGTCGCCAACTGGGCCCTCACGCGTGCGCATCGCCGCGGAGGGCCCTTTTCATTCATCGCGGCGCGAGCATTTCCTCGAAGAACCGCAGCAGCGGGCCTGCCGTCTGGCCGGAGCGGCTGGCGGGTTCGTCGAGCGGATCGGCTTCGAAGAAGTGGCCCGCGCCGGGCACGACGATGCGGCGCGCGTAAAACTGCGCCTGACGCAAAGCCAGCAGGAATGCGTCGGACTGGCTGCGGTCCACCACATCGTCCTCGTCGCCGGTGACGATGAGGAATGGCGTGCCGTTGCGCGGGCGCTCCGCATAGGTGATCGGCGAGGCCTCAATGTAGGCGCGCCGGTTCTCCGGCGCCGGAAAGCCCATAAACTTCTCTGTGATGTTGTCATAGGGGCGGCAGTTCATGTCGTGCGTCCACTGCTGCTGCATGTCGAACACGCCATAGAACGGGGCGACAGCGCGCACCTGCGAACTGAAATGCGCGTACCTGTCCTGCGGGTAGGCGTTCGCGAAGGGCGCCTCGTGCCCGGCCAGCGCAACGAGGGCCGTGAGTTGTCCTCCCGCCGATCCGCCCATCAGCCCGATACGGTCGCCGTCAATGCGCAGGGCCTCGCCCTCGCCGCGCAGAAACTGGATGGCTGCAATGAGATCATGGACCGCTTGCGGATAAGTTGGTTTGCCCGGGCTCGACAGCCGGTAGCGGATGGCGAACAGCGCGAAGCCGCGCGCGGCGAGCCACGGGCCCCAGTGTCGATAGGTGGATGGCGAGCCGGACTGCCACCCCCCGCCGTGCACCGCGATGATCGCGCCGTGGGGGCCGGGGGTCGCAGGCAGATACAGGTCGCCGCGCAAGGATACGCCATCATGGACCGCGTATTCGACCTCGCGCCGGATCTCGACGTTCGACGGGGTGTTCATTTCGATTGCTCCAGCTCGCTGATGAGGCGCGCGCGGGCGACCATCAGCTCGGCGCGGGCCTCCTCGCCCAGCTTCGGCGGCGCGATGTCCATACCTTCGAGCTGCATCGCGATAATGTCCGAAACCAGCAGGCGCGCGAACCATTTGTTGTCGGCGGGAACGACCCACCACGGCGCCCAGTCGGTGCTGGTGGCCTCCAGCATCTTCTCGTAGGCGGTTTGATACTCTTTCCAGTAGGAACGCTCTTTCACATCCCGCGCCGAGAACTTCCAGTTCTTGGCGGGATCATCAATGCGCTCAAGGAACCTGCGCGCCTGCTCCTCAAAGGACACGTTGAGGAAAAACTTAAGGATGATGACGCCGTTGCGGGTGAGATGACGCTCGAAGGCGTTGATGTCGGCGTAGCGATCCCGCCAGATCGACTTGCCGCGGCTTTCCGGCGGCAGCTTCTGCGCATCGAGAATGCTCTCGTGCACGCGTGCGACGAGCACTTCCTCATAGTGCGAGCGGTTGAAGATGCCGATGTTCCCGCGCGGGGGCAGGGCGTTCGAGATGCGCCATAGGTATGTGTGGTCGAGTTCCGCCGTGGAGGGCGCCTTGAAGCTCGTCACGTGGCACCCCTGCGGGTTCACGCCCGACATCACGTGCCGAATCACGCCGTCCTTGCCGGACGCATCCATGCCCTGGAAGATCAGTAGCAGGGAGTAGCGGTCGTCCGCGTACAGGGTTTCCTGCAATTGCGCGACCTTGTGCCGGTTTTGGGCAAGGCGCTCAAGCGCGTCGGACTTGTCGTCGAAGCCGCCCGTGAACGCCGGATCGAAGTCCTCGCCCAGATTCACGGACGTTCCGGGCTCCACTGCGATGTCCTTGAGGCGAAAGCGGATCTTGCCGCCGTTGACCTTCAGCTCATGCTTCTCGTTGAAATCCTGTTCGCGCAGCGCCATGGCCCTCTCCCAGTCGGACCGCCTCATCTCGCTGAGGGTCTCAGCAATCCAGCGGGCTCGCAAGGGCAGCGGGCGCCTACAGCAGCGGCGCTTGTGCGCGTCATTAGGCAAGGCGCCGCCTGATTGAACTTCGCCCCGATCCCCGCTGCGTTTATGATGGTCAAGGCTGGTCCCCGACGCGCCAGCTTTTTTGGGCGAGACACCATGCTTCCGTACGCCGCGCAGGCGGAGCGTTTCCGCTCCATGGCCCGCCTGCTGAAAACCCGGGATCTGCGCCAGCTTGTCACCGTCGGTGATCTGGTGGGCGGGATTGGCGGCCTCGTGCACAGCCTTCAGAAGGAGCGCGGGGTCTCGAACGTTTTTCTCGCGTCGCGTGGCGCGCAGTTTGGCGACAGGCTCGCCCAGGCGACTGCTGCGGCGCGGGCCGAGAAAGAGACGGTGTGCGGCCTGTTCGACCGGCTCGCCGACGCCGCTCATGACGCGGCTTTCGACGCCCGCCTCTTCAGCCGCATCGCGTCCGTTCTGGAGCTTTTCGACACGCTCGACGACATGCGCCAGCGTATCGTTGAGGCGCGGACCACAGCTGCGGAAGCCACGCAATTCTTCAACGAGGTGGTGTCAGCGCTCCTTGGCGTCGTGTTCGAAGCGTCGGACGCTGCTGCGGATGCGGAAATCTCCCGTGCGCTCATAGCGATGTTCAACTTCATGCAGGGGAAGGAATACGCGGGTCGTGAGCGCGCCACTGCGGCGGCGGGGTTTTCCAGCGGCCGTTTCGAGCCCGCCCAGCACGCTCGCCTGTTGCAGCTGATCGACGCGCAGACGCGCTCCTTCCAGTTTTTCGCCCGGTTCGCCACACCGCAATTGCGTGCATTCAGCGACGGGACGCTCTCCGGTCCGGATATGATCGCCTTCGAGCGGCTGCGGCGGATCGCCTGTCTGGCCGGCGCCTCCGGCGACTTGCAGGGCGTGCGCAGTGAGGAATGGTACGACTACGCCTCGCGGCGCATGGACGCCATGCGGGTGGTCGAGCTGCGCATTGCCGGTGATCTGCAGGCGCTCTGCCAGGCCAAACTGGCGGCGGCCGCGCGCGGGGCGGGGAGCGCGACCGATGGGGACAGTCCGGACGACGACGGCGGCCTGTCGTCCATCGCTCTTGTGATCGGTGACGCCGACGCGCGGTTCATTGCTGATGCGGCGGAGACGGGCGCCGCGGTCTACTCGGTGGATGGGGTGAGCCCGCGCGTCGGGCGTTCGATCCTCGATCTGGTGCAGACGCAGGAAAGGCGCCTGCACGAGATCACCGAGGAGCTGGAGGCCGCGCGCCTGGCCATGAACGAGCGCAAGATCATCGACCGCGCGAAGGCGTTGCTGATGACTCACCGGGGCGCCTCGGAGCAGGAGGCCTACGACCTCCTGCGCAAGACGGCGATGAGCCAGAACCGCCGGATCAAGGAGGTGGCCGAGGCGGTCCTCGCGATGGCCGACATCCTGAAAGCTGGCTAACCTCAATCCTTCCGGGCGAGGCCGACAAGCTTCGCGATTTCCGCGAGCTGCTTCTCCTGCGCGATGATCGCCTCGCTGAACTCGTCAGCGCCGCCCGGGTTTGGCACCTGGCCGCTGGCCACGAGCTTTTCGGCGATGGCGGGATCAGCCGCGATAGCCTTCACGTCATCGCCAATGCGCTTGCGCAGTTCCGCGGAGACGCTTCGGGGGCCGAACAGGCCGACGAGGCCCTCGACTTCCAGGGACGGAACGCCCGCTTCGCGCGCGGTCGGCGTGTCCTTCACCATCGAGACGCGTTCGCGGCTGGTCACGGCGAGCAGGCGCGCGCCACCGCCCTGAAGCACGGGCTGCTGGATCGCCAGCGAGGACATGGTGACATGGATGCGGCCCGTCGCCATCTCGCCGGCGCCTTGAACAAGGTTCGTGAAGGGCACCTTTGTGATGTCCACGCCTGTGGCCTTGGTGAATCCATCCCACACGAACTCCGTGATGCCCGGCACCACAACTGCGTTGAGTTCCTTCGGGCGCTTGCGGGCGACCTCGACAAACTCTTTCAGGGTCGTCACGCCAAGTGAGTTCGAAACGCTGACGGAGAGGACCGTGTTCGAGAAACGGGCGATGGGCAGGAGATCCCGCTCGCGCACGTAACCGAGTTTTTCATGACGCCATGGATGCGGCGTGAAGTTGCCGGCGGGCGAGAACAGAAACTGGTGGTCGTCGTTTTCGCCAACCACCGCGCGGATCGCGATGAGGCTGTCGCCGCCGGGCCTGTTCTCAACGATCACAGCCTGGCCCCACTTGCGTGTGAGCACGTCGGCTGCCAGGCGCGCGCCGATGTCGGCGCCGGCGCCCGGCGCGAAAGGCACGATGAACTTGACGGGACGACGGGGCCACGCTTCGCCGCTCTGGGCGAGTGCGGAGCCGGCAGTCAACGCGCCGGTGGCGCCGGTGAGCGTGAGCGCGGAGAAACCCGCGCAGAAGGTGCGTCTATCCATGTGCGTCATCCTTGAGCCATCGTCCCTCTGGGCGGCGCGTCTGTCGCACGCCGCCCCGCTGGGAAACTGCCCGGTTTCAGGATGCGGGGCAAGGTCGCAAAAGCAAGAAGCCCGGCGAGGGCCGGGCTCCGGGCAAGCGCGCCTAGCGCGTGGATCAAGGGCAGAAATCCCAGAAGCCGCTCGTGCGCGCCGGGTTCGTGTAGTACCAGCACAGACCCGGGCGGGGAGGGCGTGGCACCGCGTAGTAGTATGTCCCCACAGCCGCGGCGCTCAAAAAGCCAATGGCGGCTCCGGCGACGATCGCGCCGCCCGGCCGCCAGCGATAGGGGCGATACCACGTCCCGTAGTAGCGCGGCGCGTAGCGCACCACCGGCGCAGGCCGAAGGGGAACAGGCCGGATCATCACAGGGCGTGCCGCCGGGCGAACAACCCGGACTGCAGGGCGTGCAGCCGGGCGCACGGTGCGCACAACGCGGCGTGGCGCAGGACGGGCGCCCCGTCGATACACAATCACTCGATCCTGCACCTGCACCAGCTGCGAATCGATTGTGGGCAGTGGCGCAATTGGCAGCGCATCGGCCGGTGACGTGGCCAGAACGCCAAAGAACGACGCGACGCCAAACAGCATCGACGTCGATTTGAGAACCAGGGACCGCATGGCGCCCCTCCTCGTTCAAGTGGTTGGTACGACACCAACATTACCGATAGGATGGCCCGAGTCCAGTATTCACACCTCGTAATTTTTACCTAGAAACAAAAACGCGGCGCCGAAGCGCCGCGCTGGGTCCGTCACGCTTTGCGCCGCGGACTACTCCGCCGCGCTCTGCGACGGGGTTCCGAGCCCGCGGATCGTGATTTCCTCGTCCGTCAGGCCGACCACCCGCCAGTCGGTCGTCTTGGGGGCCACGCCCTCGAAGGAGCGCAGCTTGCTTTGCGGGACATGCGGTTCGGTGAGGCCGATCACCGTCCCGTCCTTGGCGTACTGGTGCGCAGCTTCCACCATCTGCTTGCGGAACTCGACGATGGCGAGATCGCTCGCGCCCAGCGTGTCCTGGGTGCGGTCGGCGATGGGGCCCATGGTCACCCACATCACGTAATCCTGGTTCGGGATGCCCTTGATGCCGGTGAAGTTGCCGGCGCGCATGGCCTGCCGATCCTGCAGGAACTTGTTCTCGACCGTCCGCTTGTTGGTCCAGTCGTCGTTGAGGTCGAGGCCGCGCACGGCGCCAAGGAACTTGCGCCAGGTCTCGGTGTCCGGCGTCGTCGAAGCATCGCCGAAGCACAGGAAGTAGAAATCCGTGTTCGTGTCGTCGACCGGCACGTGCAGGATGGCGACCTTGTAGTTGTTGTTCGGCGGAATGTAGACGGTGTACGGCGCAACGAAGAGCGTCGTGCGGATGTAATCGTGCGTCTGCGCGTTCTGGATCGGCCGGCGCAGGGCCGCGTAACGGAAGCCGAACGGCGTGCGCTGCACCTGCAGACGCGGCGACTTGTCGGTGGACGGGCGCAGCCAGTTCTTGTCGTTTGCCTGCGCGCCAGCCACTCGCGCGGGCACCATGTCGGAGGAGTGCAGGCTCGAAGAGTGCGCCGAGTCGATGCCGCCCTCAAGAATCTGCGCCCAGTTGCAGGGCACCCGGAACTTGGCGATCGAGATCTTCGTGTCGGGCGTCGGCTGGAAAACGGGCGGCTCGAACTCCGGCATTTCCTCCGCCGGGCCGAGATACACCCACACGAAGCCGGCCGCCTCGCGCACAGGGTAAGACTTCGCCTTCACCTTATTCACGAGACCGGTTTCGGCGGGCTCGGAGGCCAACTCCATGGCGTTGCCGTCCACGTCGAACTTCCAGCCGTGATAGAGGCAGCGCAAGCCGCACTCCTCGTTGCGGCCAAAAACGAGCGAGGCGCGGCGATGCGGGCACTGCTCATCCAGCACGCCGAGCCGGCCGTCGGTGTCGCGGAACACGACGAGATCCGTTCCGCACAGGCGCACCTTCACCGGATCGCAATCGGGCTCCTCAACCTCCTCGGTCAGGCAGGCTGGCAGCCAATGGCGGCGCATGATCTGTCCCATGGGCGCGTCGCCCTCGACGCGGCACAGAAGCTCGTTTTCTTCCCTCGTCAGCATGACGTCCTCCAGCCGACCGGAGCGTCGCGGCGGCTCCGGCATTAATTAGCTCTCTAAGCATTTACCGCGGCGAATCCGGTTTGTCGAGCCCGCCCGCGTGTGCTCGGGGCGTGATCCGGCGCTTGCCGAAAAATCTTTAGGCGTCTAAACATCTGCGAAACGCCGGCACGAAGCCCGGCCCATCCAGAGGAAGGCCCATGCGGGAACTCCGCGTCGAACGCGCAGAGAAAATCGCCGAGGACGTGCATCTGTTTGAACTTCGCGACTCCTCGGGCGCGGAGCTGCCCGAATTCACCAGCGGCGCGCACATCGGCGTGCGCACGCCGTCCGGGGAGGAACGCAAGTATTCGCTTTGCAATGACCCTGCCGAGCGGGACCGGTACGTCATCGCTGTGAAGCGGGAGGCTAACAGCCGAGGCGGCTCGCGCAGCATGTGCGATGCAGTGAAGGCCGGGGACATGCTGGCCATCGTCGATCCGCGCAATGACTTCGAACTGGTTCCCTCTCCCGCAGGGTATACGTTCATTGCTGGCGGGATCGGGATCACGCCGCTGCTGTCGATGTCCCGGCATCTGCTGAGCCAGGGCGGCCCCTCATTCAAGCTGTATTACCTTACGCGGAGCCCCGAGACGACGCCGTTTCTGGCGGAGCTGAAGGCCCCCGAGTTTGCTGGCAAGGTCGTGATCCATCACGATCAGGGCGACCTGGACAACGCTTACGACCTCTGGCCGGTGCTGGAGCGCCCCAAGGGCCATGTCTACTGCTGCGGCCCGCGCGGCTTGATGGACGTCGTGCGCGACATGACCGGGCACTGGTCCGCCTCCGCCGTGCATTTCGAGGCGTTCGCCGACGGCTCGACCACGCGCGCGGAGGACATGCCGTTCACGGTGAAGATCGCCGCCACTGGCGAGACGTTCGACGTGCCTGTGGGGACATCCATCCTCGACGTGCTGCGGGCGGCGGGCCGCACGGTTCCATCATCATGCGAAAGCGGCTCCTGCGGCTCCTGCCGCACGACGCTGGTGTCAGGGGATGTGGATCACCGCGATTTCGTGCTCACGCCCGGCGAGCACGCCACGGATATCATGGTCTGCGTCTCCCGCGGGCGCGTTGGCGAAGTCGTCATCGACATCTGAAACGAGGCGGCGCCCATGGCTCAGAGAAAACTCCGCATGGGCGTCGCTGGCCTCGGCCGCGCCTTTTCTCTCATGATGCCGACGCTCGTCATGGACGAGCGCATCGAGATCGTCGCCGGCGCCGACCCCCGGCCGGAAGCGCGCGCGCGGTTCGAGCAGGATTTCGCCGGCCGGGCCTACGAACGCGTTGAGGACATGTGCGCCGATCCGCGCGTCGAGGTCGTCTACGTCTCGACGCCGCATCAGTATCACGTTGAGAACGTGCGCGCCGCGGCGTCTGCTGGCCGGCATATCCTCTGCGAAAAGCCCATGGCGCTGTCTGTCGCGGAATGCCTCAGCATGATCGACGCGGCGAGCGCCGCCGGCGTCTCGCTCGTGGTTGGGCACTCGCACTCGTTCGACGCACCGGTGCGCCGCGCCCGCGAGATTGTGGAAAGCGGCGTCTATGGCGACGTGCGCATGATGAGCGGCATGGACTACACGGACTTTTTGTTCCGCCCGCGTCGTCCTGAAGAACTTGATACCGCGAAAGGCGGCGGCGTGATCTTCAATCAGGCGCCGCATCAGGTGGACAACGTGCGCTTTATTGGCGGCGGGCTCGTGAAGAGCGTGCGCGCCGTCACAGGCGCCTGGGACGCTTCGCGCCGCACGGAGGGCGCGTACACGGCGCTTCTCACGTTCGAGAACGGGGCGGCCGCCAGTATTACCTACTCGGGCTATGCGCATTTTGATTCCGACGAACTGGTCGAATGGATCGCCGAGAGCGGGCTGCCGAAGAGCCCCGATGGCTATGGCGCGACCCGTCGCGCGCTCGCGAACGTTTCCGGCGACGCCGAGCATGATCTCAAGGCGCAGGTGAACTACGGCGGGCCACGCTATGCGGGTTTCGATCCCGGCAAGAGCGCGCCTGCGGAACGCTGGCATCAGAACTTCGGTCTGCTTGTCGTCTCCTGCGATGGGGCGGACCTTCGCCCCACATCGAAGGGCGTCATGATCTACGATGATCGTGAGCGTCGCCTTGACGCCGTGCCCGTGCCATCTGTGCCGCGGCGCGAGGTGATGGATGAAATGTATGCGGCGGTGACGGAGGGCGTCGCGCCGGTGCACGACGGGCGCTGGGGGCTGGCCACCATGGAGGTGTGCTTTGCGATTCTCCAGTCCGCCCGCGAAGGCCGCGAGATCACCCTCGCGCATCAGGTCGCAACGCCGCGACTTGCGGGGAGGCGTCCATGACCCGCGCGCCGGGGCGCACCGCCCACATCATGCTGCGGCACTGGCGCGAAGCCGTGCCGAACGACCGCCTCGCCCATCTCGTCAAGGATGCAGGCCGTGGTCTCCAGCGCGCGTTGCAGGTGCGGCTCGCCCGCTTCAACGTCGCTTTCGGACACTGGGTTTTCTTACGTATCCTGTGGGTGCGCGATGGCATCACCCAGCGCGAGCTGAGCGAGGAGGCGGGGCTTATGGAGCCGACCACGTTCTCCGCGCTCACCGCCATGGAAAAACTCGGTTACATCGAGCGGCGGAAGCTGCCGCACAGCCGCAAGAACGTTTATGTTTTTCTGACGCCCGCCGGTCGCGCGCTGGAGAAGGAGCTTGTGCCGCTCGCGGAAGAGGTCAATCGCATCGCCATTAGCGGCGTCGATGGCGAGGATGTCGCCGCGACCCGACGCACGTTGCTGGTGATGATCGAGAACATCGCGCGGGACGAGGCTGAGCATGCAGAGCAGGCGCGGCAGCGCAAGACTGGCTCTGATGAAAACACCGATGACAAAGCGCCGGAAACCGGCAGGAAAATCGGCTGACGCGCAGGCGTCCCAAGAGAACACAGGAGGAAACGGTGCACGATCTGGAACTGGACCACGAACATCTCGAACTGTCCGAGGAAGCCCGTCTCGCCATCGCCAAATCCATCTGGGAGCAGGAGAACGTCGAGCTGACCACGGTCGGCATCGACATCGGCTCCTCAACGTCGCACCTGCTGTTCGCGCGCGTCATCCTGCAGCGTCAGACCCAAGGGCTCTCCAGTCGCTTTGTCGTGATCGACCGACGCATTGTCTGGCGTTCGCCGATCATGCTGACGCCTTTCCTGCCCAACGGCACCATTGATGCGGGCAAGCTCGGCGAGTTTATCGCCAGCGCCTACCAGGAGGCAGGCATCCGCAAGGATGAGGTGGACAGCGGCGCGGTGATTCTCACCGGCGAGGCGATCAAGAAGAGCAACGCCCGGGCCATCGACGAGATCTTCGCTGCGGAAGCCGGCAAGTTCGTGTGCGCGACCGCCGGCCACAAGCTCGAATGCCTGCTTGCAGCGCATGGATCCGGCGCCGTCGCGCTGTCGAAGGAGCGCGATACGTGCATCCTGCATGTCGACATCGGCGGCGGCACCACGAAGCTCGCGCTTGTGAACAAGGGCGAAATCCTTGCGTTGCAAGCGTTCGCCGTCGGCGGTCGTCTCATTGCGCAGGATGCGAGCGGCGCGTGGACGCGCTTTGATGATTCCGTGCAGCTTGTGGCGAAGGAGATGGGCTTCGCAAGCGATCCCGCCTCGCTGGCGGATGAGGAGCTGCGTCGCAAGTACGCCAAGCGTCTGGCCGAGGTCGCCGCCGATTACATTCTCGGTGCTCCGAAGGACGCGCTTGGCAAGGAGCTGGAACTCACGGAGCCGCTGCCGGTCGAGCCGCGCCCCACCGCGTTCACATTCTCCGGCGGCGTCGCGGAGTACATCTTCACCTACGAGGACCGCGAGTACGGCGACATCGCAAAGCTGCTCGCCCGCGAAATCACAGTGCAGCTCAAGGAGCGCGGCAGCGCGCCGCTCATCGATCCGGGCCAGCGCATTCGCGCAACCGTCATTGGCGCCTCGCAGTTCACCGTGCAGGTGAGCGGCAAGACGATCTACCTGCCGGATCTCGACGTGCTGCCGGTGCATAACATTCCAGTCGTGCGCCCGAAGATCAGCCTTGCGGGCGACATCGACCCGGGCGTGTTTGCGCACGCAATCCGTGACGCCGTCGGGAACATGGACATGGAGCCGTCCCAGCGTCTCGCCCTTGCGTTCACGTGGGAGGGCGATCCGGAGTATTCCCGCCTTGCAGCTGCAGCCCGCGGCATCAAGGACGCGCTGGCTCCCAACGGCAAGCGCGACGAACTGCTCGTGCTCATGATCGATGGCGACGTGGCCAAGAACATGGGCCGCTTGCTGCACGAGGAGCTCGATATGCCGGGCAAGCTCGTTTCCATCGACGGCGTGCAGCTTCAGGAACTCGACTTCGTCGATGTGGGCGAACTGATCTCGCCGCCGGGCGTGGTGCCGGTCGTCATCAAGTCGCTGCTGTTTTCTTGAAACCTCAAGTCCAACCATAAACGGAGGAACACATGTCTGAGAAACTTGACCCGCGGTATGGCGTCGATCCGTACCTCGATTGGGTCGCGAAAGAGGGCCTCAAGGTCACGGAAGATTACGGCATCGATCTCTTCGAGGTCGAGACCGACATGTGGCCGCGTTACGGCGTCAAGGGCGCCGCGGTGCATCTCATCGGCCGCGGTGATTTCACCAACATGTTCGTCCTCGACATTCCGCCCGGAGGGTCGACCACGCCGCAGCGCCACCTCTATGAGGATGTGTACTATGTGCTCGAGGGCACGGGTTCGACGCAGGTCGAGTTCGAAGATGGCACGAAGCGCAACTTCGAATGGGGCCCCAAGAGCCTGTTCGCGATCCCGCTGAACGCCAAGCATCGTCACTTCAACGGCTCCGGCCGCGAGCGCGCGCTGCTCGTCACCACCACGGACATGCCGCTGGTGATGAACACCTTCCACAACGAGAAGTTCGTCTTCGAGAACGACTTCGATTTCAACGAACGCGCTGGCAAGCAGGGGTGGTACTCCGGCGAGGGCGACCTCATCACCGTGCGTCCCGGCAACCATATGTGGGAGACGAACTTCGTTCCCGATCTCGCCGGAATCGAGCTGAAGGCGTGGGGTGACCGCGGCGCCGGCGGCACCAACATCATGTTCGTGCTGGCTGATGGCACGATGCACGCGCACATCTCCGAAATGCCCGTGGGCACCTACAAGAAGGGCCATCGCCACGGCCCCGGCTTCCACGTGATGTGCGTCACGGGCCATGGCTACTCGTTGCTCTGGTTCGAGGGCGACAAGGACTTCCGCCGCCTCGACTGGAAGCACGGCGTGGTGTTCCCGCCTGCGGACAAGCAGTTCCATCAGCACTTCAACACCAGCACTGCGCCAGCGCGTTATCTTGCGACCGGCACGGGCGGTCTTCGCTATCCGCTCACGTTCGGGCAGCGCCGCTCGCTGCTCGGCGTCAAGCCCGGCGAGAAGGGCGCGGTGTCCACCTCCATCAAGGAAGGCGGCGACCAGTTCGAATACGAGGATCAGGATCTGCGCATCCACAAGCTTTGGCTTGAGGAGATGAAGAAAAACGGCGTCGAGCCGAAGATGGAGAAGTGGTTCCCCAACGTTTGATGGGGGCGATCTAGAAACGGTAACGGCGGCCTCCACGGGCCGCCGTTTTGCGTTCTATGCTCGCGCGGCGCTCGCTCGCGCTTACTGGATCTCAATGTCGAGCCCGATGTCGAGGATCGGGGACGAGTGGGTGAGGGCGCCCGACGAAAGCATGTCCACGCCGCTTTCCGCCACCGCCCTTGCGCTGTCGGCCGAGATGCCGCCCGAGGCCTCCGTCTTCATACGGCCAGCGATCATCTCCACGCCCTTGCGCATGTCTTCCGGGCTCATGTTGTCGAAGAGCACCACGTCGGCCCCTTCCTCGATGACTTCCTTGAGCTGGTCGAGGTTGTCCACCTCGATCTCGATCTTCACCATGTGGCCGGCGTAGGCCTTGGCTGCCCGCAGCGCTTCCCTGATGCCGCCGCACACGGCGATGTGGTTGTCCTTGATGAGCACCGCGTCATCGAGGCCGAAGCGGTGGTTCATCCCGCCGCCGCAGCGCACCGCGTACTTCTCGAGCGCGCGCAGGTTCGGCGTGGTCTTGCGGGTGCAGATCACCTTCGCCTTGGTGTGCTGGGTGAGCGCCACGAGTTTCGCCGTCGCTGTCGCGATTCCCGACATGTGCGAGATGAAGTTCAGGGCCGTGCGCTCCGCGATGAGAATCGCGCGAGCGTCGCCGGAGATGCGGGCCACCGGCGTGCGCGGAACCGAGACAGCGTCGCCGTCCGCAGCCAGATACTCGAAGCTTACGCCCGGATCGACGATGCGGAAAGCCGCCTCAGCGACTGACAGGCCGCAGATCACGCCTGGCTTGCGGGGCGCAAGCACCGCGACGGCGCGCTTGCCAGCAGGGATGCACGCCTGGGTCGTGACGTCGCCCGCGCGCCCAAGGTCCTCCTCGATCGCCGCCCTGACGGATTTTTCAAAAAGGAGAGGGGAGAGGAAGTACTTGCTCATGGCGCGTTCCTGGTTCTTGGCGTGGCGTCCGTTTTTATGCGCGTGAGGTCGGGGTGTCGAGATATGCCGCCCGGCGGCAGCCATCGACGCCTGCCGGTCGGCGCATTATGGTGGCGATCGCTCAGAGGAGGTTGTCCCATGAACCTCGCTCCATCGCCCGGGAGTGTTTTCCTCGCCGCATGGCTCGCGCTCGCCAGCGGGGCCGCGAGCGCCGCGCCCATGACGTTTCGCCCGCTGGCGGTTGGCGATTCGCCCGCCTGCGGTCGCGCCTGTCCGCAGATCATTGTCGCTGATGGCGAGATTACGGAGCGCACGCCGGGCGAGTTCGCCGCGTTCGTCAAGAGCCAGTCTGTTAACCGCAACGCGCGTGCGGTGGTTCTCATCAATTCACACGGCGGTCGCGTCGGCGCTTCGGTGGCGCTTGGCAGAATGTTCCGCGCGGCGGAGGCGGCGGTCATCGTGGGGCGCGTTGGTCCTCAAGGCGTGATCAACGGCCGTTGTTATTCCGCATGCGTCTATGCGCTCATCGGCGCCAAAAAGCGCGTCATCCCCAGAGAGAGCCGGGTGGGGATCCATCGTATGTTCGCCTATGAAGCCGCAGGCGTCGGACCAGACGACCTTGGGCGTACGAGTCGGGTGTACGCATCCCCCGATCTCGTTACGCGGCTTGGCGATTACGCAGCAGCGATGGGGATCAGCCGCGAACTGGTGTACGCGGCTGAAAGCGTGTCTCCCGAGCGCGTGCGCATCGTCACGCCGCAGGAGATCCGGCGCTGGCGGCTTGGTGTCGAAAAGTTTTAATCATCGGGGCCATAGCGCGCATGGTCGCTTGACACTGTGGCGCAGGTCGAATATCCGAACGTCACTCCGGATCGAGGGCGTTTCGCCCCACCCGATGCGGGGGAGTAGCTCAGTTGGTTAGAGCGCCGGCCTGTCACGCCGGAGGTCGCGGGTTCGAGCCCCGTCTCTCTCGCCATTATCCCTGATCCACCTCTGGTAAACCAACCTGCATAAGCGGTTGCGTATGCTTGCCTGTGTGGCTTGGTTGGCGGCGTTCAGAACATGCTTCTGTTGGTCATCAAGGCGACCATTGCAACAGTCATGAGAATGACGGCGATGACCCCCAGCCCCGCTGCTCCGAATGCGAGCCCGGCGGCTTCAGCGATGAGGGGAGCCGCAGCGATAACGATGCCGATCTGCGGCAGGGCGGCAGCAGCGATCAGATGAACCGCACGTTTGTTCGCTTTTCCGCTTTCGTGGGGTTCAAGTGGATCGGACGTAAAATCAACCGCCCATGTGCTGCTTGTAACACCGCGTCCGGAGCATCCTCGAAGCATAAAGTGAGGCGCGACTGCGATGGCGGCGCTGCTGCGTGCAGCGTTCCACGCGCCCATTCTTGACCTTGGCCGCGCTCACATGTGCGTCAACCATCATCGCGCCTGGAACAAGCCGCTCGTATTTTCGAATCTGTCGTGCTTAAATGTCTGCGATTCGTTGAGAAAAGACGCTTGCGTCACTCAACTTGGCCTTTGTCGGGCGCCAAAAGCGTCTTCTTGGCGAGGCTGTAGGTTCAGTCACCCGGGGATGGCCGCTTGCCTGCCGGATCCGGACGAAATGCAGGGTATGTGATGCTGCGGTTAATGAGCGTGGGCGCTGCCCTTATCCTATCCGGGGCCGCTGTGTTCGCCGCCGACATCGGGGCGCGGTCCAGCGTTGGCGGTGCGGCCCCTCTGTTGTCAGAGGTGCGGCTTGGCGTGTTCATGCACGATCCTGTGAGCGCCGAGCGGGGGGCTGCGGACGTCAACGGCGAGGTTCTGTTCGCACCATTTGGTTGGGACCGCACCAGCCGTTGGGGATGGCTTACGCCCCGTGTTCACGTCGGCGCGACGGGCAATTTCAACGGTGGCACAAGCGCGGCCTATACCGGCTTCACCTGGACGCTGGACGTGACTCCCTCGTGGTTCGTTGAAGCTGCTTTGGGCGGGGCGGTCCATTCAGGGGATACCGGAACGCCTTCCGCCGGACGCAACGCCATGGGATGCCGCTTCGCGTTTCACGAGGCCGCCTCTGTCGGATACCGGATTGCGCCGGGCTGGACAGTCATGGGGACGGTCGAGCACTATTCGAACGCGGGGCTTTGCGACCGGAACCGGGGCCTCACCAACATGGGCGTTCGCGTCGGTTACGTGTTCTGAGTTGACCGAGCGTGCCGCGACGCCTGAGGCGGTGCGGCGCTCCTCCGTTTTGTGCAGGTCTTCCGCTGAGACGGGCGCTGCCGGATCGGCGGAGATTTGTCTGTAATTCGGCCGCCCGGTAGTGCATGACAGGGAACCTGCAGGAGCCTGTTCCGCACCAATGCCACCCAGCCAGGTCGCCAAAAGTCACCACATCTACCTCGCCCTTCGAGAGCGGATCTCGAACGGCTTTTATGAAGGCCGGGGCGGCCTCCCCGGGGAGCAGGCTCTCGCCGGCGAGTTTCAGGTTTCCCGCGTGACGCTGCGCCGGGCCCTGTCGGCTCTCAAGGATGACGGATACATCAGCACGCGGCGGGGGGCCGGGACTTTTTTCAGCGAGCGGCGCAAGCCCGAAGCGCTGCAGGTTGATCTCACCCGTGCGATCGCTCAGTTGAAATCAGTGTCCGACATCACGGGCGTGCGGCTTCTTGATTTTGGTTACGAGCCCGCGCCGGCGAACGTTGCGCGCGCCCTGAAACTTGCCGAAGGGGCGCTGGTGCAGCGATCAGTGCGCGTGCGGTTGCTGGATGGCCAACCGTTCTCGCACCTTGTCGCCTATGTTCCGGAAGTATTGGGTCGGACATATACGGATGTAGAACTCGCAGAGTATTCGCTGTCCCGGCTCATGGAGCGGGCTGGGTGCATTGTGGATCATGCTATCCAGGATGTGAGCGCCGAAGCAGCTTCGCCACAGGTGGCTGCGGCTCTGGGCGTTGAGGTCGGCGCGCCGTTGCTATCGCTCATCCGGGTCGCTTTCAGCCAGTCAGGCGCGGGTGTCGAGTATCTGCGCGCGCTGTACAGGCCGGATCGATACACATTCCGCATGGATGTCGGCAGAGTCATCGAGCGTGGACCTGACGAGTGGGCGCCTCTGGAAGAAACGGGCGCGCGGCTTTTCCGAACCGTTCCCTGAAACCGTCGCAGGCCCAAGACGATCATTGGTTAAGAAAATACTTTGCGAGTGAACCCGGGCACATCAATGAAAAGTCCGGGAATGAAAGCGTTTTCTTGGTGGCCTTACTCATAAAATTCGTGAGTTGCCTAACGCGCGTTCGCTAATCAATCTGGGAACAACTGTGTGATGCAGGCCTTGGCCGCCTCCGGCGGTCAACTCTGCTCTCGTTGAAGGTTCCCCGTTCTGTTTGGCCGTATGACGAAAGCGCACTTCAGCCCCAGTAAGGAGACGCGCGTTGGCCAGTCCCGGGGTTAGCGCGTCACATGCTTTCTCTCAGTTCGATGAGGCATTCTCGCTGCTCGAACAGAGCTACGATCTCCAGTCGCTTGAGGCGACTTTGGGGGAGATTGTACGGCGCCCATTGTTTCTCGGAATTGCCTTTGCGCGGTGGTCGCATCCTCCACTGGCGCGTGAGCCCGATTACACTGTGGTCGCGGGCGCGGTGGGGGCGGACTGTCTGGCAGTGGGGCCCGGGGCGGATCCCTGGGACGCGCCATTCCCGGATGTCAGTTTTGCATCTTCTGACCAGGAGGGCTCCTCCACCCGGGTGCTTGTTCCTGTGCTCGGTCCTCGGCGCCGATATGGCCTCGTCTGCATCGTGCTCGCCATCGATGAACCGGAGTGGGTGGCCAGGCTATATGACTGGCGGGGAAGGGTGATCCTGTTCGGGTGTGTTTTGCAGCACCGGGTGAGCCTGTGGGCGATGGACGATCGCCCTACGCTGGGCCGCCGTGAGGTCCAGTGCCTGGCCCTTGCAGCGGAGGGCTTCAAGGCGAAGCAGATCGCGGGGGCGCTCGGCATCGGGCAGCAAACGGTTCAGTTCCACCTGTCGCGGGCCCGCGAAAAGCTGGCCTGTGGGAACACTGTTCAGGCGGTGGCAAGAGCGGCGCAGTTCGGATTGCTGCCTGATCTGGCCGCGCCTGTCGATTGGGGCGCCAATCGGCCAGGAAGCGCCTTGATAAGCGAGCGCAGCGAGGGGCAAAAGGGAGACGACGCCACTCGCTCCTGAGGAATCGCACCTTTGAACGCCGAAAGCCCACCCACCCGCCAGGTCGGCCTGGTCGAACTTTTTACAGGCTTCCTCCTGATCGGCATGTTGGGGTTCGGCGGCATTGCGGCAAGCGCGCAGTATGTGATCGTCGAGCGCAATCGATGGCTGGACCAGCGCGAGTTCGTAGAGCTTTTCGGCGTGTGCTCGATTCTCCCCGGAGGAAACTTCCTCAATGCTACGGTCATGCTTGGCGACCGCTACCAAGGTCCGCTGGGCTCAGTGGTCGGACTGTGCGCCCTCCTTCTGGCCCCGCTCCTGATCCTTATCGCCATCGCAAAAGGCTATCAGGCTTACGCGCACCTTCCTGATGTGGAGGCTGCAGTGGCGGGCTCTGCCGCCGCCGCCGCGGGGCTGATCATCGGCACGTCCGCGCGCATGATTCGCGGGCTCGAAAGGAGCTGGGCGAGCCTGTTCTTCGGGATGCTCACATTCATCGCCATCGGGCTGTTGCGGGTGCCGCTGCCCTGGGTGGTGGGCCTCATTGTCCCTGCCTCCATCGCCGCCGCGCTCTATCGCGCCCGCCGCCGCGCCGCCCATGCCAAAGCGAAAGAGGGGAGCGCAGGCGAATGAGCATTCTCGTTCAACTCGGTCTCACGTTTCTCGGGGTCGCCTTTTTCTCCATCGGCGGCGCAAGCGCGCTGATTCCCGAATTTTATCGGCAGGTAGTCGCCGTGCGTGGCTGGATGAGCGACGCCGACTTTGCCCACATGGTGGCGCTGGCGCAGGTGGCGCCTGGTCCCAACATGCTGATCGTCAGTCTGATCGGCTGGCGAGTCGCGGGCATCCCGGGGCTGTTGGTGTCCACAGCGGCGATTGTCGGCCCGCCGAGCCTCATCGCGTTCGGGGTCGGTCGCGCCCTTGATCGGCTCAAGGGCGCCAACTGGTTGGCGGCTGCTAAGGCCGGCCTGGCCCCTGTTGTCGTAGGCTTGATGATGGCGTCCGGCCTGGTGACCGCTCAGGCGGCGAACATCTCCGCTCTCCCGTGGCTAATCACCGCAGGCTCCGCGCTTTTCATGTATCTCGCCCGTCGCAACCCGCTTTGGGTGATCGCCGGCGGCGCAGTCCTGGGCGTCGCGGCGTCCCGGCTGGGCTGGATGTAGGCGCACCGTCACTGCAGGACGAGCCGGGACGACCGATCTGCGCTGAGCGCATGCCAAAGGATCGGGTAAGCCGAATTGCCGTGCGCATTGCTGCAGGGACAAGGCCGTTTCGCCTTGCGCTGGGGTGTGCGGTGCGATAGTCCTCCGGCAGTCAATCGAGAGCAGGCGCACAGCTTGACTTGTTTGCGCAGGCTTTCGGCTGCCCAAATTTAACGCGCCCTCTGGCGAAAGAGCCCCGGAACGCTCATGTCGGGTCTACTGAACGATTATCTGCCGCTCGTCATCTTCATTGGCGTCTCCGCCGGTATCGCCGCGGCGCTTCTCGTCGCCCCGTTCCTTTTGGCCTACAAGAAGCCGGACCCCGAGAAACTTAGCGCTTACGAGTGCGGTTTCAACGCCTTCGACCAGGCGCGCATGAAGTTTGACGTGCGATTTTATCTGGTGTCGCTGCTCTTCATCATCTTCGACCTTGAAGTGGCCTTCCTGTTCCCGTGGGCGATCGCCTTCGGCGAGATTGGCCTCTTCGGATTCTGGTCGATGATGCTGTTCCTCGGGGTGCTGACGATAGGCTTCATCTACGAATGGAAGAAGGGCGCGCTGGAGTGGGATTGATGAACATGACTCCTTCGACCCTGACCAGCCAGGCCCCGCGCGGCGTCCTTGATCCCGCGACGGGCAAGCCCGTGGGCGCTGACGATCCGTTTTTTGTGCGCGTGAGCGATCAGCTCGCCGACAAGGGCTTCGTTCTGACATCGACCGAAGATCTCATTGTCTGGGCGCGCACCGGCTCGCTCATGTGGATGACGTTCGGCCTCGCGTGCTGCGCGGTCGAGATGATGCAGATGTCGATGCCGCGTTACGATGCGGAGCGGTTCGGCTTTGCGCCGCGCGCTTCGCCGCGTCAGTCCGACGTGATGATCGTGGCCGGCACGCTGACCAACAAGATGGCTCCGGCTCTGCGCAAGGTCTACGACCAGATGCCCGAGCCGAGATATGTGATCTCGATGGGGTCGTGCGCCAACGGCGGCGGTTATTACCATTACTCGTACTCCGTGGTGCGCGGATGCGATCGCGTGGTCCCGGTGGACATCTATGTTCCCGGGTGCCCGCCGTCGGCGGAGGCGCTGCTTTACGGCGTGCTTCTGCTGCAAAAGAAGATTCGCCGCACGGGCACGATCGAGCGGTGAGCTGGGACAATGGCGCCATCCGTCCGCGGGCGGCGCGACTGGGACGCGAGCGCGTCCGCGCGGCCGGCCTGCGCCGGTCCGCCTGATGGGTCAAAGGGCGGTGCTGTAGACATGGACGACGAACTGAAGGCTCTCGGCGACGCGATCGCCGTCGCTCTGGGCGGCGCGGTCTCGCGCACGTACATCGAGTACGGCGAACTGAACGTGGTCGTGGATGCGGCTCAAATCATTGAGGCGTTGACCGCGCTGCGTGACAACCCCGCATGCCTGTTCAACTGCATCATCGACATCACCGCGGTGGATTATCCCGCCCGCGAGCATCGCTTCGACGTCGTTTATCACCTGCTCTCGCCGCGTCATAACACCCGCGTGCGCGTGAAGGCTGCCGTCGTCGAGGACGAGGCGATCGCGTCTGTGATCCCGGTCTTTCCCGCCGCCAACTGGTTCGAGCGCGAGATCTGGGATCTCTTCGGGATACCGTTCACCGACCACCCGGACCTCCGCCGGATCCTCACGGACTATGGTTTCGAGGGACATCCGCTGCGCAAGGATTTCCCGATGACCGGTTTCGTGGAGGTGCGTTACGACGACGCCCAGAAGCGCGTGGTCAACGAGCCCGTGCGTCTTACCCAGGAATTCCGCAGCTTCGACTTCCTCTCGCCATGGGAGGGCGACACGCCGTTCGCGCTGCCTGGCGATGAGAAGGCGGGGAAGGGGCGAATAGCGAATAGCGAATAGCGAATGGAAGAGGGCGGGATTTCTGTGCCGGAAACCTTTAGCTCATATCGCGACCTGAAAGTATGGCAGGAGGCGATGGAGCTTGCAGAGGAAGCCTACTCAGTGACCCGCATTTTCCCGAAGGAAGAGATGTACGGAATGACGTCGCAAATTCGTCGCTCGGCCGCCTCCGTGGCGGCAAACATCGCGGAGGGGCATGGGCGCGAGAGCACCGGCGCGTTCGTCCAATTCCTGCGTCATGCGCAAGGGTCGTTGAAGGAGCTTGAGACCCTTCTCCTTCTCTCCGAGCGCGTTCGTCTCATGCCTGCGGGCGGTTCAGTATCGATGATGCGTAAATGCGACGGACTTGGCAGGATGATTCGTTCCCTTATTCGTTCGCTCCAGCGCAAGGCGGAGGGGTAGCCTCATGACCGCGTTCCCTCTATTCGCTATTCGCTATTCGCTATTCGCTGATGGCCTTCGCTGCTGCATGTCTTCCCCCGAGGCAAACAGATGAACGACCAATCTTCAGTCCGTAATTTTTCGAGCAACTTCGGCCCGCAGCATCCGGCGGCCCACGGCGTGTTGCGCCTTGTGCTGGAGCTGGACGGCGAGGTCGTCGAGCGCGTCGATCCGCACATCGGCCTGCTGCATCGCGGCACCGAGAAGCTGATGGAGGCGCGCACGTATCTGCAGAACGTGCCGTACTTCGACCGGCTCGATTACGTCGCGCCGATGAATCAGGAGCACGCGTTCTGCCTCGCCATCGAGCGTCTGTGCGGTGTTGATGTTCCCCGTCGCGGCCAGCTGATTCGGGTTCTCTATTCCGAAATCGGCCGTCTGCTGTCGCATCTTCTCAACCTCACAACCCAGGCCATGGACGTGGGCGCGCTCACGCCGCCTCTGTGGGGTTTTGAAGAGCGCGAAAAGCTGATGGTGTTTTATGAGCGCGCGTCGGGCGCGCGCATGCACGCCAACTATTTCCGCCCCGGCGGCGTCGCGCGCGATCTGCCGCCGCAGTTGATCGAGGACATCGGCGCGTTCTGCGATCCGTTCCTCAAGGTCTGCGACGACCTAACCGACCTCTTCCTCGACAACCGTATCTTCAAGCAGCGCAACGTCGGCATCGGTCTTGTGACGCTGGAAGAATGCTGGGCGTGGGGCTTCTCGGGCGTGATGGTGCGCGGCTCGGGCGCGCCGTGGGACCTGCGCAAGTCGCAGCCCTACGAGTGCTACGAGGAGATGGAGTTCGACATTCCGGTGGGTCGCCACGGCGACAACTATGATCGCCAGGTGATCCGCATGGAGGAGATGCGCCAGTCCGTGCGCATCATGAAGCAGTGCCTCGAGAAGCTGTCCATCGAGAGCGGGCGCGGGCCTGTCTCGGCGTTGGACAACAAGATCGTGCCGCCCTCGCGCGCGCAGATGAAGCGCTCGATGGAATCGCTGATCCATCACTTCAAGCTTTACACGGAAGGCTTCCGCGTGCCGGCGGGCGAGGTTTACGCCGCGGTGGAGGCGCCCAAGGGCGAGTTCGGCGTGTATCTGGTGGCGGACGGCACCGACAAGCCGTATCGCTGCAAGATCCGCGCGCCGGGCTTCGCGCATCTTCAGGCCATGGATTTCATGTGCCGCAAGCACATGCTCGCGGACGTGAGCGCCATCCTCGGCTCCCTCGACATCGTGTTCGGCGAGGTGGACCGGTGATGACCAGCGCCACGCTGCATTCAGGATCGGGTGAAAGATGACTGTTCGCCGTCTCGCCGCAGACCAGCCTGCGAGCTTCGAGTTCACGCCGGAAAACCGCGCGTGGGCGGAGGCGCAAATCGCCAAGTATCCGTCAGGACGTCAGGCGTCCGCCGTGATCCCCCTGTTGTGGAAAGCGCAGGCCCAGAATGATTACTGGCTGCCGCGCGCGGCGATCGAGAAGGTCGCTGAAATGCTCGACATGCCGGCGATCCGTGTGATGGAGGTTGCGTCCTTCTACACGATGTTCAATCTGGAGCCGGTCGGGCGTCATTTCATTCAGCTCTGTGGCACGACGCCATGCATGTTGCGCGGCGCCAACGACCTCAAGCTCGCGCTGGAGCTGCGTGTTGGCCCGCAGCGCATGGTTTCGCCCGACGGGAAGTTCGCCTGGCTCGAGGTTGAATGCCTCGGCGCGTGCTGCAACGCGCCCATGGTGCAGATCAACGACGACTACTATGAAGACCTGACGCCGGAGAGTCTCGGCAAGCTGCTGGATGATCTCGCCGCCGGGCGTCCTGTGCAAAAGGGCTCCCAGGCCGGTCGTGTGTCGTCGGAACCCGAGCCCGGCAAGGGTACAACGCTCACCGACGCCAGCCTGTTCGACGGTTCTGTCGTCGGCGCCTGGCGCGCTCGGTTTGAAGAAGATCGCGCCAAGGCCGAAGCTGCTGCGGCTGCCGCCGCCGCCGAGAAGAAGTGAGGACGCGCTGAGATGCTTGCTGATCGCGATCGTATCTTCACCAACCTCTACGGCTTCCATTCGCCGGGTCTCAAAGAGGCCCAGATGCGCGGCGCATGGGATGGCACCAAGCTGCTCATCGAGCGCGGCCGCGACTGGGTCATCAACGAGATGAAGGCGTCGGGCCTGCGCGGTCGTGGCGGCGCCGGCTTCCCCACGGGCCTCAAGTGGTCCTTTATGCCGAAGCCCGATCCGGCGCGGCCCTCCTATCTCGTCGTCAACGCCGACGAGTCGGAGCCTGGCACGTGCAAGGATCGCGAGATCATGCGCAACGATCCGCATCTGCTGATCGAGGGCTGCCTGATCGCGTCCTTCGCGATGCACGCGCACGCCTGCTACATCTACGTGCGCGGCGAATACATCCACGAGCGCGAACGCCTGCAGGCGGCGGTGGATGAGGCTTATGCGGCCAACCTCATCGGCAAGAACAACGTGCATGGCTGGCCGTTCGATCTCTATGTCCACCACGGCGCCGGCGCGTACATCTGCGGTGAAGAGACCGCGCTGCTGGAAAGCCTGGAAGGCAAGAAGGGCATGCCGCGGCTGAAGCCGCCGTTCCCCGCTAACATGGGCCTCTACGGCTGCCCGACCACGGTGAACAACGTCGAGTCGATCGCGGTGGCGCCCACGATTCTGCGTCGCGGCGCTGCCTGGTTCTCGAGCTTCGGCGCGAAGAACAACGCTGGCACCAAGCTGTTCTGCGTCTCGGGTCATGTGAACACGCCTTGCAACGTGGAGGAGGCGATGTCGCTTCCGTTCCGCGAATTGATCGACCGCCACTGCGGCGGCGTTCGCGGCGGCTGGGACAACCTGCTTGCCGTCATTCCCGGCGGCTCTTCGGTGCCGGT
>JAIXSM010000046.1 GCA_027484655.1 Hyphomicrobiales bacterium | reverse complement strand
TGGACCGCGCGCCACATCCCCGGACGCGGAGCGATCCGGCCTCGCGCGTATTGTAAATAGCTTAAGTAAGAAAAATCCCCCTCCCGGTTTGCTCCGCAAACCACCCTCCCCACGCTGTGGGAGAGGGAGTCGCGCACATTGGTTTGTACTTAATTACAAAGACTCAATACTGATCGTTAGCTTCCCTCTCCCGCTTTAGCGGGGGAGGGTCGGCGCCGGATGGCGCCGGGGAGGGGGTGACCATGGAGTGCGCGTCCCGGCGCGCAAAGCAGGGACGCTCGCGGCCCACAAGCCAGCGATCCAAAGCTCGCTACAGCACCACGACCCGCGCGCCGACCCGCACACGCTGATAGAGATCGACCACGTCGTCGTTCATCATGCGGATGCACCCCGAGGACACCGCTTGGCCAATGGTCCATGGCTCATTGGTGCCGTGGATGCGGAACAGAGTGTCCTTCGATCCCTGGAAGAGGTAGAGCGCCCGGGCGCCGAGGGGATTTTCGATGCCCCCTTCCATGAACCGCGGAAGATCGGGCCGGCGCTTGAGCATCGCCGCCGGCGGCCTCCAGCTCGGCCACGCCGCCTTGCGGCCCACATAGGCGGCGCCGCGCCAGCGGAACCCCTCGCGCCCCACGCCCACGCCGTAACGGATCGCCTGCCCGCCGCCCAGCGACAGGTAGAGCGCGCGTCGGCGGGTATCGACCGTGATCGTGCCCGCGCGCTGACCAGTGGGATCATTCACGAGAGCCCGCGTGTTCGTCGCGTACTCGCGCTGAGGCGCGAAGTAATCGCCCAGCGAGGCGTTGCGCACCCGCACCTCACGCGAGCCGTATGCGTTCCGCTCCGGGTAAGGCTCGTACCACTGCGCCGACGCGCTGGCGGATGCGCCCGCAATCGCGAGCGAGGCGAATAACATGCGGAGTGCCTGCATGACCGGGCCCCTGGCTGCCGCGAAATTGTGGCGGGAAGCTGATGACGCAGTCGCAACGGCGCCGGCGCCGGGTTTGTTCCCGGCGCTGGCGCGTCGTTCAGTTGACGGACATCTTCAGAGGGCTCGCTCGCCGGACGCGGTTACCGGCGCGGCCAGGAGAAATCATCGGCGCGCCCCGCGCGCGCGGACGCGGCGGCTTCGACGGCCTTGTTGACCGGCTCTATTGCGGCGCGGGTCGCAAGTTCCCCGTTGGGCGAGACGATGGCGGCGTTCAGCGGCACGATCGGCCCAGCGACGGGACGCAACGGGACAACCGGCGCAGGCTCAACGCCAATCGCCGCCTCAAGCGCGGGCGAAAGCCCGGCCGGCGCCGCGATGCCGGGCGCATCCACGATGAGGGGTTCCGGCGCCTTGCGCTGGTCAAGCAGCTTTTTCACGTCGCCCTCGACAAAGAACGCCAGCTTGCGCGCGCCGGCGCGGGTGAAGTGCACGCCGTCCCCTGTGCGCAGGCGCGTGGTGTGGCCGTTCACATCGGGGCCATGGAGGGCGAAGCGGTTGCGCTCGTCGGCGAAGGCTTCCCACACATCGACATAACTGCCGCCGGCCTTGGTCACCGCCTCCCGGTAGATCTCGTTCAACTGCACAAGGTCCGCGGACAGTCGCTCGTTTTTCATCACGGGCATACCCACCCACACCAGCGGCACGTTCTTGCGCCGGAAGGCTTCCGCGAACGCGCTCGCCCGGCCTGCGTAGACCTCCCGCCAGCGGGCCGACAGCGTTTCGAGGGACGCCGCGCCCTCGCGAATGGCCTGGCGGTCGTTACTCCCGACCATCATGATCGCCATATCGATCTTCTGGTCGGAGTTCAGAAAGTCCTGAGCAGCCTTCGGCCAGTCGTGGAAGTCCTCGCGCACGAGGCCGGATGTGTCACGCGTGCGGCGCAGAACCGTCACGTTGCTGCGGCCGGAGTAGGCTTCCGCAAGGCCCTGCGCCAGCAACATGCCGACGTTGTCGCCAAACACCGCGATGACGAACGGGGGGCCGACAGGCGGCGGAGGCGCGGCCGACGCCTGCGCCGCATCGGCGGAGAGAGAGCCCGCGGGGTCGCCGATTCCGGACAAGGCGTCTGGGGAGCCAGGCTGGGATTCGATGGCGGCGGGCAGTTCGCGCGTGAAGCCGGGTCGGGGCGCGACGCCCCGGGTCAGGCGCGTCGGCCGCTGGATCACCCGGCGCGCCGCCGCTTCCTGTCGCTCGCGTTCGAGCCGCCAGTACACGGCGGGGTTGCTGTCGTCCTGGGCGACCGCCTCAGGCGGGCTGGCGAGCAGGGCGACGAAGGTTGTCGCCGCCGCCAGCAGCAACGCCTGAAGTGTTCTCAAAAGGGTGTGCCGGACCGTGCGCATAAAAGCAGTATAGCGCGTCAGCGCGTCGCGCGCATCCGCTCCAGCAGGGCGTGGTTGGCGTAGCCGTCGGCGACGAGCCCGTTCTTGCGCTGATAGGCGCGAATGGCGTTCTGCACCTGCTCGCCGATGCGCCCGTCGATTTCGCCCACGGGAAAGCCCATGCGCTGAAGATTGGTTTGAATCTCCCGCGCCTGCGCCGCCGAGAGGGGCTTGTCAGAAGGCCAACGGCCCGCGAGCGGCCCAGCGCCCGCAATGCGCTCGCTGAGAAGCGCCACGGCGAGCATGTAGGCCGATGACATGTTGTAGCTGCGCACGACGCGGTAGTTTTCGGTGACGAGAAACGCTGGCCCCCGAACGCCGGCGGGCAACAGCAGGCCCGCCTCCCCCCCGGTTGGCAGCGGCTCGCCGTCGGCACGGCGCACGCCGAGCTTCGCCCACGCGGGGAACGCGCGCATGGTCTGCGGATCGTGCGGCGACACGTCGAAGCGCTCCGGCAGAATGACCTCATAGCCCCAGGTCATGCCGGGCTTCCAGCCATGACGTGTCAGGTAATTCGCCGTTGAGGCCAGCGCATCCGGGATGCTGTCCCAGATGTCCTTGCGTCCATCGCCCGTGTGATCGACGGCGAATTTCATGAAGCTGGACGGCATGAACTGGGTGTGGCCCATGGCGCCCGCCCAAGATCCCGTCATCGCCGCCGGCGGCGCATGGCCCTCCTGAACGATTTGCAGCGCGGTGAGCAGCTCGTTGCGGAAAAAGTCGGCCCGGATTCCCTTGTAGGTCAGGCTCGCAAGCGACCGGAACACGTTCTTGTCGCCGGTGTTGGCGCCGTAGCTCGTCTCAATGCCCCAGATGGCGAGAACCACGTACGGATCCGCGCCCCAGCGTCGCTCGATCTGTTGCAGCAGAGGCGCAAACTCCCGCGCCAGAGCCCGCCCGCGCTCGACCCGTTGCGTGGTGACGGCGCTGTTCACGTAATCCCAGACCGGGCGCACGAACTCCGCCTGCCGCGCGGTCGTGCGGGCGAGTGAGGCGTCAAGGGTGATCTTGCCGAGCGCCGCGTCGAATGTCGCTCGCGAGACGCCCCGACCCCGGGCTTCGGGCCAGAGGCTCTCGACAAACGCGCGAAAAGCCGCCGGATCCATGTTGACGGTCGCCTCCGTTTGCGCCCGCGCGGGCTTGCCGCCGAGCGCGGCGGCGCCCACTGCGACGACCATCGCCGCAACGCAGAGGGCGCGAACGGCCTGGCCCAGACTGAGCGCCGAGCGACGCCAGCCGATCGGCCGGTCGGGGCAGAAAGCCCTGTTCCTTCGCATGATCGCCATACGTGAAAACTCCGCACGCCCGAAACGGCGCCGGCGGCGCCAAACATCACGAATATTCACGCAAAATAAGGCGAATTCGTTTCCGATTGATTTACCACCGTGGGCGCGATGGCGCCCCGCCAGACAGGCGGGGCGGCACGGCTCAGAGCGGGCCGACGATTTTTTTCAGCTCTTCAAGGAAGCCAGGGCGGATGTCGTCGCGCGCCATGGCGAAGGCGACGTTGGCCGCCAGAAACCCGACCTTGGAGCCTGTATCGTAAGTCTTGCCGTCGAAGCGGACGCCGAAGAAGCCCTGGGCTTCAGCCAGTTTCTTCATGCCGTCGGTGAGTTGGATCTCGCCGCCGGCGCCTTTCTCGACCCGTTCGAGAATGGGGAAGATTTGCGGCTCAAGCACGTAACGGCCCGAGATGATGAAGTTCGACGGCGCCGTGCCCTGCGGCGGCTTCTCCACCATGCCGGAGATTTCGAACGTATGGCCGAAGTCCGCCCCCACCGAGACCACGCCGTACATGTGCGTGTCCTGCGGCGCGACCTCCTCAACGGCGATGATGTTGCCCTGATGTTTCTCGTACGCCTCAATGCATTGGGCGAGGCAGCGGCCGCCGCGCTGGCCCGGCAGTGTGATCATATCCGGCAGAAGCACCGCGAACGGCTCGTCGCCGATGATGTCGCGGGCGCACCACACGGCGTGGCCGAGACCAAGCGGCGCCTGCTGGCGCGTGAAGCTCGTGGCGCCGGCGGCCGGAAGATCGGCCATGAGCGCATCGTACTCTTTTTTCTTGCCGCGACGCTGAAGCGTATCTTCAAGCTCGTAGGCCATGTCGAAGTGATCCTCGATTACAGCCTTGTTGCGCCCTGTGACGAACACGAAGTGCTCGATGCCCGCCTCGCGCGCCTCATCGACGCAGTGCTGCAGCACAGGCCGGTCCACGACTGTCAGCATTTCCTTCGGTATCGACTTCGTGGCGGGCAGCACGCGCGTGCCAAGCCCTGCGACCGGAAAAACAGCTTTTCGGATACGTTTCGCCATGAAAGATTCACCCTTGTGAGAGCGCTCGCCCAGGAGGGATTACCGCGGAAGACGGATCAACCCAAACTTCATCACTTGCGCTTAAGTTGTGATAATTGCTGATCGTTAAGATCACGTGACGTCCTGACCCAAGGGAAGATCAATGACAGTCCTCGTAACTGGGGGCGCCGGCTACATCGGCAGCCACATGGTGCTCGAACTCCTCGGCGCCGGGGAAAAGGTGGTCGTGCTCGACAACCTCTCCACGGGCTTCGCGTGGGCCGTGCCCGAGGCCGCGCCGCTGATCGTGGGAGACTTCGGCGACGAAGGTCTCGTGCGCAAGCTGCTGCGCGAGCACGACGTCACGGAGATCATCCATTTCGCGGCCAAGATCGTGGTGCCCGAATCTGTCGCCGACCCGCTGGGCTACTACCTCAACAACACCGCCATGGCGCGCACACTTATCGCCTGCGCTGTGGAGCATGGCGTGAAGCATTTCATCTTCTCGTCAACCGCGGCCGTCTATGGCGATCCTGCGCGCTCGCCTGTGACGGAGGATGAGCCGCTCCATCCCATGTCGCCGTACGGTCGCTCGAAGCTCATGGTCGAGTGGATGCTGGAGGATGCCTCGCGCGCCCACCCCATGAGCCATGTGGCGCTGCGCTACTTCAACGTGGCGGGCGCAGACCCGCACGGGCGCACAGGCCAGTCAACGCCCAACGCCACCCACCTCATCAAGGTGGCGGTGCAGTCGGCGCTGGGCTTCCGCCCCGGCATGGAGGTGTTTGGAACGGATTATCCAACCCCCGACGGCTCGGGCGTTCGCGACTACATTCATGTGACCGATCTCGCCCGCGCCCACCTCGACGCCCTCACCTACCTGCGCGCAGGCGGGCGCAGCCTCACCTGCAACTGCGGCTACCAGCGCGGATATTCCGTGCTGGAGGTCATCAAGGTGGTGAAGGAGGTTTCGGGCGTCGACTTTCCCGTCAAACTCTCGCCGCGCCGCCCCGGCGACGTGGGTTCCGTGGTCGCCGCCAATGGTCGCATCAGGTCGGCGCTGGGCTGGACGCCAAAGCACGACGATCTGCGGAGCATCGTGGAGCAGGCGCTGGCGTGGGAGCGGCGGTTGCATAACAGGGCAGGGTGAATCGACACACAGGCCCCGCTGTGCTAGGCTTTTATGTTATTGGGTTCTGTCATGAACAAGCAGACTAAACCTGTTCTCAGCAGCGAAGTTCTCGACGTCCGGCTCTTCGAGCAGGGCGCCGGCGTCGTTCTGTCGCCCGAGATTCTGGAGCGCCTCGGCATCAGGCCCGGCGACAAGCTACAGGCGGTTGAGGGCGCGGACGGGGAAATCACGTTGTCGCGCTTCGATGAACGACGTGCGCGGGCCATGAACTTCGCCCGTCGTGCGATGGACGAGTACGAAGAGACATTCAAGATCCTCTCGAAGTAAGTCGTCGTCGGGGGGAAGCCCCCAGCGCCAGCTCATTGTGCAGGCTCCCGCCTCCCATCCAGATTGCGCATCAAGTGATCGAACCGGAATGGCTGACGGTCGATGTGATCGTCGACATGCATAGCCAACAACTGGAGCGCTTCGGCGGACCTGCGGGCATCCGCGACGTGGGCCTGCTTGAATCCGCCTGCGCGCGGCCATTGAATCAGTGGGCTTACGGTGAGACGCGACTGTGCGCGCTCGCCGCCGCCTACGCGTTCGGTCTCGCACGCAACCATCCATTCATCGACGGCAACAAGCGGATCGCCTTCCAGGCGATGTACGTCTTTCTTGCGCTTAACGGCCAGCGCCTGACGGCAACCGCACGCAACGCAGCAGACACCATTATAGCTCTCGCCGCCGGCGAACTGGATGAGGGCGAACTCGCTGGCTGGATCCGCGCGCATGTCGCCGCCGCGCCGGACAAGGACGCTTAGAGCATTTTCCGTCTAAGTGTATGCCGGCTGGACGTAAGAAAATGCGTAAAAACAATAAGCTAGAGCGGACGACATGATGCAATCAGGTCGGCTTCCGCTCCAGCCGCGTTGGACAACGGCGCCCGCGCCCCTATCTGTGCCTGAGGGCAGAGGCGCAGCATGACCGACAACGAAGAGAACCGATTCAGCGCGCGCGCGGCGCGATACGCCAGCGTGGGAGCCCGGGTGGGCGGCGTGGCCGCGCAAATGGCGGGCGCCCGGCTGACCGGCCGCTCGCTGGGCGACGCGGCGAACGCGGCGGCCCTCACCGTGGCGCTGGGCTCCCTCAAGGGGCCGCTCATGAAAGTGGCCCAGTTCATGGCCACGATCCCTGAGGCGCTGCCGGCGGAATGGGCGGAAAAGCTCCAGCAGTTGCAATCCAACGCGCCGCCCATGGGCGCGGCGTTCGTCAAACGCCGGATGCAGGCGGAACTCGGCCCCGACTGGGCGGCCCGCTTCGCGTCGTTCGATCTCCAGCCGGCCCACGCCGCGTCCCTCGGGCAGGTGCACAAGGCCACCGCTCACGACGGGTCGCGCCTCGCCTGCAAGCTCCAGTACCCCAACATGCGCTCGGTGGTGGAGGCCGATCTCAAGCAGCTCGACGTGCTGTTCGCCCTGCGACGCCGCTTCGACGGCGCGGTGGACACCCGCGAAATGGCGGCGGAAATCGGCGCCCGCGTGCGCGAGGAGCTCGACTACACCCGTGAGGCGCGCCATGCGGCGCTCTACGCGGATATTCTCGGCGAGGGCGACGTGCGCGTGCCGCGCGTGCGCACCGACCTCTCCACGGAGCGCCTGCTGACGCTGGAATGGCTGGACGGCGAGCCGCTGCTGAGCTTCGTCAGCGCGGAGCAGGAGGAGCGCAACACCATCGCACGGGCCATGTTCCGGGCGTGGTGGCATCCCTTCGTGCGGCTGGGAATCATCCACGGCGATCCGCATCTGGGCAACTACACGGTGTTCCGTGACGCGGACGGCAAGCCCGCCGGCATCAACCTGCTGGATTACGGCTGCATCCGGATCTTCCCGCCAAGCTTCGTGAAGGGCGTGATCGACCTCTACGTGGGCCTGCGCGACGGTGATGAAGATCTGGTGGCGCGCGCTTACGAGATATGGGGATTCCGCAATCTCAAGCCCGAGCTGGTCGAGATTTTGAACATCTGGGCGCGGTTTATCTACGGCCCCCTCCTTGATGATCGCGAGCGCGCCATCGCGGAGGGCGTGTCGCCCGGCCAATACGGCCGGGAGCAGGCGTTCAAGGTGCACCGCGGCCTGAAGGAGCGCGGGCCTGTGACGATCCCCCGCGAGTTCGTGTTCATGGACCGCGCGGCGATCGGTCTCGGGGGCGCTTTCCTGCATCTGGACGCCAGGATGAACTTCTGTCGCATGTTCAACGAGGCGCTTGGGGACGGCTTCGATGTCGCGGAAATGGCGGCCCGCCAGCGCGAAGCCCTTGAACGGGCTGGGCTTCCCGTTCTCCCGTGATCCTAGAGCCTGTGGGCGGCGGTCAGGCGCGTCCATCCGTCGCCCGATTGCCGCCGGTTTGGCTTTGCGCTAAGCCGTCCTGCAGCCGTTTTCATCAAGCGAGGGCGAGATGGCCGACAACCACGCCACCCAGCATACCGGCGGGCACCCCGCCATGGACTACTCCGAGCACGAAAAAACCTACGACCTGTTCGTAGGCCTCACGAAGTGGGGAACAATTAGCACCGTAGTGTTGCTGGTGCTCATGGCCATTTTCCTGCTCTGACCTAGAATACGTTTCACAGCGGGATGGCGACCGCCGTCCCGCGCCTCCCAAATCCGCTGTCCGGGGTCGCTCCATCGAGTCGGAGTCATACATGCGCATTGCCGTTCCAACTGAGCATCAGGGGCATGAGACCAGAGTTGCGGTCACGCCTGAAACGGTGAAGCGCTTCAGGGGCCTGGGTGCGGAGGTCGTCGTCCAGAGCGGAGCCGGCGCGACCGCTGGCGTCACGGACGCCGAGTACCAGGCGGCCGGCGCCTCGCTCGCCGCTTCCGCCACGGACGCCGTCGCCGGCGCCGACGTGGTGCTGGCGGTGCGTCGTCCCGACGCTGCCGCGCTCGCCGGCGCCAAGCCCGGCGTCGCGCTGATCTGCATCGCCGATCCGTATGGCGCGGAAGAGGCTATTGGCGCGCTGGCCAAGGCCGGCGTCGCGGCGTTCGCCATGGAATTCATGCCCCGCATCACCCGCGCGCAGGTGATGGACGTGCTCTCCTCGCAGGCCAATCTCGCCGGCTATCGCGCCGTGATCGACGGCGCAGCCGAGTATGGCCGCGCCTTGCCGATGATGATGACCGCGGCCGGCACCGTGCCCGCAGCCAAGATCTTCATCATGGGCGTTGGCGTCGCCGGCCTGCAGGCTATCGCCACGGCGCGCCGCATGGGCGCGGTGGTCACCGCGACGGACGTGCGCCCCGCCACCAAGGAGCAGGTCGAGTCGCTCGGCGCCAAGTTCCTCGCGGTCGAGGACGATGAGTTCAAGCAGGCCCAGACCGCCGGCGGCTACGCCAAGGAAATGTCGCAGGAATATCAGGCGAAGCAGGCCGCGTTGACCGCGAGCCACATCGCCAAGCAGGACATTGTCATCACCACGGCGCTCATCCCGGGCCGCCCCGCGCCGAAGCTCATCTCGGCGGAGATGGTGGCCTCCATGCGCCCGGGCTCGGTGATCGTCGATCTCGCTGTGGAGCGCGGCGGCAACTGCGCGTTGTCCAAGCCCGGCGAGACCGTCATCACCGACAACGGCGTGAAGATCGTCGGTCACCTGAACATGCCAGGCCGCCTGGCGGCGACCGCGTCGGCGCTTTACGCCAAGAACCTCTTCGCCTTTGTCGAGACACTCGTCGACAAGGAGAAAAAGACGCTCGCGATCAACTGGGACGACGAGCTGGTGCGCGCCACCCTGCTCACGCGCGACGGCGCGGTCGTTCACCCGAATTTCCAGCCCAAGTAAGCCGGGTTACGCCGGTCCACCATCACCCACCCGCGGAGGGGCGCGTTCATGGCCATCGAACCGCAGACCATCGTCGAGCTGGCGGCGGGCGCCGCTCCGGTCCTTGAGACCATCGGCGCCGCCAGCGCCGGCGTTGCAGGCATCGACCCGTTCGTCTTCCAGTTCGCCATTTTCGTAATGGCGATCTTTGTCGGCTACTACGTAGTGTGGGCTGTCACGCCCGCCCTGCACACGCCGCTTATGTCCGTGACGAACGCCATTTCATCGGTGATCGTGGTCGGCGCCCTGCTCTCGGTGGGCGTGCCCAGCGAAGGCGCTCCCGATAGCGGGCCGTTCTGGGCCGGCGTCTTCGGCTTCATCGCGCTGGTGCTCGCCTGCGTGAACATCTTCGGCGGCTTCCTCGTCACCGAGCGCATGCTCGCCATGTACAAGAAGAAGGGCTGAGGCCACATGAGCGCCAATCTCGCAGCCATTCTTTACCTCGCCGCAGGCGTGCTGTTCATTCTCTCCCTGCGCGGCCTGTCGTCTCCGGCGACCTCGCGGCAGGGCAACGTGTTCGGCATGGTCGGCATGGGCGTCGCCGTGCTCACCACGCTGCTCTACGCCCCGCCTTCGGGCTTCGGCAGCTGGATGTACGTGATCTTCGGCATCGCCATTGGCGGCGCCATCGGCGCCTGGCGCGCCCGCACGGTCCAGATGACGGACATGCCGCAGCTTGTGGCGTTCTTCCATGCGCTGGTGGGCCTCGCCGCCGTGCTGGTCGCCGCCGGCGCGCTCAACGCGCCGCAGGCGTTCGGCATTGGCGTGCCCGGACGCATCAACACCGCGAGCCTGTTCGAAATGGCGCTTGGCGCGGCCATCGGCGCGCTGACGTTCACCGGCTCGATCATCGCGTTCCTGAAGCTCGACGGGCGCATGTCGGGCAAGCCGATCATGCTGCCGCACCGCCACATCATCAACATGGGCCTCGCCCTGTGGCTGGCGCTTCTGGTGCTCGGCTTCCTGCAGAGCGGCAACCACACGCTGTTCTGGCTGATCGTGATCCTCGCGTTCGCGCTGGGCGTTCTGCTCATCATCCCCATCGGCGGCGCCGACATGCCTGTCGTGGTGTCGATGCTGAACTCGTATTCCGGCTGGGCGGCGGCGGGCATCGGCTTCACGCTGGGCAATCTCGCGCTCATCATCACCGGCGCGCTGGTCGGCTCCTCCGGCGCGATCCTGAGCTACATCATGTGCAAGGGGATGAACCGCTCGTTCATCTCGGTGATCCTCGGCGGCTTCGGCGGCGAGACGACGAGCGCCGCAGCCGGCGCTGTCGAGACGCGGCCAGTCAAGCAGGGCTCCGCCGAGGACGCCGCCTACATCATGAAGAACGCCGGCAAGGTCATCATCGTGCCGGGCTACGGCATGGCGGTGGCGCAGGCGCAGCACGCGCTGCGTGAGATGGCGGACCTGCTCAAGAAGGAAGGCGTCGAGGTCAAGTACGCCATTCACCCTGTGGCGGGACGTATGCCAGGCCACATGAACGTGCTGCTGGCCGAGGCGAACGTGCCCTACGACGAGGTGTTCGAGCTTGAGGACATCAACTCCGAGTTCGCCCAGGCCGATGTCGCCTTCGTTATTGGCGCCAACGACGTGACGAACCCGGCCGCGAAGACCGATCCGCAGTCGCCGATCTTCGGCATGCCGATCCTCGACGTGGACAAGGCCAAAACCGTGCTGTTCATCAAGCGCGGCATGGGCTCGGGCTACGCCGGCGTGGAGAACGAGTTGTTCTTCCGCGACAACACCATGATGCTGTTCGCCGACGCCAAGAAAATGGTCGAGAACATCGTCAAGGGGCTCGCCCACTGAGGCGCGACGCGAGCGGCTTTGCGCTGCGCGCGGTGAGAAAGCTGCTGACCTCGGCGTTCATCGCGTACGCCGCGGTCATCAGCTTTCTTTTTTTCGCCCAGCGCTCGCTGCTCTATCTGCCTGACCGAGCCGACATGGAGGCTGTGCGGATCACGCTTCCGGGGGTGGAGCGGGTCGATCTGCGCACGGGCGACGGCGAGCGGATCGTCGCCTGGGAAAAGGCGCCCAAGCCGGGGCGCATGCTCGTCATCTACCTTCATGGCAACGGCGGCAGCCTCACGCGGCGAACAACGCGGCTTATGAGTCTGGCACGCGACGGCGACGGCTTTCTCGCCGTGAGCTGGCGCGGCTATGGCGGCTCAAGCGGCTCCCCCACAGAAGATGGCCTTATCGCGGACGCCCACGCGGCCTATGCGCACGCGCTCTCCCGGGGCGTGCCGCCGTCGCGGATCATCCTGTTTGGGGAATCGCTGGGAACCGGCGTCGCCATTGCGCTGGCGGCCAGCCGCGAGGTGGCGGGCGTGGCGCTTGAGGCGCCCTACTCGTCAACTGCGGACGTGGCGCGGGACATCTACTGGTATGCGCCGGTCGGCCTGCTGATGCGGGACCAGTTCAGGTCCGATCTCCGGGTCGGGGGCGTGCGCGCGCCAATCCTCATCATGCATGGCGACAATGACCGGGTGGTGCCCATTCGCTTTGGCGAGCGATTGTATGCGCTCGCCAACCAGCCCAAGGAGTTCCTGCGGCTTCCCGGCGCGGGCCATCAGGCGCTGGACGACCCCCGCGCGCAGGCGCGTTTCACCACATGGCGGGACGCCCTGCTGGAGAGATAAGTCGCGGGGCGTGCTGAGCCGTCAGTCAGCCATGCCCAGCGCGCTGAGGTACAGGTCGAGGATTTCCTCTTCCTCCCGGCGCTTGTCACGGTCCATGCGGCGCAGGGACACGATCTTGCGAATGATCTTGACGTCAAAGCCGGTGCCCTTGGCCTCGGAGTACACGTCCTTGATGTCGTCGGCGATGGCGCGCTTCTCTTCCTCAAGCTTCTCGATGCGCTCGATGAAGGCGCGCAGGTGGCTGGCGTTGACCGCGCTGGAATCCATGAAAACATAACCCATGCTGGAATGGTGCGGGGCCCCCGCGATGAGGCGCAGGCTTGCGCCCCGTGACACGGCGGGTCAAGCGAAGCCCGCCGCTGTCCCCGGTATTCAATAAACGTAAAGAAAGCGCTTGCGCGCGGCGTATCCGCCCTAACCGTGCTTGCCCTGCGCGGCGGGAGACTGGCCGAACTTCGCCATCTGCTCGGGCGTCGCCTCGGTCTGGTTCTTCGCCTTCCACTCCTCGTAGGGCATTCCGTACACGTGGGTGCGCAGATCTTCCTTGCCCAGGCCGAGCCCGCGCTCGTCGGACGCATCCTTCAGCCAGTTCGACAGGCAGTTCCGGCAGAAGCCGGCCAAGTTCATCATGTCGATGTTCTGCACCTGCGGCCGGTCGCGCAAATGATTGAGAAGACGCCGGAAAGCTGCGGCTTCAAGCTCGGTGCGGGTCTTGTCGTCGATGTTCATGGCGCCCTCCTGAGGGTTGGTTTTGGGCCGCGCGCCCCGGCGCGGCTGCGATAGCTGCGGATGATATGGATGCGCGGATCGGTCAGAACAGGGGCGAGCGCATCTGCAATGAGCCCAGCCCAGCGATGAGCGCCTTCGGGAGCGGCGATCAGATCTTGCCGCACCTCGATGATGACGTTGGCGAGCCCGCGGCCTGTGCCCACGTCATACAGGGTGTCGCCGACCAGCGCGCCGTCATAAGGCTCGTTGTCGCCCACGGGGCTTTGCAGCATAGCCTCGAACGCGCCCATGAGCCCCTGCGCGAGGCGCGGGTCCGCATCCCACAGGAGACCAATCTCCCAGGGGCGGGGATGTCCTTTCCAGACCGGCGTGAACGAATGGATGGAGACAATCGCCGGGGGCCGCCCGGTCGCGCCCATCGCGTCCGCAAGCTGCGCCGCCGCCTCACGGTAGGGCCGCCAGAACAGGCTCGTGCGACGTTCCACCTCCCCGGCGTCGGCGCCCAGGTTGCCGGGCACGATGGCGCCGTCGGACAGCTTCATGACGAGGGTGGGATCGTCCGCACCCCGGTTGGGGTCGATCAGGAGCCGCGAAAAACAGCTCAGAACCGCAGGCGCGTTGAACCGGGCGGCCAGCGCGCGCGTCACCTCGGCCGCCCCGATGTCGTAGGCGATGTGGCGCTGAAACTGGTCGGGCGCCAGCCCAAGGGAGCCGTACTCCGGCGGCAGCGCGTTTGACGCATGGTCGCAAAGCAGCAGCAGGCCCCCGTCCATCGCGCCGGGAATGATCTCCACGGCGCCGAATGGCGCAATCGTCTCTGGCTGCGTGCGAGGGGCTGTCACAGGCGGCAAATTAGCCAAACCCGCGCGCCGTGTCATGCTCTCGCCAGCTTCGACCCTTAAAGCGCCTGCGTTGACATGCGGGCCGCTGGTCCGATCATCCCTCACGCGCTCGCGCGCGCACTGATTCGCAGGAAAGAACACCGCACGATGGCAGGGCCCCGCAAAGGCAAAATCTGGAGCGCGCTGGCTGCAGCGGCCGCGTTCTGGCCGGTCGCCGCTTCCGCAGACTTCCGCATGTGCAACAACGGCTCGACCCGGGTCAGCGTGGCGCTCGCCTACACCGACGGCAGCAAGTGGATCTCGGAAGGCTGGTGGAACCTGAAGAGCGGCGCCTGCGAAGTGCTGCTGCGCGGGCCGCTCGCCGCGCAGTTTTACTATGTCTACGCCATGGACGAACGCGGCGGGGAATGGAAGGGTCGCTCCTTCATGTGCACCCGCGACCGCGAATTCCGCATCGAGGGGCGGGAGAACTGCCTCGTGCGCGGCTACGAGCGGACCGGCTTCTTCGAGGTCGACACGGGCAAGGACGCAAAGAACTGGACCGTGCAACTCACCGATTCCACCCAGCCGCAGGCTTTCCGGTGAGCGCGCAAGACACAAGAGGACCGATGAGACGTCACCGCCGAGTCAAGATTCTCGCCACACTGGGGCCCGCCTCCGAGACCTACGAGACCATCGAACGCCTGTTTCTCGCAGGCGCCGACGTTTTTCGAATCAACATGAGCCACGCCAGCCACGATGTGATGCGCGAGCGGGTGGCGACGATCCGCGAGATCGAGAAGAGGCGCCACCGCGCCATCGGCGTGCTGGTCGATCTGCAAGGGCCGAAGCTGCGCGTGGGAGAATTCGCACAAGGCGGCGTCGACCTGAAGAAAGGCGACCGCTTCGTTCTCGACGGCAAGCCGGAGCCCGGCGACGCCACACGCGTGCGGCTGCCGCACCCGGAGATCCTGCGCGCGCTGGAGCCGGGCCACGCGGTGCTGGTGGATGATGGCAAGGTGCGGCTGCACGTTGTGGAGACCGACGAGGCCCGCGCCGTCGCCATCGTGGATGTGCCGGGCCGCATCTCCAATCGCAAGGGCGTGAGCCTGCCCGACACCATCATCCCCATGTCGGCCATGACCGACAAGGATCGCTCCGACCTGGAGGCGGCGCTGGCGGTAGGCGTTGACTGGATCGCCGTGTCGTTCGTCCAGCGGCCGGAGGACATCGCGGAGGTGCGCAAGATCGTGCGCGGCCGCGCCGGCGTGCTGGCCAAGATCGAGAAGCCGCAGGCCATTACGCGCCTTGATGAGATCATCGAGATTTCCGACGCGCTCATGGTGGCGCGCGGCGATCTCGGCGTTGAAATGCCGGTGGAGAAGGTGCCGGGCCTGCAGAAGCGCATCACCCGGCTGGCGCGGCGCTTCGGCAAGCCCGTTGTCGTCGCTACGCAAATGCTGGAGAGCATGATCTCCTCGCCCGTGCCCACCCGCGCCGAGGTGTCGGACGTGGCGACTGCGGTTTACGAGGGCGCTGACGCGGTCATGCTGTCGGCGGAAAGCGCCTCCGGGCAATATCCAGAGGAGGCGGTCGCCACCATGAACCGCATCGCCGAGGAGACCGAGGGCGATCCGAACTTCCGCGCTATCATCGCCTCCCAGCGCGGCGAACCCGAAGCTACGGGCGCCGACGCCATCGCCGAAGCCGCCCGCCACGTGGCCGAAACGCTGGATCTCAAGGCGATTTGCGCATGGACGTCGTCGGGCTCCACCGCGCTGCGCATCGCCCGCGAACGCCCACAGCCGCCCGTGCTGGCGCTCACCCCGCGCCGGGAGACCGCGCGCCGGCTCACCATCGTGTGGGGCGTTCACCCGGTGGTGACGAAAGACGCCAGCGATATCGAGGACATGGCGCGACGCGCGGGTAAACTCGCCAACCGGGCCACCTTCTCAAAGGAAGGCGACCGCATCGTCGTGGTGGCGGGCCTGCCGTTCGGCACGCCGGGGGCGACCAACATGCTGCGCATCGCATTCACGGGCGCGGAGAGCTAGAGCATTTTCCGTCCAAGTGGATGCCGGTTGGACGAAAGAAAATGCGTAAAAAACAATAAGTGAGAGCGACCGACCTGATCCAGTCAGGTCGGTTTCCGCTCTCACGATCAAATATCCAGCCCATCCACCTTCGGCGCGAGCCGGTCGATCATCGACCGAACCTCGGGCTGCTGGGGATGGATCTGAAGGGCGCGGCGAAACACCTCCAGCGCGCGCTTTTCATAGCCCAGATGGAAGAGGATAGAGCCGAGCCCCGTGAGCGCGCCGAAATGGCGCGGCTCGCGGGCGAGCGCATGGCCCAGATCCTCGACCGCGCCGACCCGGTCGCCACCCATGAACCGCGCCGTGGCCCTCTGGGACCAGGCTTCCGCCCAGTCGGGTTCAACCTCCACGAGGCGATCGAGAATCTCGGTCGCCGCCTTGTTCTCCTTGCGCTCCATGGCGGACATGGCGCGCCCGAGCAGGAGATCCGCGGTGTCCGAGCCCGAGCGCTGGAAAACGCGCTCGATGGCGGCGGCGACGCCGTTGGCCTCCTCCTCGTCACGCGCCTTGGCGAGCCGCTCGAACAGCTCGTCCAGCAGGGGCTTACGCACGCGCTCCTCGGCGGCAGGAGGTGGCGCGGGAGGCTGTGGGGGTTGGCGGCGCTGCGCGAAGGCGCCCGCGCTCCCGGCCAACAGGAGGGCCGCAGCAAGGCTCAGGCGGGTGAGGAGCGTCTGCATCAGTGAGATGTAGGCCCGCCCGGCGTCCCCGTCAAAGCACGCGCAAAAGAAACCTGCCGGGCGCAAAAGAAAACCCCGGCCGCGAGGCCGGGGTTGTCACGCCTGCTAAGGCGAAAAGCTTCAGCCCTGACGCGCCTTGTAGCGCTTCTGGACCTTGTTGATGATGTAGACGCGGCCACGACGGCGCACCAGCTGGTTCGCCCGGTGGCGCGTGCGCAGCGACTTCAAAGAGTTGCGGACTTTCATCTGTGTCCCCGAAGGTCTGGAAATGGGTCATCGGGGCAAGACGCGCCCGAACGTGGCGGTCGTATGCCCCATTTTGCCGGGGAGATCAATGCCCGGCCGGGCTTTTCCCGCCCCTGGCGCCGTTGACAGCCAAGCCCGTCGGGTTGAGCCTGCCGGCCTTTGCTGGAGACCAACCATGACCATCAGTCCGCTCGCCGCCCTCATCGTCAAGGCGCGGCGCGAACGCACGCCCCTGCCCCTCGACCCGGCGCTCGCGCCCGCAACCCTGCGGGAGGCCCTCGACGTGCAGGCGCAGGTGGCGCAGGCGCTGGGCGCAGACGTGGCGGGCTGGAAAGTGGGCTTCACGCCCGAGGGCGCCGCGTGGGCCGCGCCCATTTTCGCCGCCGACATGCTGACCGAAACCTACGCACTCGCGCCAGGCGAAATGGTGAAGGTGGAAGGCGAACTGGGCGTGCGGTTCGGCCGCGACCTCCCCGTCCGCCCAGGCCAGCCCTACACGCGGGAAGAAATCGTGGACGCCATCGCAGAAGTGTTCGCCGGGCTCGAACTCGTGGCGAGCCGGTTTGCGGACCCCGACACTACCGCCTTCTTGTCCCGCGTGGGCGACAGCTTCAGCAACCTTGGCTACGTGATCGGGACGGGCGTTACGGATTTCCGCGCGCTTGACCTGTCAGACCTGGACTGCCGCATCACGTTTGATGGGGAGGCGCGCCACCACGCGCGGGGCGGGCACGCCAACCGAGACCCGCTGGTTCCCCTCGTCGCCTGGGCGAGCGAGCAGATTGATTACCTCGGCGGCATGAAGGCGGGGCAGTTCCTCACCACCGGCACGCTGAACCGGCCCATCCCCACGAGTGAGCCCGCCCGATTGCGCGTTGAGCTTTCGGGCGTAGGGGAAGCCAGCCTGCGACTGATGCGCTGAAACGCAAAAGGGCGGCCAACCGGCCGCCCTGAAACGCGTTTTCGACAGGCCTCAGAGGTCTGCGGGCGGAGAGTAGGCGAGCTGCTTGGCGGTGCCTTCCTTGGGTGGGAACTCGCTCACCTTCTGGAACAGCATGTGCATGAACAGGAACAGCGGCTTGGCCTTCATGACGAGGGTGATGCACTCGTCATCCTCGTCGCTGCTGAAGTGCTGGTGCACGCAAGCGTTCTCAACGATGAGCGCGTCGCCGGCTTCCCAGTCCATGCGGCGGGTGTCGTGCACGTCATAGCCCTTGCCCTTCAGGACGAAGAACACCGCGCTGTTCATGTGGCCGTGCTTCTGCCCGTAGCCGCCCGGCGAGAACACCTCCACATGCGTC
>JAIXSM010000004.1 GCA_027484655.1 Hyphomicrobiales bacterium | reverse complement strand
TCCGGGGCCCCGCGCGCTCGTTTTCTGCGGGCGAGGACGCCCGCGGTCCGCATTTTCGCAGCGTCATGCCGACGAAGGCAACAAGCGCCCCTTGCATCCACGACAGGCCAACGCTTCGGTCCTGCGGCCTACCGTGGATCCCGGCCTTCGCCGGGAGGACGGCGAGAGAGGCGCCAACTTCCCACCGCGTCATGCCGGCGACGTTGGCGCCATCGCCCGAAAGCTGCTCGTTCTGGCCAACGCCCTCGTCAGGGATCGCGTCGCATACCAAAAAAACAGTATGGGCACTTGACCCTCAATACAGTCGCCGGGTTCAGGCTTCGCCCGCCCCGGGAATGTGGGCGCGGCAACTGGACCGCGCGCCACCTCCCCGGACGCCGAAGGCGATCCGGGGCCCCGCGCGCTCTTGGCGGACCGCGCGCGTCCCCTCGCGCATGGGCGCTGACGTTGCCAGCCAGCACCCCCGCGGTCCATTGCCCGCGGCCCGTGGCTGCGTTCCCTGGGTGTCTTGCGTCAGTCGTTGCGCGTGGCCCGGCGGCCGTCCACGTTCATGGCGTGGACCATCTCCTCCAGCCGCCCGGTGACCGCCTCCACCGCGTCGGCGGCGGCCTGCGCCCACTGGTCCTTCTGCGCGAGGGCGTCGTCACGCGCTCGCTCAAGGTCGACGATCTGATCCCGCAGGGCGCCGTTGAGGCGCTGCGCCTCCGCAAGTTCGTCAGCGACCGTGATCGCCGCCATGACGGTGAGGCGGTTGTCGCCGATCTCGCCGAACGCGGCGCGCATCTCGGCGATCTTGAGGTCGATCTTCTGGGCGAGGCCCGAGAGGCGCTCCTCCTCCCCATCCTCGCACGCCATCCGGAATGTGCGGCCTGCGATTGTGACGCTCACATGGGGCATCAGCGGGCCTCCCCGTCATCGACCGCCGCATCCGCGACGATCTCGCGCACCATCTGCTCGGCGCGCTCCAACCGTGCCGTCACATCGGCCTGCGCGAGGGTGAGCGCGCGGTTTCGCGACAGCGCCCCGTCCAGCTCGGCGGCCAAGCGCGCCCGGTCGTCCTGCATGACCTTCAGTTCTTCGTCGAGGTCAGCACGCGCGCGTTCCACGGCGGCGCGACGAACCGTCGCCGCCTCCAGATGATCGAGCGCGCCGGACAGCCGCCGCAGCGCAGCGCCCAAAACATCCGGCAGAGCGTCGGAGGAATCCTGTTCTTGCGACGTCATGCGCCTCCTTGCATCGCTGCATTAGTCGCCTTGCGGGATCGCCGGTCAACGCCACTGCGCATATTCCCCACAGGACTCTCCCGCCAAGCTGTCAGCACAACGCGTTTTGGCGTTCGCGCGGCTTCCGCCCCGCCGAGCTAGGTGTTATCAGAGGCGCCATCTAGGCAAGGCCCACCTTGCAAGCGGCGCTCCTGACGCGCCGGGCAACCTCTGGAATACTGCTCATGACCGTGTCGCATGAATCCATGGCCAACGCCATCCGAGCGCTTGCCATGGACGCCGTCGAGAAAGCAAAATCCGGCCACCCTGGCCTTCCCATGGGCGCGGCTGACATCGCCACAGTCCTGTTCACGAAGGTGTTGAAGTACGACGCCGCGGACATGCGCTGGCCGGATCGCGACCGCTTCGTGCTGTCGGCAGGCCACGGCTCGATGCTGCTCTACGCGCTGCTGCACCTGACCGGCGAGCCGTCCATGACCATGGACCAGCTCCGGAATTTCCGGCAGCTGCATTCGCTGACCCCCGGCCATCCGGAAAACTTCGTCACGGCGGGCGTCGAGACCACCACCGGTCCGCTGGGGCAGGGCGTCGCCACGGCGGTCGGCATGGCGCTGGCCGAGCGCATGTTCAACGCCGAGTTCGGCGATGTTGTGGACCACCGCACCTACGTGCTCGCCTCCGACGGCGACCTGATGGAGGGCGTGAGCCAGGAATCCATCGCCATTGCGGGCCACCTCAAGCTCAATCGCCTGATCGTGCTGTGGGACGACAACGGCATCTCCATCGACGGGCCGCTGTCGGTGTCGGATTCCGTCGATCAGCTCAAGCGGTTCGAGGCTGCGGGCTGGGCGGCGACGCGCGTCGATGGCCATGATCCGGCCGCCATTCTCGCAGCCGTCGAGCAGGCGCAGGCGTCGGATCGCCCGACGCTGATCGCCTGCAAGACGACGATTGGCTACGGCGCCCCCAAGCGCGCCGGTACCTCCAAGAGCCACGGCGAGCCGCTCGGCGCCGAGGAGATCGAGGGCGCGCGCAAGGCGCTCAACTGGCCGCACGAGCCCTTCGTCATTCCGCAGGACATTCTGGACGCGTGGCGCGCCGCCGGCGCCCGGGGCGCTCAAGCCCGCGCAGCGTGGGGCGAGAAGCTCGCCGCCATGGACGGGGCGAAGAAGTTCGAGTTCGAGCGTCGCCTCGCTGGCCAGCTGCCGCTGGCGCTGAAGGCCGCCGCGCTGCATTTCAAGAAGAAGGTCGTCGAGGAGCCGGCGGAAGTCGCAACCCGCAAGGCGTCCGAGAGCGTCATCGCGGCGATTGCGCCCCACGTGCCGGAGCTCGTCACCGGCTCGGCGGACCTGACCGGCTCCAACAACACCAAGGTGGCGTCGACGCCCGCCATCTCGCCGGGCAATTACGCCGGCCGGTTCGTGCACTGGGGCATCCGCGAGCACGGCATGGCGGCCGCCATCAACGGCATGGCGCTGCATGGCGGCTACATCCCGTCGGGCGCCACGTTCCTCGTGTTCGCCGATTACATGCGCCCGTCCCTGCGTCTGGCGGCGCTGATGGGCGTGCGCCACATCGAGGTGCTGACCCACGATTCCATCGGTCTGGGCGAGGATGGGCCGACCCATCAGCCGGTTGAGCATCTGGCGAGCCTGCGGTGCATTCCGAACCTCAACGTCTTCCGCCCGGCGGACCAGACGGAAACCCTGGAGTGCTGGGTGGCGGCGCTTGAGGCGGCGCACACGCCGTCCGTGCTCGCGCTCACGCGCCAGAATCTGCCGCCCGTGCGCAAGACCATGGTGGAGGAGAACCTGAGCGCCGGCGGCGCCTACGAGCTGTCGCCCGCCCAGGGCGTCGCGCGCGCATCGCTGTTCGCGTCCGGCTCCGAGGTGCATATCGCCCTGGAGGCGCAGGCCATTCTCGCAGCGCAGGGGATCCCGGCGCGCGTCGTGTCGGTTCCCTGCATGGACCTGTTCCTCGCCCGGCCTGAGGCCGAGCGTCGCGCGGTGATCGGCGACGCCCCGGTGAAGGTCGCCATCGAGGCGGCGGTTCGCATGGGCTGGGACGCCCTCATCGGCTCGGACGGCGTGTTCGTCGGCATGGACGGTTTTGGCGCCAGCGCGCCCTACAAGCAGCTTTATCAACACTTCGGCATTACAGCCCAGGCGGCGGCGGACGCTGTCGCGTCGCGGCTGAAGGCCTGAGGCATCGGAACACGGACAACGCGGAGGACAAGACATGGCAGTGCGGGTCGCAATCAACGGGTTCGGGCGGATCGGGCGCAACATCCTGCGCGCCATCGTGGAATCCGGGCGCACCGATATCGTTGTGGTGGCGATCAACGACCTTGGCCCGGTGGAGACCAACGCGCACCTGCTGCGCTACGACTCCGTGCACGGCCGTTTCCCGGCGACGGTGACCGTTTCCGGCGACACGATCGACGTGGGCACAGGCCCTATCAAGGTGACGGCGATCCGCAACCCCGCCGAGCTGCCCCACCGCGAGCTGGGCGTGGACATCGCGCTTGAGTGCACGGGCATCTTCACCTCGAAGGACAAGGCCAAGGCGCATCTGGACGCCGGCGCCAAGCGCGTGCTCGTCTCCGCGCCCTGCGACGACGCGGACCTGACGGTCGTCTACGGCGTCAACCACGACAAGCTGACCAAGGATCATCTCGTCGTCTCGAACGCCTCGTGCACCACGAACTGCCTGTCGCCGGTAGCCAAGGTGCTCAACGATGCGGTCGGCATCGAGCACGGCTTCATGACGACGATCCACTCGTACACCGGCGACCAGCCGACGCTGGACACGATGCACAAGGATCTCTACCGCGGCCGCGCTGCGGCGTTGTCGATGATCCCGACGTCGACCGGCGCGGCGAAGGCTGTCGGCCTCGTGCTGCCGGAGCTGAACGGCAAGCTCGACGGCTCGGCGATCCGCGTGCCAACCCCCAACGTCTCCGTGGTGGACCTGAAGTTCACCTCGAAGAAGAAGACCACGAAGGAAGAGATCAACGAGGCGATCAAGCGCGCCGCAGCCCAAGAGCTGAAGGGCATCCTCGGCGTGACGGACGTGCCGAACGTGTCGATTGACTTCAACCACGACAGCCACTCGTCGGTGTTCCACCTCGACCAGACGAAGGTGATCGACGGCAACTTCGTGCGCATCCTCTCCTGGTACGACAACGAGTGGGGCTTCTCGAACCGCATGGCCGACACCGCCGTCGCCATGGCGAAGAAGATCTGAGCGTAAGCAGGGCGCGGCTTGACCGCGCCCTTTTTTCATCACGGAGGACTCCGAGGCGCCCATGACCGCATTCCGCACTCTCGACCAGGCTGACGTCTCGGAAAAACGCGTGCTTGTGCGTGTGGACCTTAACGTTCCGATGGAGAACGGACGCGTCACCGACGCCACGCGCATCGACCGCATCCTGCCCACGATCCGGGAGATCGCGGACAAGGGTGGGCGCGTCGTGCTGCTCGCCCACTTCGGCCGGCCCAAGAACGGACCGGATGAGGAAAACTCGCTGCGCCCCGTCGCCGCCGTGCTGCAGGAGCACCTCAAACGCCCGGTCGCGTTTGCGCCCGACTGCATTGGCGGGGCCGCGCAGACGGCCGTCGCGGCGCTGAAGGGCGGCGAGATCCTGCTGCTGGAAAACACCCGCTTCCACAAGGGCGAGGAGAAGAACGATCCCGCGTTCGTGGCCGAACTTGCGAAGCTCGGCGACGTGTACGTGAACGACGCGTTCTCCGCCGCCCACCGCGCCCACGCCTCCACGGAGGGGCTCGCCCATCACATGCCCGCGTTCGCCGGCCGCACCATGCAGATGGAGCTTGAGGCGATCTCCAGCGCGCTCGACAATCCGGAGCGGCCGCTGGCCGCGATTGTCGGCGGCGCCAAGGTGTCCACCAAGCTCGAACTGCTCGGGAATCTGGTGCGGAAGGTCGACTTCCTCATCATTGGCGGCGGCATGGCCAACACCTTCCTCGCCGCGCAAGGGCGCCATGTGGGCAAATCCTTGTGCGAGAAAGATCTTCTCAGCACGGCGCGCAACATTCTGGATGCCGCCCGGGCCGCGAACTGCCAGATCGTGCTACCTGTGGACGCGGTGCTCGCGAAGGAGTTCAAGGCGCAGGCCCCTGCGCGGGTGGGCGATGTCGATCACGTCGGCCACGATGAGATGATCCTCGACATCGGCCCGCGCTCGGTCGTCGAAGTCGAGCAGGTGCTTGCCGCCTGCAAGACGCTGGTCTGGAACGGGCCGTTTGGCGCCTTCGAGCTGGAGCCGTTCGACGCTGGCACCAACGCCATCGCGAAGGTCGCTGCTGATCTGACCGACGCCGGCAAGCTCCTGAGCGTGGCGGGCGGCGGCGATACGGTCGCGGCCCTCAACCAGGCGGGCGTGGCCCAGCACTTCACCTATATCTCTACCGCCGGCGGCGCTTTCCTCGAATGGATGGAAGGCAAGGTTCTGCCCGGCGTCGAGGCGCTACGCGCCTGAGCCTTTGAGGAAACGCTTTCTAAAGCGCCAGCGGCGACAGTCGCGGCGCCCCTACGGAGAGAAACATGGCCCGGATTACCCTGCGACAGCTTCTCGATCACGCCGCTGAGCATGATTACGGCGTGCCCGCGTTCAACATCAACAACATGGAACAGGCGCTGGCGATCATGGCGGCGGCCGACGCGGTGGATGCGCCCGTCATCATTCAGGCGTCCCGCGGCGCCCGCCAGTACGCCAACGACATCATGCTCAAGCACATGATGGACGCGGTGATGGAGATCTATCCGCACATTCCCGTATGCGTGCATCTCGACCACGGCAACGAGCCCGCCACCTGCATGACCGCCATCCAGGCGGGCTTCACATCCGTGATGATGGACGGCTCGCTGAAGGCGGACGCCAAGACCCCCGCGGACTGGACCTACAACGTCGATGTGACGAAGAAGGTCGTCAACATGGCGCACCTCGGCGGCATCTCGGTTGAGGGCGAACTGGGCGTGCTCGGCTCGCTCGAGACCGGCATGGGCGAGAAGGAGGATGGCCACGGCGCGGAGGGCAAGCTCTCCCACGACCAGCTGCTCACGAACCCTGATGAGGCGGTGAAGTTCGTTAACGAGACGCAGGTCGATGCGCTGGCCATCGCCATGGGCACCTCGCACGGCGCCTACAAGTTCTCCCGCAAGCCCGACGGCGCGGTGCTCGCGATGAACGTGATCGAGGAGATTCACCGTCGCATGCCGAACGTGCATCTGGTGATGCACGGCTCGTCGTCGGTGCCGCAGGATCTTCAGGACATCATCAACACGTTCGGCGGCAAGATGCCCCAGACGTGGGGCGTGCCGGTGGAGGAGATCCAGCGCGGCATCAAGAACGGCGTGCGCAAGATCAACATCGACACCGACAACCGCATGGCGATCACCGGCCAGATCCGCAAGATTCTCGCCGAGCATCCCGGCGAGTTCGATCCGCGCAAGTATCTCAAGCCCGCCATGGACGCCATGGCCAAGCTTTGCAAGGAGCGTCTGGAGCAGTTCAACACGGCCGGCCAGGCGGGCAAGATCAAGCCGCTGCCGCTGTCCGTGATGGCGAAGCGCTATGCGGCCGGCGACCTGAAGGTCAAGGCCGCCTGAGCCTCTCACGCCGATGACGCGACCCGAGCCGGCCGGATCGTTCCGGTCGGCTTTTTTCATGAATGGAGAGGCGCATGCCGACGACGCTTCAACTCGCAATCGCGGCCGCCCAGCAGGGCCGCCCGCAGGAGGCGGCCGCGTTGGCGGCCCGCGCGGTGAAGGAGCAGCCGAAGGAGCCGCAGGCGCACTACCTCTGCGCCATGCTGGCGGCGACTTCGGGCGACAACGCCGGCGCCATCGTCCATCTCGAAAATCTGCTGGCGCTCGCCCCCTCCAACACCGCCGCCCGCTACAATCTCGCGGTCCTGCTTCAGGAGGGCGGACGCCCGCTTGATGCGCTCGCCGCCTACGACGCGTTGCTGAAGGCCGCTCCGGGCCATGCGCAGGCGCTCAACAACAAGGGAGTTACCCTCACCGGGCTCGGGCGCTGGGACGAGGCCATCGCCGCCTTCGACGCGAGCCTCACCGCCCAGCCGGACAATCTGGATGCGCGGCTCAATCGCGCGAGCGCACTGTTATCGGCGCACCGCCTGCGAGAGGCGCTCGCCACGTTTGACGCGATCATCGTGGCGGCGCCAGCCTGCGCGCCGGCGCACCTGGGCCGCGGGGACGCACTGCTCAACCTGCGACGCATGGAAGAGGCCGTCGCAAGTTACGAGGCCGCCCTGAAGCTGGACCCCCGGCTGGAAGCGGCGGCAGAGGGGCGCCGTTGCGCCCTTGATGGCGACCGATGGGCGCAAGGGTTGCTTGAGCGGCAGGCCGCGCGCGTGGCCGCCCGCCCGGACGATCTGCAGGCGCTGTTCACCTACGCCTGCCTGCTGGGGGAGGCGGACAGGCGCGAGCAGGCGCTGGCGCTGCTCGATGAACTCCTTGCGCGGGCGCCCGATTTCCCCGGCGCCCATGTGCAGCGCGCCATGGCTCTCGTCGATCTGGAGCGTCCGGAGGAGGCGCTTGAGAGCGCCAGGTTTCACCAGCGCGTAAAGCCCGACGACGTCGACGCCATACTGCTTGAGGCGCGCGCGCTCGCGCTTCTGCGCCAGTGGGATGATGCGGCGGAACGCTATGGCGCCGTGCTGGCGCGCGCGCCAGCGGACGAGGACGCCCGTTTCCAGCTGGGCTTGCTGCGCCTGCTCATGGGCGATTTTGCGCAAGGGTGGAGCGATTACGAAGCCCGGTTCGGCACGGACAACTATTGGCGTCTGGCAGCCATTGAGCGGCGCCCACCCGCCAATCACGTCCATGGCGTTGAGCCCGGCGGTCTGAGCGGCCGCCGGGTTCTTGTGCTCGACGAGCAGGGCGTGGGCGACGTGGTCATGTTCGCCAGCATCGTGCCCGATCTTGTGCGCATCGCCGCCAGCGTGACCCTCGTGGTTGCGCCGCGCCTTGAGGCCCTGTTCGCCAGATCGTTTCCGCAAGCGCGCGTTGTCGCCCGGCCAGCCCCCGAGGCCATGGCGGCGGAGGCTTACGACCTGAGCCTGTTCATCGGCAGTCTTGGATACGCTTTCAGGCGGACTGCGGAGGCTTTTCCCGGCGCGCCTTTCCTGCGACCCGATGACGGGCAACGGAGTGCATGGAAGCAGCTTCTTGGGGAAGGCGCAGGCCCGGTTGTGGGCGTGTCGTGGAAAGGCGGCACCCAGTGGACGCGCCGTGGCGGGCGGTCACTGAGCGTTGGTGATCTTTCGCCGCTGCTGGACCTGCCCGGCGCGCGGTTCGTGTCCCTGCAGCATGGGGAGACGGATGCGGAAAAAGCCGAGCTTCAATCGCTGTTTGGCGAGCGTCTGATCGCAGCCGGCGACAACTTGACCTCTGATCTCGACGGGCTGGCGGCGCTGATCTCCTGCCTCGACGCGGTTCTCACTGTGCAGAACACCAACGTGCATCTTGCCGGAGCGCTTGGCGCGCCGTGCTGGGCGATCCTGCCTGAGGCGCCCGAGTGGCGTTATGGCCGGGAAGGCGGGCGCATGCCCTGGTACGCGTCGGTGCGCCTCTTGCGGCGTTCGGCGGGTGATGACGAAGGAGGATCCCTGCGGTTGGTGGTCGCGGAACTGAGTGGGAGCCTCGGGAGGCGCGACCTCGTTGACGCTCAAGTGCGTGACTAATATGACACATTGATCACTATAAGAATTACTTAATACGTCACTACTGTAGCCATCACTGTGACAAATATCATAGTGAGGCGATCGTCTCCGTGCAAAGGGACGATTCAGGAGGGACGACAATGAAGAAAGCAATTCTGCTTGGCGCTGTGATGGGGGTTGCCCCCATGGTCGCCATGGCCGCCGACCTGGCGCCGGCCCGGGTGGTCTCGGCGGCGCCGGTCATCGTTCAGTTCAACCAATGGGGCGGCTTCTACGGCGGCGTCTCCTTCGGCTGGCACAACAGCCGGTCGAACAGCAGCATCGGCCTGCCGCAGGCCGCGACTGGCCAGCCGGGGTTCGTGGGCGACGTCTACCGGGGTGAGGGCTTCCTCGCGGCGCACGATCAGTTCGCGTACCGCCGTGGCGGCTGCGATTCCCCCTGCGAGCGGACCGACCAGAATTTTGTGCTCCCGGGCATCAGCTTCGACGAGCGCACGGACGGGCGCCGCAATGGCTTCGTGGGCTCGCTCAACGCCGGCTACAACTGGCAGTCCGGCAGCTTCGTGTTCGGCGTTGAAGCGGACGTGTCGTTCCTCAACAACCGCAACCGCAGCGCATTTTACGGCGCGGGAACGGCGGACTATCAGTTCGACACCCCAGCGGCCAGTTCGGGCGGTGAATTTCCCGAGGTGACGCGTCAGCAGGAGCGCTTTATCGGCATCTATGACGAAAGTGCGTCGCTGGCGACGAGCGCGCGCATGAACTGGCTGTCTACGGCCCGCCTGCGCGCTGGCTTCGCGGCTGGCCCGGTTCTGCTCTACGCCACGGGCGGTCTCGCCCTCGGCGGCGTGCAGATGAACGCCAGCGGCTTCGTCAACGAGGCGTTCCGTGAAACGCGGGCCGTTGGACCCGCTGTCGGGGCGAGCCCGGGACCGCTGGGAACGGCGGCCCAGACCCTCCGGGTGAACAGCGCCACCACGTGGGACGGCCGGCGCAGCAGCAACGGCGAGTTCGGCTGGACCGTCGGCCTCGGCGCTGAATGGATGATGACCTCTGGCTTCTCGCTCAAGGCCGAGTATCTCTATTACGATCTGGGCGACCAGACGCTCACCGCCAGCGGCGTGACCACTACGACGACGATCGTCGGCTCCGGTTCGATGGGAACGACCACGACCCGCACGGCCGCCCCGATCACGATCCGCCAGAACCTGGACGGGCACATCTTCCGTGTCGGCCTCAACTTCGGCTTCCCCGTCGCTCCGCGCCCGGCGGCTCCGGTCGTCGCCGCTTACTGACCATCGGCAAACTGTAACGAGAGGCGGTCGCCCCTGGGCGGCCGCCTTTTGCGTTGTGGCCGGCGCTGTCTCCGGAAGCGTTCAGATCAGAGGGTTGCGTTCGAATTTGTGCCATCTTTGCAACATTAAGGATACATTTTAAAGCTTAACATTTCTAAAATAGCTACAAATGCTTCCGCAGCGCGCCCCAGTGACGTATCAACCCAGAGTGACTTTGCCCTCCCGACACAGGGCGAGCAACGCGGGGCGGCTACTCGCCCGCAGACACTTTCGGAGGGATCTATGGGGCTGTTTAAAAACGCACTTCTGGGAACGGGAGCTGTGCTCCTCACGGGCTTGGGGGCGCAGGCCGTCGATTTGCCGACGCGCAAGGCCGCGCCGGTTGAATACGTCCGCGTCTGCGACGCCTACGGAAGCGGCTTCTTCTTCATTCCCGGCACGCAGACCTGCCTTCGCATCAGCGGCCGGGTCCGCGCCGACTATGCCTTCGTGGCCGCGCAGGATGTGTTCACGGCTGTGGCTGCGCCCGGAACGGCTTATGTCGGTGTCGGGCCGAACCAAACCGTCGCCACGACCGCACAGATCAACGCTGGTCAGGCGACCGTGCTGAATCCGACCGGCGCCCCCAGGCTATTCCCGCTTCTGGGCTCGGCGGGCGTGGCCTCTGATGCGGTCAACACGTGGGGCTGGGAGGCGCGCGGTCGTATCGGCATCGACGCCCGCACACCCACTCCATGGGGCGTCGTGCAGGCCGTGGCCCTGCTGCGCATGGCGCGCGTCAGCGGCGTCCTGCAGGAAGTCTACGGCGGCACGGGGACAGGCACTGGCAGCACCCTCGAAGCTGCTTTCGTGCGGTTCGCCAATTTCACCTTCGGCGCCGCGCGAGACAACTTCGCCTTTATGCCGAGCGTACCCTACGGCTCCGGCCACTGGGCCTCGTTCGCCAACGGCGCCAAGCAGATCGCGTACACGTACACGTTCGGCGGCGGGCTCTCGGCGACCATCGCCCTGCAGGATCCCTCCGACACCCGCGCAACCGGCCGCTTCTCCTCCATCACCGCGCCGGCTGCGGTGCTGGGCGGCGGCGGGCAGACGAACTTCGCCTACAACTCGTTCCCGCAGGTCAATGGTCGTGTCGAGTGGACCCAGGGCTGGGGTGAAATTGCGTTCATCGGCGCGGTTGGTCGCGTGAGCGAGGTCAACCAGGTCGCGACCGTCGATGTGCAGGAAACGGTGTGGGCTCTGGGCGCAGGTGTGAAGTTCAATCTTCCCATGCTCGCCTCGGGCAGCGCTCTCTGGCTGCACGGCGCCTATGCCGATGGCATGACCGAGTACACCACCAACTGGAGTTCGGTGAAGACATCCGCCTACAACCGCGACGTTGGCGGCTTCGTCATCAACCATCCGAGCTACGGCGTCTACGGCGCCGGCACGGCGGCTGATCCTTACCGGATCGAGACGGTCAAGTCGTGGAATCTGGCGGCCCTCCTCCAGCACTTCTGGACGCCGCAGTGGCGTTCGTCGCTCTGGGTGTCTTACGGCCAGATTGAGGCCCCGACGACGGCCCGCGCGCGGGTTTGGGGTCCGACGACGGCGACGGGCGGGGTCAGCGGCGGTTTCGGCGACGCCACGGTGTGGAACATCGGCAACCAGCTGACGTGGCTTCCCACCCGCGACTTCGAAATCGGCGTCGAGGTCATCTACGCCCGCGTGAGCCAGGACATCCGCTTCGCCCCGTTTGCGGATGCGCCCAATGCGGTCGCCAGCGTCTCCGAGGGGAATGTCACCGGTCGCCTGCGCGTCGAGCGGAACTTCTGATCCGCAGCGAACCGCTTCTTGCAAGCGAATGGCGGCCTACGGGCCGCCGCCGAGCACTAACGAACCCCCGGTCCACGCCGGGGGTTTTTGTTTGATGCATAAAGCTGAAACGTCCCGGCCCATAGCCGGCTCCGGCGCGCAATAACGTGTCCGGCGAACAAAAAACCGCGTCAGAAAACGAAAAACCCCGCCGGAGAGCGACGGGGTTAATCCTGGGACTGATCCCGGACGCTGGTCCGGGATCTTCCGCGTGCGCCTGAGCGCAGCTTACTTCTTGACGCCCAGAGCGCCGAAGCGAGCGTTGAAGCGCGAGAGGCGGCCGCCGCGGTCCATGAGCTGCTGGGTGCCGCCGGTCCACGCCGGGTGCGTCTTGGGGTCGATGTCAAGGTTGAGCACCGCGCCGTCGCTGCCGTAGGTGGAGCGCGTCGTGAAATCGGTGCCGTCGGTCATCACGACCTTGATGACGTGGTAATCGGGATGGATGTTCGCCTTCATGGCCTTGTCCTCGCAATGCGAAGACGCGGCTCACGGCCGCGTCAGAAGCTCGGTCCCTCGGGGGATTGGCGGGTCGTATACATGACGCGAACGGGGGACACAAGAAGCCCGGGCGCAACGCCCTCTTCCCGAGGGCGCAATAAACCGCGTAAATAACTCTCATGACAGACCAGACGACCTCCGGGGAGGAACGTGCGCGTCCACGCGCGTCGCTCAAGGCCCTGCTCCCCCTCGTGCCCTACGCCGTGCGCCATCGCGGGCGCGTCATGGCGGCCATTCTCGCGCTTACCGTCGCGTCGGCAGCGACCCTGACCGTGCCTGTCGCCGTGCGCGGCATGATCGATCACGGGTTCTCCACAGACAATGTGGGCGCCATCGACAGCTATTTTGGCGCCATGATGGCGGTGGTGGCGGTGCTGGGGCTTGCCTCCGGCGCACGGTACTACCTCGTGATGACCATCGGCGAGCGCGTGGTCGCGGACTTGCGCCGGGACGTGTTCGCGCACCTGGTGCGGCTTGACGCTGCCTTCTACGACCGGGCGCGGGTCGGCGAGCTTGTGTCCCGGCTCACCGCCGACACCACGCAGATGAAATCGGCGTTTGGCTCGTCCGCCTCGGTCGCGTTGCGCAACCTGTTCATGTTCGTGGGCGCTATCAGCATGATGGTCTACACGAGCCCGAAGCTGTCCGGCCTCGTGCTGATCGCGATCCCTGTGATCGTGCTGCCGCTCGTGGCCTCCGGCCGGTCGGTGCGCGAGCGCTCCCGGCGCGCGCAGGACACGTTGGCCGAGGCCTCCGCGTTCGCCGCCGAGAACCTCGGCGCCGTGCGCACCATGCAGGCGTTCAACGCGGAGCCCGCCACCATCAGCCGTTTCGGCGGCGCGGTGGAGCACGCGTATGACGCCGCCAGCCGCGCCATCGGCGCGCGGGCGTTTCTCACGGTCATCGCCATTTTCCTCGCCTTCGCCAGCGTGATTGGCGTGCTCTGGCTCGGCGCGCAGGATGTGCTGTCGGGACGCATGACCGGGGGCGCCCTGTCGCAGTTCGTGCTTTACGCCGTCTTCGGCGCCAGCGCGCTGGGCCAGCTCTCCGAAGTGTGGAGCGAGGTGTCCTCCGCCGCGGGCGCCGCCGCGCGCATCGCAGAGCTTCTCGACACGCCTGCGGAGGTCACCGCGCCCGCCAACCCGACGCCTGCGCCCACCCCGGCCCGGGGAGAGATCGCCTTTGCGGCGGTCGGCTTCGCCTATGCCGCCCGCCCCGACGCGCCAGCCCTGCGAGGGCTCGATTTTGCGGTGCGCTCCGGCGAAACGGTGGCGATTGTCGGACCTTCCGGGGCCGGCAAATCCACCGTGTTCCAGCTTCTCATGCGCTTCTACGATCCCCAGTCGGGGCGCGTGCTGGTGGACGGCGTGGATGTGTCCCGCATGACGCCGGCGGACCTGCGCGCGCGAATCGCGCTTGTGCCGCAGGAGCCGTTCATCTTTGGCGGCTCGATCATGGAGAACATCGCCTATGGCTGCGCTGACGCCAGCCGGGACGCCATCGTCGAGGCCGCCCGCCGCGCCGCCGCTGACGAGTTCATCACCGCGCTTCCCAACGGCTACGAGACCCGCGTCGGTGAGCGCGGCGTCACCCTGTCCGGCGGTCAGCGCCAGCGGCTCGCCATCGCCCGCGCCATCCTCAAGGACGCGCCGATCCTGCTGCTGGACGAGGCCACCTCGGCGCTCGACGCCGAGAACGAAAGCCTCGTGCAGACGGCGCTGGAGAACGTGATGGGCTCGCGCACCACGCTGGTCATCGCCCACCGGCTTGCAACGGTGCTGAAGGCCGACCGTATTCTGGTGATGGACGAGGGGCGCATCGTGGAAGAGGGCGCTCACGCGGCCCTCGTTGCGCAGGGCGGCCTCTACGCCCGGCTGGCGCGCCTTCAGTTCGAAACCGGGGCGCAGGCGCTCGCTGTCTGAGCGCCTGCGTCAGGTTCGCGCGATCACCACCTTCTCCAGTGGCTCGCCGGCAAGCCAGAGCTTCAGGTTGTCGGCGAACATGCTCGCGTGGGTGGCGCCGGTTCCCTTGCCGCCCGCGCCTGCGATGTGCGGTGTCATCAGCACGTTGTCGAGGGTCCACAGCGGGCTCGCTGCGGGCAGGGGCTCGTCCTCCATCACGTCCAGGCCGGCGCCGGCGATTCGCCCGGCCTGCAACGCTTCCGTGAGGGCGGCCTCGTCCACGAGGAGGCCGCGGGCGATGTTGATGAGGAACGCGCCGCCCGGCAACGCCGCAATCACGTCGCGGGAGATCATGCCGTGGGTGGCCGCCTCGTAGGTCGCAGCCACCAGCAGGATGTCGGCTTGCCCGGCGGCGGCAATGAGGTCCGCGCGCGGGCGCATGGCGTCGAAGTGGGGCAGCGGCGCGTTTGACCGGCTCACGCCCGTGACGCGCATGTCGAACGCTTTGGCTTTACGGGCGATGTCCTGGCCGATGGCGCCCGCGCCAACGATCACGAGATGCTTGCCGGCGAGATTGTCGAGCCGCGGCGTGGTGACGTCGCGGGTCCAGAACGCACGGGCGCGCGCGGCCTCCGTGTCGCGCACCCGGCGCACGAGCCCGAGCATCAGCGAGAACGCGTGCTCAGAGACGGCGAACGCGCGCAGACCGGCCACATTGGTCACTACGACGCCGGGCGGCAGGCCGCTGGCCACGGCCTTGTCCACGCCCGAGGTGAGAAACGCGATCCAGCGCAGGTTTGCGCCCCGCGCGCGGATGATCGCCGCGTTTTCGGGCGTATAGACGCGATTCGTGGTGATGAGGACGTCTGCGCCGGGCAGGGCGGCGGCGAGGTCGTCCGGCTCATCCGCGAATCGCAGTTCGAGTTGCGGGAACGCAGACCGCAGGGCCTCGAAACCGGCCCGGTCGCCGTGGGGATTGAAAAGAACCGCTACAGCCATGTCACCCTCCCGCGCGCGGCGGGCGTCCGACGTTGCCATTTCGCAACTACGGACGACGAACAGCCACGATCTCGCTCCAGCCTTGGCTTTGCCGCAATCGCGCCATCAACCGTCTGTTAACCATTACCTCGCAATCCCCACGATGCAACACACTGCGGGAAGCTCGCATCAAGGTTGATGGAACCTTCATTTAACCATGGGCGCGGTAGGGCTTGGGGGAAGCCCGGGGCCCTGCTGCGGGCGAGAGTTCCCTGAGGAGTACCGAATGACGACTTTCACAAGCGCCCGGGTCGTGCGTCTGGCTGCCGCTCTGACCGCAGCCCTCGCCATAGCCGCCTGCTCGAAGACCCCTGATCCCAACGCGGATCCGTCCGGCCTGGGCGGTCGCGCCGGCGCTGCGACGCCCGGCAGCCAGCAGGATTTTGTCGTCAACGTCGGCGACCGCGTCTTCTTCGAGACCGATTCGACGGACCTCACCTCGCAGGCGCAGGCGACGCTGGACAAGCAGTCGCGCTGGCTCGCCCAGTACCCCCGCTACACGATCACCATCGAGGGCCACGCCGACGAGCGCGGCACCCGCGAGTACAACTTCGCGCTCGGCGCCAAGCGTGGCGAAGTCACGAAGAACTATCTTGTCGCCCGCGGCGTGCCGGCCTCGCGCATTCGCACCATCAGCTTCGGCAAGGAGCGTCCGGTCGCGGTGTGCAACGACATCTCGTGCTGGTCGCAGAACCGTCGCGCCGTGACGGTGCTCGGCAACTGACGCGCCGCGTTTCCGCCCGCCAGCGCCTCACTTTGGCCAAAGGCGGGCCTATGTTGATGAAAAGCTTCCCCGGTCCGCCGGGGAATCGCAATCGGTCCGGTGTCGCCAATGTCCCCTCCAAGAACCTTCGTCTCCGCAGCCGGTCTCGTCGCATCGATCATGCTCATGACGGCCCCGGGAGCGCAGGCGCAGTTTTTTGGTCGCTCCGGCCAGCAGGAGCCGGCGGGGCAGGGCGATCCCGCCGCCCTGATGCTGCGCATCGAGCGGCTGGAGAACCAGATCCGCAATCTCACCGGCCAACTTGAAGAGGCGCAGTTCCAGAATCGCCGCCTCGAAGAGCAGGTGCGCCGGTTTCAGGACCCCGCGCCGCAGGCCGCCCCTTCCGCCCAGCGGCGGGGCGAGCCCATGGATCTCGCCTCCCCGCCACCCGTGGCCGGGGCGACCCCGCCGCGCGGGCGCGGCGATGCGTTCGATCCCGCCCAGTCGCCTGCAGCGCCCGGCGCGCCGCGCGTGCTAGGGCAAATGGACCGATCGGCGGCGATCTCGGGTCCGCTCGGGGCCGATCCTGCGGTTGCTCAGGAGGTGAGCGCGCCGCTGGACCTGCTGAACCCGCGTCGTCCCGCCAGTTCCATGCCCTCCAGTTCCACGCCCGCCAGCTCCATGCCCGCCAGTCCCTTGCCGCCGGGCTCCAACGCATCGGCGCCGCTGCCGGCGACGGCGCCTATCGCGCTGGATCCCTCGCGCCAGCCGCAGCCTGCCCGCCAGGCGGCGGTCCCCGCGGATCCGACGGTCTCCACGTTGGCCCCCGCCAGTCCGCGCGAGCAGCTGGACGCCGCGCTTCTGGCCATACGCCAGAGCGATTTCGACGGCGCCGAGGCCCGCCTGAAAGAGTTTCTCCAGCGATATCCGACCAGCAGGCTGGCGCCTGAGGCCGTGCACAACCTTGGCGACGTTTACGCCCGCCGGAACCGGCACCGCGAGGCGGCCGAGCAGTTCCTCAAGGTCACCACCGAGCACGCCAAGTCAGCGCAGGCCCCGTCCAGCCTCCACCGGCTCGGCCAGTCGCTTGAGAGGCTGGGCGCCAAGGAGCAGGCGTGCGCCGCCTGGGCGGAGGTTCCGCGCAAATATCCCAACGCCGCCCCCTCAACCCGCGCCGCCGCCGAGCGCGAGCTGAAGCGGGCGCAGTGCTGACGCCTGACGAGGGCGAGGCGCTGTTCGCCCCGCTCTCGGCCGCGCCCGCGCTCCTGCTCGCCATCTCCGGAGGGCCGGACTCCATGGCGCTCCTCGATCTTGCGGTGCGCTGGCGCGCCGCGCGCCCTTCGGGTCCGGCGCTGTTCGCCGCTACGGTCGATCATGGCTTGCGCCCTGAAAGCGCAGCTGAGGCGGAGATGGCCGGCGCATTTGCTCGAAAGCTTGCCGTTCCCCACACGACTCTTCCATGGACCGGTGACAAGCCCGCCGCGCGCTTGCAGGAGCGCGCCCGGGACGCGCGCTACGCGCTCCTGCGCGCCCACGCGGCCAGCATCGGCGCGGGCGTGATCGTCACCGCCCACCACGCGGACGATCAGGCCGAGACGGTGCTGATGCGGCTAACGCGCGGCAGTTCAATCGCCGGCCTGGCGGGCATGAAGCCGTTGACAGCGCGGCAGGGGGTGGCGCTTGCGCGCCCCCTTCTTGGCGTGGCGAAAGCCCGGCTGGTGGCCCATTGCGAGGCTGCGGACGTCCCCTTCGTCCGCGACCCATCCAACGAGGACGAACGCTTTGGCCGCGTGCGGGCGCGGCGGATCGCCGCCGTGCTGGCCGGCGAAGGTCTGGACGCTGCTGGCTGGGCGCGCCTCGCTTCCCGCGCCGCCCGGGCCGAGGACGCGCTCGCCGCCGCGGCAGCGCAGGCCTGCGCGGCGTTTGCGGCTGGGCGCAGCCAAGGCGCTTTCTGTGCGCCCATGGCCGACATCGCCGAGCTTCCGGAAGAATTTGCCCTGCGGCTCGTGGGCGCGGAGGCGGCGCGGGTGGGCGCCGGCGCGCCGCCGCGTCTGGAGCGTCTTGAGGCGGCCTGCCGCCGCCTGCTGGAGGCCCATCGTACTCGGGCGGCGATCACGCTGACGCTCGCGGGCGCGCGCATCCGCCTCACCCGGGCGGGCGTGCTCGAGATCACGCCCGAGGGGCCTCGACGGCGCGGCGTCGCGTCACAGGCGCCTTCTGTTCACGTTTCCGGCTCAAATACTGCGTCAGATGCGGTCGCTTGGGGCGCTTCCCTTGGCAACGGGGGCCAGCGAGCCTAGATTGTTTATTGGCAATCCGCCGCGCGACGAGGGGAAACCAATCTCCTCCGGGCCCTGGGCGGATGATTGACAGGATCGAAATGAATCCGAACGTGCGGAATTTCGCCCTCTGGGTGATCATCTTCCTTCTCGTCGTGGCGCTGGTGATGCTGTTCCAGAGCCCGTCCCAGCGAGAGGCGTCGCAACAGATCACATTCAGTCAGCTTCTGACCGAGGTGGATCAGGGCCGCGTGCGCGAGGTCACGATCGCGGGCAGTGAGATCAGCGGTCATTTCAACGACAACCGCGCGTTCTCGACCTATGCGCCCAACGACCCGACACTGATCCAGAAGCTCCACGGCAAGGGGGTTTCGATCGCGGCGCGGCCGCCGCAGGAGGGGGGCAACTGGCTCACCACCCTGCTGGTGAACGGCCTGCCGCTGATCGCCTTCCTCGCGGTGTGGATCTTCCTGTCCCGGCAGATGCAGGGGGCCGGCGGGAAGGCCATGGGCTTCGGCAAATCCAAGGCGAAACTCCTCACGGAGGCGCATGGACGCGTCACATTCGACGACGTGGCCGGCATCGACGAGGCCAAGGAAGATCTGCAGGAAATCGTTGAGTTCTTGCGAGAACCCCAGAAGTTCCAGCGGCTTGGCGGACGAATACCGCGCGGCGTGCTGCTTGTCGGCCCGCCAGGCACCGGCAAGACGCTGACGGCGCGCGCCGTCGCCGGCGAGGCGAACGTGCCGTTCTTCACGATTTCCGGCTCGGACTTCGTCGAAATGTTCGTGGGCGTGGGCGCCAGCCGCGTGCGCGACATGTTCGAGCAGGCGAAGAAGAACGCGCCCTGCATCATCTTCATCGATGAAATCGACGCGGTCGGCCGCCATCGCGGCGCGGGCCTGGGCGGCGGCAACGACGAGCGCGAGCAGACGCTGAACCAGCTGCTCGTGGAGATGGACGGCTTCGAGCCCAACGAAGGCATCATCATCATCGCCGCCACCAACCGTCCGGACGTGCTCGACCCGGCACTGCTGCGTCCGGGCCGCTTTGATCGGCAGATTGTCGTGCCGAACCCGGACGTTTCGGGGCGCGAGAAGATTTTGAAGGTGCACGTGCGCAAGGTGCCGCTGGCGCCGGACGTGGACCTGAAGGTCATCGCCCGCGGCACGCCCGGCTTTTCGGGCGCTGACCTGATGAACCTCGTCAACGAAGCCGCCTTGCTGGCCGCCCGCCGCAACAAGCGCATCGTGACGCATCAGGAATTCGAGGACGCCAAGGACAAGGTCATGATGGGCGCCGAGCGCAAGTCCATGGCCATGTCCGAGGAGGAGAAGAAGCTCACCGCCTATCACGAGGCCGGCCACGCCATCGTCGGATTGCTGGTTCCCGCGGGCATCCCTGTCCACAAGGCCACCATCATTCCGCGCGGTCGCGCGCTCGGCATGGTGAAATTCCTGCCCGAGGGCGACCGCTACTCGATGAAGTACAAGGAGTTCACCTCCCAGCTCGCGGTCGCCATGGGCGGTCGCGTGGCCGAGGAGCTGACCTTCGGCAAGGAGAACATCACGTCTGGCGCCTCCGGCGACATCGAGCAGGCCACGAAAATGGCCCGCGCGATGGTCACCCGCCTCGGCTACTCCGATGAGTTGGGCCTCGTCGCCTACGGCGAGAACCAGGAAGAGGTGTTCCTCGGCATGTCCGTGGGCCGCCAGCAGAACATCTCGGAGGCCACGGCGCAGAAGATCGACGGCGAGGTGCGCCGGCTGGTCGATGAGGGCTACCAGACCGCGCGTCGCATCCTGACGGAAAACAAGGATGCGTTCACCACCATCGCCGAGGCGCTGCTGGAGTACGAGACGCTGACCGGCGACGAGATCAAGGATCTCATCAACGGCAAGCGGCCCGTGCGCGACGTGACGGATGAGCCGCCGACCCCGCGCTCATCGGTGGTTCCCTCCACCAACAAGCCGCGCCCGCGCCCCGACGCAGGCATGGAGCCGCAGCCTTCGGCTTGAGTTTCAAAGCCCGGCCATCGCGCCGGGCTTTTTCATTTGGGGTCTTCTGGACCGCGCGCGTCCTCGCGCGCCTGTTTTCGGGAAGGGCTGCCTGCGACCGCTGGACGGAGCTGGCAGGAGCGTTGCGCGCATTGACGTCCGCCTCCCGCGTGAGCATGTGGGGCGACGAGGTTTTTTTACATGTTTGTTTTCATCGACGAGTCGGGTGATCCCGGCTTTAAATTTGATTGCGGGTCATCGCCCCTGTTCGTGGTTGCGCTCGTTCTTTTCGATAGCGCCGGGGCCTGTGACGCAGTGCGCGAGCGCATTCGCGCGGCCAAGCGGCAGCTGGGCTACTAGAGCGAGTTCAAGTTCAGCAAGACGCGCCCGGAGGCGAAGGATCATTTCTTTGAATCCCTCGCAGGTTGCGCATTCGAGGTTCGTGGCCTTGTCGTGCGCAAGACGAGTTTGCCCATCCAGCCCGCGCTTCTGAAGAAGCAAACTTTTTACGACCACTTTCTCAAGTGCGCGATCCAGCTCTGCGGGGCGGACATCGGGACTGCGCAGGTTGTCGTGGATGGCGCGGCGGATCGAACGCTCAGGGACAGGCTCGAAGTCGCCCTATCCGCCGGCGCAGGACCGTGTCCTCGAACCCTCGCCCGCCGGGACTCGCAGGCTGAGGAACTCGTCCAGCTCGCCGATATGGCCGCCGGAGCAATTGCCCGCGGGCATCGGCCTGACGATCGTGACAGTCGATGGCTCAAGTTTCTGGAGAGACAATCTCAGCTTGGGCCGATCCACGTACTATGAGCGGCGAAGACCCCGGCGTCTATTCGGACGGTCGTCCGACACGCGCGCCATACGGCGACAGTTCAACGCCGGGTATTGTCAGAATACTGCCTCCCATAGCCTAGTCAATGCCCTGCGCGCGTCCTTGCGCGCATTCCGCCGGCGTCAAAAGGCGCGCGAGGACGCGCGCGGTCCATTGCGCGCCCACCCATTATCAGGGATCTTGCCAAACGACGCGAATTGCGGCTCAGTCTCCACCATCAAAAACGGGGGGAGACCAACATGCTGTCATCGTTCACGCGCGCACTGGCGGGGGCTGTCGCCCTGCTGGGCGTCTCGGCCGGCGCCGCGTTCGCGCAAACTCAGGCGCCCGCAAACTTTCCCAACAAGCCGATCCGGCTCATCACGCTGACGACGCCCGGCGGCTCCCTCGACATTCTGGCCCGCATGATCGCCGACGAGATCGGCAAGCAGTGGGGTCAGCAGGTCATCGTGGAGAACCGGGTCGGCGCCGGCGGCAACATCGGCGCGGAGGCCACCGCGCGCTCGGCGCCGGACGGCTACACCATCGGCATGGTGACTGTGTCGACCCACGGCGTGAACCCGACGCTTTATGGCGAGCGGATGCGCTTTGATCCGGTGAAGGATTTCGCCCCTATTGTTCTCGCTGCGGAACTCAAGAACGTCGTCGTTGTACATCCCTCCGTTCCGGCGAAAAACGTGCGTGAACTCGTCGCGTTCGCGAAGGCGAACCCGGACAAGATCTCGTTTGGATCGGCAGGCACCGGCACCACCCAGCATCTCGCCGGCGAGATGGTGAAGATGATCGAGGGCGTGCAGATGCAGCACGTGCCCTATCGCGGCGCGGCGGCGGCCGTGCCGGATCTTCTGTCGGGCCAGTTGCAACTGATGTTCGTGTCGATCCCGGACGTCATCTCGCACATTCAGGCAGGCACGTTGCGCGCCATCGGCGTGACTTCGAAGGAGCGCTCGCGCTCGCTCCCCGATGTGGTTCCCATGGCCGAGCAGGGCTGGCCCGATTTCGATGTGCGCGGCTGGTTCGGCGTGGTTGCGCCGGCGGGCACGCCGAAGCCGATCGTCGATCGTTACAACGCGACGATCAGAGCGATGCTGGCGCGCCCGGACGTGCGCGAGAGGATGTTCGGCATGGGCCTTGATCCACTGTCGAGCACGCCGGAAGAGTTCGCCGCGTTCATCAAGTCGGAAGTCGAGAAGTGGGCGCCGGTGGTGAAGGCGTCCGGCGCCAAGGTGGAGTAACGCAGTTTACGCCGGCGGCGCCATCCACGCGCCGTCGCGCAACCACTGCTCAAGCATCCAGAAGTGGTCGCAGCCGAAGAACGGCTCGCCATCCGCAATGACGAACGGCGCGCCGAACACGCCGTTCGCAATGGCCCGCTCCACCCCCACGCGCAGGCCTTCGCGCGCCTCTTGCGAGGCGATGCCGTCCGCCAGCGCCGCCGCATCGAGGCCAAGGCGCTGCGCTTCCTCAACGCACGCTTCAACTGGCGTCATGTCGAGGCCATCCACCCACAAGCGCCGGAAGATGGCGCGCGCGAAGGCTTTTGCTGCGTCCGGGTCGCGGGCGTCGAGCCACACGAACGCGCGCATGGCGTTGAGAGAATTGTGGCCCTGCACGCTGTGGGGATGCAGCGGCACGCCCCAGATTTTCGCCAGCCGCGCCATATCGTGGGCGAGGTATGGGCCTTTCAGCGGATACTGCGGCAGCGGCTTCATGCCCATGATCTTGAGCACGGTGACGCCCAGAAGCACGGGCTTCCACGTCACGGTGCGGCCATGGCGCGCGGCCAGCGCCTCGATCTGCGTCGAGCCGATGTAGGCGAAGGGCGAAATCAGGTCGAAATAGAAGTCGATGGACGGCTTCGTCATGCGGGCTCACCCTTGCGTTCGGCAACCAGCTGCTCGCGCAGTTTCACCTTGGCGATCTTGCCGAAGCCGATGCGCGGGAAATCGTCCACCACGCGCACCTCGGCGGGCCGCTTGAACTTTGCAAGCGACGATGCGCAATGCGTGGCGATCGCTTCGCGCAACGCGCTCCGGTCTGCGACGTCCGCGCCGGGAATGACAAACGCGATCACGACTTCGCCCCAGACGTCGTCCGGCTTGCCGACCACGGCGACCTCGCGCACGCCTTTCACCTGCGCCACGCAGGTTTCCACCTCGCCGCCCGACACGCCCTCTCCGCCCACCTTGATGACATCCTTGGTGCGGTCGGCGAACTCCACCCACCCGTTCTCGTGCAGCGTAACGCGGTCGCCGGTGATGAAGCGGCCGCGGTCGTCGAAGGCGTCGCTTGTCGCCTGCGCGTTGCCGTCATATTCGCGGAAGATCGAGAGGCCGCGCACGCCAGTGACGAACAGGTGGCCGGTTTCGCCGGGCCGCACGGGGCGACCGTCGTCATCCTCGATGTGGATTCCGTAGGCGAGCGAGGGGCGGCCCACGGTGCGCGCAGGCTGCGCCGACCAGGGATCGCCCACCATGCCTTGCGCCACCATTTCCGTCATGCCCCAGCCGCTCACCTCGCGCACGCCGAAGCGCTCCGCATAGGCGGGCGTGTGGTTGGCGGTGGTCCACTGGCGGAAGAAGTGTTCCGGCGGCATGTTCTGCGACAGCACGTTGCTGGTGAACTTCACCTGCGACGACAGGGTGGCCCGATGCTCGATGGCCGCGCCCCAGAATCGTGTGCCGGAGAAACGTGGTTGCAGCAGAACCCGGGCGCCGGCGAACATCGCGCCGAGGAACGACCACGAAAAGCCGACCACGTGGAAGAGCGGCAGGAACACGTGGTGCACATCGTCGGCGCGCATGGCCTGCTGCAGCGCGGCCATCTTGGCGCCCCACAGCACGTTGGCGTGGGTCCACAGTACGCCCTTGGCGCGGGACGTTGTGCCGGTGGTGAAAAGGATCATGGCGGGCGCTGTCGGGTCCGGCGCGCGGGCGGGCGCGCGTTCGCTCATCGCCGCCTCAAGCCGCTCGCTGGCGGCGACCTCGATCTGCGGCGGCGCGCCGGCGTCATGGGAGGTGAGCAGAATCCACGCGAGTCCCGGACAGCCGGCGACGATCTCGCGCAGGCGCGGCTGGGTGATGGCGGCGCCGGCGCCGGACGCCTCCACGAGATCGCGCGCCTCCGGCGCCGTCAGGGCCGGGTTGCCCAGCACTGCGACAGCGCCGATCCACGCGCAGGCGAAGCGCGCGATGAGCGTCTCGGGGCAGTTCTCCAGCAGGATGAAGATGCGGTCGCCGGGCTTCACGCCCCGTCTCAGCAGGCCGCCGGCCAGCCGCGCCACGTCATCCTCGAAGCGCGCCCACGACCATGTCTGCGCGGGCCCATCAAATGGCGCCCAGGTGAGGAACGCGCGCTCGCCGTATTGACCTGCGCGCTCGCGCAGTAGCGTCGCTGCATCCTCGCCAAGAAAGGGATGAAGAAACGGAAGATCCTGAACCGCGCTCGCCTGCATCGTCCCCCCGCTTGTCGAAGCATTGTTCAGCAACGACTATGACCGCCGGGGCTTGGGGGCAAGCCGAAATGGCCTGGGGCGCTTACTCCCAGTCGCGCGGGGTCTCCTCGCGAAGACGCCCGCCAAGCCGCACCGGCTGCACCATGGTGGCGAGGCCGTCGCCGCCGATCTCAACGGCGACGCCGCACAGGGTGGCAGGACCATCCGCCGGCTCGAAGCGCCCGGTGGGAATGCGTCGCGTAAACCGTTGCAGCGGCTCGGCCTTGTTCATGCCAATGACGGAGTTGTAGTCGCCGGTCATGCCCGCATCCGACTGGTAGGCCGTGCCGCCGGGCAGGATCTGCGCGTCGGCGGTGGGCGCATGGGTGTGGGTGCCGACGACGAGCGAGGCGCGCCCGTCCGCAAAATGGCCCATGGCGTATTTCTCGCTGGTCGTCTCGGCGTGGATGTCGATGACGATGGCGTCGCACGCCATGCCCAGCGGGCAAGCCTCCAGCTCACGGTCCACGGTGGCGAACGGATCGTCGAGAGGATCCATGAAAACGCGGCCCATGATGTTGGTCACGAGCACCCGGGCGCCGTTGCGCGCCTCGATCAGGTTGGCGCCGCGACCGGGCGTGCCGGCGGGGTAATTCGCCGGCCGGATGAGGCGGTGCTGCCGCTCGATGAACACGAGCGCCTCGCGCTGATCGAAGGCGTGGTTGCCCAACGTAATGCAGTCAGCGCCTGCGGAGAGGAAATCCTCGCAGATCGCCTCGGTGATGCCAAAGCCGCCTGCGGCGTTCTCGCCGTTCACCACAACGAAGTCGAGGCGCCAGCGTTCCCGCAACTCCGGCAGGCGTTGAACAACCGCGTGCCGCCCCGTGCGGCCGACCACGTCGCCGATGAAGAGAAGGCGCATCAATGGCTCCGCGCAGGGAAGATCATGGTTGGCTCCATGCAAGCGAACAGTCGATCAGCTCGCTCTCGGTGAGGATCAGGTCGAGGGGCTGATCGTGGGCCTCCTCGGGAATGGCCGCGACCTCCTGACAGGCGAACGCCACCCCGATGGCCGGGACCGGGCGGCGCGCCCGCAAGGCGGAGAGCGTCGCGTCATAGTAGCCGCCGCCGTAGCCGGCGCGATAGCCCCGCCGGTCGAACGCGGCGCAGGGGACGAACAGCAGGTCCGGCGTCACTTCCGGCAGGCTTGCGGCGGGCTCCGGGATGCGCATGGCCCCCTGCACGAGCGGTTCGCCCTCGCGCCAGCGGCGGAAGGTGAGCGGCGCGCCCATGGGCCCAGCAACCGGCAGGGCGGCGATGAACTCGTGATAGTCGAGCGCGGCCAGCAGTTGGCGCGTGTCGGGCTCCGTGCCGATGGGCCAGAACACGCCCACTGTGCGCACGATGGCCCGGCGCGCGAGTTGCACGCCCTCAAGCGCCAGCCGCCCGGCGAAGGCCTCACGCACATCGTCAGGGGTTCCGGCGCGACGCGCCAGACCCTCGCGCCGGATCTGCGATTTGAGATCCTGTCGGGACGGTGAACTCATGGGCGGCGGCTACCATAAAGATCGGCGCCGCGAAAGCTCCGGCGTCGCCGGAAAGCTCAACCATGGAAAAGCGCGGAGCCGCCTGAGCCGTGGGATATCGATCCCGGGAAACCTACAACGTAGGTGGGCGCCGTTATGCCCAAGTCCACGGACAAGGGCAGGGACAGCTCCCGTTCGGATCGATAAGGCCCCGGGGATAGTGATCCACACGGGCCCCGCAGCCCCGCAAACGCAATCTAGGGTCGCGCAGCTGCCAACGCCAGCCCTCCTGGAGCGTCCACGACGAAAATGCACCTGACGCAAGGCGGGAAAAGCCTGTGCAAATGCTGGGGATTGGCTGGGGATGCGCTGGGGGCGCCTGTGGAAAAGGTCGCCGGCGCGCGGCGCCCGGAACCCTGGTCGGGCGTTGTCATAAACCTGTCGTCGAACCTTCGTACTCAACCAGCGCTTGCTGGGATACCCCAGCGCCAACCGCGAGGCGTACATGCACCTCAACCGCTTTTTCCGCTCTGCTCTTGTGGCTGGTTTTGCCGCGATGGCGAGCCTGTCCGCCGCCGCCCAGGACATCACGGGCGCCGGGGCTACCTTTCCGTTCCCGATCTACGCGAAGTGGGCGGACGCCTACAAGAAAGAGACCGGCATTGGCCTGAACTATCAGTCGATTGGCTCGGGCGCAGGCGTCAAGCAGATCCTCGCCCGCACGGTGGTGTTCGGCGCGACCGACGCGCCGCTTCAGGCTGAGCAGCTTGCGAAGGAAGGCCTCGTCCAGTGGCCGCAGGTCATGGGCGCGCTGGTGGCCATCGTCAACATCGACGGGATCAAGCAGGGCGAGATGACGTTCGACGGCCAGACGCTGGCGGACATCTACCTCGGCAAGATCAAGACCTGGAATGACCCCGCGATCGTCAAGCTCAACCCGAACCTGAAGCTTCCCGCCGCCCCCATCGCGGTGGTGCGCCGTTCGGACGGCTCCGGGACCACGTTCGTGTGGACGAACTACCTCTCGGAAGTGTCCGAGGAGTGGAAGTCGAAGGTGGGCTCCGGCACGGCGGTTGAATGGCCCGTGGGCGTCGGCGCGCGCGGCAACGAGGGTGTCGCCGGCAACGTCGCGCAGACCCGCAACTCCATCGGCTATGTGGAGTTCGCCTACGCCAAGCAGAGCAACCTGACCTACACCCTGCTGACGAACCGGACCGGGCAGGTGCTGCGGCCCAACCGCGAGACCTTCCAGGCGGCCGCCGCCAACGCGGAATGGAGCAAGGCGCCCGGCTATCGCCTCATCCTGACCAACCAGGCGGGCGAGAAGTCCTGGCCGATCACGGCTGCGACGTTCATCCTGATGCACAAGAAGCCGCAGGATCCGGTGGCGGCTCGTCGCGCGCTCGACTTCTTCGCGTGGGCCTTCGAGAAGGGCGACGCCATGGCGGACGAGCTTGACTTCGTGCCCATGCCCGACAGCGTCGTGAAGTTGATCAAGCAGACCTGGGCGAACGAGATCCAGGTGAAGTAAACATCCGGCGGACGAGGGGCGGGCAACCGCCCCTCATTCGCATGTGAGGTGCCTTGTGGATCAGCCTTCAAAAGGCGCAGGCGTATCGGGGGCGGACGTGTCGGACATCGCCATTGAGGCAAACGCGGCGGCGAAGGCGCCGGTCGCAGATCGAGCGCAGGCGCTCAAACAGTTCGCGCTGAGCGACAAGACATTCTACTGGCTCACGCGCGCGTCGGCGATCTGCGTTCTGTTGCTGCTTGGCGGCATCATCCTCTCGCTCATCGTGGGCGCGTGGCCTGCGATCCAGCACTTCGGTCTGAGCTTTCTCACCACCCAACGCTGGGCCCCGCAGCTTGAGCCCGCTCCCATCCTCGGCGGGCTGGGTCCGATCTACGGAACATTCGTGTCGTCGCTGATCGCGATGCTCATCGCGGTGCCGGTCGGGCTCGGCATAGCGATTTTTCTGACTGAGCTCTGTCCCATGTGGCTGCGCCGGCCGTTCGGCGTCGCCATCGAGCTTCTGGCCGGCATTCCCTCAATCATCTACGGGATGTGGGGCTTCTTCGTGCTGGCCCCGTTTCTGGCCGATCATGTCCAGCCCTGGATTATTGCGGCCACGTCTGGCATTCCGGTTCTGGGCTCCATCTTCGGAGGTCCGCCGTCCTACCTGTCGTTGTTCAACGCGTCGGTTGTTCTCGCGATCATGATCCTGCCGTTCATCACGGCGATCTCGCGCGATGTCTTTATGACAGTGCCGCCCGTGCTGAAAGAAAGCGCTTACGGGCTTGGATGCACCACGTGGGAAGTGGTTCGCAACGTGGTCATTCCCTACACCCGCGTGGGCGTGATCGGGGGCGTGATGCTGGCGCTGGGCCGCGCGCTGGGCGAAACCATGGCGGTGACCTTCATCATCGGCAATTCGTTCCGCATTCAGGACTCGATCTTCTCGCCGGGCACGACGATCTCCGCGGCCATCGCCAGCGAGTTCGCCGAAAGCGGCGGCTTGCACCAATCCGCGCTGTTCCTGTTGGGCCTTCTGCTGTTCGTGCTCACGTTCTTCGTGCTTGCGGCGGCGCGGCTGATGCTGATGCGCCTCGAGCGCGCGAAGGGGGCGTGACATGAACTCCATCTATGCCAGGCGCCGGCGCCGCAACGTCATCATCCGCGTGCTGTGCTACGCCGCCGCCGCCTTCGGCCTGACATGGCTCGGGCTCATCTTGTTCACGCTGTTCTGGAACGGACTCGCTGGGCTAAACCTGTCCGTGTTCACCCAGATGACGCCGCCGCCGGGCTCCAAAACCGGCGGTCTTGCGAACGCTATCGCCGGCTCCGCCATCATGACCTTCCTCGGGGTCGCGATTGGCGCGCCCATCGGCATGCTCGCAGGCACCTTTCTCGCCGAGTACGGGCGCCACGAGAGGTTGACGACCGTCATCCGCTTCATCAACGACATTCTGCTGAGCGCGCCCTCCATCATCATTGGCTTGTTCGTCTATGTGGCTGTCGTGCTGCCGATGGGTGGATTTTCGGGGCTTGCTGGCGCGCTCGCCCTCGCTGTGATCGTCATTCCCGTTGTGGTCCGCACCACGGAGGACATGCTTCTGCTTGTCCCCAATCCGTTGCGTGAGGCTGCGTCGGCTCTTGGCATGCCGCGTTCGCTGGTCATCAAGCGGGTGGCGTACCGGGCGGCCCGCGCGGGTCTGATCACCGGCGTTCTGCTGGCCACCGCCCGTGTGGCGGGCGAGACGGCGCCGCTGCTCTTCACCGCGCTCAACAACCAGTTCTGGAACATCGACATGACGACCACCGTCGCGAACCTGCCGGTGACCATCAACAACTTCGTGCAGAGCCCGTACGAATACTGGCGCCAGCTGGCCTGGACCGGTGCGCTCATCATCACGCTGGCGGTGCTGACGCTCAACGTCGTCGCCCGTATCCTCGGTCGTGAAAGGAATACGCAATGACGACCATGACCATCGCCGCCGACGCCTTCCAGCCGCCAGCGGCAAGCGCGCCTGTGAAGATCGAGGTGCGCAACCTCGATTTCTTCTACGGCGCTTTCAGGGCGCTCAAGAACATCAACCTGTCCCTTGAGCAGAACCGCGTCACCGCGTTCATCGGTCCCTCGGGCTGCGGCAAGTCCACGCTGCTGCGCATCCTCAACCGGATGTATGATCTCTATCCGGGCCAGCGCGCGGAGGGAGAGGTTCTACTGGACGGCGCGAACATCCTCGATCCGGGCGTGGACGTGAACCTTCTGCGCGCCCGTGTGGGTATGGTGTTCCAGAAGCCGACGCCGTTCCCCATGACGATCTATGACAACATCGCGTTTGGCATCAAACTCTACGAGAAGCTCTCCAAGAGCGAGATCGATGGTCGCGTCGAGGCGGCGCTCAAGGGCGCAGCGTTGTGGAACGAAGTCAAAGACAAGCTCAACGCCAGCGGCCTGAGCCTTTCTGGCGGCCAGCAGCAACGCCTTTGCATTGCGCGCACCGTTGCGATCCGCCCCGACGTGATCCTGTTCGACGAGCCATGCTCGGCGCTGGATCCCATCTCCACCGCGAAGGTGGAGGAACTCATCGACGAGCTGAAGGCGCAGTACACGATCGCGATCGTCACCCACAATATGCAGCAGGCGGCGCGCGTGTCTGACAACACCGCGTTCATGTACCTGGGCGATCTGGTGGAGTTCGGCGAGACATCCCAGATGTTCACGACGCCGACCCAAAAGGCCACCCAGGATTACATCACCGGCCGCTTCGGCTGAGGCGCGGGAGAGCTTAAATGACCGAACATATTGTCAAGGCCTACGACGCCGAACTCGATCTCATCGGCGCCAAGATCGCCGAGATGGGCGGCATCGCGGAGAAGATGCTGAGCGACGCCATGGACGCGCTCGCAAGTCTCGACGTCGCGCTCGCGCAGAAAGTGCTGGGCAGCGACCCTCGCCTCGACGGGCTGCAGCGCGAAATCGAGGATCAGGCGGTGCGCACCATCGCGCGCCGGCAGCCGATGGCTGTCGACCTGCGCGAACTCGTCGCCTCCATCCACATCGCGGGCGATCTCGAACGCGTTGGCGATCTCGCCAAGAACATCGCCAAGCGCGCGATCAAGGTGGCGGATGACGCCCGCGTGCCCCGCGCCATCGTCGGCCTCAAGCACATGGCGGAGGTCGCGGCCTTGCAGTTAAAGAACGTTCTTGATGCTTATGCCGAGCGCGATGCCGAGCGCGCGAAGCAGGTGTGGTCGCGCGACGCCGAGCTTGACGCGCTGGAGGATGCGGTCTTCCGCGACCTGCTCACGTTCATGATGGAGGATCCGCGCAACATCTCGTTCTGCGCGCATCTGCTCTTCTGCGGCAAGAACCTTGAGCGCGTGGGGGACCATGCGACCAACATCGCCGAGAACGTGCACTTTATGGTGTCGGGCGCTCCGCTCCCGGTGAACAGGCCCAAGGGCTGACATCGGGGCTCGTCATGACGCAACCCACTCTTGCTGCGCCCGCGCGCAAAGGGCGCGAAGATTTGCGGGCGCCCCGTATTCTCGTGGTTGAGGACGAGGCGCCCCTGGCGCTGCTCCTCAAGTACAACCTTGAGTCCGAGGGCTACGCTGTCGAGCACGCGGCGCGCGGCGACGAGGCGGAGGTCCGCATCGCGGAGGGCGGGCTTGATCTGGTCGTGCTGGACTGGATGCTTCCCGGCGTTTCGGGGCTTGAAATCTGCCGGCGCATGCGCGCCCGGGAGGCGACCCGCACGCTGCCCATCATCATGCTCACTGCGCGGGGCGAGGAGCAGGAGCGGGTGCGGGGGCTTGGCGTCGGCGCCGACGACTACGTGGTGAAGCCGTTCTCTGTGCCGGAGCTTATGGCCCGCGTGCGGGCGCTGCTGCGCCGGGCCTCGCCGGAGCGCATCGCGACCCGGCTGTCCCAGGGCGACATTGAACTCGACAGGGAAACCCGCCGCGTGACCCGTGCGGGTCGCGAGCTTCATCTCGGCCCCACGGAATTTCGCCTGCTTGAGTGCCTCATGCAGAAGCCGGGGCGCGTCCATTCCCGGGCGCAGCTTCTGGACCAGGTGTGGGGCTCAACGGCGGAGATCGACGAACGCACGGTGGACGTGCACGTGGGGCGCCTGCGCAAGGCGCTCGTGCAGGGGGATGAGGCCGATCCGCTGCGCACGGTCCGCGGGGCAGGCTACTCCTTCGACGAGACGTTCGGGCGCCGTTGACGGGCCACGCGCAGGGCATCTTCTCAGACGGTTGCTTCCCGGGCTATCTTCCCTGCGCCGGCCCATGAGCCGGCGGGGCGCCGAGGCGCCTCATCCCAGGGGAGAAGGAAACGAACATGAGAGCTTTGCTCGCAGCAGCCGCCTTTGCGGCGGCTCTGGCCGCGCCGGCCCAGGCGCAGAACCTCACCGAAGTGAACATGATCAGCTTCGGCGGGGCCACCAACCTGCCGGTCTGGTACGCCCTCGACAACGGCCTGTTCGAGAAGGAGGGCCTGCGCGTCAAGCTGGACATCACGCCCGGCTCCGCCGAGCAGATGCGCGACCTGATGGCGGGCAAATACCAGTTCGCCACCACGGCGTTCGACAACATCGTCGCCCACACCGAAGGGCAGGGCAGCGCCCGCTATGAAAACTATGACCTCATCGCCATCGGCGGCGTTCACTCGGGCCTCAACAGCGTCGTCACCCGCCCCGAGGTGAAAACGTGGAACGACGTGCGCGGCAAGGTCGCCGCGGTGGACTCGCCCAAGTCAGGCTACGCTACGGTGCTCTACGAGATTCTCGCGGCCAAGGGGATCGTGCGCGACAAGGACTACACGATCAATTCGGTGGGCGGCACAGGCGCCCGCGTCAACGCGCTGACCAGCGGAATTGCGGCTATCGCCATCGTCTCCTCGCCGCAGGACATGCAGTTGCAGAAGCAGGGGTTCAACATTCTCGCGGATGCGGCGGCTGAGATCGGCGATTACCAGGGCAGCGTCTACGCGACCCGTCGCTCGTGGGCGAAGGAGAACGAGAAGACCGTCGTGGCCTTCATGCGCGCCGTGCGCAACGCGCACAACGTGGTCTTCACCGACAAGGCGGCGGTGCTTCCCGTGCTGCGCAAGATGAGCAAGGGTCTGTCGGAAGCGGATCTTGAGCTGATGTACACGCGCCTCACCGGCCCGGGCGGCCTGAGCCGCACCGCCGAGGTGAACGCCAAGGGCGTCGCCAATGTGCTGCGCCTGCGCGGCACGTCGGGAGACGGCGCAAGGTACATGGACGTCACTTACGCGCAGCAGCGCTGAGTCCGCAGGGGCGGCGTGCCGGCCAACGCGCAGGCCGCCTCTCACTTGACGCGCGAGACAGCGACCTTGATGCTTCGCGCAGACAATTCTCTGGAGGAGACACCCATGCGCGCCCTTTGCGTTGCTGCGCTTGTTGCTGCTGGTTTCTGTACGGCGGCCGCCGCCGACCCCGTGGCCGATTTCTACAAGGGCAAGAATGTCCAGATCATCGTTGGATACGGCACCGGAGGCGGCTACGACGTGTATGCGCGCGTGCTTTCGCGCCACTTCAGCAAGCATCTGCCCGGCGCGCCGAACATCGTCATCCAGAACATGCCTGGCGCCGGCAGTCTGCGGGCCACAAACCATCTCTACGTGAACGCGCCAAAGGATGGGACCACGTTCGGCACCTTCGCCCGCAACATGCCGCTTCTTGGCGTGCTCGGCGGCAACGCGAACGTGCAGTTTGATCCGCGCAAGTTCACGTGGCTGGGTTCGCCCTCCAGCGCGCAGGACGACGCCTACATGCTCTTCGTGCGTCGTAACGCGAAGACCAACACCATCGAGGACGCGCGGCGCAGGGATCGTGATCCCATCATCCTGGGCGGCACGGCGGAAGGCGCCACCGGGAACGATATCGCCTTTCTGATCCGCGACACCATTGGCCTGAACATCAAGCTTATCGCAGGTTATCCCGACAGCGGCGCGCTGTTTATCGCGATTGAACGCGGTGAACTTGATGGGCGCTTCGTGGGGCTTTCCGCCGTATCCTCCAACAAGCCCGAATGGCTGAAGCCGGGCGGGCCTGTGAAAGCGCTGGTTCAGTTCGCGCGCCAGACGCGCCATCCTGACTTTCCGGATACGCCTACTGCCCGAGAGCTTGCGCGCGATGACCGCGCGAAGCAGCTAATCGAACTCGCGGAGATCCCCTACATGCTCTCGCGCCCCTACGCGGCGCCTCCCGGGGTTCCGGCTGAACGCGCGGCAGCGCTGCGCGCGGCTTTCAACGCCACCACAAGGGACAAGGAGTTTCTCGCCGAAGCCGCGAAACTCGGTCTCGACGTGAGCCCTGTGGGCGCGGACGAAGCCATGCAGATGCTGGAGCAGCTTGCCGCAGCGCCGCCGGACTTGAAGGAAGAACTGCGCAAATTGCAGGGCGGCGGCTAAGCGGGGGAAGGATGACACACATGAGCGAGCGCGCCCTGCCGGACGCATATCTCGAATGGGCGCGCGCGCAGAGCGTCCCGATCATCGAGGATTTCGGGATCGATATCCGCAAGATTCCGGTCGCGCCCTGGGCGCGCTATGGCATGAACGGCGCCTTCTGCCACCTGAAGGGCCGCGATGACTTCATTTCAATCTTCGCGTTTGAGCTTCCACCCGGCGGGAAGTCCGCGCCGCTCAGGCACATCTGCGAAGAGGTTATTTACGTCATCTCGGGCCATGGCTCGACGACCGTTCTCCTTGAGGACGGGCGCAAGCATTCGTTCGAGTGGGGGCCCAAGAGCCTGTTCTCCATTCCGCTTAACGCCACGCATCAGCACTTCAACGGTTCGGGGCGCGAGCCCGCCCGGTTCGCATCCGTGAACAACATGGTGTTCACCATGAACCGTTTCCGCGACGAAGATCTGATCTTCAATTGCGCGGTAAGCTTTCCCGAGCGCATCGGCCGCGCCGACTATTTTGTCGGCGAGGGCGAGTTTATCTCCATCGCGCCGGGGCGCCACCAGTGGGAGACGAACTTTGTTGCGGACCTCTCCGCGTTTGAACTCAAGCAATGGGCGCAGCGCGGCGCGGGCGGCTCAAACCTGCGGTTCATGCTGACTGAAAACACCATTGGCGCGCATTCGTCGGAGATGCCCGTAGGCACCTACAAGAAGGGCCACAGGCATTTCGACGGCGTGTGCGTGTTCGCCGTCACGGGCAAGGGCTACTCGTTGCTTTGGCATGAGGATGATCCCGATTTCACCCGCGTGGATTGGGAGCACGGCTGCGTCTACTGCCCGCCCGACTCCATGTTCCATCAGCATTTCAACGTCGCGGATCATCCCTCGCGGTATCTCGCGTTGCAGATCGGAACTGTGCGGTACCCGCTGTTGAAGATGAAACGGGACATCTGGGAGGTCGGCGTCGACAAGAACGTCAAGGAGGGCGGCGCCCAGGTGGAGTACGAGGATCAGGATCCGCGGATCCATGAAATGTGGCTGAAGGAAATCGCGACAAACGGCGTCGAATCAAGCATGGGCGCGTTTATCGACGAGTCCCGCTTCACCGGAAAGGCGGCCTCATGAGCGCTCTCGATCCAAGCCTGCGCGACAAGTATCTGGTTGATCCCTACGACAACTGGGCGACGACGCAGGGAGTGCCCGTGGTTACTGCGCCTGCAGTCCAGCTCACCGCTGTGCCGACGCAACCCTGGCCCCGTTATGGGGTGGACGGCGCCATCGCGCATGTCGAGGGTCGCTGCGACTTTCTCACGCTGTTCATCTTCGACATTGCCGCGCACGCTTCAGCAACGCCGCTTCGACATGTTTATGAAGAGCTGGTCTATGTTGTATCGGGTAGTGGCGAGACCGACGTGGCGCTCTGGAATGGCGTAGAGCGTCGCATCACGTGGCGCGCTGGCCATATGTTTTCCATGCCTGTCAACGCCCGCCACGAACACCGGGCGGGGGCGGAGGGCGCGCGCCTCGCCGTGTTCAGCGATACTCGATACCTTTTGGGCCTCTATCGCAACGAGTCCTTCCTGTTCGACAATCCAGCGACTTTCGAAAAGCGGCACAGGAAAGCGGCGGGCGAGCCATGGCTGGAGGCGTTCACGCGCCTGTCGCCTTCATCCGGAGACGACGGCGCGCGTGGCGAATTGCGCCTTGCTGACTCTGCGCTTGGCGCCAGCGTGATGGAGCTGGCGGACGGGCAGTCAACGCTTGCCCGTCGCCAGATGCAGGGCGCACATCTCTTGTGTGTGGCAGGACAAGGCGTCTCACTCTCCTTTGATGACCCTAATGGTCCCGTGTCCCGGACCCCGTGGTCTACAGGCGATGTGATTGGGCTCACGGGGATGCGTTTTCATCAGCACGTCGCGCATGGCGGGCCAGCGCGCTTCGCCGTGATTGAGCTGGGTTCCATGGCCTCGCCGATGTTCCGCAGCCGGCGGGCGGCGTATGGCGATGAAACGGTGTACGCATCAGGCGCCGCGACCATTGCTCGGGCCGATGAAAGCGACGCGATGAAATCGGCGCAGGCTGCGCCCTCGAAATAAACAGGGGAAACGAATGGCGGTTGTTATCACTGGCGCGGGACTTGTCGCGACGGCGTATGCCCGGGAGGCGATAGCGCGCGGCGAGGAGGTTGTTTTCATCGATCCGGAGCCGCGCGCGGACTATCTGCGTTTCAAGCTCGGGGATCGCGGCTGGAGGCTGCTGCGCAAGGATGTGCGCGACCTGCCGGCGCTGGTGGATGCCTTCCGCGCCAGCAGCGCCCGCGTTGTCATTCACACCGCAGGCCTCATCGGCGGGCGCGTGCAGCAGTCGCTCTTCAATGCGTTCGACATCAATGTCGGCGGCACTCGCAATGTGGCTGAGGCGGTGCGACTTTCGGGCGTGGGCCGGCTGGTCCATATCTCGACCATGGGCGTCTACGATAACCGCCGGAAGACAAGCGCCAACGTGCCGGAGGATTTTCCGCGCGGTGCGCGACGCGGCTATGGCAATTACAAGGCCGCCAAGGAACTCGTGCTTGAGGCCTACGCGGATGAATACAAGTTTGAGCTTTTGATCCTGAGGCCAGCGAACGTCTACGGATTCGGCCACTTCTTCGCCGGCTCATCCGGCGGCATGAAGATGCAGGCGCTTGTAGAGGCTGCCATCGACGGAAGGGGCGCCACGGTGCCGTCTTCGGAAACCATGGCGAATGAATACATCTACTCGCGTGACATCGGTCGCGCGGTGGATATCGCCACCACCATCGCCATGCCGAAGGATTATATTTTCAACATCGGAAATGGATATGTGAGCTCGTTTCAGGAGGTGCTCGACGCATTGGGCAGCACCGCCAGGGTCGGGGCGATAGAAGTCGAGAAGGGCGATCCGCCGAAATCGAAGGCGCACGCCATGGACATCGCGCGGGCAGGCGAGCAGCTTGGCTGGGCGCCGCGGTTTACATTAGCGGAAGGCTTCGCTGATTACGTGGACGAAGTGCGCGCGGCGCGCGCTTTCTTCGGCAAGGACTGAAACGAAACACCGGCGGGCGCCTTACTCGGCGCCCGTCTGCCGCTGGTCTTCCAGTTGCGGCGTAACTGCGGCGCTTCGCATGAAAGCCCACACCGCGACAATAATCATTAATAGCGCGCCGCCGGCGATGGCTGTCTGCAGGCCGACGTATGTGGCCACCCAGCCCTGCGCCAGCGCGCCGACGGCCGGAAGGCCGTGGCCGAAAACAATGTAGAGCCCCATGACGCGCGAACGCAGCTCAGGCTCCACGCTGTTCTGAATCAATGTTTGCGCGCTCACGTTCCCCGACAGAAGGAACACGCCCATCACCCCGAAGAGGGCGGCCGCAACCCAGATGTTGGCGAACTGCATCGACAGCACAAGCGCTCCCGCACAGGCCACCGTCGAGAACACGAGGAGCTTTGTCAGTCCTGCGATTTGGCCGCGTCGCGCGAGCCACAGACTTGCGACCACGGCGCCGGCGCCAATCGCTCCGAGCATGATCGACAGGCCGCTTGGGCCAGTCTGGAAGACGCGGTCAACAACGCTGGGCAACAGATCGATCACAGGGCGAACCAGAAGGCTCGTCGCTGTGAGCAGGATCATGACGAAGCGAATGCCGGGATGGCCGAGCACATACCGGAAGCCAGCCCATATATCGCCAAAGAGCCCGCTGGCGCTGCGTTTCGGGCGCGCGCGTTCCTCGATCTCGATGCGCAGAACGACCGTGTAAAAATACAGGAAGGCGAGCGCGCACGCGATCATGACCGGGCCGACGCCCCACAAGGCGATGATGCCGCCCGCGATGGCTGGCCCGATGATGCGGGAGGCGTTGAACGATGTGGAGCCAAGCGCAATCGCTGATGACAAGTCCCGCTTGGACACGAGCGCATTGATGATCGACAGGCGCGCCGGCTGCCCGAAGGATTCCGTGCAGCCCTTCAGGAAGGCGATGACGAGCAGCAGGTGAATGGTGATGTGATCGCTGAGGATCAGCGCTCCCAGAATCGCGGCGAGAACCGCCGTGAGGATGAGGCTGAGGCGGATGATGCGCATGGACCCGAAGCGATCCGCCGCTGCGCCTGCGAAGATGGTGAGAATCGCGGATGGAAACAGGTCCACGAAAGACACAAGGCCGAGCCAGACCGTGGAGCCCGTCAACTGCCAGGCGAGCCAGCCGATGGACATGCGGTACATCCAACGTCCGATGCTGGCGAGGAAGTGCCCCGTCCAGTAGCGCCGGTACTGGGGCGTGCGCAGGGCGCTCGCGGCCCCGCCGAAAACTCTGCTGGCAAGCACCGGGCGGTTTCCTCCTGTTGTTTCGGTGCAAGCGGCTCATGGCCGTCTTGACCGGTTTCTTGCGCCGCAACGCACGCACAACGCCAATGATAATTGCTTCGTCGCAGGATACATGAGCGCGGCGCCGTGGGAAATTGTTTCGCCCGCATCCGCCATGCCGAGCGTGGAAAAAGCAGCCGGCGCGTTGATCGTGAGCGTCAGCTATGCAAAAAAGCGCAGATTGGGGGCTGCGGTTGAATGCCGGGCCTGCTCGAAGATTGGAGGGGCCGCTATGAGCCGCGCTGTTGCTTTTCTTGCTGCCGGGTGTGTCTGCATTTCCAGCGCCTACGCTGCTGATCTCAGAGCGCGCCCCGGTGCGCCCGCCCCTGCGGCCGAGATAATGGAAGTTCCCGGAGAGGATATCTTCGGCTTCACGTCGGCGACGGATGTGGGCAAGCCCGGCGACAAGGGCGTCGCGCTTGAAAGCGACGGGGCGGTTGGCACGCGCGACGGGCGCTACCGCGGGCTTGCGCAGAAGCTCGAGTTCTCGCGCACGTTCGCCGATAACTGGTCTTACGCGGCCTCTCTCTTCGGCGCGGGCTCAAGCCTTCGCGGCAACGGCGATTTCGCTGACCGGTCCGGCTATAACTTCGACGGAATGTCGATAGAAGTGCGTCACCGCCTGATCGAGCGCAGTCTCGCCAATCCTTTCGCCTTGACCCTCGCTGTTGAGCCGCGGTGGTCCCGCATGGATGGCTTCTCCGGGCGCGTCGCGCCGGCTTATGGCGCGGAGTTCAAGGCGCAGATCGACGCCCCCATCGCCGATCGCTGGTTTTGGGGCATGAACGCGACATTCGGCGTTTCGCGGGGGCGCGACCCGCTGGATCGCTCATGGTCCACAGCCTCCGAGAGCAGTCTCTCAACAGCGGTCGCTTATGCATTCGTCGAGGACAAGTTTTGGATTGGCGCCGAGGCTCGCTGGGAGCAGTCATGGTCGGAGGCGTTCTTCGGCCGGCTTGAGGGGCAGGCCCTGTTCTTTGGCCCGACGATCGCGTTCAAGCCGGCGGCCAACGTCACGCTCAATCTCGTCGCGTTGCCGCAAATCGCAGGCAAAGCCCGGGGCGTGTCCAACGCGCTGGATCTCGACAACTTCGAGCGCGCCAAGTTTCGTGTGAAACTCGCCGTCGGCTTCTGATCTTGCGGCGCGCGTCACGCCATGGCGCGCGCATTCCGGCGTATTGCCGCGATCAGGATTTGTGTCTACGCTCTCCCTAAAGTCGGAAGAAAATAGTCTCGAACCTTGGGAGGCGAGGCATGGCACAGAGCGTTTCGGCGCGCGGTCGTATGGCGGATCCTGCAGATGGGCGCCCGGAGGTCGATTTCTCGATGAGCCCTCCGCCGGAGTTTTTCAAGCTCCGGATAGAACTGATGGACGAGGGCAGCCACCGGCGCGTGTTGGCTGACACAGGCAACCTTCAACTGAAAATCAGGTGCTACGCAGTGGGCGGGGGCGAGAACGCCCTGCATGCCCATCACGGGCAGGATCATAGTTTCATCATTCTGCAGGGACGTGCTCGTTACTACGGCCCGCGTGGCGAGGAGCGGGAACTGGTGCGAAACGAAGGCATCATGTTGCCAGCCGGCTGTTACTATTGTTTTGAGAACGCCGGCGACGAGCCGCTTGTGGTTTTGCGAATTGAATCCATCACAAAGGGTGGTGAGGATCGCGACGTGCGTCTGGGCGCCCACGGGCAGCAGATCGACCCTCACGCGCCGGAGAACAATCGCGAGAAGCCTGTGCGATTCCGGCCGGGCGCATTTTACGAGTGATCGGGAGCTGAACGATGACGCACGTGCGCGCCCGCGTGGGCTATTCTTCAGTCGCGTTCGTAACTGAACTGCTGCCGATGTACTTTTATCGCATGGTTCCTGAAGGCGTGCTGCTCTCGATGCTGACGCTTCAGATCACCGATCACACGCAGGACCAGCTTGAAAGCATTCACGAGCAGGGAATGCGCGCTGTCGACTCCTTCAAGACCGCCGGCGCTGATGTCATCATTATGGGTGGGGCGCCCACCAACATAGCCCGTGGCGTGGACTCGCTGGAGCGCGCGCTGGAGGAGATGACGCAAAAGTACGGCGTTCCGGTCAGCTCCAGCTCCATGGCGCAGAAGCGCGCGCTCAAGGCTGTCGGCGCGCGCAAGGTGGGGACCATTAACCCTGCCGCGCCCAGAAAGATCGGCGATTCAGCCAGCGGCTCACTGGTCCCGGGAATGGAGTTGCTCGGACGCAAGCACGCCCATGCGCGGCTGCAGGAGTACAATCGCATTCCTCCTGAGACAGCGCTCAGGCTCGGGCGCGAATTGATGCAGGAGCAGCCTGATATCGACACGCTTATCTTCGGCTGTCCCCACTGGGCGACCATTGAGGCGATTGAGCCTCTTGAGCAGGAGTTCGGCGTCAGCGTGGTCACTGCGTTGCAGGCCATTGTCTGGGAGGGAATGCGGCTCGCTGGCGTCAAGGACAGGGTGGAGGGCTACGGCAGGCTGTTTCGGGAGCATTGAGCCACGGCGAGCTTTCCCGCGCAGGCTTGAACCGGGGCGGCGGCTCTTCTATGTTCGCCATCCACAAGAGCGGCTCCGGGCCGCCTGTTTTTCACCAGGGGACGGACAGATGGTTTTCAGCACCCGCGCTACGGCCGTGACGCTCGCCGCCGCATTCGCTCTCGCAGCGGGGCCCGCCGCCGCTCAAAAGGTCTCGTTCGAGGGCAAGACGATCCGCATCGTCGTCGGTTTCGGGCCGGGTGGCGGTTATGATTCCTACGCGCGCGTTCTGGCGCGCCACTACGGCGCGCATCTGCCCGGCAAGCCCACAGTCGTTGTAGAGAACATGCCGGGCGCAGGCTCGCTGACGGCGGTGCGCTGGCTTGATGGTCCCGCGCCCAAGGATGGCACCGCGATCGTCGCTTTCAATCCCGGGATCATCACGCAGGCTATTCTCGAGCCGCAAAAGATGGGGAACGTTAACTTCCTCAACTACGGGTGGATCGGCAACCTCGCGCGCGACCAGCGCGTTTGCTACATCTGGGCTGAGAAGGGCATCAAGACGTTTGATGAGTTCCGTGCGCGCAAAGGCCACATTTTCGGGGTTCCTGCTCCGGGCGTGGCGAGCTGGGTGAACTTCCGCACGCTGGAAGGGCTCTTCGGCATGGATATGAAGATCATCACCGGCTTCAAGGGGTCGGCGGACATCCGCATCGCGATCGAGCGTGGCGAACTTGACGGGGACTGCGGCTCCTGGTCGTCGATCTCCGAGGATTGGGTGCGCGGCAACAAGATCAACACGGTGATCACGTTCTCCGAGAAGTTGCCGAGGGACGCGCCCAAGAACGTGCCTTACGCACGTGATCTTCTCAAAAGCGATGACGACCGCGCCACGCTCGACGTCATCAACGGCGCAGGCGAGATCGGCCGTCCCTACATCACGTCGCGGCAGGTTCCCGGGGAAATCCTCGCGGTGTTGCGCAAGGCGTTCAACGATGCGGCCGCCGACGCCGCCTTTGCCGCTGACGCCGACAAGATGCGCCTTCCGGTCGATCCGATGACCGCCGACGAGGTCGAGAAGGAGCTGAAGCAAATTTACAACGCGCCAGAAGCCGCGGTGAAACGCGCGCGCGCGCTCGTCAATATCAACTAAGCGAGATCTCATTCCCCTTAAGCGCCTCGACGCCGTGCCGCGTCGGGGCGCTTTTGTTTCTCCGATGCGAGCTGGCGACGTTCTGCGCCGGCGTTGGCATCCTTGTGGGCGGGGCGTGAACAACGGGCGACGCGCTTTCGCAAGGTTTCCGCCGCGTGCGGCCTCTGCTAGAAGCGAAGGGCTAACGAGACAAAAGACTGCTGGAGAGGAGCGCCGATGCACCCCAATGATCCGTCCCTGCGTTCGTTCGTTGAAGGCGCGTCCGACAGTGGGTTCCCGATCCAGAACCTGCCCTACGGCGTGTTTTCCACCGCGAGCGATTCACGGCCGCGCGTGGGCGTCGCTATCGGCGATTACGTGCTGGACCTCGCGGTGATTGAAGAGTGCGGACTGATGCCGCGCATGGCGGCGCAGACGGTTTTTCGTCAGTCTTCCCTCAATGCGCTGATGGCGTCCGGCGGTTACTCCTGGTCCATCGTGCGCAAGCACATCAGCCAGCTCTTGCGCCATGACAATCCGAAACTGCGCGACGACGCCGTATTGCGCAAGCGCGCGCTCGTGCCCATGAGCAGCGCGCGGATGCATCTGCCTGTCGCTGTTTCCGGCTACACGGATTTTTATTCGTCACGCGAGCACGCCACCAACGTGGGCACGATGTTTCGCGGCAAGGACGCTGCGCTCAATGAGAACTGGCTGTGGATCCCCATTGGCTACAACGGTCGCGCGAGCACTGTGGTGGTGAGCGGAACGCCGGTTCGTCGTCCCAAGGGGCAGATCAAGGGCCCGGACTTCCCCGCTCCCATCCATGCGCCGTCCCGTCGGCTCGATATTGAGCTTGAGATGGGCGCGGTTGTTGGCGTGAACACGGCGCTGGGATCCACGCTCACAGTAGAGCAGGCGCAGGGCGCTATTTTCGGGTTTACGCTGCTCAACGACTGGAGCGCGCGCGACATCCAGCAGTGGGAGTATGTGCCGCTAGGGCCGTTCCAGGGAAAGGCTTTCGCCACAAGCATCGGCGCGTGGGTCGTCACCGCAGAGGCGCTTGAGCCCTTCCGGGTGGAAGGGCCGCGGCAGGAGCCCGCTCCCCTCGACTATCTGAAGCAGGCCGGGGCCCATAACTTCGACATCTCGCTCGAAGTTGAATTGATCCCGGGCGGCGGCGCGCCGACGATCATCAGCCGCTCGAACTTCCGCGGCATGTACTGGTCGACAGCCCAACAGATCGCTCATCACGCCTCGTCGGGATGCGCCATGCGCGTGGGCGATCTCATCGGCTCGGGCACGATTTCCGGCCCTGACAAAGGTTCCTACGGCTCGTTGCTCGAGTTGAGCTGGGGCGGCAAGGAGCCGATCAGGCTGGCTGATGGATCGACGCGCACGTTCCTGGAGGATGGCGACAGAGTGACGATCCGCGGCTTTTGCCAGGGCGATGGTTACCGGATCGGCCTTGGCGAGGTGACTGGCGAGATCACGCCCGCCGCGTGAGCGCCTTGCGCGGCGGTCGCTGCGGGCGTTAGTCTTGACGAAAAGGGAGGATCGTATGGCCTATACGCTCGAACAGTTCTGCTCGGATACAAACGCGGCGTTGAAGGCGAAGCCGCTGGACCAGGCGCTTGAGACCATCTCAGGGAATCTCGGCGAGCTTATGCGCAATCCGCAGTTCGTCGCGCAGACGTTTTCCGCTGACACGCCTGCTGGAAAGCGCGAGCTTTATCATGACGCCGAGCTGGATTTTTACGTGCTCGCCCACGTGCAGGACGGCGGCAAGCGCGGCACGCCCCACAGCCATGGGGAGTCGTGGGCGATTTACGGCAACATCGATGGCGTGACGGAGATGACCGAGTACCGCCGCGTGAACCCCGAGAGCGAAGAGGCCGCGGTTCTTGAGGTGACGGAGCATTACGGCATTCGCGCCGGAAAAACGCGCGCTTATGGCCCTGGAATGATCCACTCCACGGCGCATCCTGAGAAGTGCTGGGTCATCCGCATCACCGGTACGGATCTCGACGTGGCGCCGCGCTACAAGTTCCGCAAGTTTCGCGACACCATCGTCGACAAGGCGGCCTGACGCCCGCGTCAGGCGAAGCGCAAGGCGCCTGCGGGCGCCAATCCGCGCGCTGACAGGAAGCGGATCATCGCGCTGTCGAACGCCGCGGGATCCTCGATGCAGCAGGCGTGGCCTGTGTTCGGGATCACCACGTGTTCGCCGCCGGGTATGAGCGATGCCGACTCGCGGCCAGCCGGCAGCGATGCGTCATAGGCGCCATTGATGACGAGGATCGGCGGCTTCATGCCGCCAAGCCGCTCCGTCATGCGGCACGACGCGCGCGCGCGGAAAATGTTCGCGATGCAGCGCGCATTGAGCCGGGCCGCATCCTCCACGAAAAGCCGCAGCAGCCATCCGCCAAGGGCAGTGTCGGCGAATCCGGGGGCCACGTATCCGCGCATGAGGCTCATAAGATACGTGGCGAGATCCTCGCGCTCGAAGCCGGCGATAATGCCGTCGAGCTGGCGCGGACCAGCGCTTGAACCGCCCACCAGAATGGCTGCATCCACCATTTCAGGATGATCGAGTGCGGTGAGCATGGCGATGCCGGAGCCCACGCTCACCCCTGCGAAGATGGCCCTTTCGACGCTCTCGTCAGCGAGTACGCCCAGCACGTCGTCCTTCATGTCCGCCAGCGTGAATGGCGCGTCCGGTTTGTCGGACAGGCCGTAGCCGCGCAGGTCCACGGCGATCACACGGTAGAAGGGAGAAAAGCGGGCCACCTGGTACATCCAGAGGCGCCGATCAAAAGGGTTGGCGTGAATGAGGATCATCGGCGGGCCGTCGCCGTGAACTTCATAATGGATGCGCAGCCCGTTTCGCACACTGTAGGGCATGGTCGTCTCCTCCGTTTTTCTTGTGCAGCGCAGCAGGGAAAAGAAAGATTCAGCGCCCGTCCGGAAACCCGACCGGGCCTTTACGGTTTCTTGTGGGAAGGTATAGTCCCGTCATCGTTCTGTCATGTCGCCGAAGCCCGGGGCTCAAGGTGTTGCGTTGGCTTGAAGCGTGTTCTTGTCCGGGAGGAGACGTGACGAGCCTTGGAGCGCAAATGCGGCGTTGGTCTCTTCCGGCCGCTATGTCGGTCTGGCTGGCGTTTCTGTTCGCCGTTGAGGGCGGGATCCTTCCGCGCGCGCTCGTTGCAGCGTTCTTCCTGGGCTGCTGGGGAGCGGTGTACGCGTTCTCCCGCCGTCCATGGTTTTCGCTCGCGTTCGTTACGTTTGTGTTCGCAGCGGTTTATCTGTGCTCGCTGCTGAAATTCAGCATCGTGGCGATGAACCTCCACGCCTATGACGCGCTGTTCTACCTGTTCAGCCTCGCACAGCTTAACTTCTTCTGGCAGACGTTCCCCGGGTATGCGCTGGTTGCGCTGGCGGGAGTCGGCGGGCTTGTCGTTCTCATGGCGGTGTTCTGGCTGCGTGAGGCCCCGCATCCGCTGGGGCGCCTGCGCTCCGGCGCCGTTGCTCTGGTCGCGCTCTGCGCCGCTGGCGGCTCCGCCGTCGTTATCGTCGAGCGGGGCGCTACCTTCTTCGACCAGAATCGCCACATCTTTTCAGCCTTCATCGCGTCGTTGGGGGATGTGCCTCAACTTGTGCGCGAGCGCGGGTATCTCGAGATGAGCGCGCAAGCCTCGCTGGCGCAGAGTGTCGAGACGATCACCTGCAGGCCCGAGGCAACGCCCCCGGACATCGTGCTGTTTCTCAACGAGTCCGTGATGCCGCCCGGGGTGTACCCGGAGCTTGTCTTTCCTGAGGAGACGAAACCGTTCTTCAAGTCGTTTGACGGGCGCATCCACGCCATGCGCGTCGAGACGTTTGGCGGCGGCACGTGGCTCACGGATTTCTCGGCGCTCACCGGCCTGTCCACGGCCATGTTCGGCAACATGCGCAACTTTGCGGCGCAACTCACGACCGGGCGCTTGCGCCACACGCTGCCGCAGTATCTGAAGGCCTGCGGTTACGACACCACGATCATTTATCCCTCGCTCGCCGAATTCGCCGGCTCCGCGCGGTTTTATCGCTCGATTGGCTTCGATCAGGTGATCGACCGTAAGGTCCACAAGGCGCCTGATGAGCGCCAGCGCGACGCGTTCTACTACGATCAGGTGCGCAAGGTGATCGACGGGGCCGGGGCAGGCCCCGGGCGCAGGCCGCAGTTCATCGTCGCCTCCAGTATGTCGCCGCACTCGCCGTGGAACTTCCGCTTCGCGCCCGAGGCGGTGCGTCCCGGCGAGCAACTGCGGTGGAACGCCGATCCGGAGACGGACGAGTACCTTTGGCGCATCGTGCTGGCGAAGCGGGATCGCGACGCCTTTCGCGCCGATCTCGCGCGCGCCCATCCTCAGCGTCCGTTCTTGTTCGTAAGCTACGGCGACCACCAGCCCGCGCTCTCGCGCCTGCCCCTCGCGAACGCCGCCGAAATCGCCGACAAGGGCTCCGCGTGGCAGCTCGATCCGGCCTCGCGGGCGTTCAAGACCTACTACGCCATTGAGGGCATGGGGTTTGCGCCGCGCGTTCAGATGCCGGACGCTCCGGTGCTCGAGGTGCCCCACCTCGCCACGCTAACGGTGGCGGCGGCTGGCCTGCCTCTGGATGCGGTGTACGCCCGCCGCTTGCGCCTGCTCCACCACTGCAAAGGGCTGTACATGGGCTGCGCGGATCGCGGCGCCGTCATGGCGTTCCAGCGCTGGCTCGTGGACATGGGCTGGATCGCGCAGCGCTGATCGCTGCGCGACGTTGGCCGCCTCTTACTTGCCGCCTCTTATTTGCCGCGGCGCGCGAGCCATTCCCGCATCATCCGGATCTCGGCCTCCTGGGTCTTGACGACCTCTTCGGCGAGCTTGCGAATTTCCGGATCCTTGCCGTGTTGCAGGACGATCCGCGCCATATCGACGGCGCCCTGATGGTGCGGGATCATGCCGCGCGCGAAGTCCGCGTCGGCGTCGCCTGTGAAGGGGATGTTCATGTCGCGGTGCATCTTGTCGTTCACATCCTGGAACGCTTTTGCGACCGCGTTGCCGCTGGCGGCGGGCTTGGCGGGCGCGCCATGTCCCGAATGTGAGCCATGGCCGCTGTGCTGGGCGACGGCCGCCCCGCCAAGCACCACGAGTACGGCGGCGGCCGCCAACATCTTGGAACGTTTCATGGTGATGTCTCCGGTGAACGCGCAGGAGGCAGGCTAGCCCCTTGCGCGGCGCCGGTCCATCAACCTGAATTATTGAGCCGCCTGCGCCGGAATGCGGCTCTCCAGCGTGCTCACGATCTCATCCACCTTCATGACGTCGGCATACTTGTGGTGCAGGTCGAAGAGATTCACCTTGTGCGAGATGTCGCTGCGGTCGAAGCAGCATTCCTCCGCCATCACCATGTGGAAGCCGTTGGAGTACCCATCGACAGTGGATGCGCGCACGCACCCCGATGTGCTCTCCCCGAAGATGATGATCGTGTCGATTCCAAGCTGGGTCATATGCGCGACCAACGGCGTGCCGTAGAACGCGCTGGCGCGCTGCTTGAAGATCACCACGTCGCCTGGCTGGGGCGCGAACTCGGGCCGGATCGCGTAAACGTCCGCGCTGGTGGGCGTCGAGCGCCGGTTCGTCGCCTTCACGGCGCCGGGTTTGGCGGCCGGGCGCGTCTCGCTGGTTGAGTAGAAGATCGGCAGCCCCGCCGCGCGCGCGGCGCCCAGCAGGCGCTGCGTGGGGGGAATGGCGTTCCACGCGTTGATCCCGCAGGAGGACGGGAACTCGGCCGCTACTTCCGCGACGGGCCTTGGGCCGCCCTGATACGCCAGCTCATACACGTCGATGGCGAGCACTGCGGCGCGCGGGCCGATGAACAGGTCGCGCTTGTAATGCTTGTAGAGGTCCAGAATGTCCTGGGGGATTACATCCTTCCAGCAATGGTCCTCGAATGCGTCGATCATCGCGCCAACTCCTGCGATTGTTGCGGCCGCGGCGTCGCGGCCTGTCCTCGACAAGTTTTCCTCATTCAATAAGATGTGTCCACTTCCAGGCTAAAGCGAAGTCAGCAATAGGGGCGCCAGCGGGAATGCAGACGACGACCGACGTGCGGGACGGCGAGGAGACCATCCAGACCCCAGTTGAGTTTCAGGCGGGGCTCTGGTTCATCGGCTCCATCCGCACGCCCTGGAAGACCCGTCGCGAATGTCCGCGCCGTGGCGATCTCGACGGCCCCGTATGCAGGATCGTGGTCGATGAGCCCTGGCGCAGGGCGCTTCAGGGGCTCGGTCGCCATTCGCATCTGCAAGTGCTGTACTGGATGCATGAGGCCCGCCGTGACCTCGTGACCCAGAAGCCGAACCATACGGGCGTCGCCAGCGGCACCTTCACCATCCGCTCGCCCAACCGGCCCAATCCCATCGCGGTTTCTATCGTCGAGGTTGTCGAAGTTCACGACGATGGCGTGAGCGTGCGCGGGCTCGATTGTCTCGACGGCACGCCGCTCGTGGACCTCAAGCCCGAGACCTGCCCGCATGATCGGGCGCGACCCGGCGGCGGCTGATGCGCGTCACGCTCCGTCTCGATTTCGATCCCCGACGTCATCTCGGCCATGGCAAGATCCGGCTGCTCGAACTCATCGATGAACACGGATCGATCTCCTCCGCCGCCCGCGCCATGGGGATGTCCTATCGGCGCGCGTGGCTTCTCACCGACGAGGTGAACCGCATGTTCGCGCAGCCCGTGTTCGCCACCCGGCTGGGCGGCAAGGGCGGCGGACAGGCGCAACTGACCGATTTCGGGCGTTCGCTGGTGGATCTCTACCGCCGCATGGAGCGGCAGGCGGAGGAGAGTTTTGGCGCTGAAATCCGCGGCCTTGAGAGGGCGCTGGCGCCCACGCAAGCCGCAGACGACATCCCTTAGCCCGGCGACGGTTGGCGAGCGGGCGCAAAAGGCCTATCTCTCGCCTACCTCCCACCAGATCACCATCGCGAGGGCTTCTCGTTGAACGCGCCCGTTGGCAAGCCCGAAGAAACCTCGGGTCCGATCCCGCCCGCCAATGCGCGTGTGTTCTTTCGCATCTTCCCATCGATCATGCTGCCGATGTTTCTGGCCATGAGCGATCAGACCATCGTGGCGAGCGCGCTGCCGGCCATCGCCGGCGATCTGGGGGAGGTCGAGCGCGTGTCCTGGATCGTGGTGGCCTACCTGCTGGCGGCCACCATCTCCGCGCCGCTCTATGGCTACCTCGGGGATTCGTTCGGCCGGCGCAGGCTTATGCTCGTGGCGCTGGCCATGTTCACCGTGGGCGCGGTGCTCAACTCGCTGGCCCCGTCCGTCACGATGATTGCGGCCGCGCGGTTCGTGCAGGGGCTTGGCGGCGGTGGCCTCATGAGCATGTCGCAGGCGCTCATCGGCGAGGTGATCCCGCCGCGCCAGCGCGGTCAATATCAGGGGTATCTTGCCGCCATCTCCGTGACGGCCGCCGCGCTGGGGCCTGTCGCGGGCGGTCTTCTGGCGGAGCATTATGGCTGGCGCTCCGTTTTCCTGATGAACGTGCCCACCGCGCTGGTTGCGGTCATCATGGTGCTGCGATTGCAATCGCGACCTGGCTCCCGGCGCTCCGACTGGAACTTCGACGCGCTGGGCCTTCTGTTATTCATCGCCTTCGTGGCGCCAGCGCTTCTGGCGCTGGAGCAGGTGCGCCAGCTTGATTCATCGACGCTGCCGCTGGCGGGCGGATTGGCCGCCGTCTCTATTCTTGCGCTGCTGCTGCTCATCCGGCAGGAGCGTCGCAGCCCCTCGCCGCTTCTGCCGATCTCGCTCATGCGCCAGCGGGCGATCTGGACCGCGCAGGCCATGGCCGCGTGCCATGGCGCGGCGCTGGTGGCCCTCGTGGCGTTCACGCCGCTCTACATGCGCGTCACCGGCTTCGGCGCGCCGGGGCAGGTGAGCTGGGCGCTTCTGACGGTCAGCGCCGGGATCGGCGTCTCGGCGATGATCACCGGGCGCATCGTCACGCGCACCGGCCTGACAATGATCCTGCCGTCGCTCGGCTCGACCCTGACCACCGTGATGCTCGCCTACATCGCCCTCAACGCCGGTCGCCTTGGCTACCATGAGTTCCTTGTCTGCATGGGGCTCACCGCCGTGTGCATGGGGACGGTGATGGGCGTCGTGCAGGTGACGATCCAGACCGCCGCTGGCCGGCGGATGCTGGGCGCGGCGTCCGGCTCGATCCAGTTCGCGCGCAGCGTCGGCGCGTCATTCGGTGCGGCGCTTTTCGGCGTCGTTCTGTTCGCCAGCGCCTCCGCCGCGGATCCGTCCGCCGCCAAGCTCTTCGTCGAGATCCTGCAGAAGGGGCCCGAGTCTGTCACGGGCCTGGACCCGGCGCGGCAAGCCGCGCTCGCCGCAACCATTGCGCGGGGGTTCTCTTACGCGTTCGCCGCCCTCGCGTGTTTCGCGGCGGTCGGGGCGGCGCTGGCGTGGATGAATCCCCAGCGCCGCATTTGAGCGCGACGGGGATTCAGTTCGCCAGTTCTTAGTTGGCCAGTTTTTAGTTGGCCATGAACACGGGCATTTGCGCCTTGGCGAGGATGTGCGCGGTGGCGCCGCCAAAAATCATCTGGCGCAGGCGGCTTTGGGTGTAGGCGCCCTTGATGAGCATGTCGCACCCGAGCTTTGTCGCCTGATCGAGCACCGCCTCGCCGGACGTGCGCGCGTTCGGACGCGTCACCGCTTCCGCGGGCACCCCGTTGGCGCGCAGGGTGCGGGCGAGGAGTTCGCCGGGCGGGCCTTCCACCATGAAGTTATCGATGGTGAGCACGTAAACGCTCTTCGCCTTCATCAAGAGGGGCATGGCGAACGCGACCGCGCGCGCGGTCTCCGTGCTCTGGTTCCATGAGATCGCGATGCTCTCGCCAAGCGTTTCCACCGGCTTCGGCGGCGCCAGCAGCACCGGACGCCCGCTTTCGAAGATCGCCGCCTCGGCGGTCGCCATGCGCGGGTCTCCCCGATCATCGCCGGGCCTGCCCATGATGGACACATCGAACGCGCGTGCGAGGCTCGCCGCCTGGCTGTCACCCAGCGAGTTCTCGCCGGACCACGAGCAGGTGGGCGTCTGCGCGCCGCCGTGCGGCTCCTGCTGCGGAACCCCGTTCTCCATCATGAAAGTTTCGAACTTGCTATGGGCCTCGTCAGCGATTTCGCGCCATGCGTTCTGGTCAGAAACCGTCCAGCTCACCGGCATGTCAAAGGCGACGAGATCGGGCAGGTCAGGCCCCAGCGGCGCCCCCTCAATGTGGCCGCCGAAGCGGCGCGCGAGCAGCAGCGATGTCCGCAACACGGAGTCGATGGACGAATGCAGTTCAACCGGAACGAAAATTGTTTTCATGTTCCCCTCCCGCTCCGCCATCTCCCCATGGCGATCGGAGTGTGCACAATACACCATTTTGGGGCCATTCGCGCGGACAAACGCACTGCGCCAAGCGTTTGACGCTGCACGCGTCGGCCCGCTAGATTGCGTCGAAACCATGTTTTCCAGACCGGCGCCGCCGCCGGGGAGCCGAACGCCCCATGTCCGAAGCCTATCTCTGCGCCGGCGTGCGCACGCCCGTCGGCCGCTACGCCGGCGCCCTGTCCTCTGTGCGCCCTGACGACCTGCTGGCCCATGTCCTGAAAGCCCTGATGGAGCGCACGCCGTCGGTCCCTGCGAGCGCTGTCGAGGATGTGTTCGCCGGTTGCGCCAACCAGTCGGGCGAGGACAACCGCAACGTGGCGCGCATGGGCCTGCTGCTGGCTGGCCTGCCGCAAGAGGTACCCGGCGCCACAATCAACCGCCTGTGTGGTTCGGGACTTGACGCGCTGGGCGTCGCCGCCCGCGCCATCCGCGCCGGCGAGATGGACGTCGCCATCGCCTGCGGGGTCGAGAGCATGTCGCGCGCGCCGTTTGTGATGGGCAAGGCGACGGAGGCGTTCGCGCGCAGCCCGGAGATTTTTGACACCACGCTAGGCTGGCGTTTCGTCAATCCGAAGCTCGAAGCGCAGTATGGCGTCGACGCCATGGGCGAGACGGCGGAGAACCTCGCGCACGAGCGCGCGATTTCCCGCGAGGATCAGGATGCGTTCGCGCTGCGCAGTCAGGCGCGGGCAGCCCGGGCCATCGCGTCGGGGCGCCTCGCGCGCGAGATTGTTCCCGTCGAGCTTCGCGACCGCAAGGGCGCGGTGACCATGGTTGAGCGCGACGAGCATCCGCGCGAGACGACGCTGGACAAGCTCGCGTCCCTCAAGCCCATTTTCCGCAAGGGCGGTTCTGTAACCGCAGGCAACGCCTCAGGGATCAACGACGGCGCCGCTGCGGTTCTGGTCGCGTCCGAAAAGGCCGTCGCGACTTATGGGCTCACGCCGCTCGCGCGCCTTTCGGGCCTTGCGACGGCAGGCGTTCCGCCGCGCATTATGGGCATCGGCCCTGCGCCCGCAACACAAAAGCTCATGGCCCGGCTTGGCCTCTCCATCGACGATTTTGGCGTGATCGAACTCAATGAGGCGTTCGCTGCGCAGGCGCTGGCCGTCACCCGCGAACTGGGACTGGCGGACGACGAAGAGCGCGTGAACCCGAACGGCGGCGCCATCGCCATCGGCCATCCGCTTGGCATGTCGGGCGTGCGCATTGCGCTGTCAGCCGCCATCGAGATGAATGATCGCGGCGCTCGCCGCGCGCTGGCCACCATGTGCATCGGCGTGGGGCAGGGCATCGCTCTGGCGCTTGAGCGCCCCTGAGTCCGTGCTGTTGCGCGCTGGCGGCCAGCGCCGCACACTCGAACGCTTTCGCATGAGAACGGATGGTCCATGAAAGTCGCGCTTATTCAAATGAACTCCGGGTCTGACAAGGGCGCCAACATCGCCGCGGCCCGCGAGTTGATGGAGCGCGCCATCGCCGAGGAGCGGCCGGACTGGATCTGCCTGCCGGAAGTGTTCGACTTCATGGGCGGTTCGCGCGCTGACAAACAGGCCGCCGCCGAGGAGCTGCCGGGCGGGCCCGCGTGGACGATGCTGCGCGATGTGGCGCGCCAGCACGGGGTGTTCATCCATGGCGGTTCGCTGCTGGAGCGCATCCCCGGTGAGGAGCGCGTCGGCAACACCACGGTGGTTTTCAACCGCGCGGGTGATGAGATCGCGCGCTATCGCAAGATCCACATGTTCGACATCACCGCGCCCAACGGCCAGCAGTACAACGAGAGCGCCGCCATGAAGCCCGGCGACGCGGTGGCCACCTACGATTGCGAGGGCGTCACGGTGGGCTGCTCGATCTGCTACGATCTGCGCTTTCCCGATCTGTTTCAGGCGCTGGCCGCGCGCGGCGCGCAGATGATCGCGCTGCCAGCCGCCTTCACGCTGCAGACTGGCAAGGACCACTGGGAAGTGCTGCTGCGCGCTCGCGCTATTGAGACAGAAACTTACGTCTGCGCCGCCGGCCAGACGGGCGCCCACATGCAGGGCGGCGAGCCGCGGTTCACATACGGCCATTCGCTGGTGGCCGACCCCTGGGGCCATGTGGTGGCCCGCGCCTCCGATGGCGTGGGCTACGTGGCCGCCCGCATCGATCCCGCGCGCGTCGAGCACGTGCGCGCTATGATTCCCGTCGCACGACACAAGGTGAAACTCACATGACCGCCTCCACCTCTCCGCTCGCCAAGATTGACGTCGCGCGCCTGTTGTCGGCGGAGGCGAAGCGCTCGCCGGAGATGGAGGAGGTGTGGGCGTTCATTCAGGCCGAGGACGCCAAGCTTCCCGATCAGTCGCGCATGACCGTCGCCGAGCAGCGTCAGGTGCGGGCGATCTCGTCAAAGCGCTGGAACTCTGATCTGCCGGCGGTGCGCAACGCCATCCACATGACCATCCCGGGCCTGTTCGACGCGCCCGCTGTTTCGTGCGAGCTCATCGAGCCGCTGGAGGTTGCGCCCGGCTGCATCGTCTACATGCACGGCGGCGGCTGGACGTTCGGCAGCCTTGAGTCCCACGCCAACCTCGCGCGCAATCTCGCCATTGCTGCGAAGACCCGCGTGCTCGCGGTCGACTACAGGCTCGCGCCCGAGCATCCGTTTCCCGCGGCGCTGGACGATGTGGTGGCGGCGCTGCGCTACGTGATCAAGCGCGGTGAGACGGACGCTGAGTTCAACGGTCCGGTGGGCGTGGCTGGCGACAGCGCAGGCGCCAATCTGGCGCTTGCCGCCACCATCCGTGAGGGGGACTCAGGGCGTCGGCGCCCCGACGCGTGCCTGTGCTTCTATGGCGTGTGGGGCTGCGATTTCGAAACGCCGTCCTACAAGCGCTTCGGCGTCGGCCATGGGCTTGGCATGGCGGGCATGAAGAAGTTTCTCGATTTCTACGCGCCTGGCGGCGAAGGGCCGGGCGCCCTGCGGTTCGATCCCCTCGTGTCGCCGCTCACCGCCAGCGAGGCCACCATGGCGAAACTGCCGCCGGTGTATCTGAACGCGGCGGGGCTCGATCCGCTGATGTCCGACACCATCGAGATGGCGCGCAAGCTCGACGCCGCCGGCGCCACCTACGACGTGAACGTGCACGAGGGCGTGCACCACGGCTTTATGCAGATCACGGCGCGCCTGTCGGAAGCCCGCCGCGCCCATGAGCTGGCGGGCGCGTTCTGGCGCAAGCACGTGGGGTGACGCCTGGAGCGGAAAAGACCTGACTGCATCAGGTCGTCCGCTCCAGATTCTTGTTTTTCCGCATTTTCTTACGTCCAACCGACATCCACTTGGACGGAAAATGCTCTACGAAGCCAGATCCGCGACCACGGAATCGAGCACCGGGAAGCCTTCCTGCGTCACGCGCAGGCGGCCGTCCGGCGCGTGCTCGAGCATGTTGTTCTCGATGAGATCGGCGACGCGGGAGCGGTCGAGCGCGCGCCCGCGCAGTTGCTCGTAGCGCGCGGGAAGAATGCCTTCCGACAGCCGCAGGCCCATGAGCAGGAACTCGTCGCCCTGCTCCTCGGCGGACAGCGCCTCATCCTCAACCAGCCCGTGGCCGTCGGTCTCGACGCAGGTAAGCCACATCTCCGGGTGTTTTTCCGTGGACTGGGCGAAGCGTCCGCGCTTCGTGATAAGCCGGCCATGGGCGCCGGGGCCGATCCCTGCGTACTCGCCATAGCGCCAGTAAACGAGATTGTGCGCGCTCTCGTGGCCGCGCGCGGCGTGGTTGGATATCTCGTAGCGGAAGAGGCCCGCCTTCTCGGTCACGTCCTGCGTCACATCCCACATGGCCCGCGCGGTGTCGTGGTCGGGCGTCACGAGCTTGCCGGCGGCGGCAAGCCGCTCGAACATGGTGCCGGGCTCGATGGTGAGCTGATACAGCGACAGGTGCCCGCCCGAGCGCTTCACGGCCTCTGAAAGCTCCGCGCGCCACTGCTCGGGCGACTGCCCGGGGCGCGCGTAGATGAGGTCAAACGAGAAGCGCTCGAAGATCGCCGACGCCACACCCACGGCGATCATCGCCTCGGCGGCGGTGTGCATGCGCCCCAGCGCGCGCAGGTCGGCGTCGTTCATGGCCTGAACGCCCAGCGACACGCGGTTGACGCCCGCCGCGCGGTAGCCCTTGAAGCGGCCCGCCTCCACCGACGTGGGGTTGGCCTCCAACGTGATTTCTGCGCCGGGCGCGATGGTCCACTTCTCGGCGATGGCCTCCAGAATGGCCGCCACCGTCTCAGGCTTCATGAGCGAGGGGGTGCCGCCGCCGAAGAAAATGGATTGCACCTCGCGCCCCGGCGCCAGCGCCGCGCGATGGGCGATTTCCGCCCGAAACGCAGCGACATAGCGGGCTTCGTCCACGCCGCCGGTCCGCACATGGCTGTTGAAGTCGCAATAAGGGCACTTCGACAGGCAGAACGGCCAGTGGACGTAGACGCCAAATCCTGGATCGTTGGACGTGTGATTTCGCGACGCCATGTTCCGCTTATGGCACGGCGGGCGCGCCGGGTCACGGGGGAACCGCCCTCTGTCCGCGGCTTGTCGTCCGGATGCTTACCGCAGCCCGAGGAACGACAGAATGACAAGGATCACCACGACCAGACCGACAATGTAAATGATGTTGTTCATGGACGGCTCCGTTGCGAACTGCGTTCCTGCTCAACCGCCTCGCAAACGCGGCGGAAACGGAAAGCGTTCCGGTTGAGTTATGGGCGTGATCCCAATTGCTTGGGCCGGCGTCGCACACGGGAGACATGACAATGGCGCAAGGCGCGGGATCATCGCCCCAGCCGCTTGAGCGGGTGCTCGGGTTCTGGGCGCTTTCCCTCTACGGGATGAGCGTCATTGTCGGTGCGGGGGTGTACGTGGCCCTGGGCGCCGTGGAGGCGCGGGCGGGCGGGGCCGCCCCGTTGTCCTTCCTCGTGGCCGGGCTGGCCGCAGCGCTCACGGGACTGAGTTACGCCGATCTCGCCAGCCGCTGGCCCCATGCGGCCGGGGCGGCCGCGTTTGTTGAGCATGGCTTCGGCTCCAAAGCAGCCGGCCGCGTGGTGGGGGTCGCGCTCACGGTCGCTGTGGGCGTGGCGGCGGCGTCCATCGCCAGCGGGTCGGTGAAGTATTTCTCCGTGTTCGTTTCTGCGCCGCCGTGGGCGATCATTCTTGTTCTGGTGTCGGCGTTCACGGCGCTCGCCGTGGCTGGCGTGCGCGAAAGCGTTGGATTCGCGGCGGCGCTGGGGGCGCTGGAGATCGCCGGCCTGCTGGCGGCCGTCGCCATGGGGCTTATCAAGGCGCCGGCCTGGGATCTGGCTGTTTTTCTGCCCAACGACGGGGGGCAATGGGCGGGCGTGGTCAGCGGCGCGTTCATCGCGTTCTTCGCCTTCATCGGCTTCGAGGTGCTCGCCAACATGGGCGAGGAGACGAAAGATCCCACGCGCACCCTGCCGCGGGCGATTCTGGCTGCGGTGGCGCTGAGCATCGCGCTTTACGTGGCGGTGGCGGCGGCCAGCGTGTGGGCGGGGCTTGGGGGCTCCGACAACCCGTTGCTCGCGCTTTTCACTGGCAAGGCGGCGCTGGCGTTCGCGCTGGTCGGCGCGTTGGCGGTGGCCAACGGCGTCCTTGTCGAGATCATCATGCTCTCGCGGCTGTTCTACGGCATGGCGCGGCGGGGCCATGCGCCTGCTTTTTTGGGCCACGTCAGCGAGAGAACCCGCACGCCCGCCGCCGCGACGCTGGCCGCCGGCGGGATCGTGTTGGCGGTGGCCCTGTTCGCGCCGTTCGAACGGCTGCTGTCGCTGGCGAACCTGCTGACGTTGGCCGTGTTCACGGCGGTCAATCTGGCGGCCGTGCTGGTGCGGCGCAATCCCGCCGCCCCGCTGTCGGGCGTGCGCGCGCCTGCCTGGACCGCGCCGGCTGCGGCGGCGATGACGTTTGCGCTTGCGGCCTCGGAACTCTTCTGAAGCGGTTTGCACAAAGCCGCTGCGGGCTTACAAGGGGTTGGCTGGCGCGCGCCGCATCTCCATAAGGACAAGAAGCGGAATGGCCGCCTCAGATTTTCGCCCCCGCCTTCTGATCCCCTTCCTGCTGCACTCGGCGCTGTTCCAGCTGGTCACGGCGCTGACGCGGGTCACCGTCTCCTACCGCTCCATCGAACTCGATCTGTCGGTCGCCTGGTACGGCGCCATCTCGTCGGGCTACGCCCTGCTGCCGATCTTCATGGCGCTGCCGCTCGGGCGCTGGATCGACAAGGGCCGCGACGCGCACGCCATCTGGGCGGGCGCCGCGCTCACCGTCGTCGCCAATCTGGGCCTGTGGATCGCGGCCGACGCTGCGTGGCTCCTGCTGCTGTTCACGGTCATCGGCGGCGTCGGCCACCTGTGCCTCATGGCGGGCCACCAGATGTTCGCCTTGCGCTGCTCGGGGCCGGTCAGCCGGGAGTCCGTGCTCGGCCACTACATGGTCGCGCTGGCGATTGGCCAGATGCTCGGGCCGATGATCGTGGGGTGGACGGCGGGCTCCGCCGCCGTGGCGCCCACGCAACCCCTGTTTTTGCTGGCGCTTGGCGCCGCCGCGCTCACCTTCGTATGCGCGTTCACGATGCCGGCCGCGCCTGCGCCCCAGGGCGGCAAGCCGGCGCAGGCCAGCGCGACGCTGGGCGAACTCGTGCGCGTGCCCGGGCTCGTGATCGTGATCCTCGCCAGCGTGATGACCGTCACGGCCATGGATCTTTTCATGATCTATCTGCCCCTGCTGGGCGCTGAACGGGGCATTGGTGCGGCCCACGTGGGTTTTCTTCTCACCACCCGCGCGGTGGCGTCCATTTTCGCTCGCCTGTTCTACGCCCGGATGGTCGCCGTCTTCGGCCGTGCGAGCCTCACCGTCTGGAGCCTGATCGCAGGCGCCATCGGCTTTGTGGCGCTGGTGCTGTCGAGTTCCCTGCCGGTGATGTACGCCGCGGTCGTCCTGATGGGCTTCGGCCTTGGGCTCGCCGTGACGCTCTGCCTGTCGAACGTGGTGGAGCTTGCTCCCGTCTCTGCCCGGGGCACCGCCATGACCATGCGCCTGACCGGCAACCGCATCGGCCAGTTCGCGCTCCCGTTTCTGGCGGGATTGCTGGGCGCGGCGGCGGGCGTCGGCGCCATTCTGGCCGCGACCGCCGTGCTCCTTGCGGCGTCGGCCTTGAGCGTCGGCCGCAGCCTCACGCGGCGCGGCCCCTGAAGACGGGCTTTTCGACTTGCCGGCTGCTTCGTTTTCCGCGATTTCTCGATGCGGGAAACGCTAAAGAGAGGCGCGCATGAAAGCCGCGATTTTTTACGAGTACGGTCCTCCTGACGTCCTGAAGTACGAGGAGGTTCCAACCCCTGAGCCGCGCGAGGGCGAGATCCGCATCAAGGTGCGCGGCGCCACCGTCAACCGCGTGCTCGACGTTGCGCTGCGGCGTGGCGCACAGATGCAGCGCAAGGCTCCGCTGCCGTGCATTCCCGGCGTCGACTGCGCGGGAACCGTTGACGCGGTGGGTCCGGGCGTCAGCCGCTGGAAGGTGGGCGACCGCGTGGTCGCCGCCGGCGGCATGCCGCTCGACATCGTGCGCGAGGATGAGACCGATTACAAAGGCCCGCAGGGCATGATGGGCATCCGGCGTCCCGGCGGCTTCGCCGAGTACGTGTGCGTGCCCTCCATCGCCGCCGCGCCGCTGCCGGAAGGGCTGTCGTTTCACGAGGCCGCTGTGGTGATGCGTCACTGCCCGACCGCATGGAATCTGCTCATCAACGTCGCGCAACTCAAGAAGGATGAGTGGGTGCTCATCATGGGCGCCAGCGGCAATCTGGGGCAGGTCGGCATCCAGATCGCCAAGCACGTCATCGGCGCGAAGGTGATCTGCACGGCCGGTTCGCGCGCGCGCGCCGACAAGGGCCTCGAACTGGGCGCGGATCACGCGATTGATTACTCCACGCAGGATATCTGCGCCGAGATCATGAAGATCACGGACGGGAAAGGCGTGAACGTCCTCTACGACAACATCGCCAATCCGGACGTGCTGCCGAAAGCGTTTCACGCGCTGGGCGAGAGCGGGCGTCTCGTCACCGCAGGAGCGCACGGCGGGCCCAACGTGACCATCGATTTCTTCCACCTCTATGATCGCAAGATCACGATCAAGGGCCAGCCGGGCGCGCGCAAGGAAGACCTGCCGAAGTGTTTTCAGGCTGCGGCGGAGGGTAAGATCAAGGCGCCCATCGCCCACGTGCTGCCGCTCTCGCAGGCGCGCAAGGCCCATGAGATGATGGAGGCTGATCCGGGCATGGGGAAGATCGTGCTCGACCCCACTATGGGGTGAAGTCGTCTGCCACGGGATTGCGGACGGTCCGGTTGCGCCTTTTTGCGCGCGAGGACGCGCGCGGTCCAGTTGTGCCCCTTTGGACCGCGCGCGTCCTCGCGCGCATGGGAGCGATCAAGCCAATAAAAAAGAGCCCGGAAGCGCTGAGCTTCCGGGCTCTCTTCAGTCTGATGTCGGGTGATTACTCGACAGACGTGATCTTGCGCATCCGCTCGATCACGGTCTCGTCGGCGGCGAGCGTGTCGGCGATGATCTTCGCCAGCTCCTCGCCGGTGGCGGGGTCGAAGTCGAGCTGCGACTTCTCGACTTCCGCGAGCAGCTCCTTATCCTTCATCGCCGCGTTGAACGCGTCGCGGAGCGCGCGCACGCGGTCGGCGGGCACGCCCGGGGGCGCGAGGAACGCGCGGCCGACTTCGGCGCTCGAAATGGCGAAGGCGAGGAGCTTGCGGTCGGCGTCGTTGGTGGCGAGTTCGAGCAGCGTCGGCACGTCCTTCAGCTCGGGCGAACGCTTCGGCACGTACTGCACCGGCAGAACGGCGCGGCCTTCCGTGAGCCAGTTCATGCGCGTGCTCTTCATGGTGTTCCACGAGGTCAGCGCGCCATCGACTTCGCCGCGCTCGATGGCGAGCAGGCCGTCCGTGGAGCCGGGGAAGCCGCGGATCACCTTGTACCGCGTGCCGAGCGTCGCGTTCAGCAAACGCGGATAGCTGTCGGACGGGGAGCCCGGGCCGGTGCTGGCAACGGGCGTCTCGTGCTTCCTCGCGCCCTCGATGGTGTGCCCCGGGGACTTGGTGGACAGCACATGCACCTCGATGTTGGAGGTGGCGCGGCCAATCCAGGTGAACTCGTTCGACTTGTACTGCGCGGCCTTGTTCTTCAGCGCCTCTTCGATGGCGACGTTCTGCGTGATGATCGCCATGGCGGTGCCGTCGCGCGGCGCTGCGCGGTACATGAAGTTTGTGGCGGTGAGGCCGCCGGCGCCGGGCATGTTCGACGCGATCACGGTGGGCGCGCCGGGGATGTGCTTGCCGATGTGGCGCGCCACAAGGCGGCCGAACAGGTCGTAGGTGCCGCCCGGTGAGAACGCGATGTAGATCGTGACGTTCTTGCCCTTGTAGAATTCGGCGGGTGTCTGCGCGTGCGCGGCGGTCGCGCCGAGCCCGATCATCGCAGCGGTGAAACCAAGCGTGATTTTTTTCATTGTGCGCTCCCTTCCAGCGGACCCCTCAAGGGGGATCAATCGCTTAAAGCAAGCCGGGCGCCTGATGCAAGGGCAAGGACTCTGCGAAGACTTGACGCGGGGAAGACTTGACGCTGCGAAGGATTGGCGCGGCGAAGGCGCCCGCAGTATAGTCCGGGCGTCAGCGCACGGGAACGCCCGGCGCGGATGGTGATGGCGCAAGGCGCCAGTAGGGAGGGAGATCGAATGCAACGATCGCGGATGTTCGCGCGTGCGGCCCTGGCGGCCGTGAGCCTGGGCTTTGTCACGGGCGCTGCGCAGGCGCAGTCGCCGGCGGAATTCTACAAGGGCAGGAACATCAACGTGCTGATCGGCGTGGGCGTCGGCGGCGAATATGATCTGCATGCGCGCCTCGTCGCCCGCTACATCGGCCGCTACATCCCCGGCAATCCGACGATGGTCGCCCAGAACATGACCGGCGCGGGCGGCGCCAAAATGGCCGCATACCTGGCCGACGTGGCGCCGAAGGACGGCACGAACATCGGCATGATCGCCAACAACTTCCCCGCCATGCAGGCGGCCGGGCTCGATGTGATCCGGTTTGATATCGGCCGCTTCCAGTGGATCGGCTCCATCTCGCCGACCGTGGAGACCATGACCGTGTGGCGCACCGCTGGCGTGAGCACCATCGACGAGGCGCGCAAGAGGGAAGTCATCACCGGCGCCAGCGGCCGCGGCGCGATCACCTATTCCTTCCCCGCGATGCTGAATGAATTTCTCGACACGCGCTTCAAGATCGTCACCGGCTATCCCGGCGGCAACGAGATCAATCTCGCCATGGAGCGCGGCGAGGTGCAGGCGCGCAACAACACGTGGTCGAGCTGGAAGGTGACGAAGCCGGACTGGATCAAGAACGGCGACATCAAGATTTTGGCCTACGCCGGCCCCGCGCCCAAAGACCTGCCAGGCGTTCCCTCGGTCACAGACCTTGTGAAGAACGATGACGACCGCCGCACCGTTGAGCTGATCGTTTCCGGCACCCGTCTCGGACGTCCGCTCGCGTTCGCCGGCGGCGTGCCCGCAGACCGCGTGGCCGCCGTGCGCAAGGCGTTCGACGAAACCATGAGGGACGCGGACTTCCTCAAGGAGGCGGAGAAACTCCAGATCGAGGTGGATCCCGTGCGCGGCGAGGATATGCAGAAGGTGGTCGCCGACGTGCTCGCGACGCCGAAAAATCTCGCCGCCCGCGCACGCGCCATCATCGAGTGACGGCTGAGCGATCGCACAACAGGCAGACAGCGGCCGCCACGGCGGCCGCTCAATGAGGCGCACGCGCCTCCGGGGGATGGCATGGGCATGGAATTCAAGGGACGGCGCGAGGATTTCCGTCTCGTCACGGGGCAGGGCCGCTACACGTCAGACTGGTCGTTTCCTGATCAGGCGTACGGGTTCTTCCTGCGCGCGGACAGGGCGCACGCGCGCATCGTGTCGCTGGACGCGAGCGCGGCGCGCGCCCATCCGGGCGTCCTGTGCGTGCTCACCGGCGCTGACTTTGAGGGCGCCGCGCCCATTCCGCCGCTGGTGAAGTATCCCGGCAAGGGCGGCATGAAGCTCATCGAGACGGGCCGCACGATCCTCGCCACGGATCGCGTGCGCTACGGCGGCGAGCCGCTGGCGTTCGTGGTGGCGACGACGCTCGCCGACGCCATGGACGCGGCGGAACTCATCGCCGTCGAGCTTGAGGATCTGCCGGTGGTCCTTGATCCCGGCAAGGCGCTCGCGCCCGGCGCGCCGCTTCTCTACGACCACGTGCCCAACAATCTCGCCTTCGATTACGAGTACGGCGATCCCGCCGCGACGGAGGCGGCTTTCGCGTCCGCCGCGCACGTGACGCGCCTCACGCTCGAGGCGCCGCGCATCGCCGGCAACCCCATGGAGCCGAAGGCCTGCGTCGCGAAGTGGGATTCGAAGACGGATGTTTACGACGTCTATGCGCCAACCCAGGGCATCACGCTCATGCGCCCCGGCCTCGCGGTGGCCGCCGGCGTTCCCGAGGACAAGATCCGCGTCTACGCGCTGGATGTGGGCGGCGGCTTTGGCGTGCGCGGCGAGGCGTACCCCGAGTTCGTCGCGTGCATGGCGGCGGCGCGCAAGATCGGTAAGCCGGTGAAGTGGGTGTCGACCCGCTCCGAGACGATCCTGAGCGATCACCATGGACGCGGCGCCCGCATGACGGGCGAACTGGCGCTCGATGCGCAGGGCAAGTTCATCGGTCTGCGCATCCAGTGGGTGGTGGATTGCGGCGCTTATCTCTCCGGTCCGGGGCCGTTCATCAACACCATGGCGCCCAGCGTTCACGCGGCAAGCGTGTATCAAATCCCGGCGCTGACGGGCCTGCATCGACTCGTCCTCACCAACGCCACGCCCACCACCGCTTACCGCGGCGCGGCGCGGCCCAACGTCTGCTACTTGATCGAGCGTCTGGTGGAGGAGGCGGCGCGCGAAACGGGCCGCGACCGCATCGAGCTGCGCAAGAAGAACCTCATTCCGGCGAAGGCCTTCCCGTACAAGACGCCCACAGGCTCCGTGTACGACAGCGGCGACCCGGCGGGGCTGCTGGCCGATGTGCTGAAGGCGGCCGACTGGAAGGGGCTTGAGAAGCGCCGCAAGGCGGCGTTGAAGCGCGGCAAGCTATTTGGCGCAGCGTGTTCGGTGTTCATCGAGCCCTCGGGTGGCGGCGCCGCGCCCCGCGAGGAGGTGGCGATCCGCTTCGGCGCGAACGGCCATGCGACGCTCTACACCGTGTCCGGCCCCTCCGGGCAGGGGCACGAGACTGTGTTTCCGGAGATCGTCGGGCGGGTTCTCGGCGTCGACCCCGAGGCGATCACGCTGCGCGCCAGCGACCCCGATGGTCCGGCGCTGATCGGGCTCGGCACCATCGGCTCACGCTCCATGATGACCCACGGCGGCGCGCTCTCGAACGCTGCCCACACGGTTATCCGCAAGGGGCGCGAACTGGCGGCCAAGCGTCTGGAGGCCGCAGAGGATGACATCGAGTTCGAGGCCGGCGCCTTCCGCGTGAAGGGGACCGACCTGAGCGTTGGGCTGCTCGATCTCGCCAGAACGTTGGCGGCGAGCGGCGACAACAGCCTCGACACCATCGATTCGCATCCCATGACCACGAATTTCCCCACCGGCGCCCATGTGGCGGAGGTGGAGATCGACCCCGAAACCGGCGAGGTCGAGATCGTGAATTACGTGGCCGTGGACGACGCCGGCGTGGTGCTCAACCACACCCTCGCCGAGGGCCAGGTCCATGGCGGGCTGATGCAGGGGCTGGGGCAGGTGATGGGCGAGGTGTGCGTCTACGACGAGACCAGCGGCCAGATGATCACCGGCTCGTTCATGGATTACTTCATGCCGCGCGCGGACCTGCTGCCGCCGCTGGAGGTCCATGATCGCCCCATCCCGTCGCCCAACAATCCGCTGGGCGTGAAGGGCGTGGGCGAAGCAGGCGCGACGGGGGCGGTGCCCACCGTCGCCAACGCGCTCATCGACGCGCTGCGTCCGCTTGGCGTGCATGATCTGCAACTGCCCGCGACGCCCGCGCGTCTGTGGAGCGTCATCAACGCAGCGCGCGGGGGCTGAGCCCCGCTGCCAAGCAGCTTAGCGCGCCAGAAACTCGGAGGCGCGGAACACGGCGGCGAAGGGTACGCCCTTCTCCCGGAAGAACGCCTCCGCCCCGTCCTCGCGATCAACGATCGTGGCGATGAGCTTCAGGTTCGCGCCTTCCTCGATGCAGGCCTGCGCGGCCTTCCACGCGCTTTCGCCCGTGGTGGTCACGTCCTCGACGATGACGATGTCCTTGCCCGCGAGCGTCTCGCCCTTGGGCAGACCCTCCACGAGCTTCTTGGCGCCATGGCCCTTGGGCTGCTTGCGCACGAAGAAGCCGAAGATCGGCGCGCCCGCCTCGAACGAATGCTGGCACAGGGCGCCGGTGATTGGCACCGCGCCCATCTCAAGCCCGCCCACGTAGCCCGCGCCCGTGCGGCGCACCTCGTCCAGCAGCGCCCGGGCGATAAGCGCCGCGCCCTCGGGGTGAAGCATCGACGGCTTCATGTCGAAGTAGAAATTGCTCTCCTTGCCCGACGCGAGGATGACCTTGCCGCGGCCGAAGGAGCGGGCGAACACGATATCAGCCAGGCGGGCGCGTTCGGCGGGGGAAAGAGCGGACGTCATCGAAGCCTCGTGAAGTTGAGTGTGGCCGCACTCAACAGAAGCGCGCAGCCCGGGTCAATGCGGCGCTGCCTGCGATCACTCGGGAATCGTGCCGTTCGTGCGCAACACGTCGCCAGCCAGATAGAGCGACCCGGCGATGAGAATGCGCGGCGGCGTCGGCCAGGACTGCGCTGCGATGGCCGCGATGGCGTCCTGCACGCCCGGCGCCGTCGTTGCGGCAATCCCATAGGCTTTGGCGCGCGCCGCCAGCGCGTCCGGGGCGTGGCAGGCGCTGTCGCCGGGGATCGGCACGGCGATCATCTCGCGTGCAAGCCCGCCGAAGGGGCGCAGCAGGCCGTCCGCGTCCTTGTTGGCCAGCATGGCGCAGATCATGACCAGCGGCCGGGGCGAACGCGCCTCCAGATCCGCCATGGCTTCCGCCAGCGCCGCGCCGCCTGCGGGGTTGTGGCCGCCATCGAGCCAAAGCTCGGCGCCCGCAGGCATGCGATCAACGAGGGCGCCCCGCGTGAGCGCCTGCATCCGCGCGGGCCACTCCGCCTCGCGAAGGCCCGCCTCCAGCGCCGCGGTCGGCAGATCGGGAAAGGCGATGCGCAGAGCGGCGAGGGCGCTGGCCGCGTTCTCATGCTGATGGCGGCCGGGCAGGCGCGGCAACGGCAGGTCGAGCAAGTCGCGGGCGTCCTCGTAGACGAGGCGGCCGCCCTCCTCATGCATGTGGAAATCACGATCCGCCAAGCACAACGGCGCACGCACCCGCATCGCCTGCCCTTCGATGGCGCGCAGGGCGTCCGGGTGCTGGGGCGCGATCACCGCCGGGACGCCCGGCTTGAGGATGCCCGCCTTCTCGAAGGCGATCTTGGCCACCGTGTCGCCGAGGAACTCCATGTGATCCATGGAGACCGGCGTGATGACGCTGCACACGGGCGCTTCGATCACGTTGGTGGAATCGAAGCGGCCGCCCAGGCCCACCTCCAGAAGCAACACATCGGCCGGCGTTTCGCTGAACAGGAGAAACGCGGCGGCTGTGGTCACTTCGAACACCGTGATGGGCGCGCCCGCGTTGGCGCGCTCGCAGCGCTCGAAGGCGTCCACAAGCCGCTCTTCATCCACCAGCCGGCCCGCAAGCCGGATGCGCTCGTGAAAGCGCACCAGATGGGGCGAGGTGTAGACGTGGACGCGCAGGCCGGCGGCCTCCAGCATCGCGCGCATGAACGCGATGGTCGAGCCCTTGCCGTTGGTCCCGGCCACGTGGATCGTCGGCGGCAGCTTTTTGTGCGGGTCGCCCAGCGCTGCGAGCAGCGCCTGCGTGCGCCCCAGCGAGAGGTCGATCTTCTTTGGATGCAGCGACAGGAACCGCGCCATGAACGCGTCCGACGAGCGCGATGCGGTCATCCCGGTTCCCGTAATGCTCACGCCGCGTCGACGTTCGCGGTCGCGGGCTCCTTGCGCGTGTTGGTGAGCAGCGAGCAGAGGCGGGCCAGGGTGGCGCGCATCTCCTGCCGCGGCACCACCATGTCCACCATGCCGTGGGCGCGCAGATATTCCGCCCGCTGGAAGCCCTCTGGCAGTTTCTCGCGGATGGTCTGCTCGATCACGCGGGCGCCGGCGAAGCCGATAACGGCGCCGGGTTCCGCGATCTGGACGTCGCCCAGCATGGCGTAGGAGGCGGTGACGCCGCCGGTCGTGGGGTTCGTCAGCACCACGATGTAGGGCAGGCGCGCGGCGCGCAGCCGGCGCACGGCGACCGTGGTGCGCGGCAGCTGCATCAGCGAGAACATGCCTTCCTGCATGCGCGCCCCGCCGGAGGCGGTGAAGATGATGAAGGGCGTGCGCCGCGCGACTGCGGCCTCCATCCCGGCGACGATCGATGCGCCCGCGGCCATGCCCAGCGAGCCGCCGATGAAGTCGAAATCCTGCACCGCGACAGTGACAGGCAGCGACTCCAGCTCCCCATAGGCGAGGCGCACGCAGTCCTGCTGTCCGGTCTTCGCCCGGTATTCCTTGAGGCGGTCGGTGTAGCGCTTCACGTCCCGGAACTTCAGCGGATCGAGCGGCACGTCGGGGGTGGCCAGCTCCTCCCAGACGCCGCCGTCGAACAGCGACTCGAGGCGCGCCTGCGCCGGCATCCGCATGTGGTAGCCGGAGCCCGGCACAACCCACAGGTTCGTCTCCACATCCTTGTGGAAGACGAGCTGGCCGCTTTCCGGGCACTTCACCCAGAGATTTTCCGGGGTCTCGCGCTTGAGGAACGAGCGGATCTTCGGCGGAAGGGCTTCGGTGATCCAGTTCATGCGTGTTCCTCGAAAGTAGGCGTGAGGTTTCGCGTCAGGCGGCGCGGCGGGCGCTCTTCACGCCGCCGGCGATGTCGGCGACGAGGCGGGTGACCGCCGAAACGGTTCCATCCGTCGCACGGTTGTCTGCGTCGAGAGACGCCTTCAGCGCGTCGATGAGCGCAGTGCCCACCACCACGCCGTCCGCGTGCGCGGCGATGGCCGCAGCCGTCTGGGCGTTCTTGACGCCGAAGCCCACCGCCACCGGCAGGCTCGTGTGGCCCTTGATGCGCGCAACGGCGCTGGCGACCTTCGAATAGTCGGGGATCGCGGCGCCGGTGATGCCGGTGATCGACACGTAGTACACGAAGCCGGACGTGTTGCGCAGCACTGTGGGCAGCCGCTTGTCATCGGTCGTGGGCGTGGCGAGGCGGATGAAGTTGAGGCCCGCGCCGAGCGCCGGGATGCACAGCTCCGCATCCTCCTCCGGCGGCAGATCGACCACGATGAGGCCATCCACGCCAGCCGCGTTCGCGTCCGCCAGAAAGCGGTCCACGCCGTAGACATAAATAGGATTGTAGTAGCCCATCAGGACGATGGGGGTATCCGCGTCGCCCTTGCGGAACTCCGCCACAACGCCAAGCGTCTTGCGCAGGCTCGCGCCCGCATTGAGCGCCCGCAGGCCCGCCGCCTGAATGGACGGGCCATCGGCCATGGGATCGGTGAAGGGCATGCCGACCTCGATCACGTCCGCTCCGGCGGCGGGAAGCGCGCGCAGGATGGACAGCGACGTGTCGATGTCGGGGTCGCCGCACATCACGAACGTGACAAGGGCGGCGCGGCCCTCGGCGGCGCAATGGGCGAAACGGCGGTCGATGCGTGTCGTCATACGGGGGCTGTTAGCACAGGCGCGCGGCGATGGGAACGCGCGGGGGGCCGCTGCTCACACGAACGGAGTGGCGGCGCACGCCGGACGGCCGATCATTAACTTGATCGGAACTTTTTTTTGACCTAGTCTGGTCTGACTAAGGATTGCCGAGGAGTTCGTCATGACCACGGTCAACATGCTCGAGGCGAAGACGCACCTTTCGCGCCTCGTCGACCGGATCGAGAAGGGTGAGGAGCGGGAGATCATCATCGCGCGCAACGGGCGCCCGGTGGCGAAGCTGACGACGCTCGACGCGGAGGGCGGCAAGCGCAAGCTGCGGCTTGGCCTTTTGGAGGGCAAGTATCCCTCCATGACCCAGGAAGAATTTGACGCCGACAACGAACTCATCCGCCGCCTGTTCGAGGGCGAGGAGGAATGAGGCTGCTGCTTGATACGCACGTCGCCATCTGGGGCATTACGGATCGCGCGCGTATCAGCGCAGACGTCCTGGAATTGATTGAGGCGCCGGACACAACCGTCTTCGTGTCGACAGTGTGCATCTGGGAGATCGCGATCAAACACGCCCGGAGCCCGAGGCGCGGGGCGATGCCCTTTTCCGGCCGCGACGCCATCCGGCACTTCAACGACGCCGGGCTTGAACTCCTCGACGTGACAGCGGAGCACGCCGCCGCCGTCGCGGATTTGCCGCCCATTCATGCGGATCCGTTCGACCGTCTGCTGATTGCGCAGGCGTTCACTGAGCCCATGCGGCTCGTCACCGCCGACCGCATGGTCGCGCGCTACAGCGACATGGTGATTTTGGCGGGGTGAGAGGGTGTAATGCGGGTCGCTCCATGTCGGCGGCCGTCATGAGCGTTGCTTTGTTGCTGCATAGAGGCTGCGCGTGATAGCTTGATCTTGAGCTTATGGAGCGCCGCCTCAATGTCTCTGCAAGTTGTCTATGTGCTGACCAACCCCGCCATGCCGGGCTTTGTGAAGATCGGGAAGACGCTGATTGAGGATGTAAGCCAGCGACTGTCCCAACTATATACGACCGGCGTTCCGTTCCCGTTTGAGTTGGCCTTCGCTTGCAAGGTTCCTAACGCTGAAGAAGTGGAAAGGGCGTTGCACAGGGCCTTCGCGCCCAACAGGGCCAATCCGCGCCGTGAGTTTTTCAACATCGAGGCCGATCAAGCCATCGCCATCCTGAAGTTACTGCACGTGGGCGACGCGACGCAGGAAATCGCCAGCATGCAGTCCGGGATCCCCGCTGACGAAATGGAGGCTGCGAGGCAATACAAAGCGCGCCGCCCCAACATGAATTTCAAGGAGATGGGCATCCCGACGGGCGCCACTTTGCGCTTCCGCGATGGAGACGCCGTCGTGACGGTCACAGGTGACCGAAAGGTGAGTCTGGATGGCGAGGAGACGTCGTTGACCGCCGCGACACGCCAACTTCTGGGCATCACCCACAGTGTTCAGCCGTCGCCCTACTGGAGCTTTGAAAACAAGTCTCTCAGCGCAATTTATGAAGAGACTTACGCTCCCCAGTAGGGAAAGCATCCGCTTCGGATTTGCGGGTGATGGCTGGCCGGGTCAAGCCCGGCCACATTCTTTGTGAGCATCAACTGCCGAACAGTCCGCCCCTCACATCCCGCCCAGATGATCCGCGACGTTAAAAATGTCCTTGTCGCCGCGGCCGCACATGTTCATCACCATCAGGTGATCCTGCGGCTTGTGCGGCGCCAGTTCGAGCACCTTCGCAATCGCGTGGGCGGGCTCAAGCGCGGGGATGATGCCCTCGAGCTTGCAGCACAGCTGGAAAGCGTCCAGCGCCTCCTTGTCGGTGGCCGACAGGTAGGTGACGCGGCCCGTCTCCTTGAGCCACGCGTGCTCGGGGCCGATGCCGGGGTAATCAAGACCGGCTGAAATCGAGTGGCCCTCGCGGATCTGCCCATCCTCGTTCATCAGCAGGTAGGTGCGGTTGCCGTGCAGCACGCCGGGCTGGCCGCCCGCGAGCGAGGCGCAGTGGCCGTCCGGCGTATCAAGCCCGTGGCCAGCGGCCTCAACGCCGTAGATCTCAACCGACGGGTCGTCGAGGAACGGGTGGAACAGGCCGATGGCGTTGGAGCCGCCGCCGATGGCGGCGATCAGGGAATCCGGCAGCCGGCCTTCGGCGGCCTGCATCTGCACGCGGGTCTCCTCGCCGATCACGCACTGGAAATCGCGCACCATGGCCGGGTAGGGGTGGGGGCCTGCGGCGGTGCCGATGCAATAGAAGGTGTCCGCGACGTTGGTCACCCAGTCGCGCAGCGCCTCGTTCATGGCGTCCTTCAGGGTGCGGGCGCCTGACTGGACGGGCACCACGGTGGCGCCCAGCATCTTCATGCGGAAGACGTTAGGCTTCTGCCGCTCCACGTCCACGGCGCCCATGTAAACCACGCACTCCAGCCCGTACTTGGCGCAGGCGGTGGCGGTGGCCACGCCATGCTGGCCGGCGCCCGTCTCCGCGATGATGCGCTTCTTGCCCATGCGCAGCGCCAGCAGGATTTGCCCCAGCACGTTGTTGATCTTGTGCGCGCCGGTGTGGTTCAGCTCGTCGCGCTTGAAGTAGACCTTGGCGCCGCCGGAAAGACCCTGCGCGCGGGCGACGCCGCGCAGATGTTCCGTCATGCGCTCGGCGTAATAGAGCGGGCTTGGCCGGCCCACGTAGTGGGTGGCCAGATGGGCCAGCTCGGCCTTGAAGGCTGGGTCCGCCTTGGCGTCGTTGTAGGCTTTCTCGAGATCGAGGATGAGCGGCATGAGCGTTTCGGCGACGAAGCGACCGCCGAAAATGCCGAAGTGACCCGTCTCGTCCGGACCGGTGCGAAAGGAATTCGGGTTTGCGTGCTGCACGCTGCTCGCTCCTCGTCGGCGCGCCGCGCCGCGGTGAAATCTGATCGGGGTGTTTACGCTGTCGCGACGGGAGAACCAAGGGGTTTGAAAGCCGCACCCTGCGCCCGCTCAACGAACAGGCGGATGAGCGCCGCATCCTTTACGCCCGGGGATCGCTCGACGCCGGATGAGACATCGATCCCGCGGGCGCCGGTCATCGTGATGGCTGCGGCCACGTTGTCGATATTGACGCCGCCGGACAGCATCCACGGCGTCTGTGTGCGAACGTGGTCGAGGATGCGCCAGTCGAACGCGGCGCCGTTGCCGCCCGGCAGCACCGCGCCCTTGGGCGGCCGCGCGTCAAAGATCAGCCGGTCCGCGACGCCCTCATAGAGGGAGACCGACGCGAGGTCTTCCGCGCTGCTCACGTGGATCGCCTTCATGACGGGTATGCCGAACCGCGCCTTCAGGTCGAGCACGCGCCGGGGGCTTTCCCCGCCGTGAAGCTGGAGCAGATCCGGACGGCAGGCGTCCACACAGGCGTCCAGAAACGCGTCGTCGGCGTCCACGCTCAGCGCAACCTTCAGGGCGCGCCCGGCTGCCTGCTGGCCGAGCGCCTTGGCCTGATCGAGAGACAGGTTGCGGGGGCTCGGCGCGAAAAACACAAACCCCACCATGTCGGCGCCGGCGTCAATCGCCGCCTCCAGCGTCTCGGGGGTCGAAAGGCCGCAAATCTTGACGAGAATGGACATGAGCTTTCCGGGTTGCCAATAACAAGATAGGGGATTGGCGGGCGCTTTCGTAGCCCCTGCGGCGGAAGAGGCGCCGGGGCAGTCGGAGCGCGAATTGAAAATCCGGCTCCGGACGTTACCTTGACCTGCGATTCGGAACCGCCCGCTCCCGGGAGTACTTGTTTGCGCCAGCTTGAATCATCCTGCCCGGTCTGCTCCGCCCGCGACGCCCGGGAGGTGTCCGCGAAGGATCGGCACGGCGATCCGCTCGTCACCGTTCTGTGCTCCGCTTGCGGTCACGTCTACAATGACCCTGTGCCGTCCGCCGCAGAACTCGTCGAGTTTTACGGCAGCCGGTATCGCGTCGCCTACAAGGGGGCGGCCAAGCCGCGCGGTCGCCAGATCGCCCGCAATTTTGCGCGCACCGAGCAATACTGGCGCGACCATGCCGACGTGCTGCGGGCCCGCACGCGGATGCTGGACGTCGGGGCAGGCTCAGGCGAGTTCCTGTTCTTCGCTCAAAGCCTCGGGTATGCGGCGCGCGGCGTGGAGCCGAACGCGGGCTACGCCGCCTATTGCCGCGAGGATCTGGGGCTGAACGTCGCGACGGCGGACATCGAAAGCCTCGCCAACGATACCGAAGTCTACGACTTCATCCGCCTCAATCACGTGCTCGAACATCTGCGCGATCCGGTGGACGCGCTGGCGCGCATCGCCGCCAAGCTCGCTCCCGGCGGGGTGCTCTACGTCGAGGTGCCGAACGTGATCCAGTACGCGCAGATGAAGTCCAAGGGCGGCATGTTCCATTACGGCCACATCTCGAACTTCAGCCCGTGGACGCTGCGCGCCGCAGCCGGTCGCGCCGGGCTCGCGGAACTCCCGGAAACGGCGGCTTCGATGGCGGGCCGCACAGCTGCGTTCTTCGTGCGGGCGGATGCGCTGCCCGCCGAGACGGCTGCGAATCCAGAAAACGCCCACCGTGTCGCCGCTGCGCTCGATGCGCACCAGAACCGGAGGTTCAATCCTCTGGCGGCGTTGGCGCGGCTTGCGCGCAAGCTCGCGCTGCGCGCCGGTGAGACGCGGCTGGCGGCGTCCCTCGCCGAACCGCGCAAGATCGGGATGCATTACTGCGACAAGCTGGACGCGGCGAAGTTCCGGCCGCTGCGCGCCGTCACGCCCTGACGAACTTCAGCAGAAACCTGTCGCTCTCGCCTATGGCGGCGTACCGGTCCCGATCCCCCGAGCGGAACGTGGGCGGCAGGGACCACACGCCGTCGGGATAATTCTTCGTGTCCTTCGGGTTGGCCTTCGCCTCCGATGATCCGGCGAACCTGAAGCCCGCCTTCTCGATGAGCGCGACCGCATAATCCTGCCGGATGTAGCCGCTCTTCATCTGCGCGTCCTGGCTCAGGTCTGTGCGGCCGCGGTGATCGGCGACGCCGAGCACGCCGCCGGGTTTCAGAGCCTTGCGGAAGGCCTCCAGCGCTCCCTCCACCTCGTTCCGGTCGATCCAGTTGTGGAGATTGCGGAAGGTGAGCACGAAGTCGGCGCTCGCCTCGGGCGCGGCATAGGCCTGGCGCGGCGAAAACCGGGTCACCTCCACCTTGCCGTAATGGGCGGGATCAGCGGCGAGTTTGGCGAGCAGCCGATCATGATCCGCGATGTACTGGGGCCGTTGTTCGTCCTCGCCCCGGCCGGCAGCGATGTAGCGGCCCTTGTCGCGCAGGTAAGGGGCAAGGATCTCAAGCCAGTAGCCGACGCTTCCCGGCAGAATCTCGACGACGGAGTGGTGCGGCTCGACGCCAAAGAAAGCCAGCGTCTCCAGCGGCTTGCGCCATCCATCACGAGCGCGGTTCCCCGCGCCCCGGCGCTCGCCCGCGATTGCGGCGGCCAACCCTGCGGGGCCGGCTGCGACAGCGGGAAGGCACAGGGCCGCCGACGCCAAACAAGCCGCTCCGGCCAAGGCGGAGCGCCGCGTAAGACCTTGCGATACAAGCTGTTCCGACATTGGTCGCCTCCCCGGGTCTTCCCCCCGCTGTTTGCACGGAGACTAGACCACGAAAGGACGCGCCGCCAGCCTTATGCGGCGCGGCGGTCCGGGGCTGGCAGGGAGGCGAAGGCGTTGATTTGCGCCCGCAGGCGGTCGGCCTCCGCGCGTTCCCGCGCGGCCTTGGCCTCGGCCTCTCTTGAGGCTTTTCGATGCCGCCCCTGCCGCACCCATGCCGCTGCGCCGCCAATGACGACGCCGGCGATCAGGGCGGCGAACACGACGACAAACAGAGGAGCCTGCACCGTGAGGGATGCGGACTGGGAGAGGAAAGGATCGAACACAACAGGCACCGACGCCCGATTGGCGATGGCGAGAAGGATCGCCAGAACCGCGACAGGCGCCAGTAAAAACCATTTCAGGAGCGTGGTCATTGGCTCTCCACCGCGGGCCTCATGCGAGGGCGATCAGGCTGCGCGCGGACCCGGATCGCTCAGGTCTTCGCGTTGAGACGCTCGCGCATTTCCTTGCCCGTTTTGAAGAAGGGCACGTACTTCTCCTGCACCTCAACGTGCTGGCCGGTGCGCGGGTTGCGCCCCACCCGGGCGTCGCGCTGCTTGACCGAGAACGCGCCGAACCCGCGCAGCTCCACCCGGTCGCCGCGCGCGAGCGCATTGGTGATCTCCCCCAGAATCGCGTTGACGATGTTTTCGACGTCGCGCTGGTACAGGTGGGGGTTCTTGTCGGCAATCCGCTGCACGAGTTCTGACTTGATCACGTCGCAAACCTCACAAAAAAGGAGCCCGCCCCACAGGTCCGAGCATATGTCGCTGGCAATTAATCACTCAACCGACCATGCCAAAGGGCCAGTAGACCGTCAAGCGATGCCGTCTGGGCTTCCCTTTCGCTCGCGCGCAGCAGGGCGGCCACGCCGGGCAATCCGACGAGGTCGGCGAGGGAGTCGAGGCTGAAGACGTCGAAGCGGCTCTTCGATGGCCGGCGCCACTCGCGCAAGGGCAATCCCTTGTCGATCTTGCGCTCCGCCTCAAGCCAGGCGATGGCGTCGCGTTCCGAGCCGAGCTGGTCGACCAGCTTCACCTGCAACGCCTGGCGCCCGGTGAAGACGCGCCCGTCGGCCACCACCTTCAGCTCCTCCTCGGTGAGATTGCGGCGCTCGCGCACAAGGTCGCGGAACCAGTCGTACGAGTCGGTGACAAGGGAGGCCAGCGCGGCGCGCGCCTCCGGGCTGGCGTTTTCGAACGGGTTGGGCGCCGCCTTGAGCGGGGACGACTTGATCTCCTCCATCTTCACGCCGATGGTCTCCATGGCGCGCGAGAGGTTGGGGTACTGGAACAGCACGCCAATCGAACCCACCAGCGAGTTGCCGTGCGCCACAATCCGGTCTGCGCCCATGGCCGCGATGTAGGCGCCGGAAGCGCCTGTGGTCTCGATCACGGCGACGACGGGCTTTTTCGCGGCGAGCCGGCGCAGCTCGGCGTAGATCTTCTCCGCGCCGGTGGTGGTGCCGCCGGGGCTTTCGATGGTGACGATGACGCCGGCGGCGTTCGACTTTGCGATGCCGTCGATGAGCTTCAGCGTCTCGCGGTCGCCCGTCAGCAGACCGGAAAGGGCGAGCCTGGCCACGTGTTTCTCGCCGGTGGCCGTCTTGGCGCCGCTCATGCTCCACGCCGCGAGGCCGATCAGGCCAATGACGGCCACGACGCAGATCACCCGCCAGAACGTCAGCTTCCGGCGCAGGCGATGGCGGTCGAGAATGTAGTCGGCGACTGTGTCTGACATGGGCCTCACCTGAGTGTTTTCCGAACGTATGTCTGCAGCATAGCGGGGACAAGGCGTGGCGCCCGGATTTCGAACCGGGCGCTAGGGGCCCGCCTTGGGGAGGAAAACACCTTTGATGCAGTCTGGATTGCGGATGCAGATCTGCACGTGGGACTTTTCGTAGAAGGAACTCTCGTCGTAGAGCCGATCGCCCTCGTAGTAGAGGCCGCGCAAGCTGTCGGCAGGCGGCAACCCCGCTTCTTCGAGCATCTCGTGCAGCGCCATGATGACGGCGCAGTCCAGCCGCTTGAGCAGCAGATCGCGTCCGCCGCCGAGCCAGTCATAGTCGTTTTTGCTTTTCCGAAATGCTTCGCCCTTGAGCAGAGCGCGACCAACGCTTTCATCGCACCCGTGATAGGCCAGCACAATGTTGGGGTGAAGGTTGTGGGTGGCCATTCCGCAGGCTCTGGGAGCTCAGCGCTTGATCGCGCGCGAGCCCAGCTTTTGCGACGGCGTCGCGTTCCTGTAGCGGGCCGCCAGGCCCCCCTTGGCGTTGATGATGCCGCTCTTGAGGAGAAAGCGCCGGGCCTCCGCCCGCGTCAGCGTGGCGGCGTCCTCAGCCTGTTTCTCAAGCATCGCAACCTGTTGACGGGTGAACGCCATTGTGGCCTTGCCTCCGCGCCGAACTACAGCGTACGCGCCAATAATCATAACGCCTCAGGATCCAAGGTCAAGTTCAACCTGTAACGTGCTGGCGGGCCGCCCATGGCCCAACAAAAAAGCCCGCGCCAACGGCGCGGGCTCGAGGGTTGGCGAACGCGCGCCAGGGCGCGCGCTGCTGCTTACTTCTTGGTTTCGCGAGCCTTGAGGGCTGCGCCGAGAATGTCGCCAAGCGAGGCGCCGGAGTCGGCGGAGCCGTACTGCGCGATCGCTTCCTTCTCCTCGGCCACTTCCAGCGCCTTGATCGACACGGCGACCTTGCGGGCCTTGCGGTCGAACAGGGTGACGCGGGCATCGACCTTCTCGCCGACGGCGAAGCGCTCGGCGCGCTGGTCGGCGCGGTCGCGGGCGAGTTCGTTGCGCTTGATGAACGCGGTCAGGTCGGTGCCGGCGATCTTCACATCGACGCCGCCTTCCTTCACCTCGATGATCTCGCAGGTGACGACCACACCCTTGCGCAGTTCGCCAGCCGACTCTTCAGCCGAGACGAACGGATCGCTGCCGAGCTGCTTCACGCCCAGCGAGATGCGCTCCTTCTCCACGTCAACGTCGAGCACCTGAGCGCGAACCATGTCGCCCTTCTTTATCTCTTCGATGACCTGCTCGCCCGGACGCTTCCAGTCGAGGTCGGAGAGATGGACCATGCCGTCCACGTCGCCTTCGAGGCCGATGAACAGGCCGAACTCGGTCTTGTTCTTGACCTCGCCCTCGACCACAGACCCGGCCGGATACTTCTCGGCGAAGGCTTCCCACGGGTTCTGCAGCGTCTGCGTGAGACCCAGCGAGATGCGGCGCTTGACGGGATCGACCTCGAGCACCTGCACGTGCACTGCCTGGCTCGTCGAGACGATCTTGCCGGGGTGAACGTTCTTCTTGGTCCACGACATTTCGGAGACGTGGATCAGGCCTTCGATGCCCGGCTCCAGCTCGACGAACGCGCCGTAGTCGGTGATGTTGGTCACGCGGCCATGGAAGCGGGCGTTGAGCGGGTACTTGGCTTCGATGCCCTGCCACGGATCGTCGAGCAGCTGCTTCATGCCGAGCGAGATGCGGTGCGTCTCGTGGTTGATCTTGATGATCTTCACACGCACCGTCTGGCCGATGTTGAGCACCTCGGTCGGGTGGTTCACGCGACGCCATGCGATGTCGGTGACGTGGAGCAGGCCGTCGATGCCGCCCAGATCCACGAACGCGCCGTAATCGGTGATGTTCTTGACCGTGCCCTCGATGACCTGGCCCTCTTCGAGCTTGCCGACGATCTCGTGGCGCTGCTCGGCGCGGCTCTCTTCAAGAACCGTGCGGCGGGACACGACGATGTTGCCGCGGCGGCGGTCCATCTTGAGGATTTCGAACGGCTGCGGCACGCCCATGAGCGGGGTGACGTCGCGGATCGGGCGGATGTCGACCTGCGAGCGGGGCAGGAACGCCACGGCGCCGTCCAGATCGACGGTGAAGCCGCCCTTGACCTGGTTGAAGATGACGCCTTCGACCTTTTCCTTGGCCTCGAACGCCTTCTCGAGCTTGACCCAGCTCTCTTCGCGGCGGGCCTTGTCGCGGGAGATGACCGCTTCGCCCAGCGCGTTCTCGATGCGCTCGAGATAGACTTCGACCTCGTCGCCGACCTTCAGAATCTGGTCGCGGCCGGGGCCGGTGAACTCCTTCAGAGCGACGCGACCTTCGGTCTTCAGACCGACGTCGATGACCGCCACGTCCTTTTCGATCGCGACGACGATGCCCTTGATGACCGAGCCTTCGAGCGCGTCCGCCTCGCCGAAGCTCGCATCGAGCATGGCGGCGAAATCCTCGCGCGAGGGCGCGGATCCAGTTTGGGTATTTGCCATTGGGTCTCCTGAGAGGCCCGCGGGTTGCGCGGACCGGTGCGCTGGCGTGGGTTCGAGTGACGTTAAGCCAGCCTGTTCCGGCGTCCTTGGGACTCACCGCCCGGGAATTTCTCCCTCGGGGCGGGCCAGCGCGGACCGGAGCAGACAAGCAGGTTTCGCCCGCGGTTTCCCGCAGACGGGCGACTCCATATCAGGCCCTGAGGCCCCGAACAAGACTGGGATTGCCTGCGGCCTCACCCCGCCTGCCGCACCAGAAACGCCTCGCCGCGCGCCAGAAAATCGCTGACGATCGCGATGGCGCGCCCCGAAGCCTCGGCCGCGAGGTCTGCGCCTGCGCCCCAGACATAGGTGAGGTGGCAGTGGGGCAGGGCGCTTTTCAGCGCGCGTCCCGTCTCGCTGCCCGCCCTGTCGGCTGCGCCCACGAGGACCAGCGCGCGCGCCTCCACCGGCGTCGGCGCGCTCGCAAGGCGCGGCGCCAGCAACACCATATGCCCGACGCGCTCCGGCGCGGCTGCGGCGAGCGCGAGCGCACACGCGGCGCCGTCGCCGGTCGCGATCACATCGAGCCGGCCGCCGGGCTCCCCCGCAATCTGCGCCACAAGCGCGTCCACGTCTGCGGCGCCAGCGAGCACATGGTATTCCTGATCCAGCGCGCCGCGCAGGGCCGGGGCGTCCGCGCCGATCCACAAGAGCGCGCGTTTTGTTGCGTCATTCATCGGCAAGACCTTCCCGTCACAGATCGCGCACGTGCGGCAGCACGCGGTCGCGGAACAGCTCCATGCCGCGCATCACGACCTCGTCCGGCATCGTGCCGATCTTCATGTTCATGTTGATGCGACCCGCGCCCAGCTTGTCGCGCAGCCGCCTGATTTGACGCACCACGGATTCAGGACTGCCGCACAGGATCGAGCCTGCCTCGATCTGCTCCTTGATGGTGCGGCCCTTGATGGTTTGCAGGCGCTTTTGAAAATAGGCGCTCTGGTTCTCATCGCCGAAGAACCGCGTCTTCTGCAGGATGATGCGCTGCGCATCCTGCTGCGGGCGCATGAGCACGCGATGAAAATAGGCGGCGGCCTCGCCGAGGCGCTCCTGCGCTTCCTCGTCCGTTTCGCAAATGCACGTCTGCTGGCCGATGAGAATATCCTGCGGGCCAACCTCGCGGCCGTGCGCCCGGGCGCTTGCGCGGTAGGCGTCGATGATCTTCGCCGCCACGTCGAGGTCGCTGATGAGCGTGAGGCCGACCATTGCTGGAAACGCGCCGACGAAGTCCGCGGACTCCTCGCTGCTCGCCGACAGCAGCATCAGCGGATGTGGCTTCTGGCGGGGCTTTGGCCAGATGGAGATGGCGCGATACTGGTAGTGCTCGCCCTCCCAGCCGAAGGGTTCTGGCTCCGTCCATGCTTTCAGGATGATGTTGAGCGCCTCGCGCATGCGGGTGCGCGATTCATCGGGCGGGATGTTGTAGGAGATGTACTCGTGCGGAATGCCGCGCACGAAGCCAGCCACCAGCCGCCCGCCGCTCATCACGTCGAGCATGGCGTATTCTTCCGCCACGCGCACCGGGTTCAGCAGCGGCAGCAGGTTGCCCAGCATCGCTATTTTGATGTCGCTCGTGCGCTGGGTCAGCGCGGCGCCGATCAGGTTGCAGTTCGACATGATGCTGTAGGGGGAATAGTGGTGCTCGTTCGCCCCCACCCAGTCGAAGCCGCACGCCTCCGCATGGGCCATGGTGGAGATGTACGTCTCGTAGAGTTGCGTTCCGCGCTCGCCGTCGAAGCCGGCGTTGGGGGCGGGCCACTCGGATGGGGCCTCATCGAGGCCGGTCCACGGCATCAGGTGAAAAAACGAAAACTGCATGTGGCTGCGGCGATCCCTGCCCGTCGTGTTTTTTTGCGGCTGCGTAGGCGCCGCGCTGGCGCGCACACTGGTATAGCTGGCGCACGCGGTCAATCGCGGTCTTTCGCCGCGTTCGGAGGTTTGGGTGGGACGCATTCTCGTTGCGGGCGAAACCATTCTGGATCTCGCGCCCCTCGCGCCCGGCGCGGGGGACGCCGCCCGCTTCGAGGCGGCGCTGGGCGGCTCGGCGTTCAACACCGCCCGGGCGCTCGGCGCGTTGGGCGCGCCCGTGTCGTTCGCAGGCGCCGTCTCGTCGGACGCGTGGGGCGCGCGGTTTCGCGCAGCGCTGCTTGCTGCGGGCGTGGAGTGCGGCGCGCTTGTTACGTGCGATGCGCCCATGCCGCTGGCGCTCGTGTCGCCGGAAACCGAAGAGGGCGTGTCGTTCACGCTCTATCTGCACGGCACGGCGCACGAGCGCTCAGGCCCGCCCGCCGCGTTGCCCGCCGGCGTCGTCCACCTTCACGTCTCGTCCTTCCATGCGATGACCCCGCCCACGGGCGACGCCGTGCTCGCGCTCATGCGCGACGCGCGCGGGCGCGCGTCCATCAGTTTTGATCCCAACGTGCGGCCCGGCGTGCTGCCGCCCCGCGAGGAGGCCGTGCGTCTGGTGGAGGCGCGCGTGGCGCTCTGCGATGTGGTGAAGGCCAGCGCGCAGGATCTGGCTTGGCTCTATCCGGGGCGAGATCCCCGCGATGTGATCGCGCACTGGGCCGCCGCGGGGCCCCGCCT
>JAIXSM010000028.1 GCA_027484655.1 Hyphomicrobiales bacterium | reverse complement strand
TGGGCGCTGCGCCGTTGTTGGAATAGAGGCGCCAACGTCTCCGTCATTCCGACGAAGGTCGGCATCCACGGCAGGCCGTCGTGCTCGTGGCCTGTCGTGGATGCCGGCCGTCGCCGGCATGACGCTGCGGGGACGCGAGCGTTGAGCTCCTCCAGCAGGCGCTCGGCTGCTTCCGCCACCGGCGTGCCCGGCGGGAAGATCGCAGCGGCGCCCGCCTGGGCGCTGCGCCTTTGTTGGAATAGAGGCGCCAACGGTTCCGTCATTCCGACGAAGGTCGGAATCCACGGCAGGCCAAGGGCTCGTGGCCTATCGTGGATGGCGGCCTTCGCCGCCATGACGCTGCGGGGACGCGAGCGCTGTTGTGGACCGCGAGCGTCCCCGCTCGCCTGCGGCCGTCATGCGCGGCGTGTCGGTTGCCGTCATCCGCGGGATTGACCCGCGGATCCATGCGAGCGGCTGCGGTATTGGATCCCCGGATCAAGTCCGGGGATGACGCTGTGCCCGTCTGGGCGCTGCGCCGTTGTTGGAATAGAGGCGCCAACGGCTCCGTCATTCCGACGAAGGTCGGAATCCACGGCAGGCCGGCGTGCTCGTGGCCTGTCGTGGATGGCGGCCTTCGCCGCCATGACGCTGCATGAACATCGAGCGCTGTTGTGGACCGCGAGCGTCCCCGCTCGCATTGTGGTTTGCCTGCGCGCGAGGACGCGCGCGGTCCAGTGCGCGCGCTTCATCGCGTGAGCCTCACTCCGCCGCGGGCTTCTGCGCGTAGCCCAGGCGCGCGTTGAGCTCCTCCAGCAGGCGCTCGGCTGCTTCCGCCACCGGCGTGCCCGGCGGGAAGATCGCAGCCGCGCCCGCCTTGCGCAGGGCCTCGAAATCCTGCTGCGGAATCACCCCGCCCACCACGATCATGATGTCGTCGCGACCGAGCTTTTCGAGTTCCGCCTTCAGTTCCGGCACCAGCGTCAGGTGGCCTGCGGCGAGCGACGAGACGCCCACCACGTGGGCCTCTCCCTCCACCGCCTGACGCGCCGCCTCGGCGGGTGTGGCGAACAGGGGGCCGATGTCCACCGAGAAGCCAAGATCGGAGAACGCGGAGGCCACCACCTTCTGGCCGCGGTCGTGCCCATCCTGGCCCACCTTGGCGACGAGCACGCGCGGCGGGCGGCCCTCGTTCTCCCTGAACGCATCTGTCAGGCGCTGCACGCGCGCCACCGCGTCGCTTTGAGGCCCGGCCTCGTTGCGGTACACGCCCGAAATCGTGCGGATCTGCGCCACATGGCGGTTGAATACGTTTTCGAGCGCCAGCGAGATTTCGCCAACCGTCGCCTTGGCGCGCGCCGCGTCCACCGCCAGCGCGAGCAGGTTGCCGCCCCCACGCGCGCCATTGGCGAGCGCGGTCAGAGCCGCCTCCACCGCGCGGGGATCGCGCTCGGCGCGCAGGCGCCGGAGCTTCTCGATCTGCTGCGCGCGAACGGAAGAGTTGTCCACCTTCAGCACGTCGATAGCTGGTTCGTCCGCAAGCCGGTGCTTGTTGACGCCGATCACCGCCTGCTGCCCGGTGTCGATGCGCGCCTGCGTTCGCGCAGCCGCCTCTTCGATGCGCAGCTTCGGGATTCCCGCGTCGATGGCCTTCGCCATGCCGCCGAGGCTCTCCACCTCATCCATATGCGCCTTCGCGCGCATGGCGAGGTCTGCGGTGAGCCGCTCGACATAGTAAGAGCCGCCCCACGGATCGATGATGCGCGTCGTGCCGCTCTCCTGCTGCAGGAAAATCTGCGTGTTGCGCGCGATGCGGGCGGAGAAGTCGGTGGGCAGCGCCAGCGCCTCGTCAAGCGCGTTGGTGTGCAGGGATTGCGTGTGGCCTTGCGTGGCGGCCATGGCTTCGATCTGCGTGCGCGTGACGTTGTTGAACACATCCTGCGCGGTGAGCGACCAGCCCGATGTCTGGCAGTGGGTGCGCAGCGCCAGCGATTTCTCGTTCTTCGGGTCGAACGGCTTGATGAGGTTCGCCCACAAGAGGCGCGCCGCGCGCAGCTTCGCCACCTCCATGAAGAAGTTCATGCCAATCGCCCAGAAGAACGACAGGCGCGGCGCGAACGCGTCAATATCGAGGCCGGCGGCGACGCCCGCGCGCACGTACTCGACGCCGTCCGCCAGCGTATAGGCGAGTTCAAGATCCTGCGTCGCGCCGGCTTCCTGCATGTGGTAGCCGGAAATCGAGATCGAGTTGAACTTCGGCATATCCGCCGATGTGTAGGCGAAGATGTCGGAGATGATGCGCATCGAATCCTTAGGCGGATAGATGTAGGTGTTGCGCACCATGAATTCTTTGAGAATGTCATTCTGGATCGTGCCGGACAGCTTGTCCTGCGACACGCCCTGTTCTTCCGCCGCCACGATGTAGAGCGCCATGATCGGCAGCACGGCTCCGTTCATGGTCATGGACACGGACATGCGGTCGAGCGGGATGCCGTCGAACAGCGTGCGCATGTCGTAAATGGAATCGATGGCGACGCCGGCCATGCCCACGTCGCCGGCCACGCGCGGGTGATCTGAATCATAGCCCCGGTGGGTGGCGAGATCGAAAGCGATGGACAGGCCCTTCTGGCCGGCAGCCAGATTGCGCCGGTAGAACGCGTTGGAATCCTCAGCCGTCGAGAAACCCGCGTACTGGCGGATCGTCCACGGCTGGTTCACGTACATGGTGGGGTAGGGGCCGCGCACGAAGGGCGCTGCGCCGGGCTTCGTGTCTAGAAAATCGAGGCCGTCGATGTCGCCTGCGTTGTAGGCGGCCTTGACCGCGATGCCCTCCGGCGTGAGCCACGGCTCTGCGATGGTCAGGCCGCTGGGCGCCTGGGTCGGCGCGAACGGGATATCGGCGAAATTCGGAATACGGGTCATGGGCCGGTCCTTGGGTCATGCCGACTATACGCGCGCGCGCGCCCCGCGACCAATAGGCCGTTTGGCGGATTGGCGGCCTGTGCGATTGCGCCGTTTTCGGGAGGCCGAGGAACGCTGCATGACGCTTCGACAACAGGCGACGCATCGTCCTTATTTTTATACCATGCGTTCATAGCAATCCCAGCTTGTTGTCGACGCGCTGAGTTGTTCAGGCCTAAATTCAGGATGTAATTTACCGCATCCCGGATTTTGTTTTCAGACAGCGGGCGAGCGCTCATGCAAAAGTACGAAACATCCGCGCACATGCGGACCTTCGCCGCTGCGCTCATGGCTGCGTGCGCTGTTCTTATCTTCACGCGCGTGATGCTGCGCGGTTTTGGCGTGGAGCCTGATACAGGCGTGGTGACGGGTACGCACTGGCAGCACCTTCCGCTGGATCAGCTCAATGCCGGGCTGTTCGATGCGCTCGTCAACCTGCACTCGCAGCCGCCTTTGTGGAATTTGATCCTCGGCGCTTTCGCCAAGATGTGCGACGCCGATGCGGCGTGCGTCACCCACATGGGCCACGTCTTCAACATGGGTTTGACGTTGGCCGGCGCCGCTCTTGTGTTCGCCGCCCTGAGGCTCCTGAACGTGCGCGCCCGTCTCGCCGGTGTCGCCGCTGCGATTTACCCCGCGCTTCCATCCGTCATGTTCTATGAGACGTATGTTTTCTATCCGCACTTTGCGAGCGTGTTGTTCCTCGCGCAAGGTTGCGCGCTGTTATGGGCTGTCAAGACAGGCTCGCGCGCATCTTTCGCGCTGGCGTTCGGTTGCGCGGCGGCCTTGTGTCTCACGTGGTCGCTGTTTCATCCGCTTTATATCGGCGTTGTGTTCGCAAGCCTCTGGGTGGCGCTGGGGCGAGCCGCGTGGCGCGTCCGCGTGTTGGCGCCTGCCGTGGCTGCGGTGATTGCAGCGGCGGCGCCGAGCGTAAAAAATCACGTTCATTTCGGCATCGCCGCGAACGGCAGCTGGATGGGCTTCAACCTTGCGCAGGTGGCGCCATCGCTGTCCGGCGAGGCGAAAGAACGCTGCGCCTTCGAGACGTATCTGAAAGCGCCGTTGCGGCAGGATGAGCATCCGCACCCCGCGATGAGATTGAACAATCCTGATCTCGTGCTTGTCTCGAAACTGTGCGCCGGAGAGGCGGCGCGCAACATTCTCGCCCATCCGCTCTCATACGCGAAGGGGCGTGTTCTCGCGGCGCTGCAATCGCTTTCGGCCCCGTCGCATAAATATTTCTTCACACCGGTGAACTGGGATCGCGTCGATGTCGCGCCAGATCTCGGGATCCGCGGCGCCGATGGGCGCCTCAATGTCGTCGCGCTGGCGTATCGGGGCGGGCTGTTGAGTTTCTACCTGCTCACGTTCGCGTTTGCGGCTGTCCTGCTCTGCGTCGCGGATCGAGGCGCGCGGGCGGGCATCGCCGTTCTGCTCATCCCGTCGGCGTGTTTTCTCGTTCTGGCGCATGCGCTCAACGGCCACGAGCAGAACCGCATGCGCCACACAGTCGAGATGTCGATCTGGCTGCTCGCGTTCTTTTGCGTGGCGCGGGCCGACGCGTTTCGCCTGTTCGCAAGGCGCGCGCCCGAACCCGTTTCCGCGCCCGCCCACGCGAGCGCCCACAGGCTCTAATCAGGCCAGCGCGGCGCGTGCGTCCTTCAGGGTCGCGACGGCGTCGCAGCCCGCGAAGACGAAGCCGCTGACGCCCGCTTGCCGAAGCGCAGCCTCCTGCTCGCCGGGGCGTCCCGCGAGCCACACACGGCTGGCGCCGGCCCCTGCGATGGCGTGGGCGAACGCAGCGCCGGCCTCGGCGTAGGCGGCGTCTGGTCCGCACAGGCATGCGAGGCGCGCGCCGCTGGCGGCGAACGCGGCTGCGGCGGCCTCTCCATCCGCGAGGGCGCCGGAGTCGATGGTCTCGAACCCGCCTGCCTCGAACAGGCCGCGCGCGAACCCGACCCGCGCGCTCGCCGCCACCACGCCGCCCAGCGCCGCGAGGAAGACCCGCGGGCGCGCGCCTTTGGCCTCAACGTCCGCGTCGGCGAGATCGCGCAGCCACTCGAAGTCTTCGGCAAGGCGCATTGGCGCGAAGGCGCCTTCGGCCGGCAAGCGCGTGGGCAGCGGCGCCAGCGTTTTAACAGGGGCTTCCGTCAGGTTGGGATACTCGCTTGTGCCGGTGATGGGCAGCTTGCGGCGGGCGGCGTCTTTCTCAAGCGCCGCGCGGGCCTGCGCGACGCGTTGGGCAAGCGCGCCGCTGGAGAGGGAGGCGGCGAGGCCGCCCTCGCGCTCGATCTCCTGCAACAACGTCCATGCCTTGGCTGCGAGCGCGTCAGTCAGCGCCTCCATGGCGCCGGAGCCTGCGGCGGGATCGGCCACGCGCCCCAGGTTCGCTTCCTCGATCAGGATGAGCTGGGCGTTGCGGGCGAGGCGGCGCGCCTCCGGTTCGGGCAGGCCAAGCGCCTGCGTGAAGGGCAGCGCGCAGACAGCGTCCGCGCCCGCGACGCCAGCCGCGAAGGCGGCGGTGGTGGTGCGCAGCGCGTTCACCCACGGGTCGCGGCGGGTCATCATGCGCCAGGCGGTTTCCGCCTCCACATGAACAGGTATCGGCGCCAGGCCGCAGCTTTCCTCAATGCGCGCCCACAGCCTGCGCAGCCCGCGCAGCTTTGCGATGGAGGCGAACTGGTCCGCATCCACCGCGACCCGGAAGCCGATGGCGCGGCGGGCGGCGTCCAGAGGCATCCCGGAGGCTTCCAGCGCCCGCAGGGCGGTGAGCGCTTCGGCGATGGTGAATGCAAGCTCCTGCGCGTCCGTGCCGCCTGCGGCGTGGATCATGCGCCCGTCCGCCGCGCAGAAGGGCCCGACAAACCCGCGCGCGGCCAGCGCCTGCACGCGTGAGGCCAGATCGGCGGCGTCGATCACGCGCAGGCCGAACGAGACGCGCGCGCTGGCGGGATCAAGTCCCTGCGCCTCGATGAGGTCGGCGAGGTCTTCGGCCGAGCGCTCGTCCGCGCCCATATGCAGGCTGATCGCGAGCGGCTTGAGATCGAGCGTCGCGAGCGCCTCCCGCAGCGCGCCGGCCGGCAGGCCGCAGCCATAGGCGTTGCGCGCGCCGGCGAACACCAGCGCCAGCCCGGCGGCGCCGCCCTCCGCGTCCGCCAGCGCCTGCGGTGCGGCGGCGTCGGCGTCCAGATGGTCGATGCGCGTCAGGGCGGCCCATGGCCCTTGGGCGGCGCGCGCAACAGGCGCGCGGCCGGAACGGTCTCGCCCGTAGAGAGGCTGGATCTCGAGGCCATCCGCCGTGCGCGAGACGAGGCGCTCGAACGGCGCGCCCTTCAGCGCCTTGTCCACGAGCTTGCGCCAGCCCTGTTCGTCCACCGGTGGAAAGGCTGCGGCGAAAGCGTCTGTGTTCGGCGGGGCGTCGGACATGGGGCGACCTTGGCGCGTTGCTCTTTGGTCGCCCTTGTACACTGCGCCGCCCGCGAAGCCACGAGTCCTTGGTAGGAGGCGCGTCCTTGGTAGGAGGCGCGTCCTTGGTAGGAGGCGGGCGGCGCGCGGTCTGGTCAGACGAAGCGGTCGAGGCCTGGAATCTGCGCGGTGATGCGCCCCACGGCCTCCTCGCCCAGTTTCTCCCGGGCGGCTGCGAAGAACTCCTCCGCGAGGGTCTGGATCTGGTCCATGCCGAGGCCCATCCCCTGCAACTGCGCGGCCAGCCCCATCAGCCCGCCTGCGCCGCCGAACAGGCCGCCAAGGGCGCCCATCAGTCCGCCGCCTCCGCCGCTGCCTGCGGCGGCTGCGTCAATGGCCTCCTGCGCGCCGGGGAGGCCGGCGATGAGCTGGGATATTTCGCCTGTCGGCCCCTCCTTCTGGAGAAAACCGAGCACGGCGCCGACGGCGTTGTGGGCGAGGCCGGCATCGATGTTCAGGGCCGCTGTGATGCGGCCGATCAACTCTTCCATGGTGCTTTCTCCGGCGGGGCGGTCGCCTCGCGACTCGCGCCTTCATGCTGCCGGGAGACAATCGCCAATTGAGCCGCGCGTTTCAAGCCGCGCTTGTGTTGAAAGTCGGGGGCCGCGCGCGGCGGCCCCCGTTTGCATCAGTGGTGGGCGCTCTCGCCGGAGACCCGGCCAAGAACGAACGCGCAGGCGGCGATAAGGATGGCGGCGTTGAGCCACACCCAGACGGGGATTGCGAATGCAGGCATGTGAAACCTCTTTCAATTCGGGTTGCATGCGGATGAGAGGGGGGCGCCCCCTCTCAGGCTTCGCGCTCCACGGCATGGTTTGCGGCCATGCGGTTGAGGATGTAGCCGAGGCCAACGGTCAGCGCCGCGCCCACGGCCGCCGTCGGCAGCTCAAGGGTGTGAACCATCGCTGCGCCCAGCGTCTTCACCAGCCACGGGTCGGTGATGAGCATCTCGCCCGCGACCCATCCGAGCAGGCCTGCGCCGGCCCACACAAGCACGGGGAAGCGGGCCAGCAGGCGCATGATGATCGCCGCGCCCGCCACGATCAGCGGGATCGAGATCGCAAGGCCAACCATGAGCAGCATGGTCGAGTCCTTCGCCACGGCCGCGATCGCGAGCACGTTGTCGAGGCTCATCACCATGTCGGCGATGGCGATGGTTTTCACCGCGTGGAACAGGCGATCAGAAGCCGCGATGTTGTCGCCGCCCTCATCTTCGCCGCGCACCAGCTTCACGGCGATCCACAGCAGCAGGCAGCCGCCGATGATCTTCAGGAAGGGTGTGGCGAGCAGAGTGGCGACCGCCACCGTGAACACAATGCGCATGACCACGGCGACGAGCGCGCCGATCATCATGCCGGACTTCTGCTTGTTCTCGGGCAACCCGCGGCAGGCGAGCGCGATGACGACGGCGTTGTCGCCCGAGAGAATGATGTTGATCCAGATAATCTGGACGAGCTTGAGGAGATCTGGTCCTAGCGATTCCATGAAATGACAGCCAATTGAGAGTGTGCTCGCGATGGAGCTGGCGCAAGCCGGCGACCTCTTTGGCAGAGGCGCAGGCGCGGACTAACGGCGGCCGGTGAAGCGCACTGGATGTGCGCATCGCGCGTCCGCGTCGATCACTCAGGCTGAGGGAGGCCCCGTGGGCGGGTGGGCGCACAGACAACGGGTCGGCGGGCGCCAGGCGCCTGCGGCATGGCTCCGGAGGCCAGCGTCGGCGGAAGCGGACCACCCGCGGCCGGACCGTCCGTGCGGCGCGTCGTTGGAGAAGTATTCCTCGGTCTCTTCGAGGGCGCGGGTGATTGAGGCGAACTTCTCGTGCGCCTCATGGTTCTGCGCAGGGCTCACAAGCCCGATTTCCGCGACGCCTGATCCGTAGAAGCCGCGCAGATCCACGACCGCCGACCCAAGCAGGGCCAGCAACGCGATCAGCGTCTGGGTTATCCGGTATCTGGCGCGCTTTGTGCGCAGCGGCCCCTCCCATCGTCGGCGTTCCGCACTTGAACATCATGGACCTTGCGACCCATGTCAACGCGCGGCGCCCCTCATCCGGCGCCTTCGCCGTCGCTGCGGTGGAAAGCCGTGGCGGCGTGTCCTATAAGCGCTGCATTGTATAGCCGATTTGCGCCGAGATTCGCCTGGAGGATTGCAGATGGACGCCGACCCGAGGAACGAGCCGGGGAAGATCTTGATCGGTAAGGGCGAAGGGGCTTTTCAGCACCTGAACCTGAAGCTCGCCAACCGGCATGGCCTGGTGACCGGAGCCACCGGAACCGGAAAGACCGTAACGCTCCAGACCCTCGCCGAAGGGTTCGCCAACGCGGGCGTTCCGGTGTTCGCCGCCGACGTGAAGGGCGACTTGTCCGGCATCGCGGCGCCGGGCGAGCCGAAGCCGCACTTCACCCAGCGCGCGACCGACATGGGCTTTGAATGGGCGCCGGACAACTTTCCGGTCGTCTTCTGGGATCTGTTCGGCGAGCAGGGGCATCCGATCCGCGCGACTATTTCCGAGATGGGGCCGCTGCTGCTTGCGCGCCTGCTCGAAGCCAACGACGTGCAGGAAGGCGTCATCAACATCGTCTTCCGCGTCGCTGATGAGCATGGCCTCATCCTGCACGACCTGAAGGATCTTCGGGCGATGCTCCAGTTCATCTCGGAGAATCGCGCCGAGTTGTCGGCCAAGTACGGGAACGTCGCGCCAGCGACCGTGGGGGCCATCCAGCGCGCGCTGCTGGTGCTCGAGAACCAGGGGGCGGGCTCTTTCTTCGGCGAGCCGGCGCTGGATCTGCGCGACTTCATGCGCACGGATCGCGACGGGCGCGGGATCATCAACATTCTCGCCGCCGACAAGCTGATGCGCAGCCCGCGGCTCTACGCCACGTTTTTGCTGTGGATGCTCTCGGAGCTGTTCGAGACCCTGCCGGAAGTCGGCGACCCCGAGAAGCCGAAGCTCGTCTTCTTCTTCGACGAGGCGCACCTGCTGTTCGACAACGCGCCCAAGGCGCTGCTCGATGCGGTGGAGCAGGTGGTGCGCCTGATCCGCTCCAAGGGCGTGGGCGTCTATTTCGTGACCCAGAACCCCCTCGACGTGCCGGAGACCGTGCTGGGCCAGCTCGGCAACCGCGTGCAGCACGCCCTGCGCGCGTTCACCCCGCGCGACCAGAAGGCGGTTCGCGCTGCGGCTGAAACGTTCCGGCAGCGCAAGGGCTTTGACACGGCGACGGCGATCACCGAACTGAGGGTCGGCGAGGCGCTGGTGTCCACGCTCGATCTGAAGGGCGCGCCGACAGAAGTGGCGCGCACGCTGATTGCGCCGCCCACAGCCCGCGTTGGGCCGCTGACGCCGGACGAGCGCGAGGACGTGCAGCGCAAGAGCCCTCTGCAGGGCAAGTACGACCAGCACTTCGAGGCCGAGTCAGCCTTCGAGCAGTTGCAGAAACGCGCCGAGGAAGCGGCTGCGCCCCAGGGCGGCGGCGGCATCATGGACATGCTCGGCGGGATGCTCGGCGGCGGCAAGCCGCAGATCAACCCGCGCACCGGCAAGCCGATGAAAACGCCGCCCACCATCGCGGAGCAGATCATCAAGTCCGCGACCTCGTCGGCTGCGCGCACAATCGGCACGCAGATCTCGCGCGCCATCCTGCGCAATGTGCTGGGCGGCATGCTCGGCGGCGGTCGTCGCTGAACGCAACAAGGATAAGCATCCCATGGCACTCGACGCCGCGCTCGCCGCCATCGACCGCGATCTGGACGCCTCGCTGGCGCGCCTGTTCGACCTGCTGCGCATCCGCTCCATCTCGACCGATCCTGCGTTTGCGGACGAGTGCGCCCGCGCGGCCGGCTGGCTTTCGGATCAGCTGAGCGGCATGGGCTTTGACGCCTCCGTGCGGCCGACAGCAGGTCGCCCCATGGTGGTGGCCCACGCGAAGTCCGCGCGGGCTGATGCGCCCCACGTGCTGTTCTACGGGCACTATGACGTGCAGCCGGTTGATCCGCTCAACCTGTGGGAGACCGATCCCTTCGCGCCGCGCATCGTTGAGGCCGAGGGCTCGAAGCGCATCGTCGCCCGCGGCGCCGCCGACGACAAGGGCCAACTCATGGCGTTCGTCGAGGCGTGTCGCGCTTTCATGGGCGCCGGCGGCCTGCCGTGCCACGTGTCGATCCTGTTCGAGGGCGAGGAGGAGTGCGGCTCGCCCTCGCTGGGCGCGTTCCTTGCGGAAAACGCGCAGGAGCTGAAAGCCGACGCGGTTCTGGTGTGCGACACGAACATGTGGGACCGCGACACGCCGTCGATCACCACCATGCTGCGCGGGCTCGTGCTGGAGGAAGTCGTGATCGACGCCGCCTCGCGCGATCTTCACTCGGGCCTGTTCGGCGGCGCGGCCATGAACCCGATCCGCGTGCTGGCGCGCATTCTGGCCGATCTCCATGATGAGACCGGACGCGTCACGCTTCCCGGCTTTTACGACGGCGTGTCGGAATTGCCCGCCGATGTCGCGGCCCAGTGGCGGGCGCTCGACTTTGACGAAAGCGCCTTTCTCGGCGCCGTGGGGCTGGGGGCGCCCGCGGGCGAAAAAGGCCGCAGCGTGCTTGAGCAGGTGTGGTCGCGCCCCACCTGCGATGTGAACGGAATCATCGGCGGCTATACGGGGGAGGGCACCAAGACCGTGCTGCCCGCGCGCGCGTCCGCCAAGGTGTCGTTCCGCCTGGTGGGCGACCAGAACCCGCAGAAGATCGTTGAGAGCTTCCGCGCGTTCGTGCAGGAGCGCCTGCCGCAGGATTGCCGCGCGTCGTTCCATAGCCATGGCGCATCGCCTGCGATTGCGCTGCCCTTCGCCTCGCCGATGCTGCAGAAGGCCCGCGCCGCGCTCACGGCGGAATGGGGCCGCGAGGCGGTGATGGCGGGCGGCGGCGGCTCGATCCCCGTGATCGGCGCTTTCAAGCGCGATCTTGGCATGGATTCGCTGATGATCGGCTTCGGGCTGGATGACGACCGCATCCATTCGCCCAACGAGAAGTACGAAGTGAAGAGCTTCCACAAGGGCGCGCGCTCATGGGCGCGGGTGCTGGACGCGCTGGCGCGGTAGAGCGCATCCCAAAAAAGAAATCTCCCCGCGTGCGGGGAGATGAGCAGTCGTTCGCTGGAAATCAGGCGCGCTTAGTTGCGCGCCTTGTCCACGAGCTTGTTCTTGCCGATCCACGGCATCATGCCGCGCAGGCGCTCGCCGACCTCTTCGATCTGGTGGGAGTCGTTGACGCGGCGGATGCCCTTGAAGCGGGCGGCGCCGGCGCGGTACTCCTGCATCCACTCCGAGGTGAACTTGCCGGTCTGGATGTCCTTGAGGACGCGCTTCATCTCGGCCTTCGTCTCATCGGTGATGATGCGCGGACCCGTGACGTACTCGCCCCACTCGGCGGTGTTCGAGATCGAGTAGTTCATGTTGGCGATCCCGCCCTCGTAGATGAGGTCGACGATCAGCTTCACTTCGTGCAGGCACTCGAAGTAGGCCATTTCCGGCGCGTAGCCGGCTTCCACCAGCGTCTCGAAGCCGGCGCGGATCAGCTCGACGAGGCCGCCGCAGAGCACGACCTGCTCGCCGAAGAGATCCGTCTCGCACTCTTCGCGGAAGTTCGTCTCGATAACGCCCGAACGGCCGCCGCCAACGCCGCAGGCGTAGGAAAGCGCGAGGTCATGGGCGTTGCCCGACGCGTCCTGATGAACGGCGATGAGGCAGGGCACGCCGCCGCCCTTCTGGTACTCGCCGCGCACCGTGTGGCCGGGGCCCTTGGGCGCAATCATCACCACGTCGACGCTCTTCTTGGGCTCGATGAGGCCGAAGTGCACGTTGAGGCCGTGGGCGAAGGCGATCGCCGCGCCGTCGCGGATGTTGTCGGCGATCTCGTTCTTGTAGATGTCGGCCTGCAGTTCGTCGGGGGTCGCCATCATGATGAGGTCGGCCCACTTCGCCGCTTCCGCGACGCTGAGCACCTGGAGGCCGTCGGCCTCGACCTTCTTGGCGGTCGGCGAGCCGGCCTTCAGGGCGACGCGAAGCTCCTTGGCGCCCGAGTCCTTGAGGTTCAGCGCGTGGGCGCGGCCCTGGCTGCCGTAACCGACGATGACGACTTTCTTGCCTTTGATGAGGTTGAGGTCGGCGTCACGATCGTAATAAACGCGCATCTTGGTGTTCCTTGTGGTCAACGCGGACGATAGCCCGCCTCAGGCGTGGCCGGGCGGGCTCGGTGAGCCGGCTCCCGAAAACTGTGCGGGAGCCTTCTAGGGGTCGGCGCGGCTCCCGTCAAAGGGAGTCTTCCAGCACCTGACAGCGTGTATGCGCGCTTTAAGCAACCGCGACGCCTCGCTGGGCGTCCCAATGATGGTCACGCTGGACAAAGAGCAGATCATCAACGGCGGTGTCGTCTTTCTCGACGATCGCTCTGACCGCCTCGTGGAGGTGCTTCAACAATTCCCCACCCTCGGGCTGCGCTATCGTGGAGGACAGAAACAACACTCGCAATGCGAGATCCGCAGGGCCGGGGATCTTGCACTTTTGCTTTTCCCATCTCGCAACGGTCTGATCGTCAACCCTCAGCAGCAGGGCAAGTTCAGCTTGCGTCATCTCCATTTGAGTCCGCAAAAACCTGATTTCTTTGGGAGCAAAGGTCTTTTGATCCCTCACCAGATTCAGGCCGATGGCTTTCCAGAGGCCATCCACGTTTTCAATGGAGACGTAGTCGTCGCCATCCATGTCCTCGATAGTGAAGCCATTCGCCAGATAGATGTTATCAAGCCCGCACTCTTTGTAATGATATGGCATCAGCGCAGGATGGCGCGAACCAACAGCGAAGAGTTCATGCCTGGTCATCTGAGGTCTTCCCATTCCACCGTTTTGACGAAAAGCCGTTGACTGTTGATGACCACCGTCACCACGCCCACCTCCCGTTGGCCCTTCATCTGTTTACACATTTTGACTTTCCATTCGCCCGGGTCGCGCCCGGGTTCGATCTCCCCCTTTATAAACCCGGTTCGCAGCACCTCGAACATCATCTTGTCCGTGATGTCCCGCCAAAGCATCCGGCTTTCCGCATGTGTTTCATAGCTTTGCGACCGCCAGCGAACATTCGCGGAATCCTGCGCCAGTTTGCGAACCAGCGCCTCCAGTGCTGAGGGTCGGGGGCGCAGCGTGGCTACATTGTTCGGCGGATCGTCACGACGCATTCGCCTATCATAATGATAGCCTATGACCTGTCAATCTGATAGGTGAACCTGACGCTGCATTGTGGGCGAGGCGCCATGTGCAATCATCAGTCGGCCAGCATGGGCCAGAGGGAGGCCACAAGCATGGCCGCCATGCCGATGTTGAACCGCCGCCGCACGCGCGGGTCCGCGAGCCACTGGCTGAGGCCGGAGCCGAACAGCGCCCACGTCGCCGCCGACAGGCCGGCGGTCGCAGTCGAGATGGCGACGAGCGCAAACAGCGTCTGGGCGAACGCGTCGGGACGGGTGAACGCCGCCACGGCGCTGAACGCCACGAGCACGCCCTTCACGTTCACCCACTGAAAGGCGGCCGCCTCCAGAAACGTGAACGGGCGCGAGGCTTGCGCGGCGCCGTTGGCCGCGCTGGCGCTCGCGACCTTCCACGCCAGCCACAACAAATAGATCACGCCGATGACTTTCAGCGCCGTGTAGGCGGGCGGAAACGCGCTGAACAGCTGGCCAAGCCCCGAGCCTACCGCCAGCAGCAGGACACAGTAGCCGATCATCACCCCGACCACGTGCGGCAGAGTGCGGGCGAACCCGAAGTTCACCCCGCTCGCCAGCAGCATCAGGTTGTTGGGCCCCGGCGTCATCGCCCCTGCAAGGCAGAAGGCGGCGACGCTGAGCAGGTGGTCGGAGCCCATGGCGGGATCAGCGCCGCCGTCAGACCGCGTCCGGCCCGCGCGCGATTGCAGCGACGCCCGTGCGCGACAGCTCGACGAGCCCAAGCGGGCGCATGAGGTTGACGAAATCATCGATCTTGTCGGGCGCGCCGGTCAGCTCGAAGATGAAGCTCTCAAGCGTCGCGTCGATGACCTTCGCCTTGAACGCCTCTCCAAGCCGCAGCGCCTCCACCCGGCTTTCGCCGCGCCCGCGCACCTTTATCATGGCGAGTTCGCGCTCGATGGCGCGCCCGCGCACGGTGAGGTCCGTCACCTTGTGAATGGGCACGATGCGCTCGAGCTGATGGCTGATCTGCTCGATGGCCTCGGGCGAGCCGGTGGTCACGATGGTGATGCGCGACCAGCGCTCCACGTGGGCGACTTCTGCGACCGTGAGGCTTTCGATGTTGTAGCCGCGGCCGGAAAACAGGCCGACCACGCGGGCGAGGACGCCCGGCTCGTTGTCCACGAGCACAGAGAGCGTATGCCGCTCGTTGTTCGTCTTGCCTGCGGGAGAGGAATAGGGCGAAAGGGCTGCGATGGCGTTCATGGGTCGTGTCCGTTCAGCTTCGAATGTCTCGTCGAATGGAATGGGTGTGCTTCTCGCTTGCCACCTCCCCGGACGCGGAGCGATCCGGGGTCCAGACCTTCTGCTGGGTCCCGGGTTCCGCTTCGCGGCCCCGGGAAAGTGGAGCGCCTGCGTTTAGGTTCGCCACCTCCCCGGACGCGGAGCGATCCGGGGTCCAGCCCTGCTGCTGGGTCCCGGGTTCTGCTTCGCAGCCCCGGGAAAGTGGAGCGCTTGCGTTTAGGTTCGCCACCTCCCCGGACGCGGAGCGATCCGGGGTCCAGTCCTGCTGCTGGGTCCCGGGTTCTGCTTCGCAGCCCCGGGAAAGTGGAGCGCCTGCGTTTAGGGTCGCCACTTCCCCGGACGCGGAGAGATCCGGGGTCCAGACCTGCTGCTGGGTCCCGGGTTCGGGCTTCGCCCGCCCCGGGAAAGTGGAGCGCATGCGTTTCGGTTCGCCACTTACCCGGACGCGGAGCGATCCGGGGTACAGTCCTGCTGCTGGGTCCCGGGTTCGGGCTTACGCCCGCCCCGGGAAAGTGGAGCGCCTGCGTTTAGGTTCGCGACCTCCCCGGACGCGGAGCGATCCGGGGTACAGTCCTGCTGCTGGGTCCCGGGTTCTGCTTCGCAGCCCCGGGAAAGTGGATGCAAGAACTCACACCAGCATCTTGCCCTTTTCGTCGATGATGGAGCCGATCTCGACGCCTGCGTCGTCGGACAGCTCCATGAGGATCATTTCGTTGTGCGCCTTGCCCGACGGAATCATCGGGAAGCAGTTTTCTTCCTTTGCGACGACGCAGTCGAAGATCACCGGGCCGGGATACTCGACCATCTCCATAATGGCGGCGTCCAGTTTCGCCGGATCATCGCAGCGGATGCCCTTGGCGCCATAGGCCTCGGCGAGCTTCACGAAGTCGGGCAGCGCCTCCGAGTACGAGTTCGAGTAGCGCCCGCCGTGCAGCAGCTCCTGCCACTGGCGCACCATGCCCATGTACTCGTTGTTGAGGATGAAGATCTTCACCGGCAGGCGATACTGCTTCGCCGTGGACATCTCCTGGATGTTCATGAGGATCGACGCCTCACCCGCAATGTCGATCACCAGCGCGTCGGGGTGGGCCATCTGCACGCCAATGGCCGCCGGCAGCCCGTAGCCCATGGTGCCAAGCCCGCCAGACGTCATCCAGCGGTTGGGCTCCTCGAAATGATAGAACTGGGCCGCCCACATCTGATGCTGGCCCACTTCCGTGGTGATGTAGGAGTTACGGTCCTTCGTCAGCTCATAGAGGCGCTGCACCGCGTACTGCGGCTTGATGACCTCTTTCGAGTTGCGATAGGCGAGCGACTTGCGCGCGCGCCATTCGTCGATCTGGTCCCACCACTCGCCCAGGGCCTGCTCGTCGCTCTTCTTCGCCGATGCGCGCCACAGGCGCACCATGTCTTCCAGCACGTGCCCGCAATCGCCGACAATGCCGAGATCGACCTTCACGTTCTTGTTGATGGACGAGGGATCGATGTCGATGTGGATCTTCTTCGAGCCGGGCGAGAACGCGTCGAGGCGGCCTGTGATGCGGTCGTCGAAGCGCGAGCCCACCGCGATCATCAGATCGCAGTCGTGCATGGCGTTGTTGGCCTCATACGTGCCGTGCATGCCAAGCATTCCCAGCCAGTTCTTGCCGGACGCAGGGTACGCGCCAAGCCCCATCAGCGTGGACGTGATCGGGAAGTTGGTCAGCGCCACGAGTTCGCGCAGCAACTCCGAGGCCGCGGGGCCTGAGTTGATGACGCCGCCGCCCGAGTAGAACACGGGCTTCTTCGCAGCCGCCATCATCTCAACCGCGAGGCGCACCTGATCCATGTCGCCCTTGAGCTTAGGCTGATAGGTGCGATGCTGCACATTCTTCGGGAAGGCGTACATGCCGCTCGCGAACTGCACATCCTTCGGCAGGTCGATGACAACGGGGCCAGGGCGGCCGCTGCGGGCGACGTAGAACGCCTCGTGCAGGATGCGCGGTAGGTCCTCGATGGAGCGCACGAGGTAGTTGTGCTTGGTGCAATGGCGCGTGATGCCGACGGTGTCGCACTCCTGGAACGCGTCGGAGCCGATCAGGTGCGTGGGCACCTGACCTGTGATGCACACCAGCGGAATGGAATCGAGCAGCGCGTCGGTGAGGCCGGTGATGGCGTTGGTTGCGCCGGGGCCGGAGGTGACCAGCAGCACGCCGACCTTGCCGGTGGAGCGCGCGTAGCCTTCCGCGGCGTGGGCGGCGCCCTGCTCGTGACGGACAAGCACGTGCTGGACGAAATTCTGCTGGAACAGGGCGTCGTAGATCGGCAGGACGGCGCCGCCGGGATAGCCGAAAATCGTCTCAACACCCTGATCCTTCAGGGCTTCCACCACCATCGCGGCGCCGGTCATTTGCTTCGACATCTTACGCACTCCGTCTGCCTGGCAGGCTGTCTTGTTTCGATCCGGAAAAACGGCAACAAAAAAGCCCCTCTGGGGGGCTCGGTCATGCGCCATTCGCGGGAAATCGGCTAATGCCGTCCCGGTCCTGGCGCGCTGGTTACGATAAGAGCCGTGTTCACGGCGATCTCCTGATCTGAAATACCGGTACGAAAAATAGCCGAGACCAGCGGTGCGGTCAAGAATTGAATCGCTCTGGAGCCTCGAAAGCGCCCCCTTGCGAGAGGCGCCGGTTGACCGAAAGTCGGATTCGACGGATCGTGCAGGTGATCGCGAGCGGGCAACGGTCCCGCCAGACGGAGGAAACCATGGACGATCTCGCCGCCACCAAACCCGCCTACCAGACCTTCAGCTACAAGAAGCCCGAGAACCTGCGTCGCGGCAAGGGCATCGTCGAACTGGCCAAGTCGTCGATCATCCGCGGCCGTGTGCAGATCGTCAGCGAGGGCGGCGAGAACAACCTGCATTCCCACCGGGGCATGGATGGTTTCTGGATGGTGCTGGGCGGCAAAGTGAAGTTCTATGGCCCCGGCGACGTGCTCATCGGCGAATTCGGCAAGCACGAGGGCATCCTGATCCCCGCCGGCGCCGAGTACTGGTTTGAAAGCTCGGGCGAAGAGACGCTCGAAATCCTGCAGATGGCCGGTTTCGACAAGAACGTGAAGCTTGAGCGCGTGGACGCCGCGCCTCTCAAGCTTGAGCCGGGCTCCGTCCAGGTCGACGTCATCACCAAGGAAGTGTGAGGGGCGCGCCGATGTTGCCGTCATCCGCGGGCTTGACCCGCGGATCCAGACGAGCCGCTGCGGTTTTGGATCCCCGGATCAAGTCCGGGGATGACGTTGCGGGAGGGGTTTACCCCCACCCCGGCGCCATCTGGCGCCGACCCTCCCCCGGAATGGAAGTCGGGTCTATCCGACTTCCATCACGCATCAGGACGAAGTCGGGCAGGCCCGACTTCGTGAGCGGGAGAGGGAAGCCAACGACCAGCATCAAGTCCGTGTAATTAAATGCAAATCAACGTGCGCGAATCCCTCTCCCACGACGTGGGAGAGGGTGGTTTGCGGAGCAAACCGGGTGAGGGCATTTGGCTCCAAGCTGCGCGCGAGGACGCGCGCGGTCCGTGGCGGGGTTCACCCCCTCCCCGGCGCCATCCGGCGCCGACCCTCCCCCGCGAGCGGTGGAGGGAAGCCGGCGATCAGCATTGAGGCCGTGTAGTGAAGCACAAAACAACGTGCGCGAATCCCTCCACCACAAAGTGGGGGAGGGTGGCTGGCGGAGCCAGCCGGGAGGGGGCGTTCACCATCGAACACATAGCGCCTGTGGCCTGCCGTGGATGCCGGCCGTTGCCGGCATGACGGGGGAGGCGCTGCGTCTAGATCAACAACGTCGGTAGGCTTTCTGCGCATGTAAGACGCGAAAGGCGCCCGCCCCGCAGGCGCGTCATGCCGGCGACGGCCGGCATCCACGATAGGCAAAGGGCCGTCCGCTGGTGACCACCCCCACCCCGGCGCCATCCGGCGCCGACCCTCCCCCGCAAGCGGTGGAGGGGCGCTAATCTCGCGAGAGTGAGGTGGCCGTCATCCGCATCCCCGGACTTGATCCGGGGATGACGTTGCAGGAGGAGGGGGCCTCGCGGCCCTTACTCCGCCGCGAGCGCGGACGGCGCCGAGGCCCGATCCTCAAGGATCAGATGGCCCACGGCGGTGTTCGACGCGGGCACCGTGTAGAAGCGGTGGATCTCCTCCACGTTGTCGCTGAGCGCGCCGCGCGCCACGAGCCACATCACCATCTCGATGCCCTCGGCGCCCGCCTCGCGCATGTACTCGATGTGGCGGATGCTGGTGGCCTTTGACGGATCCGTGGCGAGAGACTCCAGGAACGCCCGGTCGAAGTCGCTGTTGATGAGGCCCGCGCGCGGACCCGAAATCTGGTGCGACATGCCGCCGGTGCCAAAAATCACCACGCGCAGGTCGTCCGGATAGGATTCCACCGCCTTGCGGATGGCCTGGCCGAGGTTGAAGCAGCGCTTGCCGCTGGGCGGCGGGAAGAGCACCACGTTCACCGCCAGCGGGATGATCTGGCAGGGCCACTCCTTCGGCTGGCCGAACATGAGGGACAGCGGCACGGTGAGCCCGTGGTCCACTTCCATCTTGTTGACCACCGTGATGTCGAAATCATCCTGGATGATCGACTGCGCAATGTGCGCGGCCAGTTCCGGATGGCCTTTCACCACGGGCACGGGGCGGGGGCCCCAGCCCTCGTCGGCGGGCTCGAACTCCGCCGCGCAGCCGAGCGCGAAGGTGGGCACGATGTCCACCGAGAAGGCGGTCGCGTGGTCGTTGAAGACGACGATGCACACGTCGGGCTTCACCTTCGCGATCCATTCCTTCGACTTTTCGTAACCGCCGAAGACGCGGGTCCAGTACGGCTCCTGCGTCTTGCCGAGGTCGAGCGCCGCGCCAATCGCCGGCACATGTGACGTCCAGACGCCTGCTACGATCTTAGCCATTCTTGTTCGCCCATTCTGACTTGCTGCGGTTGCCGTTCGGCGAGCGTCCGCCCTTCAGCATCATGTCGGCGTATTCCTGCTGGGTGGAGCCGGTCATCATGGCGGCCACCTGTTGGAAAGACAGTCCGTCCGTCGCCGCCAGCTTCGCTGTGAAATAGATGTTGCCGCCCTCGCGCAGCATCCCGTTCCAGTCGCGCTTGAGGACGGCCTCGGTCTGCCCCGGCGTCAGGTTGTACTGCTTGAGGTAGCCCGCCTCGTCCTTCTTGAACGCCTCGCGGTTCGGGGCCTTCAGCAGGGACATGCAGAACATGTTGATCCCGTACCCCTTACGGCACTGGTCGGCGTCGAAGACCGTCGTCCCGGGAATGTCCTCGTATTCTTTCCTCGGCTGCTGCATCTCCCCTTCTCCTTATGGTTCGCGCGTGGCTCATATATCCTCGCGAACGCGTCATCCGACAAGGGCGGCGGCGTGCGCGGCGTTGATCTGGGTCAATCCCGGAGCGCTTCCTGCAGGATGGCCTGCGCCGCCGGGGCGCTGTCCGCCCATCGGAAGCCTGCCAACTGGTGGCGGGCGAAGGTGAATTGGCGCTTTGAGTAATGGCGGGTGTCCGCCTTGCCCCGGGCGACGGCCTCCTCGCGGGTCGCCTCTCCCCGCAGCCACGCGATGAGGCCGGGCACGCCGTGAGCCCGCATGGCGGGCAGGGCGGGGTCGAGATCGCGGGCGGCCAGCGCCGCGACCTCCTCCACGGCGCCGCTCTCCATCATGCGCTCGAAGCGCGCGTCGATGCGCCGGTAAAGCTCCTGCCTGTCGGGGGCGAGGAACACGCCGCGCCATGAGCCCTGCGGCAGGATTGGCGCCTCGCGCCGGCCCTGGAAGGCCGCGAGTGGCTGGCCTGTCGCCTCCAGCACCTCCAAAGCGCGCACGATGCGCTGGGGATCGGTGGGGCGCAGCCGGGCGGCGGTGAGCGGGTCGCGGGCGGTCAGTTGCGCGTGCAGGTCTGCGGGGGGCACGCCTTCAGCGTCCGCGCGCACCCGCTCGCGCACCTCATCGGGAACGGCGGGGATATCGGAGATGCCCTGCGTCAACGTCTTGAAATACATGCCCGTGCCGCCGACGAGCACGGCGGGGCGGCGCGCGGCGGCGAGATCCGCCAGCGTCGTGCGGACGTCCGTGAGCCAGCGGCCCACGGAGTAGTTCACTGCGGCGTCGACGCCGCCGAACATGAGGTGGGGAACGTCGCCCTGCTCGGCCAGCGTCGGGCGGGCGGTGATGACGTGCAAGTCCTTGTAGACCTGCATGGAATCGGCGTTCACGACCACGCCGCCCAGCGCGCGTGCGATCTCGATCGCAAGAGCGGACTTGCCGCTGGCGGTCGGGCCTGCAATGAGAATGGCGGGCGTCAAGCCTCAAATCCTTTCCCGCCGGATGCACCGGCGCACAGCCGCGGATCGCACGTGATTTCCTGCATCGCAACCCTCATCGCGCCGGACGCCGGCCCGACCATCGATTCCAACATCATCGCGGCGGCTTCCGCGTTCCTGCCTCGGGCGGGCGAAGCGCGCTGGCTGTGTCCGGGCAAAGCCTGCGACATTCCCTTCGCCTCCGCCAGAATCGACAAGGACGCGCTGGCCATGCTGGCGCTGGAGGTGCGCAACAGCCTGGGCGGCCTCGAGATCGATGTTGTGTGCCAGCCCGAGGCCGGGCGGCGCAAGATGTTGTTCCTCGCCGATATGGACTCCACCATGATCGGGCAGGAGTGCATCGACGAACTCGCCGACCTCGTCGGCATGAAGGAGCACGTGTCGGCGATCACCGAGCGGGCCATGCGCGGCGAAATCGCGTTCGAGCCTGCGCTGCGCGAGCGCGTGGCGCTGCTGAAGGGGCTGGACGCGTCCGTGGTCGCCACGGTCATCGCCGAGCGCATCACGCTGACGCCGGGCGGCCGCGCGCTGGTGCGCACCATGCGCGCCAACGGCGCCCACACGGCGCTGGTTTCGGGCGGCTTTACGCTCTTCACCTCGAAAATCGCCGAGGCCATCGGCTTTCACGAGAACCGCGCCAACACGCTGATCGTGGAGGATGAGAAGTTCGCGGGCATTGTGTCAGAGCCCATTCTGGGCCGGGAGGCGAAGCTCGCCACGCTTGTGGAATTGCGCGAACTGCATGGCCTAGCGGCGGAAAACACCATGGCGGTGGGCGATGGCGCCAACGATCTCGCCATGCTGGGCGAGGCGGGGCTGGGCGTCGCCTTTCGCGCCAAGCCGGCGGTTGCTGCGGCCGCCCACGCGCGCATCGACTTCGGCGATCTGTCCGCGCTGCTCTACGCGCAAGGGTATGCGCGCGAAGAGTGGGTGGACGCGTAATCAGGAGCCGCCATGGGCCGCCAGTTCTACACCCTCGACGTGTTTACGGACCGCGCGTTCGCGGGCAATCCGCTGGCAGTGGTCGGCGACGCGGATGATCTCGACACCGCGCAGATGCAGGCCATCGCGCGCGAGTTCAACCTGTCCGAGACCGTGTTTCTCCAGAGCCCGCGCGATCCCGTGAACACGGCGCGCGTCCGCATCTTCACGCCAAAGCGCGAGTTGCCGTTCGCGGGCCATCCCACAATTGGGACAGCGGTGCTCATCGGCGCGTTGCAGGCGGACGGCCTGTTGCGCACCCGCGATGTGGACATCGTGCTGGAGGAGGAGATCGGGCCCGTGCGCTGCACGGTTCGCCGCACGGGCGCCGTGACGCGGGCGCAGTTCGAGCTGCCGCGCCTGCCCGAGCGGATCGGCGAGGCGCCGGACGTCGCCGCGCTCGCCCGGGCGTTGTCGCTCGATCCCGCTGACATTGGCTTTCGCGATCACCGCCCCACCATGTGGTCGGCGGGCGTCGGCTTCACCTATGTGCCGGTCGCCTCGCGCGCGGCGCTGGAGCGCGCGCGGCCCGACATGGGCGTGTGGGCCAATGTGATGGGCCCGGCGGATCACCCGGCGGCGTTTGTCTATTGCGACGAGACGGTTGATCCCGCGCGCCATGTGCACGCGCGCATGTTCGCGCCGTCGCTGGGCGTGCCGGAAGATCCGGCGACGGGATCGGCCGCGGCGGCGTTCGCCGGGGTCTGCATGACGTTCGAAAAGCCAGGCGACGGCGAGCATATCGTGGTGATCGAACAGGGCTTCGCCATGGGCAGGCCGAGCGTCATCAATCTCGGAATGCAGGTGGAGCAGGGCAGGCTGGTCTCGGCCTCCATCGGCGGCGCGGCGGTGATCGTCATGGAAGGCGCGCTGGTTGCATGACACCGGCTTGCGCGTTCGAGGAGGTTGACGAGATCCGCAGCGTCTATCGCGACGTCGAGTGGGCCTTCGCGCGCGAGCGGGCGGCCGAGATCGATGCGCACTGGGAGCGCCTGCGCGCTGGAAATCCCGCGCTTTTTGATGGCCGTGTGCTGCTGATGGATCAGTGGCGCCTTGTGCGGGAGGGGGAGCGGCGCATCCTCCAGACGCATCATTTTTCGACGAATTTCCGCAATTTTCTGGCGTTCCGCGATTTTGGCGCGCCCGATCCCGCGATCCGCAACTGCTTTGCGGCTGGTGCGCTGCTTTCGAGCGACGGAGCGTTCGTACTCGGTGAAATGGGCGCGCACACCGCCAATGCGGGACACATCTATTTTCCCTGCGGCACGCCCGACATGGGGGATGTGAGCGGCGACCGTGTGGATCTCGCGGGCAGCGTGCTGCGCGAACTGGAGGAGGAAACCGGCGTTGCGCCGCACGAAGTCGCAACGGACGCCGGTTGGACCATTGTTTTTGAGGGGCCGCGCGTGGCCTGCATCCGCACCGCGCGCGTCGCCGCCACAGCCGACGAACTGGCGCAGCGCATCACGCGGTTCCTCGCCAGCGAGGAGAGACCGGAACTCGCCGGCGTGCACATGGTGCGCGGGCCAGCGGATCTGCGGCCCGGCCCCATGCCCGATTACGTGATCGGCTTTCTGGATCGGCGTTTTTCTCAGCTCGCCGGGTAACCGTTGCGCACGCGGCTGGCGCGCACGAGTCCGCGCGCCTCGGAATCGCGCCCGGCCTGACACGCCGCGCTCGCCTGCGCGATGTCGCGCGCGATGCTGTCGTGCACGGATTTGGAGACATGCCCCGTCGTCAGGTCATTGTCCTGAATGGCCTTCCAGCGTGCGATCTCGCCTGCGCAGCCCGTGCCCTCAGGCATACGGAAGGACGACGGCGTGACGCCCGCTGCGGTTTCAGCCGTTGGCGCAAGCGCGGATGGCGCCGATGCGTTGCAGCCAGAAAGGGCCAGAGCGGCCCCGCACACAAGGCCGGACAGCAGGAACAAGCGGGTCGATCTCATTGAGCTCTCCATGGATTCTGGCGACAGTCTAGGCCATGCGCCGGCGCGGCTCAATCGGTCCTCCAATCGCCCGCCTCGCTTGGCGGGCGGCCCATCGCGCACTAGCTTCCTTGGCGCCGGGCGCACACGCGCCGGCGCGACAAGGGAAACGTCCATGATAAGAGCCGCCGCCGCCCTGGCGTTTGCGTTCGCCGCCAGCCTTTCACCCGCGCTCGCCCAGACGGGCGCGTGGCCCGACCGTCCCGTGCGCATCATTGTGCCCCAACCGGCCGGCGGCGGGTTCGACACCGTGGCCCGCATCATCGCCGACCGCATGGGGCCGCTGCTTGGCCAGACGATGGTGGTGGAGAACCGCACGGGCGCCGGCACGCTTGTGGGCACGGAAGCCGCCGCGAAGGCGCCTGCGGACGGCTACACGCTGCTGCTGGGCGCGCTCTCCAACATCGCGCTCAATCCGGGGCTGTACCCGAAGCTTCCCTATGATCCGCTGAAGGATTTCACGCCTGTCGGGCTCGCCGTGACGTGGTCTTACACGCTGGTTGCGCGCAAGGATCTGCCGCACAAGGATCTCAAGGAGTTGATCGCCTTCGCAAAGGCCAACCCCGAGAAGATCACCTACGCCTCCGCCGGCAAGGGGTCGGGCCAGCACATCGCCATGGCGGTGATGGAGAAGCTCGCCGGCGTGCAGTTCACCCACGTGCCGTATCGCGGCGCGCAGCCAGCCTATCAGGATATTCTGGGCGGCCGGGTTGATCTGTTCTTCGACATCTCGTCCACCGCGCGCGCGCAGGTGGAGGGCGGCACGGTGCGCGCTCTCGCCGTCTCCTCAAAGGACCGCCAGCCGTTCCACCCGGATGTGCCCAGCGTGGCGGAAACCGGCGTTGCGCCGCTCGATATGGAGAGCTGGTTTGGCCTGTTCGCGCCGTCCCAGACGCCGGCGCCGATCCTCGCCCGGCTGCGGAAGGATCTCAACGAGGTGCTGGCGCGCCACGACGTTTCAGACCTGTTCGCCAAGACGGGCGGGCGCGTTCTGAAGCTCTCGCCTGAGGAAACCGATCGTCTTGTGCGCGCGGACGTGGAGCGCTGGACGAAGCTCATCAAGGAAGCTGGCGTTACTGCCGACTAACCCGCCGCCGCTATGGGCGCCTCGACCGGAATGCGGTCGAGGGAGGCCTCGATCTCGACGACCAGTCCCTCGGGCCGGTAGTCGATCTGGACCCGGCCCTTCAGCTGATCGCCGATGACGCTTTCCAGCAGGCGCGAGCCAAAGCCCTTCCGGGCGGGGGGCGTCACAGGCGGCCCCCCGCTCTCGCGCCAGTGAAGCCGCAGGCGTGAGCGCCCCTGCGCCTCGAGGCGCTCCCAGCGCACGTCCACCCGTCCTTTCTCCGTTGAGAGCGCGCCGTACTTTCCGGCGTTGGTGGCGAGTTCATGCACCGCCATGGCCAGCGCGAGCGCAGCTTCCGCCGGCAGGTCCACGTCCGGCCCCTCGATGCGGATCCGGTCGATGCTCCCCTGGGCGTAGGGCTCCAGTTCATCCTGGAGCACATTGCGCAAGTAGGCGGTCCGGAACGAGGCCTCGTTCAGGAGCGCATGGCTGCGCGCCATGCTGTGGATGCGCGCCCGGAGCTTCGTCTTGTAATCCTCCACGCTCGTGGCGTTGCGCGCCGACAGATTGGCGAGCGCCAGCACCGTGGCGAGATTGTTCTTCACGCGATGGTGCAACTCGCGCACGAGAAGCGACTGCCGGATTTCCGCCTGCTTCCGGGCTGTGATGTCGCGCGTGAAACCAGTCACACGCAATTGCTGTCCCGATGGGCCAAACTCGCCAACGCCGCTGGTTTGCAGCCAGATGGTCTCGCCATCCGGGCGGATGTAGCGGTACTCCACGCAATACGCCGGCTTGTCGGGCGCGACGCCACGCAAAGCCCGCTGGAACATGGGCTGGTCCGCCGGGTGAATGCGGGCGACCAACTCGCCCCGCAGGCCATCCCGCATGTCGTTTCTGGTCTCGCCGAGAACGAGGTTGGAACTGGCGCTGCGCACGATAGCCCGGCTTTCGCCCGACCACTCGAAGGCGTACATGTGCGCGGCTGCGAGCGCTTTCTCCAGACGCGCCTCGTTTTCTTCAAGCCTGGCGCCCGCTCCCCGCAGGGCTTCGCCGATTTCGTTGACCTCCGACAGGGGCGTGCGGACCACTGGCGCCTTGCGCCGCGCGCCCAACTCGATGCTTGCTTGCGTCAGCGTGCGCAGCGCCTTGGATATGCGGGCGCCGACGACCCACGCCAGCGCTGCGCCGACCAGCAAGACGGCGCCGCCAAGGGCGACCAGCGCCCCAAGCGCTTCGCGCCGCGGCGCGTCAATGAGCGCATAGGGCACGATGGACATGCCGCGCCAGTCGCCGAAGTCTGATGTGGCCCAGCCCACCAGCACGCGCTCGCCCGTGCTCATGTGGCTGACGATGGCCCCTTCGGGACCAGGCCCGACAGCGGGGTCCGGGCGACCCTCAAAAGCCGCACCGTCCCGCATGCGGGCGACCACGCGCCCGGTGGAGTCCGCCAATGATCCAATCCGCCCTTTCGGCAATCGAACGTCGCGCAAAAGCGCGGCGAAGAACTCAAGGTCGTGGGAGAGGTTGAGCAGGTAGGCGGGAAGGTCCTCGATACGGATCGGGATCACCACCGAGACGATGGGCGCGCCATCCGCCGGGCTTTTAAACACATCCGATATTTGCGGCGCGTCGTGCTCCAGCGCCGCCTGATCGCTGGGCAGGAGGACGATGGGAAGGGGCTCGCCCCATGGCGCGCGAGGGTTGACGATCTGGCGGCCCTCAAGATCCCGCAACACCACGTTGCGACCAAGAATCTTGCGCGCGCGCCCGGCGCGTTCATAGAACTGCCGCATGTCCTCGTTGGCGAAATCGTGGGTGAGGGCGAGCAGCTCAAGCGCCTCGATCATGCCGCTCACGCGCCGGTCGAGGACCGTGACGATGTTTTTCGCCTCTTCCCGCAGGTGATTCTCAACGCGCGCGCGCTCGGCGTCAGCGAAACGGAAGAGCAGGTAACCGGTGAGCGCGAGCGCGGGCGCAGCCACGGCAAGGACAAGGGCGATCAGGTAGACGCGCGTGGCGAACGCCGCAGTCGCGCGCTTGGTGAGACGATGCTCGTCCGGGTGCTTCAAAGCCCTGATCTCCGGGCGTCAGTTTAGTCCGCTCCCGTACCGAAAGAAAAGCGAGGGCTAGAGCATAGATCATATAAATCAACGCGTTAAGCTTTAGTCTCGGCAGTTGTCGCGCACGCGCTTGCGCGCAGTCAGGGTTCTCGCTATGTACAAAAGCGGCCATCTTCGGCCGAGCGAGGGTTTTCCGTGGCCGCTATTGCCGCCATGTTTGCAATTTCGCCGCACAGCGCCGCTGCGCCGTTCGCGGTCGCTCGCCTTCTTCCCGGTCTGCTTCTTAGACGCCCCTGAGCGTCGGCCGGGCTCATGCCCTGTCGCTCAGGGGGTTGTTTGCACAACGAAGCATCTGCGGCGCGTGGCGAGAGCCCGCCGCGACCAGAACGGGATTTAACCTATGACCGATCATCAGAACGCCCCTGCCGCCGGCTCCTCCAACAAGGACCGCGTGTTCATTTTCGACACCACCCTGCGCGACGGCGAGCAGTCGCCCGGCGCTTCCATGACCTTCGAGGAGAAGCTGGAAGTCGCTGACATGCTGGACGAGCTGGGCGTCGACATCATCGAGGCCGGTTTCCCCATCGCATCGGAGGGCGATTTCGAGGCGGTGTCCGCCATCGCCAAGCGCGTGAAGAACGCCACGGTGGCAGGCCTCGCCCGCGCCGCGTTCAAGGACATCGACCGCTGCGCCGAGGCTGTGAAGCATGCGCGCCGGCCGCGCATTCACACCTTCGTCTCCACCTCTCCGCTGCACATGAAGTACAAGCTGCAGAAGGATCCCTCCGAGGTGCTGGAGATGGTCACCGCGCAGGTGACGCGCGCGCGCAACTTCGTCGAGGACGTGGAGTGGTCCGCCGAGGACGGCACCCGCACGGAGCACGATTTTCTCTGCCGCACCGTTGAGGCCGCCATCCGCGCTGGCGCCACGACGATCAATATCCCGGACACCGTCGGCTACACCGTGCCCGAGGAGTACGAGGCGATCTTCCGTATGCTGCTGAACCGCGTGCCGAACGCCGACAAGGCGATCTTCTCGGTGCATTGCCACAACGACCTGGGGCTCGCGGTCGCCAACACCATCGCTGGCCTCGCCGGCGGCGCCCGGCAGATTGAATGCACCATCAACGGCATCGGCGAGCGCGCGGGCAACGCGGCGCTGGAAGAGGTTGTGATGGCGCTGCGCACCCGCGCCGACGTGCTGCCCTACACCAACACCATCGATACGACGATGCTGACCCGCGCCTCGAAGCTGGTGTCCGGCGTCACCTCGTTCCCGGTGCAGTACAACAAGGCCATCGTCGGCCGTAACGCGTTCGCGCACGAGAGCGGCATCCATCAGGATGGAATGCTGAAGAATGCGCAGACCTACGAGATCATGACGCCCGAGAGCGTCGGCGTTTCGAAGACCTCGCTCGTCATGGGCAAGCACTCGGGCCGACACGCCTTCCGCGAGAAGCTGAAGGAGTTGGGCTACGTGCTCGGCGACAACCAGCTCGAAGATGCATTCAAGCGGTTCAAGGCGCTCGCGGACCGCAAGAAGATCATCTACGACGAGGACATCGAGGCGCTGGTGGACGATCAGATCGGCCATGAAGGCGACCGCCTGCGCGTGGAAGCGCTGACCGTGATCGCCGGCACCATGGGCCCGCAGACGGCGACCCTCACCCTGTCGATCGATGGACAGCACCACACCAAGCAGGTCGTCGGCAACGGCCCTGTGGATGCGATTTTCAACGCCATCAAGGCGCTGGCGCCCCACGACGCCACACTCGAGCTGTATAAGGTGCACGCGGTCACCGAGGGCACCGACGCCCAGGCGGAGGTTTCTGTGCGCCTGTCGGAGGCTGGGCGCTCCGTCACAGGCCGCGGCGCCGATCCCGATACGCTCGTCGCCTCCGCCCGCGCTTACGTCGCGGCGCTGGAGAAACTGATGGCCCGACGCCAGAAGGGGGCGCCCGCGCCCATCGTCGCGCGCATCAAGCCCTGACAGGGCGTGACACACTGGACGACGCAAGGCCGCCCTAGGGGCGGCCTTTTCTTTTGCAGCGCGCCGCTGTCATCAGCATTTACCTCGCATTGACTCTACATCCGCATGCGCCCATTCTCGGCCAAGCTAACGCTTGGGGGAATGGTGTGATGAGGGTGTTTATTGCAGCGGTGGCCATCGCCGCGCTTGGCGGCTGCGCGACGGTTACTCGCGGAACCACCAGTCAGGTGCAGATCGTCTCCGAGCCGACCGGGGCGACGGTCCGCACGTCCATGGGCCATCAGTGCACCACGCCATGCACCCTGCAGATGTCGCGCAAGGACGAATTCTCCGTCGTGTTCTCGAAAGAGGGATACGAGGACCAGACCATCCCTGTGCGCACGCAGGTGGCCGGCGCCGGGGCGGCGGGCTTCGCAGGCAACGTGATTGCGGGCGGCATCATCGGAATGGGTGTGGACGCGGCCACAGGATCAACCCTTGAGCATGTGCCCAACCCTGTTTCAGCGGTCTTGAATCCGCTGCCAAAGCCGCGACCGGAGCCTCGCGGCCGGACCGTGAGACCGCGCGCCGCAGCGCCCGCCTCGTAATCGGAGCCGCGCCGAAATTTCCTTGCGCCAGTGCGACGAACACGCTGGACACAACCGGCGGGCTTTGGTACATGCCCGTCATCCGCAGCGGCGCTTGCCGCCGTTGCAGTTTCGATGGGCGCATAGCTCAGTTGGTAGAGCAGCTGACTCTTAATCAGCGGGTCCTAGGTTCGAGCCCTAGTGCGCCCACCATCGAAAAGCCACCAAAGTCAGACGGTTATCTCTAGTTCAGCTAGAGCCGTCCGTTACTGCGGGAAAAGTTATAAACCGTTATAAACTCAAAGTCGGGTCTCACAGGCTTGGTCTTTGCTTTATGGCGGCGGTCCGTCGCTTTGTCTTAGCTTTGGATCGCTCGTTTCCATTGGAAATGAAAAAGGCTTTTTCGCCCATTCGCTTTCTGGTTTTGCGCTTTATTTCCTATTCTATGCCATTTAAATGGGATTGCTGTTCACTCAATCGAAGGAGAACAGCCCATGTCTCATCTTAAGTCCCTCACGCTGACCGTCAGCACTCCGCATGTCGCGCGCAATCCGAAACTCATTCGCCGCCAGAAAATAGTCGACCGTCTGGAGGAACAGCTCAAGCTGGCTCAGGATCGCACCTACGCGCCCGTTGTTCACCGATGGAAGGCGACCAGCGGGGGTAGCAAGGCTCTTGTGGAAATCCGCAAGCGCGTCCGCCCGTGGTGGCGGATGGACGTGAACGGCGCCCTCGTCCTGATCTTGCGCAGCGGTCCCAGGACCCTTGAGCTGGAAAAGGGCAAGGCGGGTATAGTGGTTGGCTCACAAGAGCGGCTAGCGGCTGTCCTTGAGACGCTGATAGCGGCTGCGAAAGCTGGTGAGCTGGACGCCGCCCTGGAAGCTGCCACTGGGGTATTCGGCAGAGCCATTCCCAAACGGAAAGCGGCTTGACGCCCCAATGGGCGGCGTGGACCACGCGCCGCCCTGCTGCGCAATGTGTCTTTAACCCTTCACCGACAAGCGCGATAAAGCGAACCATCATGGTGAGCCGTTTCTGCATATGAAGGGCGCAAGGGATTAGAGCATGATCACAAAGTCACGTTCTGCTAGTTGCGCAAACGGCGTCGGTAGGCGCAAGAGCCCCGAAAAGATCGCAGCAAATGAGCCTAAGATTTTCGCGATAAAAGCTAGCGCGAAAATAGCTCAGTCTAAGAAGACTCGCTCAAAGTCAGCGGTCGACAAATTGGCGAGCAAGGCTAAAGCTCCTGAAACCCGCTCGGGATCCTTCACAGACGAGCCGTGGTACAGGACCGCGTGGAGCCGCTTTTCAGTAAGCCAAAATCGAGCCATCGACAGGAACGAAATGCCCGCGCATCTGCTTAGCAAAATTGCGCCTTCGAAGGGCAACTGAGCGCCTCATAAGCGTTTATTCGGCAGAGCCATTCCCAAACGGAAAGCGGCTTGATCATCTGCTACATTCCCTCGTTAGGGCTCATCGCATAGCGAGGGAATTGACCCCGTATTCACTCGTATTTCCAAGTATTGCACATTTATAAATAACTTCATGATGACCTCATCAACCAGTCCACGCATCCAAAATATTTTCGATGAATTTTTGGCAAGTCGATTTGACGCCAAGCAGTCACTGAACGTGGTCCTATCGTTCCGTTCTCACATTGTAATCGACAACGAGGTCGAAGCTTGCACTCAAGAAACCATTCAGAAGACGCTTCGCCTGCTGCAACGTAAACTGAACCAATATGCCTTTGGAAATGCGTCGCGAAAGAAGCGTGCTGGTAGCTCAACAGAACGCGGAAATGTAAAAGAAATCGCTTTCACAGCAGCGCTCCACACCCGCCCGCATCGTCATGTTCATTGCCAGATAGAGATTCCATCAGAATCCCAGCAATCTGACTTTTCGAAATTCATCCGCGATTTTGCGAATAAGAACCGCTGGATTACATCGACAAATATATACATCGAAGACACAAGCTCAAACATCGCCACACAAAAATACAATTCACGATACGGACTCGATTCAATTATTTTGTTCTGATGCACTTAGATTGACACTGCTGTCTCTGAGAAATCGAGCATATTAAAATTCATCACGTATCTGCGATTTCCGTGGATGCGCTTCTAATTCTATTATCTAATAAAGGAAACAGCAAATGCTCACTAAAGAACAAGAAATTCAATTGCTCATGATGCTTCTAGACGATGATGAGGACTCAATAATCTGCCAGCGCATATTAAATTTGAATGATGAATGCAAGTCGACATCCAAATCCAGAGATAGCGTAACCCAATCCAATTACGAAAAGGACAGCCAATGAGACGATATGAAAAGGATCTGACAGAAACAACGACATTCAGATGCTCGCCGCAGCTAAGAGCCGAAGCCGAAGAAGCTGCGCAAATAATGCAAATGTCCTTCAGTCAATTCGTTCGACAATCTATTCAGCGAAACATCAACATCGCCATCGAAGTCGAACGTGAAGTTGCTGATCGACTTATTCATGGTGCGCTGGGGCAAAATTATTCTGATACGTCCAGATAATACTTTTATGCGCCGCCTTGGAACGGTAAGCCATTCACTTGTTGCGAAATATGGAGACTACAAGCTCATGACCGAATTCAATATGGCAAGTAAGAAAGTTATTCAGAAACTCGAAATTCATAAGGACATCAAAGACGATGTGGTCCGCAAGAACCTCACGGACCTAAATCGTGAAGCTACCAAATTAGCGAAGGCGAAAAAGGTCTACGTCGTGATTTTTACTGATAAGTAGTTTTCACAAAGACCGCTACTCGTGTTTAAAACTGGCAAATTTTGATTTATTCGCAATTCTTTCACTAGATAGCCTCGCGCCAAGGAGACCTTCCGAGGATTTGGCATTTCGCTTTTTAGCGCGCTTAAGTTTCTTAATATCTCTCAGGCGGTGTGCTGCCCAAGGTTCATGGGCAAATTGGCTCAGTAAATCCTCGCGTTCTTTTTCCAGTTTGTCGAATTTCTCCTGCGCCCTAGCGATTGCTGGAAGCAATAACTCTGTGTGGAATTCACTTTCAGACATATCGCCAAGCAGTCCCACAACCACATCAATCATTCCGTCTATATGCTGTTGGCTTCCTTTTATCTCTGATTTCCAGCTATAGAGCTCATCCCAATGAAACCCATATTTATTTAATGCCTTTTGATTTAGGCTCCCTTTCTTCGTGATGCCCTTCGCTCCCATCACATATCGGACATAGTTGCCAACAAGGACATTGACCTTGCTGGCAACCTCTATGCAGGCTGTTTTCACTATTTCTGCTTCTGCACTTTCGAGTTTCTTTTCGATTTCTTCACAACGGGCTTTTTTTTTGCGTTCGCTTTTTCGGCGGCTTCTTTCGCAACTCGCTCTTTCGATTCAAAGCGCGACTTTAAAGTTTCAAAGCCACTTATAATTTTAATGTGACCATCTTTCTCAAATTGAGCCAACACTCGTAGAAGCTCGACTTGTGCAGATTCAAGTGCTGACAGTGTTGTCTTACCTTCATGCGCTGCGGTTCGCCTATTGAAATAGAGAAGGTCATTTGCCGCGCGAATTTGAATAAATTCGATCTTGTGGGTGTCTTTAGCTGCTTTCGCTTGCGGGTTTGTCCACGCTTCCTTCCACGACTTCAACGAACCAGCCGTAGCATGCGCATGAATCACTGGCTTTTTCGGCTTCGTGCCATGCGCTTTTCTGAGATCGTCAATCGTTGTCGATAGATTGTCGCGCTTCCACGCATGTTCCATCGCGAGTTTGACCTCAGCATCAGACCATCCGCTCAATTCTTCCATCGCCGATATGCCGCGTTGTAACGGAAGATCGATAAGGTCTTCGCCGAAGAGTTTGCGATGTCTTTCGATGGCTTGACCAGCTTTTACCCAGTGCTGGAAATTTTTGGGGCTGACGTATGCGCGATCCAGTTTGAATTTTTTGTACCAAGTCTTGAAAGTGTCGCTCATCGCATCGGTCTGCGAGTTGCTGTGGGCTTTTTTGATCGCCGAAGCATACATAGCTTTGTATGCAATGTTCTCAGCAGTTGATGCGTGGTGTTTGAAAATTGCTTGCGCGAGTTCCTCGTCCAGCGTGGCGACCGCGTTGTCGCCAACAGGGACCAAATCTGCTGGCATCGTCAAATGTTTTGTCTGCTTAGTGGCTTTTGCCATCGCGGTAACCCTCCCTGTGTAGCCTCCTGGGGAAAAGCTAGCACAACCGTTCCGTTTCGCGAGGGCAGAAGTTCTGTCATCCGCCGAACTCGTTTCAAAATATTCATTTTATACCGAATTCTCGTAAGCGATTGTTTATGCGTCATTTTCTGGTTTTCGCCCTAGCCGCGAAATCCTCGACCCGTTATATTTGCAGCTATCGATTGTGAAATATACCGAGTGGAGACCGCACCCATGAGCCTCGGCAAACAAGCTAAAATTCTATCAAAGGGGCAAATCGAAGCCGTGCTGGCTTACCTGTCCACAACTCGACATCCTGAGCGCGACCGCGTGATCTTTCTGCTGTCACTCAAAGCAGGTTTACGCGCGAAAGAAATTGCTTCGCTCAAGTGGGAAATGCTGACGGACGCTGAGGGGCGCTTGGGCGAGGCTATTCACCTGACCAACGATGCGTCCAAAGGGAAACGAGGCGGGCGAATCATTCCGCTGAGCAAGGATCTCAAAGTCGCGCTTGAGCGGTGGATGCCGCTGGCTCAGTCTCAGCTGCGCCCCAGCCCCTATGTCGTGACCACCGAACGCTCAGCCAGCACCTCATCCTACGCGGTCGTGAACAAGTTCGCTGGCTGGTACCGTGCGCTGGGGTTCCAGGGCGCTTCGTCCCACAGCGGGCGGCGAACAGCGATTACGGGATGGGCAAGGAAAATCAGTTCGGTAGGTGGGTCGCTGAGGGATGTTCAGCTCTTAGCGGGTCACTCAGCGCTGGGAACAACGCAGCGATACATAGAGGGGAGTGAGGACGCGAAGAGACGTGTGGTGGAGGTGGTGTAGTTAGTGAATATTTTAGGATCGTAACATCCCATCACCTCATAAATTGCCTAGTTTCAGCATAATTCAGCTTATGCTAGTCTCCTGTATCCGAAATGGGTACACAAGGTTCGAATCAATGAAAAAACTTCTTGCCGCTGCTGCTATGGTTACGCTTCCGTTTGGCGCACTCGCCGCTGATCTTCCGAAGCGCGGTGCAGCTGCCGCGCCTGCGCCAGTGATGGTCGCCGCGGCAAATTGGAGTGGTTTCTATGTCGGCGGCAACGTTGGCTTTGCATGGACCGACTCCTCTTTTATGCATCTTGAGGGCGGCGCTGCGACGGGCGAAACGTTTTCAAACAACCCAAATGGGTTCCTTGGTGGCGCTCAGATTGGTGCTCGCTATCAGTTCCAGAGCAATCTGTATCTGGGCATCGAAGCGGCTTTCTCTTTCCGCAACGCAGACGACCAAACGCGAACAGATCTAGCCGCCACGCCCCGTCATCGCTTGTCTGAGGTTGGTAATATTTGGTCTGTTTCAGGCAGTGTCGGTTACGCTTTTGGGCGGTATCTTGCGTATGCTAAGGCTGGATACGCGAGCACAGAACTGCATTACGAGAATATCCTGATCGCGACAGGTGCAATTCTCGGGCAGTCCACGAAACAGGTGGGTGGCTTTGTTCTTGGGGCAGGGCTTGAGTACGCCTTTACAAATAACCTCAGCCTTGGTCTGGAATACAGCTACTACAATTTCAGCGTTGGTAATCAGCAGCAGTATAACACAGCTGGCGTCGCGGTTGCGGCGATCAATGCTAGCAATGATCTGTCCAGCCATGTCGCTGCTGTGAAGCTGAATTACCGCTTCGGCGGCTCTTCAGCTCCTGTAGTCGCCCGTTACTGATCTTTCGCTGCGAGAGCGAAGGCGACTCAGACCCAGCGCTTCGGCGCTGGGTTTTTTCATTCCCGCTCATTCGCTCCAAAGGTCTGTAGATTCCTCGCCATCTCAGCGCTCAGCGGCAGATTGCGCGCATAAAAGCGCTCAATCTGCTCAACGCTTGTCCCAGCGTTCTTAGCCAGATTGAACACGTTTACCTGTCCGTGGCTGAGAATGATCCTCATACAGATCGCAGTGTGGCGTAGCGAATAAACGCTGTGGTCCTGATTGGTGTAGGGATCGAATTTGATGCCAGCGATCTCCAGCGCTTGGTTGAACTGTCGCTGGATAATGCGCGCGGCTGTTTGCCTGTTGGGATAATTTGGCAAAAACAGATAATCCTCGCCCTTGGCGTTGGGGTTGCGTTGCTTGATGCGCTGGTAAACGCTGACGGCTGCTCCCAGTGAATTAGCGATCCTGTAGCCAGTCTTGCCATTGCGCACAGTCAGCAACAGTCGCTTGGGCTTGTCCGCAATCTGAATGTCAGCATGTCGCAGCGCATAAAGTTCTGTTGTCGTTGGTCGAACGAATGAATGCGTGACAAACAGAATCAGGTCGTACAGCTCGTCGGTCGTCTCAACACCCCGAATAGCCGTCCCGCTTTCCGCCATCGCCTTGGCTGTAGCCAGCAGAAGCTTGTAGGTGTCTTTGTCTTTGTCGACCAGCGGATGGAATCTGAAGAACGGTCGCGGATTGTCTTTCTGTCTTGTTCGCGGCGTGTCGGGAACTGCGTCGATGACGCCATCGTCACGTGCAACCTTCAGTACGTTTCTGAATGTTGCACCCAACATATTCTTCGTGGACGCTGACAGGTCGGGTCGCTTGCCCGCGAGCTTGTCGAGATATTCAGCCCAGTGACGCGTGCGCAAGTCTCGCACGTCGGTAGCCTCAAAATGCTTCATCAGTCCCCATTGATCATTGTCGAGAACAAGTCTGGTGGTTCTGATGTAATTGGCGTTGCGTTCGCCTGTATCGACCAGACGCCGCCCTTTCTCGATGAAGCGCGTTGCGTAATATTTGAAAGAAAATTCCCGTGGCGTGGCTTTCTGGCGGCTGAGAATGTCACGCGCGAGTTCTTCCGCCACTTGCCGCGCTTTCAGTCGTGACGTTTCCTTGGTCGAGCGGACGACGTATTTGCGCGCTTGAGGATCTCGAATGCGCGCGAACCAATAGGGGGACGCGTGCGTCTTGTAGATCGCGATGCCCTTGTGCACGACGATGATCTCGCCATCGAGTGCGTGCTTGGAGGGCTTGGCTGCTACGGGTGGTGGCTTCGGGTCTGAACTTTGTTCCATTTGGAACCGCTGATTTTGGAAAAGGTATAAACCGAATCTATAAACGGCTATCTAACCGATTGAAAGAAAATACTTCGCGAGTAACTCTTAATCAGCGGGTCCTAGGTTCGAGCCCTAGTGCGCCCACCATCGAACGGATCACACTCAACGGCAATGTGCGATCTCCGCTCTGGTTTCCCACGAGTTTGAGGGGCGCTGGCCTCTTCGACTTTGTTCGCCGCATTGCCGCGTTATACCTCCAAATTTTTGCGCGCGTTGATAACGTCGCGCGCGTTCTCAATTCCCTTCCATCGACGAGATCGCCTTTCTTTCAGGCAGTAAATTAAGATCCACAATGAAGCTGTAAAGTAACGGTCCTGCTCACACGCTCCTCTCCCCGTCGCCGACTTTTGGGAGAGGATCTGGCGTGAAGTTGTGGGAACATTTGAACAACGTTTAGCTTGCGTCTCGGGTCTTGAGAGATGAAAATCGCCGCAGATCGGTCCTGAACAGGCGCACAGAAGCCTGAGGAGTTTGCGGTGTACCCCCGATTTTCAACAAGGACCGAGGCGGATGGAGAGGGCGCCTTGCATCCTGATGGATGGGAGAGGCGCCACTACGCGATCAGGCCGGGCGCGCTGCGCTTCACAAAACACACACTCAGCCTTGGCGAGGATCTCTCTCTCGAAGAAACTCATCTTCACGCCGGCTCAATCCGGATCAATGGCGCCATCAGCGAGGGGCGTCTCCAGATCGCTCTCCTGCAGCTTGAAAAGCACCGTGTCTTCGGGGCCGCCGCTGACGGCGGACTGCAGGTCATCTCCTGCAATGGTTCGGCATTCGATGCGGCCGGCGGCTCCCCGGCGTCAGCGTTCACGTTCAATGCTACCGAGCGTTTTGTCGGCAATATCATCTCCCGGTCGGCGGCGGAGCTTCTGAATGGCAGATTTCCAGCCGATGGCGAAAACCGGCCTCTGATCACGCCTTTCTCCAGCCAGTCCGCGGCTCTGGAATCCCTTATTCGCGGTTCAATCCAACGTGCGAGAGAGGGCGCTTTTGGCCCGGATGAACAGCAGGGCCTTCGTGACAACCTCTCAGGGGTTGTCGGCGCGCTGATCGCCGAGAGCGCGCACGTCCCGCATGTGGAGATCGACCGGCCGACCAGGAGCCTCAACGCTCTCGCGCGCGACATAGAGGAGATCCTGTGGGCGGGGCCGATCACGCCGGGCGACAGGATCAACCTCGATTCGCTTGCACTTCGGTTTGTCTGCTCCCGGCGCTACATCCAACTGGCTGTCAGCAAGACCTTCGGCCTGAGCTTCACTCATCTCAAGCGCTGCGTGCGACTTCATCAGGCGCGCAAGGCCCTGCGGGAAACGACGTTTTCCGTAACGGAGGTCGCGCTTCGGCATGAGTTTGAACATCTTGGACGGTTTACTGCCTACTACAAGGAGTTCTTCGGCGTGCTTCCAGGCGCGGAGCGATCCAGTGTAAGGCTGAACGCCGGTGCGACGGGCGACTGACCTCCGCCATGCTCGCCGTCTTCAGTCACGGCCGCGCGACGCCTCGGCCGCCCCTCGTACCGGCGGGTGGCGAATCCGCCCGGTTCGACCGCGCCAGACTGGCCAGCGACCCGGTTTGTGCAGCAGAATAGGCGCGCGGGAAGCGCAGAAACATTCAGGGAGAACGTGCTTGAGCGACGGCAAGATGAACGGCGCCGATGTGGTTGCGGAGATTCTGAAGCGGGAGGGAACCGAGTTTCTGTCCTGTTATCCGCGCAATCCATTGATCGACGCCTGCGCGCAGAAGGACATTCGACCTGTTATTTGCCGGCAGGAGCGGGTCGGCGTCGGGCTCGCTGACGGTTTTTCGCGCGTGCGTCGCGGCCTTCAGAATGGCGTGTTCGCGGCCCAGCAGGGCCCCGGCATCGAGAACGCGTTCCCCGGTGTGGCGCAGGCCTACACTGAAAATGTGCCGCTGCTCGTGATCCCGTCGGGATACGGTTTGAACCGGCAATACAGCCAACCCACGTTCCGCGCCGCCGATGTGTTTCGCCCCGTCACCAAATGGGCAGCGATGGCCCACTCAACGCAGGAGCTGCCGACGCTCATGCGCCGGGCCTACCACGCGATGCGCAGCGGCAAGGGCGGGCCTGTGCTGCTGGAGATCCCCGCGGATGTCTTCGAGGCGCCCTTCGAGGGGCCGCTCAACTACACGTCCGTCGCGCCCGTGCGTGTGGCGCCGGCGCCCGAAGATGTGACGGCCGCGGTCAGGCTTCTGCTCGCCGCGAAGCGGCCGGTGATCTGGGCGGGGCAGGGCGTTCTTTATGCAGGCGCCAGCGACGCGCTTGCGGAGCTTGCGCGCATGATCCCGGCGCCCGTGGCCTGCACCAATCCGGGCAAGAGCGCCTTGCCGGACGCCCACCCGCTCTCGCTTGGCGCCTCGACCCGATCCCAGCCGCGCATGTTCACCAGGTTCATGGCCGAGGCCGACGTGGTGCTGGCCATTGGATCGAGCCTCACGAGCACGCCGTTCGGCCCGGAATTGCCCTTTGGAAAGACGGTGATCCACTCGACAAACGACGCCAATGACGTGAACAAGGATATCCCTGCGGCGCAGGCGCTTGTCGGCGATGCAGGCCTCGTGATCGCCGCGCTGATCGACGGGATCGCGCGACATGGCGGCAAGCGTGATGACGCCCGCCTTCGCGACCTTGCGGATGAGGTGGCCGCGATCAAGCGCGAATGGCTGGGAGACTGGGCGCGCCAGCTTGAATCAGATGAGGTTCCGATCAACCAGTATCGCGTCATCAGGGAATTGATGAGCGCTGTCGATCGCGACAACGTCATCATCACCCATGACTCGGGAAGCCCGCGCAAGCAGCTTCTGCCGTTCTGGGAAACAACCACGGCAGGTTCGTATATGGGTTGGGGCAAGTCCACCCAGCTTGGCTACGGCCTTGGCATCGCCATGGGCGCCAAGCTTGCGGCGCCGGAGAAGCTCTGCATCAACGTGATGGGCGACGCCGCCGTCGGCATGACGGGCATGGACATCGAGACCGCGGCGCGCAATGGCATCGCCACCCTGACCATCGTGTTCAACAATGCTGTCATGGCGGCGGAGCGCCATGTGATGGAGACATCCATCGCCAAGTACAACGCGATTGACGTCGGTGGAAACTACGCGAAGCTCGCCGAAGCTCTCAACGTTGACTCGCTGCGCGTCGACAGGCCAGAGCATATTCGCGCTGGTATCGAGGAGGCCGTCGCCGTCACCGAGAAGGGCCGGCCGTTCCTGCTCGAATTCATGGTGAAGGAAGGTTACGACTTCACCTGACGGAGCGCCTGCGCGCGTTCGCGCAGGCCTTCTCACTCATCGCGCATGACTCGCCAATGAGTGTTTCACCCCGCTCAGCTTTCGGTTGAGCGCCGGGTCCGCTGGTCCTGTGAGCGACTGAAGGGAGCATGTCAGCTCCCACTCGCAACCGCTGCTTGGAAACCGGAGGGATACGACGCCACTGGTCGCGAACTCGACGAGTGATGTGATGACAGTGGCGCCAAAGCCGCGGCGCGGCTCCGGCCTGGTCTGCGGGCCGTCGGTCTCGCGCCAACTGATCCCGGCGCGGTCGCCCTCAAGCCACCAGCGGATTTCAAGCGCTCCCTGTTCCACGGAGAGAGATCCGTACTTGATCGCATTCGTCGCCAGCTCATGGAGCGCAAGACCGATGGCCTGCGCGGCGGCGGAGGTGAGCAGGAGAGGCGGTCCTGACGCGTCGATGCGGTCGGGTTCCTTTCCGAAAGGCTTCAACTGCGCGTTCACAAGATCGGCCATCTGCACGCCGGCATATTCGTTGTTCACAAGCAGGTCTTGCAGGTAGGAAAGTGCGCGAATGCGCTCAACGAGCGCCGGGATGTAGTCTTCCTTGTTTGTGCGAGCCGTCTGTCGTGCAATGGACGTGACGACGGCGAGCATGTTCTTCGCCCGATGGTTCACCTCCCGCATCAGCAGGGCGATGTGCTGTTCGTGATGGCGTCGCGCGGTTATGTCGATCGACAAACCCAGCAAGCGCGGCGGCTCGCCCTCCTTCCCGGGCTTGATGCGAACACTGCTCATCAGCCATCGGTTGCGCGGCCCTCCAGCCCTCACCTGCAATTCTGTGGTGATGGCTTGCGCGTCGATCTCCGCGCGCATGAGCGTCTCCACTTCCGCTCTGCTCTCGGGCGAAAGGATCTTCTCAAGCCATTGCGCGAGTTCGGGCGGGGATTGACCTGGAGCGCAGCCAAACAGCGCGCATGATTGCGTATCCCACTCCGGGGCGCCGCTCACCAGGTCGAAAGACCACACGCCGGCCTCCGCTGTTTCAAGCGCAATGCGCAAGCGCTCCTCACTGGCGCTTCGCTCCAGCTTTGCGTTCACCTCATCTGTCACGTCGCGAAGGGCTCCGATCATGAGATCCGGTTTTCCCTTGATGCGCTCGGCGCGCGCGCGCGACTGGATCCAGCGCGTCTTCCCGTCGCCAGGTCTGCGAATGCGATATTCGAAAGCGTAAACGCCGGTGTGGTTCAGAGCCTCGTCCCAGCGGCGGCGATGCTCGGCGCGGTCGTCTGGATGGAGCATCGCTTCGAAGCTTGCCGTGTCCATCAGCGCGCTCCCGTCCACCCCGAGGATGCTTCTGGCTTCCGGCGACCAGAGCCAGTCCTTGCGACGTTCGTTCCATCCCCATGTGGCGAGGCCCGCCACGTCCATGGCCGCGGCCTGAGAATGCTGGGAAAAGCGCAGCGCCGCGAAGCCGACCGCCATCGCTTCCGCCGCCACGCCGGCTTCCTTCACAAGGCGGGCGCCGAAGCCGTTGGGTCGCCCAGAGGCGATGTTTGCAAAAGCGGCTTCGAGAAACTGCGCATAGGAGCGAACCAGAAGCGCGGCGAGGCCGATCATGAGCAGGATCACGAGAGCCAGTTTCCAGATAGCGCTCCACACAAAGCTGGTTATGAAGTCCTGCGTGACGGATGCGCTGACAGTCCATTCGGCGAGGCGGGTGCGATCCACGGCTTGCACGATCATGCGTCCGTCAAGGCTGCGTGTGTAGTACGCGAGCCGGTCGGGGTGGCCGGCGAGGCGCGGCTCGGAGCCCGAGGACCGCCCGACGAAGGCCTCATGGTCCCGCGAGCGCGCGATGAGCTTTCTGTTCTGGTCGTAAACTTCGGTGATCCAGTCGCGGGCGCCGACGCTTTTTTCGCGCAGGCGTCGCTGGATCTCATCCACCGGCAGCGACATGACGACGGCGTAGCGGGCGCCGTTGCGCGTCGTCACGGGCAGCAGGATGTCTATAACCGGGGCTCCGCTGGTCGCGCTCAGTTTGAGGTCTGTAACATACGGCCTGTCGGTTGCGAGGGCGGCCTGGAGCGCAAGCCTCGGGGTATAGGCGCCCCGCGGCTCGCTCGACAACGCCGAGGCGTCCGCAAGGATTTCTCCTGTTTGTGCGACCAGAATAATGGCGCGCTTCCCGGATTCGAGCGCGCGTCGCGCCTGCTGGCTGAAGTCGGCAAAATCCCCTTCGCTGAGGCTGGAGGCGGTTGAAAGGATGCGCAGGATCGTGATGGAGCGTTCAAGCTCGCTGGAAATGTCAGCAGCGAGATCGGTGGCAAGCTGCACGGTCCTGGTCTCGGCCTCCAGGCGGCGGTCCATGGCGAAGGTCAGCAGCAGGATCACGGATATGGCGAGGCTTGGCAGGCACACGAGCACAATTAGCAGCGTGAGATGCATTCGGATCGAAAGGCCGGACCTCGGGCTCTTCGCAAACGACGCCACACTCAGGCCCTGCGGTTCGAGCGACATCTTACTTCCGTCCCGCGGAGGAAGGCTCAACTGCTGAGCCGTCTGACAAGCGGGGCTGCTGGCAAGCTCGCATCACCACCTCTGACCCATACAGCGTCCGCCGCTCGCAGCGACGGATGCGAGATGATCCTATGTTTTTTATAGTTCAGATACTGTTTTGTTCATCCCATTTTTGAGCCGCCGACATTGATGTGCGTCAAGATTGAAAAACGCCCGTTGTGCGCGCGCTTCTCGTTTGTCGGGCTCATTGAATGTTATGACGTTTCGTTAGCCGGCGTCATGATATTGCGCGTAAAAGTATAAACGCTTCAGCATCTGGCGCCGCGCAGCGGAGAACGACCACGCCGGGCATGTGGTGGCCTGACGAGCATCACGTCGCGGCTGAAGCCGGCCGTGGCTGCGCTTGCCTGGGCGTCTTGATCTGGGCCGGGCCAGTGGCAAGCTGTGAAACACCCAAGATTACCATTTGCTTAACAGGCGACATTTTCGGTAATGTCTTGCCGAGCTGTCCCGGGGCCGTCCGTAACCGCATGAAGCGATTTGGCGAAGTTGTTCACATTCTGGTCGTGACGGGCATCCTGCTCACGCTCACGCTGGCGGCGTTTGTCTGGATCAGCTCCGAGAGCCGCTGGCGCGAGCTTGATCGCGCGTATCTGTCGGCGGACCATTCCGCGCGCGTTTTTGCGGAGCAGGTGGAGCGGACTATCCGCAGCATTGACGCAGACCTGAGGTTCACAGCCTACGAACTCGCCCGCGACAACTCGCCGGACCGGCTGAGATCCCTCGTGCATGTGGGCGCGCTCTCCATGGATCTCCTGGTCCAGATCGCCATGGTGGATGCGCAGGGCCGCACCCTCGCGACGCACGTGGGTCCGGATCCCAACCGCACGGACGTTTCCGATCGGGAGCATATCCGCGTGCATCTTGACCGTAAGGTCAGTGGCCTGTTCGTCGGGCGCCCTGTGCTGGGGCGTGTCTCCGGACGCTGGGCGATCCAGCTGTCCCGGGCCGTGGAGTCCGCGGACGGCACGCTCGTGGGCGTCCTCGTGGCCTCGCTCGACCCGCTGTACTTCGAAAGGTTCTGGGCCGCGAACGCGCTGGGCGAGGGTAACTTCGTGAAGTTGCTGGGCAACGATGGATTCCCCCGCACCAGCTCAAGGAACGCCGAGCGTATCTTCCTGTCCCAAAAGGCCCGGCTGGATGTGATCTCGAGAGCGACCGGTCCCTCAGGGCGTTTGCTGTTCAATGATTCTGACGGGTTGACGCGGCTTGCCGCCTACGCGCGTTTGTCCGCCTTTCCCCTTGTGGTGATCAGCGGGTTCCCCGCCGCCGCCGTGGAGGAGCGAATCCGCGCGGAGAGAGCGATCTACCTCATGGTCGCCAGCAGCGTTTGCATCATGGTCGCCATGCTGGGCGGGTGGTTGTCCTACCTCGCGTTCCGGTTGCGGGTTCAGGAGGAAGAGGCGCTGCTGGCGCGTCGGCGCCTGTCCGATGCGGTGGAGGCGATTCCAGAAGGGTTCGCCCTGTTCGATGCGCAGGATCGCCTGGTGGTTGTGAACGGAGCCTTCCGGCGCATTCATTCCAAGCAGGGTAATTTCGTCAAGATCGGCATGACCTTCGAGGAATTTTGCCGCCTCGGCGTGAGGGCCGGCTTATGGAAGGTCGTCGGCGACGAGGAGCAGTGGATTCAGGCGAAGCTGGCGCGCCATCGTAACCCTGTCGGCGCCTTTGAGGTGGAGCTTGCCCATGGCGCCTGGCTACGGGTGTCCGAGCGGCGCACGGCGGAGGGCGGGATTGTCGGCATTCGCACGGACATAACCGATGCGAAGGCGCGCGAGGAAACGCTGATCCAGAGCCGGTCCGCCCTCGCCGCGCAGGCGGAGGAAATGCGCACGCTCGCTGACGCGGCCATGCAGGCGGATCGGGCGAAGTCCGCGTTCCTTGCCGCCATGAGCCATGAAATCAGGACGCCGCTCAACGCATTGCTTGGATTCACGCGCCTGCTCGCGCGCACCGATCTCGACGAAGAGCAGAGAGATTTTGTGAAGGTCGTTGACCAGTCCGCGTCCCATCTCAAGGGCATCGTCAACGATGTGCTTGAATTCTCCCAACTGGAAGCGGGCCGGGTGAGCATTGACAATGCCCCGTTCGATCCGCGGGAACTCATCGATCATCTGAAAAGCGTGCTCGGCGTTCTCATTGGCGGCAAGCCCATCGAGGTGCGTTGCATCATTGATGAGTCCGTGCCGCCTTCGCTGACTGGCGACGCATCCCGCATCTATCAGGTTCTGCTGAATATTGCGGGGAACGCGGCCAAGTTCACCGACACGGGTGGAATCGAGGTTCGTGTTGAATTCCAGCACAGCGAGGCTGGTTCGGTCGCACGTTTCGTGATCGAAGACACCGGGCGTGGCATTACTCCGGAGGCGATGGAGCGGCTCTTCAAGCCGTTTGAGCAGGGTGACGCCACCGGCGAGCTTCGGGCGGCTGGCACAGGGCTCGGCCTCGCGATCTCCAGCGGGCTGGTCAAGAAGATGGGCGGCTCCATCGGCGTCGAGAGTAAACACGGCGCAGGCTCCAGGTTCTGGTTCGAGCTGCCCCTTGAGCCGAGCGCGCCGCAGCCCGCGCGCGCCATGCGGGAGTATGCAAAAGCGGCGGATTCTCCCCGCAAGCTCAACGTGCTCGTCACGGACGACGCGCCGTCGTCTCGCAAGCTCGTTCGCGTGCTGGTGGAGAAGGCGGGACACAGGGTGCGCGAGGCCGGGGACGGGCGCGAGGCCATAAAGGCCGCCGCCGCCGAGCGTTTCGATCTGATCCTGCTGGACCTTCAGATGCCGGTCATGGGCGGCATAGAAGCCGCCCGAAGAATTCGCCTGTTGCCGGCGCCGCACGGGACGGCGGTCCTCGCGGCGCTGACGGCTCAGGTTATGGCCAGCGACAGGGACGCAGCTTTGCGCTCTGGCATGGACATTTTCATTCCCAAGCCCGTGGAAGCGGAGCAACTCCTCGCACTGCTCGCCGAGGTCAGCGACGCAGATCCTACCGTCCTGGTCGCCCAAGCTACCGATTCGGCCTGACAGTTTTGGGCCGGACCTGCCCTGCCTACTGATCGATGACCCTATGAATCGGAAAGGAAATGCGTTTTTTAATCGATGAAACAGCAGAGATGATTTGAATAACCGCAGCTTGGTTGTATAGCTGCTTGGCAAACCCCGGTCCTGAGATCTTGTCCATGTCCACTCGTGTCCTTCTCGTGGAAGACGTCCCTTCTTTTCGGGTCATGATCGGGAATTGCCTTCGCGAACAGACCTATGAGGTTTACGAAGCCTGGTCCGTCGCGTCAGCGCGGCGTCTGCTGCCTTCGGTCAAGCCAAAGTTTATGCTTCTCGATCTGGGCCTTGAGGATGGGGACGGCTACACCCTGCTCAAGGAGGCCGCAGGAAGCGACATGGCGGTGATCGTCATCTCCGCGCGTGAGGGGGCCGACGACAGGGTCACGTCGCTCGAGATGGGCGCAGCCGATTACATGGTGAAGCCGATCGACCTGCGCGAGCTGATGTTGCGCATGAAGCGGCTGGAGAAGTCGTCGGTCGGCGCCTCCGGGTTCGCCTCCTCCGTGGACTGCGGCACCTTCGTGTTCGACCTGGTGAAACGCACCATTGTGCGCGATGGCGAGGAAGTGCCGCTCAGCCCGTCCGAATTCATGCTGATGCGCATGTTCATCGAAAGCGAGGGCGGCGTCGTCACCCGCGAGACGATCTCCAAGGATGTCCTCGGCAACGAAGGGCAGGGCAACAGCCGCTCCGCCGACGTGCTGGTGAGCCGCCTGCGCCTCAAGCTGGACCCGACAGGGCGCAAGCGCACCATCTCCAGCATCCGGGGCGTTGGTTACAGGTTCTGGGGTCGCACGACCGACGACTGATCCGCCTCGTCCAGTCAGCTCAGGGTCGCGCGCCAAGCGCGCGGGCCAGCGCCGCTGAAACACCGACGCAGTCCACCGGTTCACGACGCGCCTCGGGCGTCTCCGCGCATCCCAGTTTCCCGATCGCCGCCCGCGCGCCCGCTTCCACCGAGCAGATAACGGGCGCCGGCGACATCTTGCCGATGCGCGCCGCAAGCCCCACCAGCCCGGCGCCGCCAAGGATCACGCACCGGGCGCCTGTTTCGCGCACCACGTTGCGGCACGCGGTCGCCAGCATGTCGGCGGCCCCGTCCGGGTCGGCCGCGATCGCGGCTCCATTTGGCGCAACGGTGCGAATGGCGGCGCAGCGGTCCGCGAGGCCACGTGCGCGCAGCGTCTCCTCAAGCATCGGGCCCCACAAGGCGCCGCCGGTCACAATGGCGAACGCGCCGCCGTGAGCCGCTGCTTCCGCCGCCGCCGCCTCCACCAGCCCGATCACAGGAACTGGCGAAATCTCCCGCAAGGCGTCGAGCCCGGGGTCTCCGAAGCAGGCCAGCAGGACCACGTCGGCGCCCGCTCCATGGGTCGCATACGCGTCCAGCGCGCCGTGGGACGCCACTGCGAACGCCGAACGGCTTGCGATGTATCGTGGGCCGAAAGACGCGGTGACCGCCTTAACCTCGACGCCCGCAGGGACCATCCCGCCCACGGCCCGGGAGACCGTGTCCGTAATCGATTGGGTCGTGTTCGGGTTGATGACCAGAAGTCGCATCGCGGCTCACCTGTTGGACCGTTGAGGAGCGGATGGTCGCTGCACTTGTTGCAAGCATGACGCCTGTTGAGCGAGCTTTGCCCCAAGATAAAGTGCGCAATCAAACGGCAGAGTGACGAAAAACTGTGCTCATTTGTTGCGGCTATCGGGTTTACTACACAGATTCAGCGCCCAGCCCGGGATTTAGGTAACTGGCACACCGTTTGCCAGACGGTCAAGCGCGCCACGTTTGGGAAACACGGGGGCGCGAGGGCAGGGGCTTCCGGCTTTTTTCTTTTTCTCTCCGCCCCCCAGCGCGGAGAAGCGTTGGAGCGATTGACATGCAAGCGAAGGTCACACGCGTTCTTTCTGCGGTCCTTCTGACGTCTACTGTCATGGCGGGCGCCGCGTTGGCGCAGGAGAAGGTTCTGCGCGTCGGCATGACGGCGGCGGATATTCCGCGCACGCACGGCCAGCCCGATCAGGGCTTCGAGGGCAACCGGTTCACCGGCATTCCCATGTATGACGCGCTCACCCATTGGGATCTGTCGTCGGCTGACAAGCCGTCGGTCATCATTCCGGGGCTTGCCACGGAATGGGCGGTCGACCCCAAGGACGCCACCAAGTGGGTCTTCAAGCTTCGCCCGGGCGTGAAGTTTCATGACGGTTCCGACGTGAACGCGGACGCGATTGTCTGGAACGTCGAGAAGGTGCTCAACAAGGACGCGCAGCACTTCGATCCCAGCCAGGTGGGCGTCACCGTCTCTCGCATGCCGACCCTGCGTTCAGCGCGGAAAATCGATGATCTCACCGTTGAGCTGACCACGACCGAGCCGGACAGCTTTCTGCCCATCAACCTGACGAACCTGTTCATTGCGTCCCCCGCCCACTGGCGGGCGAAGCTCGCCGCCGTGCCCGCGAGCGTGACGGATCCGGCGGAGCGTTCGCGTCAGGCTTGGACCGCGTTTGCGGCGGAGCCGTCGGGGTCTGGCCCCTTCCGCGGCGTGCGTCTGCAGCCGCGCGAGCGTTTCGAGATGGTCGCCAACAAGTCGTACTGGGATCCGAAGCGCACGCCGAAACTCGACCGCGTGGTGCTCGTGCCTCTGGCGGATGCGAACGCCCGGACGGCCGCCCTGCTGTCGGGGCAGGTGGACTGGATCGAGGCTCCCGCCTACGACGCCATTCCGCAGATCCGCACCCGCGGGTTCACCGTTTACTCCAACCCGCAGCCGCACGTGTGGCCGTGGCAGCTGTCGTTCGCCGAGGGCTCGCCCTGGCTCGACAGGCGCGTGCGTCACGCCGCCAACCTGTGCGTGAACCGCGAAGAAATGCGCACCATGCTTGGCGGCATGATGGGCATTCCCAAGGGCTCCGTCACGCCCGACCATCCCTGGTGGGGCAATCCCACGTTCGACATCCGGTATGATCCCGCCGCCGCGCGCAAGCTCATGACGGACGCCGGTTATTCCGCTGCGAAGCCGGTTCGGGTGAAGGTTCTCACCTCCGCCTCGGGCTCTGGCCAGATGCAGCCGGTGCCGATGAACGAGCTGATGCAGGAGCACCTGAAGCAGTGCTTCTTCGACGTGCAGCTCGACGTGATCGAGTGGAACGCGGTGTTCACCAACTGGCGTGAAGGCGCCAAGCACGCTAACGCCCGCGGCGCCAACGCGATCAACGTGACGTTCGCCACCATGGATCCTTTCTTCGCCATGGTGCGCTTCGTCTCGACGAAGACCTTCCCGCCGGTGTCCAACAACTGGGGCTTCTTCGGCAACGATGAGATCGACGGCCTGATCGCCAAGGCGCGTTCGAGCTTCGAGGCGACCGCGCGAGACAACGCGCTGGCCGCCCTGCACAAGCGCATCGTCGAGGAAGCGCCGTTCGTGTGGGTCGCCCATGATGTGGGCCCCCGCGCCATGAGCGCGAAGGTCAAGGGCGTCGTGCAGCCCAAGAGCTGGTTCATCGACATCGCGCCGATGTCCATCGACTGAGCCAAACGAGGGGCCGGCGCGTATATCGGCCGGCCCCTTTCATGAGAACGCAGCTCACACCCAAGGTCGCCGCCATGAAAGTCACATCGTTAGCCTTCGCCGCCGCGCTTGCCGGCTCACTTTTCTCGCAGTCAGCGCTAGCGCAGGGCACGTTGCGGATCGCCATGACGGCGTCTGACGTGCCGCTCACCACCGGCCAACCCGATCAGGGCGGCGAGGGCCAGCGGTTCATGGGTCTGACCGTTTATGACGCGCTCGTCCATTGGGATCTAACCCGTTCCGACAGGCCCTCCACGCTGATCCCGGGCCTTTCGGAAGGCTGGTCGGTGGACGCCTCCGACAAGACGAAGTGGACGTTCCGGATCAGGCCGGGCGTGAAGTTTCATGATGGCTCCGAGCTGACGGCTGAGGCTGTCGCGTGGAACTTTGACAAGTTGCTCAAGCAGGACGCGCCGCAGTTCGATCAGCGGCAGGCGGCGCAGGGGCGCTCGCGCATCCCCGCCATCGCCAGCTACCGGGCGGTTGACAAGCTCACCCTCGAAATCGTGACGCGGACCCCGGACGCCACGTTGCCGTATCAGCTCGCGTGGATTGGGATTTCGTCTCCCGCGCAGTGGGAGAAGGTCGGCCGTAACTGGCAGGAATTCGCCAAGACGCCCTCGGGCACCGGGCCATGGCGGCTTGTCGGCCTGACCCCGCGCGAGCGCGCGGAGATGGTTCCCAATAAGGATTATTGGGACAAGACCCGCGTTCCCAAGCTCGACCGGCTTGTGCTGATCCCCATGCCCGAGACCAATACGCGCATCGCCGCGTTGCGCTCGGGCCAGGTGGACTGGATCGAGGCGCCGGCGCCGGACGCGGTTCCCTCCTTGCGCACTGCTGGCTACCAGATTGTCTCGAACGCCTATCCGCACAACTGGACGTGGCATTTCTCCCGCGTCGATGGATCACCGTGGAACGACATCCGCGTGCGCAGGGCCGCCAATCTCGCCGTTGACCGTGAAGGCCTGAAGGAGCTTCTGGGCGGCCTGATGATCCCGGCCGAGGGCTTCATGCCGCCGGGGCACCAGTGGTTCGGCAAGCCGAGCTTCAAGGTGACGCGTGATCTCGCGCATGCGCGCCAGCTGATGGCCGAAGCGGGTTACACACCTGCGAAGCCGCTGCAGACGAAGATACTGATTTCGCCCTCGGGCTCCGGGCAGATGCAGCCGCTCGCCATGAACGAATTCGTGCAGCAGAATCTCGCGGAAGCTGGCATCAAGATCGACTTTGAAGTGGTTGAGTGGAACACGCTCATCAACATCTGGCGCGCCGGCGCAAGGCACGAGACGTCCCGCGGCGCCACGGGCATGAACTACAGCTATTTCATCCAGGATCCGTTCACCGGTTTCATTCGCCACCTGCAGTGCGATCTGCAACCGCCGGCGGGCACCAACTGGGGACACTATTGCGACCCCGAGATGGACAAGCTCTTCAACGCCATCCGCAACACGTTTGATCCGGTGGAGCAGCAAAAGGTGCTTGAGGCTGTTCATGAAAAGTATGTGAACGATGCCCTGTTCCTGATGGTCACCCATGATGTCAACGCCCGGGCCATGAGCGGCAAGGTGCGCGGCTTCGTGCAGGCGCAGAACTGGTTCCAGGATTTCTCCACCATCACCATGGCGCCCTGAAGCGCCCGTTGAAACAAGACGCGAGGGGATCTCATGCTGAAGTATCTGGCGGCGCGCATATTATACACGCTGCCCGTGGCGTTCGGCGTCAGCGTGGTGTGCTTCATGCTGGTGCACATCGCGCCCGGAGATCCCCTCACGTCCATCCTGCCGCCTGACGCGTCCGCGCAACTCCAGCAGGAAATGCGCGCGCTGTATGGCTTCGACCGGCCGCTGCCAGTGCAATACGGGATCTGGCTCCTGAAGGTGCTTCAGGGCGATTTTGGCACATCGATCGCAACCGGCCGGCCTGTGGCGACTGAGCTGGGCCGGGCTTTGGGCAACACGTTCATCCTTGCCGTCGTCGCCACACTGATCGGGTTTCTGCTTGGTAGCCTCTTCGGCTTCGTCGCGGGCTATTTTCGTGACAGCTGGATCGACAAGGTTGCGTCCTTCATCTCAATCATTGGCGTGTCCGTGCCGCACTACTGGCTCGGCATGGTGCTCGTGATTATCTTCTCCGTGCAGCTCAACTGGCTTCCCGCGACCGGCGCAGGGCCGGGCGGCTCCGGTGACTGGGCGTGGGACTGGGCCCACATTCGCCACCTGATCCTGCCTGCGATCACCATGTCCGTGATTCCCATGGGCATCGTCGCGCGCACGGTGCGCGCGCTGGTGGCTGACATTCTCAGCCAGGAGTTCGTCTCGGGCCTGCGCGCCAAGGGCTTGATGGACGTCGGGGTGTTCCGGCACGTGGTGAAGAACGCCGCTCCAACCGCGCTCGCGGTGATGGGCTTGCAACTCGGTTACCTGCTGGGCGGCTCCATCCTCATCGAGACCGTGTTCTCATGGCCGGGCACAGGTTTCCTTCTGGGGCAGGCGATTTTCCAGCGCGACCTGCCGCTTCTGCAAGGGGCCATTCTTGTGCTTGCCATGGTCTTCGTGGTCCTCAACCTGCTCGTCGATATCGTGCAGTCCCTTATTGATCCCCGCGTTCAGAGGACGTGACATGACCGCTGTGAGCATCGAAAAACTCGCGACGGTCGAGAAGTCGCCGGGTTACTGGGCAGGCGTCGCACGGCGCTTCAGTCGCGATCCTGTTGCGATGATCGCGCTGGTGGTGGTTGTCGGGCTGATCCTGATGGCGATCTTCGCGCCGCTTGTCGCGCCTTCGGATCCCTATCGCACGTCCATGCTGCGGCGCTTGCGGCCCATCGGCACGGAAGGTTTTCCGCTCGGCGCCGACGAGCTCGGCCGCGATATGCTCTCGCGCCTGATCTATGGCGCGCGACTGTCGCTGCTGATGGGCGTGACGCCCGTCGTCATTGCGTTTTTCATCGGCTCCGCCATTGGCATTACCGCGGGGTACGTGGGCGGCAGGCTCAACACGGCGCTTATGCGCACCATCGACGTGTTTTTCGCCTTCCCGTCGGTGCTTCTCGCGATCGCGCTTTCGGGCGCGCTGGGCGCTGGCATCTTCAACGGGCTTCTGTCTCTCACCGTTGTTTTCATTCCGCCCATCGCGCGCATCGCGGAGAGTGTCACGACTGCGGTTCGCCGCATCGAGTATGTGGAGGCGGCTCGCGCTTCCGGGGCGTCGGCCTTCACGATTGTGCGCGTGCACGTGCTCGGCAATGTGATCGGGCCGATCTTCGTCTACGCGACGGGGCTCATTTCCGTATCGCTGATCCTTGCGTCCGGTCTTTCGTTTCTGGGTCTTGGCGTGAAGCCGCCGGAGCCGGAGTGGGGTCTTATGCTCAACACCCTGCGCAACGCGATCTATGTGCAGCCGTGGGTGGCGGCGTTGCCGGGCCTGATGATCTTCATCACCTCCATTTCATTCAACCTGCTGTCGGATGGGCTCAGGTCAGCCATGGACATCAAGGCATGACGCAGGATTTTGTGCAGGAACTCGGGCAGGAACTCGGGGAGGAACTCGGGATGGAAGACGCAGCCGCCGCTATGGTGGCTTCGCAGCCCCTCCTGCAGGTCAATGAACTCACCAAGCACTTTCCGCTGGGCAAAGGCTTGTTCGGGCGCAGCGCTGGCGTTGTGCGCGCGGTGGATGGTGTGAGCTTCGAGGTCAGGGCAGGGGAGACGCTTGGCATCGTCGGCGAGAGCGGCTGCGGCAAGTCGACGACCGCGCGGTTGCTTGTCGATCTCATCCGGCCGGACAGCGGGCAGATCATTCTTGATGGTCAGCAGGTCGGCCCAGAGATGAGCGTGCGCGAGATGCGCCGGCGCATGCAGATGGTGTTTCAGGATTCGTACGCATCGCTCAATCCTCGTCTCACTATGGAGGACGCCATAGCTTTCGGGCCCATGGTCAACGGAGCGCCGCGACAGCAGGCGCTGGCGCTTGCCCATGACCTGTTGTTCAAGGTGGGGCTGGAGCCGCGCCGCTTCGCGGGTCGTTATCCGCACGAACTCTCTGGCGGTCAGCGCCAGCGCGTCAATATCGCCCGTGCGCTGGCCTTCTCTCCGAAGATCGTGATCCTGGACGAGGCGGTGTCGGCGCTCGATAAGTCAGTTGAGGCGCAGGTTCTCAACTTGCTGGAAGATCTCAAGGGCGAGTTGGGCCTGACCTACATTTTCATCTCGCACGACCTCAACGTGGTCCGTCACATGAGCGACCGCGTGATGGTGATGTATCTCGGACAGGTTGTTGAGATCGGCCCCGTTGAATCGCTCTACGGAAACGCGGCCCATCCCTACACCCGCGCGCTGCTGGCCGCGATGCCCTCGATGGATCCGGACCGTCGCACCATGGAAGCGCCCTTGGCCGGCGATCCGCCGAACCCCATCAATCCGCCGTCTGGCTGTCGTTTTCACACCCGGTGCCGGTTCGCTGCGCCTGTGTGCTCGGCGCAGCAGCCGCCGCCGCAGATCCTGCGCGATGCTGGCCATCTCACAGCTTGCCATGCGCACGTGCCGGGGTCTGGCCATCCGGGATTGGAGAGCGCCGCATGAGCACGCCGCTGGTGGATATCAACAACCTGCATGTGCGGTTTCACGGCCAGCGCACTGTGCACGCGGTCAACGGCGTCAACCTGACGCTTGCGCCGGGCGAGACGCTTGGCGTGCTGGGTGAAAGCGGCTCAGGCAAGAGCGTCACGCTGAAAACGCTGCTGCGTCTGCTGCCCGAGAACCGGACACAGATAGCCGGCGACGTGCGTGTGTCGGGCGTCGATGTGATGGCGCTGAGCGGGAAGGCGCTCGCGAACCATCGTGGCGGCGTCGTTTCGATGATCTTTCAGGATCCGATGCTCGCGCTCGATCCCGTCTACACCATTGGCGAGCAGATCTCTGAAGGCGTGATGCGCCATGAGGGCGCAAGCAGTAGGGAGGCCTACGCCCGCGCGTTGGAAATGCTCACGCGCGTTCGCATTCCCTCGCCGGAGCGTCGGCTGAAGGCGTATCCGCACGAGATGTCGGGCGGCATGCGCCAGCGAGCCATGATCGCGCTTGCGCTGGCGTGCAAGCCCAAGCTGCTTCTGGCTGATGAGCCAACCACCGCGCTCGACGCCACCGTGCAGATCCAGATCCTGCTGCTGCTCCGCGAGCTGCAACGGGAACTTGGCATGGGCATGATCTTCGTCACCCACGACATCGGCGTTGCAGTGGAGGTGTCGGATCGCGTCGCGGTGATGTACGCGGGGCAGGTGGTGGAGACCGGCAGCGTGCGCGATATTCTTCGCTCGCCGCAGCATCCCTATACGCGGGGGCTTCTCGCCGCGAACCTCCACGGCGCGCAGAAAGGCCAGCGGTTGCAGGCTATCCCCGGCGCGCCGCCGCCGCTGGACACAGCGCCCGTCACCTGCTCGTTCGCGCCCCGGTGTCCAGTGAAGGCCGCCGGATGCGATGCAGGGCCGCCCCCAAACGTCACGCTCGCGCCCGGGCGCGAGGTGCGTTGCATCCATGCGCTGGGCGAGGCGCAAGGGTCAGCAGCCAATTAAGGGAGGGTGCAGCCTGAGTAGATCAGGCTGTCCATAGCGCTTCAGTCCGCTCCGCGCATACGCGACACGATGAGGAACCCGATGATCGGCGCGCCGACGATCCACAAGAACATCGCCAGGCCTGTGTACTCGCCCATCGTTCTTCTCCGTTCTTGAACGGAAGGACAATGGCGTGCGGGCCTGCTGGTTCCCGGATCGTTCAGCGCCGTCGGTCAAACGCGAGCAAGGCGAACGGCATCGCGGCCAGCAGCATGGCGATCATGCCCGTGGCTGGCAGTCCGTACCACTGGATGAGCGGGCCGGTGACGAAGGCCGCAAACACTGTGCTTGCGCCCGCAAAGCTATCGTTGAGACCGATGGCGCGGCCGCGCTCGTTGGTTGTCACCTGATCGGCGAGGAACGCCGTCGCGGCTACGTTCGCCCCCGCCCATCCAAGGCCGACAAGAAAAGTGCCAAGGGTGACGGTGTAAAAGCCGGGCGTGAACGCCACGAGACCCGCGCCGATCAGCGAGACGAAGACGCCCGGGTACATGATCTTCGAGCGCCCGACACGATCCGCAAGACGACCGAGCGGGATCGTGAACGCGAACATGCCCACCGAATGGGCCGTGTGCGAGACCGCAATCGCGGTCAATGAATGGCCGTGGTGCGCAAGCACAAGCGACGTGAGCACCATCACGATGGACATGTTGCCCGTGGCGGCGCAGTTGGCGACGATGGCCAGCCGCGTCGCTGGATTGCGGAGCAACGTCATGGCGCCGAAATCCTTGATTGCGGCGGGCGCTGATTTTGCAGCCGGCTTGTAGTCGGGCCAGTAGTGCGAAAGGTTCGCGCCGATCACCTTCGGGTCCGGCTGCACGAAAGACACGATCACCATGCCAGTGATGATGAGCGCGGGCAGGAAGAACCACGGCAGGCCGAGCGGATCAACTCCTGTCAGTTTCGCGACCGGTTCCGCGATCACAACCAGCAGCGGGCTCAGCAGCAGGCCGCCCAGCGAGCCGAGCGCGACATAGCCAAGCGCCTGCCCGCGCATGGAGGGCGGGTACATGTCCGCAGCGCCGACGCGCATCTGTTGCGCGCCGTTCATGCCCATGCCGAATGCGAGAAGCCCCACGATGAACAGCGCCACGCTGCTCGCCAGCATCGCGGAGCCCAGCATCAGGGCTCCGGCGAGCGCGAGCCATAGCCCCAGCAGAATGCCGGGCTTGCGCCCGTAAGAGTCGGTGATCTTCCCCATCGGGTAGGCGACGAGAAAGCGGCTTATGCCGATCAACCCGACCGAAAGGCCCGCAAGACCGGGAGATCCGGTAAGGCTCACCACCATCAGCGGCCCGAACCCGTAGCTGAATTGCATTCCTGCGCCGGTGAACGATTGTGAAATCGAGAACAGCGTAACGTTGCGCTTCACCAGCGCAGGAGTTTTCATATGCATGATGGCGTGCTTTCGGGCGTTTCCTGGCGTTCTTGGATGTCAGCGCTACAGTAGCCTTCGATGGTCGCCATGTCTCGTGTGATGCAAGCTGGGCAAGGCGCCTGATTTGCTTCTCAGTAGGCGTGCGGATTCAAAGGCGAGGAGGTTGCGGCATGGTTTCGACACGACGGGCGTTCACGGGTTTGATGCTGGCTGGCGGGCTTGTGTGCGCGGGGGCATACGCCGCGCGCGCTGACGCCGTGGCGGATTTTTACGTGGGCAAGCGCATCACCATGTCTGTCGGGTCCGAACCCGGCGGCGGATATGACGCCTATGCGCGCATGGTGACGCGGCATCTCGGCCGATTGATTCCCGGCGGGCCGGGCTTCGTGGTGCAGAACATGCCGGGCGGCGGCGGACTTCGCGTCACAAACTATCTCTACAATGTGGCGCCCAAGGATGGCACGGCCATGGCGACGGTCCAGCGTGGCCTGCTCACATCGCCGTTGCTTGAGGCGCGCAATCTTCAGCTTCAGTATGATCCGATGAAGTTCAACTGGCTGGGGAGCCTGAACACGGAAACAGGGTTGATCGTTGTGTGGCAGGACGCGCCGCAAAAAACGATGGACGACCTGTTCAAGACGGAGCTGATCGTGGGCAGCTCCAGCCCCTCGACGGACTTTCTGCCGCTGTTCCTCAACAACGTGCTCAAGACCCGCTTCAAGATCGTGCCGGGCTACAAGAGCTCGGTAGAGGCCTACATGGCCATGGAGCGCGGAGAGGTGAAGGGGCGCATCAGCACCGGATGGGCGGGGGACAAGGATATCCTTGAGCCATGGCTCAAAGACAACAAGGCGCGATTGCTCGCGCAACTTGCAATGACCAAGAGCCCCGAGTTTCCAAATCTGCCGCTGATTACAGATTACGCGCGATCCGATCAGGACCGAAAAGTGATGGAGCTGATCCTCGCGGCCCAGCATTGGGGGCGCCCGTTCGTCATGCCTCCGGGTGTTCCCGACGAGCGTTTCAAGGCTGTGCGCAAGGCGTTTGAAGCCATGACGAAAGATGAGCAGTTCCTCGCCGAGGCGAAGAAACTGCGCATGGACATCGATGTGGTGCGCGGCGAAGAGATCGATGAGATCCTGCGCCGCGTGTACGCGACGCCGCCCGACATCGTGGAGATTGCGCGCAAGGCAATCTCCGAAAGTCCACGCTAACGCAGCCTAGAGCGCGCCGAAGTAGCCGGCGCGCAAGGCCCAAAGCCAGAGATGCACGAACTTTTCGTTGTGCATCTCCATGAAGCCGAAGTGGCCATAGCGCGGCACAAGAACGACGTGGTTGCGCTTCACGCCCGCGTCGCGATAGCGCTGCGCCATGTACATTTCGCGCTTCTGCTCAAGCGTTGCGCCCGCAACCCAGTGCCCCTTGTCGTTGTCGCCAACGATAGCAAGGACCGAGATCGACTGCAGCCACGCGGGGTTCGGTTCCGCCAGATGATCGACGTACTCCGCAAGCGGCAGGCCAGTGCGCGCTGCGTACTGCTCCAGCATGGTGAGGATGCCGCGATGCTGATTGTCGCAGAGGGATGTCTTGATCTGCGAGCGGTGAGCGTTTGAAGCCCAGCGGAACAACTCGTCAGGCCCGCCCCAGGGCGTCAGCTCCGGCGGATCCTCGTAGCCCGCCTCGCGATAGGTGTGCGGCGAACGACGCGACACATGATCCACTGGCAACTCGACGTAACGCTCGGCGCCTGTCGCCTCACGCCACGCCTTGCGCCATCCATCAGGACCGCCCGTGCCGAAGTTGGCGAGGCCGATCACCGTGTTTTCAGGCGCGAACGCGGTGAGCGCTGAAGCCATGGGGCCGCCTGTTGAATGGCCCCAAGCGATGAGTTTGCGACCGCGCAGATGCTCTGTGACGAGTTGGCCTGCGCCCTGAAGGATTGTGTTGAACGTGCACTTCAGATTGCGATCGAGAGTCTCTTCCAGCGAAAGTTCGCGATCCAGAAGATAAACAGGCTGGCGCTCTGCAATAGGCGTGCGCCACACGCCGCCCGGCGGGTAATGCCCTGGATACGTGATCGAGAGAACCGTGAAGCCTTGCGCCGCAAGGGCGCGCGCCTGCCCTGGCCGACCGTCGGGCGTGAGATCGAACACATCCTCGGAATCCGCGCCGCCATGGAAGAAGACGAACGCGCAATCGGGGTAGACTTCGCGCTCGGGGCGATACAACGAGCCATGAATGTCCCACGTATAGCCGTTGCGGGAGAAGCGCGACGTCACCTCGCGCTTGCTGAACGCTGTTTCCGCGTACGCGGGACCAACACTCATCCACCCGTCCCAGTCGAGCGGCACAAGGATGTTCTCGCCCTCCAGGCCAGCCAGCATCGTCCGCACGCCAGCGGGAACTTCGCTCATGTTTAGCCTCGTTCTCAGGGGTGAACCGTCTCGGTGAACCAGTCCGTCGGCAACGCGTGGCCGACGTTTTGCTCCATCGCACGCTTGTAAATAACTGAGCCTGCCGCCGCAAACTGGTAGCCCAGTCCAAGATTGTTGAGGAAGCATGTGACTTCCTCATCGCTCTCGCGCCCCTTCACGTAGCCGGCGATGAGTTGCGGAAGGGTGGGGAAGGACTTGAAATCGAGCTGGTTGGCGGCGTTCCAGCCAGCTTCCTTCGTGTTCTCCCGGAAGTTCGCGCCCTTTGCGACGACGAGAATTGGCGAGGTGTCGTGCGTATGCACGACAACCTTTTGCGCTGCGCGGATGGCTGCCGGTTCAATCTCGGGTTTCTTGATCGAGGACAAATGCATTCCGGGCTCCACCCACTTCTGAAAGAAGATGGGATCGAGCGAGTTGGAACCGCACATCACGATATCGGCGCCAACGACAGCGTCTTCCGGCTGCGCTGCAGGCGTAACCGGGATGCCTAGCGTCTCGCTCATGCGCGCCGAAAAAGCCTCGCGGTTTTCCGTGTTTGGCGAGTAGCAGCGAATGCTCTTGATGTCGCGCACCGAACAAGCGGCCGTTAGTTGCGTTTCCGCCTGCCATCCCGAGCCCAGAATGGCGAGCGTTTCTGCGTTCTGCCGAGCCATATACTTGACGCCGAGCCCGTTTGTGGCGCCAACGCGCATCCGCTGAAGCACGCCATCGGGAAAGATCGCCAGCGGCTCGCCGTTGTGCGTTGAGAAGAGCAGAACGAGCCCGACATAGCGATCATTCGGGGCCGCCGGAATTTTAACGCGTCGTCGCGTGTTGCCGACAAGCGGGTTCGTGACGATGTCAGAGTTGATGCGAATGGCCCCGACGCCAAGCTTCGGGACAACGCCGTCCATCGACTTCAGGCCATAGATCGCGTCATCACTGTAGGTCGTGGGTGTAATGCAATCCGAGCGCTGCCGGCTGATTCCACGGCCTTCCGCCATCTCGACGTAGGCTTCTTCAAGCGCTGCGATGCAGTCAGGCATCGTCAGCAGCTTCTCGACGTCGTCATTGGACAGGATGAGCGTCATGGCGTTTCCCTCGTTCGGATTGCGCAAGCCGCGCAGCGGCGACGTTGCGCTCTTTCTAGGAGGCTCGCGTGCGACGGGCAACCCCGCCCGGTTGCGACCGGGCGGGTGCGATGATGGTCGCGTCAGTAGGCTTTCAGAACGTGTCGTGCGATCACGTTGCGCATCACCTCGCTCGCGCCTTCGGTGATGCGGTAGCTGCGCTGCTGGCGCCACATACGCTCGATGGGCATGTCCTTGGTGAGTGCGATGCCGCCATGGATCTGCATGCATTCATCGATGGCCTTGAACGCCATCTCGTCGCAGAAATACTTGCAGTGATAGGCTTCCACACGTGCTTCGTGGCCCTCGTCAATGAGGGACGCCGCCCGCCATACGAGCATACGGCCGACCTCAAGGCCCATGTACATGTCGCCGAGTTTCCACTGGATGCCCTGACGCTCGGACAGCGGCTTGCCGAAGGTAGACCGTTGTTTCGCGTAAGCGGTCGCCAGTTCCAGCGCACGCTCCGCGACGCCGAGAGCGCGCGCGCCATGCTTGACGCGGCCGGCGCCGAGCCACTTCTGCGCGAGCGAAAAGCCCTTGCCTTCCCCGCCCACGATATTGGTCGCAGGCACGCGCACGTTGTCGAGAACGATCTCCCACGGGCGGTCGCCCATCATGGTTTCATAGCGCGCGCCGAGTTTCACGCCGGGCGTGTCCATGTCGACAAGGAAGCACGAAATGCCGCCGCGTGATCCAAGCGAGCGGTCTGTGGCGGCCATCAGTTGCATGAAATCGGCGGAGCCTGCTCCGGAAATGAACCGCTTCGTGCCATTGATGATGTAGTGGTCTCCGTCGCGCACGGCTGTTGTGCGCATCCCGCCTGGGTCGGATCCGGCGTCAGGTTCAGTTTGCGCGAAGCAGGCTTTCTTCTCCCCGCGCAGCACCGGCAAAAGATATTTTTCGCGCAGTTCACCCTCAAGCGAGTAGAGAATCGAACGCACGGTCGGGCCTGTGATCTGATCGCCACGCGCCGGGATAGCGATGGTGCGTCCGAGTTCAGCCCAAACGACCGATTTGGCGAGCAAACCGAGGCCGGGGCCGCCGAAGTCCTCGGGAACGTCCATCATCCAGAGGCCGAGCTTGCGCATGCCCTGCTGGAAGCGCTCTTTGTAATCTGCGCGGAATTCGTCGCCGTCGACGCTGTCCATCTCAACCGGGATCATCTCGGCATCGACATACCGGCGCAGGCTCTCGCGCAACATACGCAATTCTTCAGGCAGCACGAATGAGACCATAAAGAGTTCCTCCCGCGCTCTCGGCGCTTGTTTGTTGTGGGCGAAAACCGCCTGCAGGCTTCAGCGCTCTAAGCTAGCGCCGGGGCTTGCCTGATGCAAACCTTCTGGTTGACGCGAAGGGCTGCGCCTGAGAACCTTCCGAAAAAGAGCCGTGCGCGGGTTGGAGGAAACCATGGTCCGGATCGGGGGGCTTGCGGCTATGGCCGCGTCGTGTGTCGCGATGGGTTTTTGCTGGGCCAGTGAGGCCGCCGCGCAATCGTCAGAGTCTTTCTACAAGGGCCGGCAGATTCGCATGGTCATTCCGTCGGGCGCGGGCGGAGGTTATGACAGTTACGCGCGGATGCTCTCCCAGCATATTCGCCGGCACATTCCGGGAAACCCGAACATTGTTGACCAGAACATGCCGGGCGCCAGCGGCATGCTCGCCACGAACTGGGCCGCCAGTGTGGCGCCGAAAGACGGGACTGTCATCGTCGCGACCTACAATACGCTTCTGGTCGAGCCGCTGTTTGGGAACCCGTCCGTCAAATATGATCCGCGCGATCTTGAGTGGATCGGGAGCATCAGCAAGCAGCAGCAGATCTGCGTGACCTGGCACACCAGCCCGGTAAAGACGATCGGGCAGGCGAGGGAGCGTGAGGTGGTGACCGCGGCCACCGGGGCAACCGGAAACTCCGCCACGATGCCAAAGCAACTCAACGCGCTGCTCGGCACGCGCTTCCGGGTCGTGCCGGGCTACAGCACGACTGAGGCGAGACTTTCACTTGAGCGTGGCGAGGCGGAGGGAATTTGCGGATTGTCCTACTCGACGCTGAAGGCGGCCAGCCCGGATTGGATCGACAACAAGCGAATCAATGTGCTCATCCAGACGGGTTTCACGCCCCAGCGCGGGCTTGAGCAGGTTCCGCTGCTCTCGAGTCTCGTCCAGAACGAGGACGACAGGAAAGTGCTTGCGACGCTGGCGTTTCCGGAGGAATTGGGTCGCCCCTTCCTGATGCCGCCGGGCACGCCGAAGCCGCTTGTGGAGGTGATACGTCGCGCGTTCGACGCCACCATGAAGGATCCGGCCTTCCTCGCGGACGCTGAAAAAGTCCGGCTCGAGGTTGAGCCGATCTCCGGCGCCGATATGGAGCGGATGGTGCGCGAAGCCTATGCGACGCCGAAGTCGATCATCCAGCGCGCTGCGGAACTGAACAAGTAAGCCCGAGTGACGCCGCTTATGCGGCGTCCAACAAATCCACTGGCGCTGTGTGCTGCATAAGCGAGCCGAGCGCCGGCACATTGTCATCGACGCCAGCCATACGAAGTGCGCGCCAGAAGGCGGCCTGATTGCTGGTGACGACAGGCTTTCCGAGGGCCGCCTCCAGTTGCTGAATAACATCAATGCTGCGGATGTTCGCGCAACTGATGAAGTAAGCGTCCGCGTCGTCACGGCGCATGGCCACGGCGGTGTCAAACCACAGCTGAGGCGGCATGGCGCAGTATTCGTCCGTGCCTGACAGGCCCACGGCCTTGTCCGCCAGCAGCGTGTAACCCGCTTCCTTCAGGTACTTTGCTTTCTTTTCATGACCCTCCTGCTGGGTCTCCGAGATGAACACGAGCTTGCGCGCGCGCAGGGTTGTGAGCGCCGAGGTGATGCACGATGCAGCGCTGAGCGCGGGCTTGCCGCTGGCGGCTTCCATCGCCTTCAGCACATCGCGTTCCGCCTGCACGCCGCCGGACATTGATGTTCCGGTGCATTGAAGCACCGTAACGTCGCATTTGGAGTCCGCGAGCAATTCGGTTGCATGGAGGATACGCGCGAGCAATTGATCCAGCGGCGCCTTGTGACGGTTCGTCATTCCTATGCGCGTAAAGTGCGGCTCAACGTCAGCGGGCAAAAAGCGCCGCGCCTGAGGCTCGACCATTCTGTTGGAGGAGGGAATGATGAAGCCGATGCGGGCGCGTGGTCGAATGGGCTCGTAAGTCATATCCTCCCCCTTGTGCGATGTGTTCGTCGCGTCGCATCTTACCGGGATAGCAGAGGGGCGCCAGCCCCTCATCATTATCGACACGGGAGGGAACTGTGCCGTTCAGCCGCGCCAATGGCCTTGAGATCTACTATGAGAAAGCCGGCCAGGGGCCGCCACTGATGATGATCCACGCCCTCCCGTTCAATCACGACCTGTGGCGCTATCAAGTCGGATCGTTCTCAAAGGCGTTCACGGTGTACAGCGTGGACCTGCGCGGCTGGGGTCGCTCGGCGAAGCCGCGTGCGCCGTTCTCCCTGCGGGACATGGGCGCTGACGTGTTGGGTGTGCTGCGAGACGAGGGCGTCAAGGCGCCCGCGGTGCTGATGGGGTGTAGCATCGGTTCGAAAATTGCTTTGCAACTTGCATGCGAGCAGCCAGAGCTTGTGTCGGCCGCGATCATCGTGGGGGGCAACGCAGGCAAGCAGGATTTCACGCGCCGCAAGGCTGATTATCGCTCTGCCGCAGCGGACGGAACCTTTGCAGAATTTCATCGCGGACATTTGCGCCATGGCGTTACGGCAGATTGGGCGTCAACGGATCTCGGCGCCTATTTTATTGAAAGTTTTGTCGATCAAGAACGCGCCCTCGACGCTGAATCTATTGCGCACGTGTTTGGCGCGCTTGAGGGAGCAGACCTGATGCCCCGACTGCCGCAATGCAAAGTTCCGGTGCTTGTGGTCAATGGCGAGCACGACAGCGCGCGGGAGCCCGGCGCCCGCACAGCCGCCGCGATACCAGGCGCGCGCAGGCAGGTGATCGAAGGCGCGGGCCACTGCTGCTTTCTGGAGAAGCCATGGATCTTCGACGCGTGCGTGGAAGAGTTTCTGAGAACGCAGGACTTGTGGCCGAGCGCTTGAATCAGATTGGCTTTGACCCGCGCATGGGCGCAATAACTTCCCGGCTGATGGCCCGCACCTCCTCAACGAGGGGCGGGAACTTGAACAGCAGCAACTCGATGCCCATGTCGCGGAACGCGTTCACCTGCGCACGCACCTGCTCAGGCGTGCCGACGCAGCCGGCGCGCGTGGCTGGACCGACGCGTCGCAGGAGTTTGCGCATATCCGCATCGGAGCCGTCAGGCGTCACCATGCGCAAGGCGCGCTCCATCGCTTCCTCGCGACTTGCGCCAAAGCACACATATGGGTTGAACGCGAAGCGCACAGTGCGGCCCTCGCGCGTCATGCGCGCACGCATATCATCGATGGCGCGCTGAAGGCTCTCCATGACGTCATCTGTTGTTTCGGCGTCCTTGTCGTAATCGACAAACCACCAGTCGCCCACGCGCGCTATCATGTCGAGGCCGCGGGGGCTTCGACTCGCGGTGAAAATCTCCGGAGGTGCGGCCGTTGCAGGGCGCAGCAAAAGCTGCGCATCCTTGACCTTGTAGAACACGCCCTCGAAACTGAACGGCGCCTCCCGCCACATGCCCTGCACAATGCGTATGAATTCTTCTGCGCGCACGTAGCGGTCATCGTTGCCGATCATGGTCTCGCCGCCGAACATCGTATGCTCTTCGACGTTCCATCCGGTAATGAGGTTGAGCGCCATACGGCCTGTGCACATGCGGTCCAGCGTGCTCGCCATTTTCGCAATAATCTGCGGATGCCAGAGGCCCGGGTGCACCGCGATCATCGACCGTATGCGCGTGGTCAGCGCGGAAATGGCGCTGCCAAGAACCCATGCTTCCATATCTGCGCCGAGATGTCGCTCGGCGAACAGGATGATGTCAAAGCCGCAGCGGTCCGCCTCCACCAATACATCGCGCGATAGCGTGAAAGCCGGATCCGCGACGCCGAGGGGAAGCGTTTCGAGCGCGCCGGCGACGGACGCAGCGATCTCAGTTGAACCAACCGTCACGTGGGGAACCGGCGCGTAGAGACCAAACTGCATCATTCTCTCCAGCGCCCGCGCTCAGACGGGATTCGTCGTTGTGCCCTTGAAGGCGAGATATCCGCCGTCAATGAGCATATCGGTTCCCGTCATGAAGCTCGACTCGTCGGACGCGAGGAATGTCGCGCCTGCCGCGATTTCATCAACCGAGCCGGTGCGGCCGACCAGATACGCCGGGCCCTTTGCGCGGTTCGCCTCTTCGCGACTGGCATAGCGCTGCAACGCCGCGCGCTCCGTATCGATGGCGCCAGGAGAGATCGTATTCGATCTTATTTTGTAGGGCGCGTAATCAATTGCAACGCATTTGGAGAGATGCAGAACAGCGGCCTTCGTCGCGCAATAGGCAGGTCGTCCCGGCATGCCGATGTGGCCATGGGATGATGCAATGGAGACGATGGCGCCCCCGCCTGTCTCACGCATGGCGCTTGCGACGCTCTTGCACATCAGGAACATGCCCGTGAGGTTCACCTGCAACGCGCGGTTCCAATGTTCAAGCGCCAGTTTCTCAACGTCGCCGAGCGGCGTGACCGTCGCCGCCACGTTCGCAAGCGTGGTCAGCTTGCCAAATCGCTTTACGGCGAAGGCGACGATGTCGGCGCATGACTGTGGATCACACACGTCGAGCGCGTGCGGCGCCGCCTGCCCGCCCTCCGCGCAGATCGCATCGGCGATGCGCGCAGCCTTGGCGGGCTCGAGATCGCCGACCACAACGCAGGCGCCCTCACGCGCGAACCGGCGTGCGATTGCGCTGCCGATTTCGCCGCCGCCACCGGTGACGATGGCGACGCGGCCCGCGAGCAGACCTTTCTCGTTCATAAGCGTTCCTCACCTGTATGTGCGCGCCGCTTGTTCCCGGCGTCGTCGTTGTTGCGTTCAGGAAATCAGCACGCGCCCTCCGTTCATGGCGATGGCCTGTCCCGTCATGTAGGATGCATCCTCGCTGACGAGAAACGCCGCGAGCCCCGCCATATCCTCCGGGTAGCCGATGCGACCGAGGGGGATCGTCTTGCGGCCGCGTTCAACGAGTTCTTCGGGGGTTGTATTCTCAAGCGGCTGGGCCGTGAAGGAAACGCCTGGCACGATTGAGTTGCAGCGAATGTTGTGCTTGGCCCATTCAAGCGCGATGGTCTTCGTGAACGTCAGGATCGCGCCCTTGCTCGTCGCGTAGCCTATGCCGTTGGGCGCCCCTTCGAACGCGCGGCCCGACGCTATGTTGAGGACAACGCCCCGGCGGTTGGCGATCATGGCCGCGCCAAAGGCTTTTACGATGAGAAACGGCGCAATGATATTGACCCTCATTGTCCGCTCGAACGTCTCGCCAGACATCTCCACGATGGGCGCCCGCGGGTAGATGCTGGCGTTGTTGATGATGCAGTAGGGCGTGCCGAAAGCGCGTGTGGTGGCTTCGACGGCAGCATCAATCTGCGTGGCGCTCGAGAGATCAACCTTGAAGAACTGGGCTTCGCCCCCGTCCTCACGCACGAGTCGAGCGGTTTCGGCCCCATCAGCTTCGTTGATTTCCCATACTGCGACCTTGGCGCCCATGCGCCCGAAGCGGCGGCAGAAGGCGCGGCCGAACCCGCCGCCTCCGCCGGTCACCACTACGAGGTCGCCCTTGCGAAAGCCATCGCGTTCGATCCTGTCGTTCATTGTCTGTCTGGTGTCCTGTTTTGGAAATTAGTGCGCTTTCGCTTTGGGCGCGCCGAGAGCGTGACGCCCGTATTCCGCGGCGGCGTTCTCCCAGACCAGCGAATGATGAGCCGCGGCTGCAAAACAGTCGCGGAACATACGCTGCAGCGGGTTGTCGAGGAACAGCGCGCGACCGCCGGCGATGTTGTAAAGGCGCTGCACGGCTTGCAGACAGAGCTGTGCGGCGTAGCAGGCGTTACGCTTGCCCTGGTAGTGCTGCTCAAGGCTCACCTGCTCGCCGCGCGCGAGCGTCTGCATGGTTTCGCGAATAGCGCCCAGATACATACGCTCCGCGGCCTCGATCTCCGCGGCCGCTTGGCCGACGCTGGCCTGCAACGCGACGTTCGTTGCAACCGATTCGCCGCGTGATTTGCGTGGACCCGTCACGTCGAGAAATTCGCGCAAAAATCCCTGCGCCACGCCGACGACCACTGCGGTGTAACTGACAGCGGAGACGCCGCCGCGCGGCAGGCGCGTCACGGGTGCGGTGTAGAACAATGCGCCCGGGGAGCGGCCTTCATCGTTGGCCTTCTTGTCCAGCAAGCGATGCGCTGGCACGAACACGTCCTTCACCTCGAAGCTTTTGCTGCCTGTGCCGGCGAGGCCCACGACATTCCAGTCGTCGATGAGCTTGACCTCGGACGTGGGCATAAGCGCGCTGAGGCCGCGGCCCTTCACCCCATTCTCATCATACTCGAAGCCGCCGCACATCACCCAGTCGGCATGGTCGATGCCGCTGGAAAATCCATGCGAGCCGGTCCACAGCACGCCGCCATCGACCTTTTTGGCGCGGCCGACGGGGGACACCGCGACGCATAGTTTCTTGGTTGAATCAACGCCCCACACATCGTCCTGCGCCGCAATCTCGTACGAGGCGAGTTTCAGCGGATTGTCAGCAAGAACCATGTAGACCCACGCTTGCGATGCGTCGCCGCGCGCCAGCGTCTGGATAATTTCACACGCGACATCATATCCGAGATCAAAGCCGCCGTAGCGCGAGGGCTGGCAGACGCGCAGCAAGTCGGCGTCCACATAATCACGGACGGTCTGATCGGGGCAGCGCCGCAGTCGCTCGCCCTCCGTGGCGCGTTCGCGCAGAACGGGAATCAGCGCCTCGGCGCGGGCGAGAAGTTCCTCGCGGGTGGCGTTTGCATGGCCCTTGGTGTGCACTGCCTTGAGCATTGTTTTGTCTTCCACCCTGAGTGCGCAATTTGTGCGGCGTTGGTTTCAATGGCCCCGGTAGCCTGAAGTTCTACCGTACAAGGGTTTTCCTGCCTCCTGCAACGGCCTACTTGGCCTGCGCTATACGGCGCAGGCGTTCGACCACGTGAGGCGGGGTGCGGTACAGACGTTCGACTTCCGCCTGCAATTGCTCGCCCGAACGGGGGTGGTCGATTTGCAGTCCAAGTTTTTCAGCTTCCGCCATGAAATCCTTGTCGGCGATCATATCCATGAAGGCCTTGCGCACTGCGCGCACGCGCTCCGGGGGCGTATCTGGCGGCATGAGGAACGGGCGGCCGAGGCTGAGCGGGCCGTATGCCGCCTGGAACAGGAGCTTGTCCTCTTCGGATTTGACGAGATCCGGTCCGTAGGGAACGTCCTTCAGCGCTTCTTCCTTCACCGGTCCGTATTGGAGAAGCACCCGGACGAGCCTGTCGCGCAGCCATTGCTGCTTAGTTGAAGTCAACGAACTCCAGAATGTTGTGCCGTACGTATCGATTTCGCCGCGCTCGATGGCGATGTAGGCTTCGTTCTGTCCCGGGTAGCCGGCAATGACTTTTATCTTTGCGCCCAGCAACTCGTTGAGCACGCGCGAGTAGAACGCGGGCGCGGAGTTCACGCCCGACGCGCCTGCCGTCATCTCGCGTTTCGTCACATCCTCCATCGTCCGGAACTGCGACGTATGCCAAACGATGAGCAGGCCGGTTTCAAGTGACGGAGTGCCGATCCAGTTGAAGCGGGTCGGGTCGTAGTCGGCTTCCTTGGTGCCGAAGAGCGGCTCGAGTGGGGCATTGTTCTGCACGATGCCTATTGCCGTGCCGTCCCGCGGCGCCATGGTGTAGAGATGCTTTGTCGCGACAATACCGCCGGCGCCGGGCATATTGCGCGGCACTATGTTGGGCGATCCGGGCAGGTGCTTTGGAAGATTGCGCGCCACCGTGCGGGCCAGCGTGTCGTAGCCGCCGCCCGCTGCGGAGCTGATCGTCATGGAGATGGTGCGGCCCTTGTAGAAATCCGCGATCGGATCGGCCATCGCAGGCGTTGCGAAGCTGGCCAGCAGAAGGGCTTTGCTGATTGTCAAACGCATGGCGGCTCCGTTCGGGCTCATATGTGGTGCAGACGAGTGGCGCTCATTTGTTCTGGGCGATGCGTCGCAGGCGGTCGACGACGTGCTTCGGCGTTGCGTACAGTCGGTTTACTTCCGCCTGCAGTTGTTCGCCCGAGCGCGGATTGTCGACCTGCAGTCCCAGCTTTTCGGCTTCCGTCTGGAAATCCTTGTCGGCCATCATGTGCATGAAGGCTTTGCGAAGCGCGGCAAGCCGGTCTGCGGGCACATCCGGCGGCGCGAGGAAGGGACGGCCAAGGCTCAAGGGTCCGTATGAGGCTTCGAACAGCAGACGGTCCTCCTCGCTCTTCACGAGGTCAGGCCCGTAGGGAACGCCTTTCAGCGCCGCTTCCTTCACCGGTCCGTACTGGAGGAGAATGCGAATCGAGTTGTCCCGCAGCCATTGCTGCTTTGTTGATGTGAGCGAACTCCAGAATGTCACGCCATAAGTATCGAGCTCGCCGCGCTCAATCCCCATGTAGCCTTCGTTCTGGCCGGGGTAACCGGCGATCACCTTGATCTTTGCGCCGAGGAGTTCGTTGAGCACGCGGGAATAGAACGCGGGGGCCGAATTGACGCCAGACGCGCCCGCCGTCATTTCGCGCTTGCGCACGTCGTCAAATGTTTTGAAGTGCGACGTGTGCCAGACAATCAGCAATCCTGTTTCAAGGGAGGGCGTGCCGATCCAGCTCACCTTTGTGGGATCATAGTCTGCCTCAGGCGTGCCAAATAGCGGCTCGAGCGGCGCGTTGTTTTGAACGATCCCCATGACGGTCCCGTCGCGCTGCGCAGCGGTCGCCAGATGCTTCATGGCGACAATGCCGCCTGCGCCGGGCATGTTCCGCGGCACTGCGGTGGGCGAACCGGGAATGTGTTTGGCGATATGGCGGGCCACGGTTCGCCCGAGGAGGTCGTAGCCGCCTCCCGGGGACACCGAGATAATCATGTTAAGCGTCTTGCCCCTGTAGAAATCCGCAATGGCGTCGGCGGATGCGGGCGTCGCGATGGATCCGGCCAGCAGCGCGGCCCCGATAAATTTTGCTCGCGTCATGGCTCGCTTTACTCCCCCCTGTGGCGCTCTTTCGAACATGGGCGCCATCGATTACGTCTTGTTGCCGTGCGCCCTGATCTTTTTCATGTGCTCGAACACCTCGGGCGGAAAAGCAGCCAGGCGTTCGATCAGTTTCAGCACTTCAGGCCCGCTCACGGGCGATATGTCCACGCGCAACTTCTCGCCTTCCGCGATGAAGTCCTTATCGGCGCACATGGCCATGAACGCGTTCTGGAGCGCTTTTGCGCGATCCGCAGGAATGTCCGGCGGGCCTGCAAACGGGCGCGAGAGCGTGTTGGACGCCTCCGCCAGATCGATCAGCGCGAGTACGGATGGATCTTTGGTCAGGTCGCGGGCGAGGGGCACATCCGGAAAATCGGCGTGGCGCGTATCGCGACCGAATTGCAGCACAACGCGAACAGGACTGTCTGCGGTGAGCCATTGCGGCCGCGATGATTTCACAGCCGAGTAATCAAGCGAGCGTCCGTCGATCTCGCCGCGCTCCACGGCGAGGAACAGCGCGCTGGAGTCCCGATAACCCGCAATCAGACGGATGTTCAGTCCAACTGCATCGCGCAGCAGCACCGCCCAGTCATTGCCGGCGGCGCCTTCGCCCGTGCCGCCGAGCACCAGTTCCATGGAACCGGAGCCCCGTGTCACGTCCTCTATCCGGCGCACCTTCGAGTCCTTGCGCGCGAACATCAGGTATGGATCGTCGCGCGCGCTCGCGGGCGTGCCAATCCACGTGAGCTTTCGCGCGTCGAAGCGCACATTGGGATTGCCGCCCAGCAGTGACGACAACGCCATGTCGCGCGCAAACGTGCCAATCACCGAGCCGTCGCGCGGCGCGGTATTGTAAAGATAGTTGACAGCGACGAGGGAGCCCGCCCCCGGCATGTTCTGCACGACAGTGTTGGGCGATCCGGGGATATGGCGCCCGATGTGACGAGCCACGAGGCGCGCATACACATCGTAGCCGCCGCCGGGGCCGTAGCCGACAACAATCTGGAGTGGTCTTGCACGGTAAAAGTCAGAGACGCCCTGCGCCCACGCGGCGCTGCTCGTCACTGCGCCAACGCTACTCGCGAGCAAAAGCGAGGCGACCGCAGCCGCCAGCCGCACCTTGCGCATCGTTGCCTCCCGTCGCCCTCGAAGGGTCGTTTAGGGGAAGCGTAGAGTCGCGCCGTAGGCGAGTCAATCGGGAGCGTGAGAGCCTCAGCCGAGGGCGTTCAGCCGCGCCATCAGTCGCTCCACATGGGCGATGGGCGTCGGCGGCAGAATGCCATGGCCGAGATTGAACACGTGCGGCCTGCCGGCGAAGGTGCTCACGATGCGGTCGATGTCCTTCTCGAGCGCCGGGCCGCCTGCGAGGAGGAGCAACGGGTCCAGGTTTCCCTGCACGGCGACATCGTGCGCAACGGCCTGCTGGCACACGGCGATGTCCGCCGCGGTGTCGAGGCCGACGCAATCCACAGCTGGAATCGCGGCCACACGGGCCGACTGCGCCGGGCTGGCGCCGCGCGGAAACGCAATGATCTTCACATGGGGATGAGCGGCGCGCACAGCGGTTGCGATGCGCCGGATCGGCTCAAGCGTCCAGCGCGTGAACTCCGGATCCGGCAGCACGCCGGCCCATGAGTCGAAAATCTGCACCACATCCACGCCGGCGACGATCTGGTGCGAGAGATGCGCGATCGAGGCCTCGACGAGAATGTCGATGAGGGTCTGGAAATCGTCCGGGTTGCGGTAGGCGAACAGGCGCGCGGGCGCCTGGTCGGGCGTTCCGCGGCCCGCGATCATGTAGGTGGCGACTGTCCATGGGGCGCCGCAGAAGCCGATAAGCGCGGTGTCGCTTGTCAGGGCGCCGCGCACGCGGTCGATGGCTTCATAGACTGGCGCGAGCCTGTTGCGGTCGAGGCTCGTGGAGATGCGCGACAGTTGCGCGGGCTCTTCGATGGCGGCCAGGCGCGGGCCTTCGCCAGCCTCGAACGACACCTGCTGCCCCAGCGCGTCGGGGATCACCAGAATGTCGCTGAAGATGATCGCCGCATCGAATCCGAAGCGGCGAATGGGCTGAAGCGTCGCTTCAGCCGCCTTCGCGGGATCGTAGCAGAACGAGAGGAAATTCGGCGCGCTGGCGCGCAGTTCGCGGTACTCGGGAAGGTAGCGCCCCGCCTGCCGCATCAACCATACGGGTGGGCGGGTGGAGGGGGCGCCGTCGAGGACGCGGATCATCCGGCTTTCTGCTGCGCGCAATGCTTAGACCCCGGGAATTGGAGTTGGGCGCCGTTCGGCGCGTCGGCGGCTCTGTGTAAGAATTACTGCTTCTTACCGGAGGAGTCGAACTGCTTGAGATAGGCGACGAGGTTCGCCACCTCGGCGGGATCCTTGATGCCGGCAAAGGCCATCTTCGTGCCTTTGATTTTCGTCGCCGGGCTGGCGATGTACTCGGAGAACGTAGCCTCGTCCCACGTGAGGCCCGAGTTTTTGTTGGCTGCCGAGTAGTTGTAGCCCTCGACAGTGCCCGCCGGCCGGCCGATCAGGCCATTTAGCACCGGGCCGACGCTGTTCTTCGCCGTCTCACCGATCTGGTGACACGCCCTGCACTTGGCGAAAGACTTTTCGCCGGCTGCGATATCCTGGGCTGCGGCGGGGAGCGTGGCGGCGAGCAGCGCCGCGAAGGCGAGGGACGTGGTTTTCATGCGATCCTCCAACAGGCAGGCGGCGGTTCGCTTGCCGCGCTAACTGTACAGACGTATTGCCACATGCGCTGGAGTGTGTAAAGTTGATTGGACATATGGAATTCGGGGGAAGGCCTGTGACTCGCACTCACTTTACGCCGCTGCTAGACGCGATCCGCCGCCCCGCAGATCTTCGAAGGCTAAGCGAAGATCAGTTACAGACGCTCGCCGACGAGGTTCGGGCCGAGATGGTCGAGGTGGTCTCGGGCACTGGCGGGCATCTGGGCGCGGGGCTCGGCGTCGTCGAGCTGACGGTCGCGCTGCATTACGTGTTCGACACGCCGGCCGATACGGTCATCTGGGACGTCGGCCATCAGGCTTATCCGCACAAGATCCTCACCGGGCGCCGCGACTCCATGAAGACGATCCGTCAGGGCTCGGGCCTTTCGGGTTTCACTCGCCGCGCCGAAAGCGACTATGACCCGTTCGGCGCCGGCCATTCATCGACGTCGATTTCGGCGGCGCTTGGATTTGCGGTGGGGCGCGATCTGGTTGGCGGAAATGAGCGCGTCATTGCGGTCATCGGTGATGGCGCCATGTCGGCGGGTCTTGCCTATGAGGCCATGAATAACGCCGGCGCCAGCAAGAGCCGCATGATCGTCGTGCTCAACGACAACGACATGTCGATTGCGCCGCCTGTGGGCGCTCTGTCGCGGCATCTGTCCGCCATCTCGGGGGACGCCGGAACGAACGGGTCCACGCTCTTCGAGAATCTTGGTCTGCGGTATGTGGGGCCGGTGGACGGCCATGACATGCCGGCTCTTCTGGCCGCGTTGCGTGAAGCGAACGCGCCGGGCGACGGGCCCGTGCTGGTCCATGTGCGCACGATAAAGGGAAAGGGCTACGCCCCCGCCGAAGCCGCAGCAGACCGTTATCATGGCGTGTCGCGCTTCGATGCCGCCACTGGCGCGCAGGCGCCCAGCCCTCCGGGGCCGCCCTCGTACACGAAGGTGTTTGCGCGGGCCCTCACCGAGCAGGCCAGCCGGGATCCGCGCGTCGTGGCCATCACGGCCGCAATGCCGGGCGGCACCGGGCTTGATTCATTCGGCGCGGCTTTCCCGACGCGCACCTTCGACGTGGGCATCGCCGAGCAGCATGCGGTCACATTCGCGGCCGGGCTCGCCGCGCGCGGGTTGAAGCCGTTCTGCGCCATCTATTCGACGTTCCTTCAGCGCGCGTACGATCAGATCGTCCATGATGTGGCGCTCCAGGGGCTGCCGGTTCGCTTCGCGATTGACCGGGCGGGGCTCGTTGGCGCCGATGGGCCGACTCACGCGGGCGCGTTTGATGTGGCCTATCTGACGTGCTTGCCGAACATGGTCGTTATGGCTCCGTCGGACGAAGCGGAGTTGACCCACGCTGTCGCGACTGCCGCAGCATACGATGCCGGGCCTTTTGCGTTCCGCTATCCGCGCGGCGAGGGTGTCGGGCTCGAGCTTCCGGAAACCGGCCGCGTGCTTCCCATCGGCAAGGGGCGTGTGCTGCGTCGCGGGCGCGATGTGGCGCTCCTGTCGCTGGGGTCGCGGCTTGGCGACGCCCTCACGGCGGCGGCGCGCATCGAGCGTGAGGGCTTTTCCGTCACGGTCGCCGATGCGCGTTTCGCCAAGCCGATTGATGAGGATCTCGTGCGGGCGTTGGCGCTGCGCCACCGGGTGCTTGTCACCATAGAGGAAGGATCTTCCGGCGGCTTCGCGTCAGCGGTCGCGCAATACCTCACGGATTCCGATCTCATGAACGGGCGGCTGAAGCTTCGGTCCCTGCGTCTGCCCGATGTCTTCATCGAGCAGAACAGCCCGGGCGCCATGCTCTCGGCCGCGGGGCTTGATTCCGGAGCCATCGCCCGCGCGGCGCTATCGGCCCTGGAACTTGACGCCAGCGAAGGCGGCGTCGTGCAACCACGTCGCAGTTCGCGCGCCGTCATGATCCAAGAGGCGCCCGATGGACGCACCACCGCCAGAATGGGGACCTGACGGTCCGCCCTGGCCGCACCCGGACTACAGCCGCTTCGTTGATGCGGCTGGGGTTCGCTGGCACGTGCAGATCGCGGGTGCGGGACCGCCGGTGCTGCTCCTGCATGGAGCGGGCGCCTCGAGCCATTCGTGGCGCGAGGCGTTTCATCTTCTGGCGCCCATGTTTCGCGTGATTGCGCCGGACCTTCCCGGGCAGGGCCGCTCCAGCGACGGGCCCACAAGCGTGTATTCGATTCGCGGCATGGCCCGCGCGACCGCGGCGATGCTGCGCCGCCTTGGCGTGCAGCCGTTGCTTGCGGTGGGGCATTCGGCGGGCGCAGCGATCTGCGCGCGGATGATCATCGAAAAGCACATGGCGCCGCGCGCGCTCGTGGGCGTGAACGCGGCCCTGTTGCCTTTTGGCGGCGGGCTTGCCTCCGTTTACTCGGGCCTTGCGCGCCTGCTGGCCAAGAACCCCATCGCCCCGCGTATGTTCGCCTGGCGCGCCGGGTGGCCCGGGGCTGTCGAAAGGCTGATCGAGGAGACCGGCTCTCGTCTGTCAGATGAAGGGATCGCCCACTACCGGCGTCTCGCCACCGACCCCGCCCATGTCGCGGCGACGCTGCGGATGATGGCGAACTGGGACTTGCACGAACTTGAGGGCGACCTGCCGCGGCTCGACGCTCCCCTCTACCTGCTCGTCGGAGATCGGGATCGCACGGTTCCGCCGGACAGGGCCGCCAGCGTCGCTCGCGTTGTGCCCGGCGCCGAGGTGATCGAACTGACCGGCCTTGGGCACCTGGCCCACGAAGAAGCGCCACGCCTCATCACAGATCACATTATCGCCATCGCGCGCCGGCACGGCGTGCTCCCCCAGGAGACGCAATGAACGCCGGCTTTGATCGCACGCACGACAGGCGACCGCACGCCATCATCATAGGCTCCGGCGTCGGCGGCCTCGCCGCTGCTGTGCGTCTTGGCGCGCGCGGGTACCGCGTGACTGTCCTTGAAAAGCTGGATGCGCCGGGCGGCCGCGCGTACGTGTACAAGCAGGATGGGTTCACCTTCGACGCCGGCCCGACGATCATCACGGCGCCATACCTGCTGGAGGAGTTGTGGGCGCTCGCTGGCGCGCGGCTCTCCGACGACGTCGAACTTCGGGAAATGGATCCGTTTTACCGGATCCGCTTCGATGACGGCTCAGTGCTGCGATGTGTCGCCGACGAGGACGAGATGCGGGCGGAGGTCGCCCGGTTCGAGCCGCGTGATGTGGCGGGCTTCGAGCGTTTCCTGCGCGACAGCGCCAGCATCTATGACGTTGCCTTCACAGAACTGGCGGACGCGCCCTTCCACGAGTTCAAAGCCCTCATAGCGGCCGCGCCGGATCTCGTGCGTCTCGGCGGATTTCGGTCCGTCTACAGCAAGGTCGCGCAGTATTTCACCAACGAAAAGCTGCGCATCGCGTTCAGCTTTCATCCGCTGCTGATCGGCGGTAATCCGTTCTCCACAACCGCCTACTATTGCCTGATTTCCCATCTTGAGCGTCTGCACAAGGTGCACTTCGCCATGGGTGGCACGGGCTCTATCGTCAAAGGTCTCGTGCGCCTCACCGAAAAACTCGGCGGCTCATTCCTGTTTGACTGCGAGGTGGAGCAGATCGTCGTTGAGAACGGACGCGCGCGGGGCGTGCGTCTCAAAGGCGGCGAGATCCTTCCCGCCGACATCGTGGTGTCAAACGCGGATGCGGCGTTCACTTACACATCGCTGCTGTCGCAAACCAAACGCAAGCGCTGGACCGACGCGAAGCTTGATCGCGCGAAATACTCCATGAGCCTGTTCGTCTGGTACTTTGGCACGAACCGCAGGTTCGATGACGTATACCATCACGAGATGGTGCTGGGGCCGCGTTACCAGGGGCTTCTGCGCGACATCTTCGATGACAAGAAGCTCGCGGACGATTTCAGCCTCTATCTGCATCGGCCAACGATGACTGACCCCTCGCTGGCGCCGCCGGGATGCGATGCGTTCTATGCGCTTGCGCCGGTGCCCCATCTCGACAGCGGCGTGGACTGGACGCAGATGGCTGAGCCCTACCGCAAGCGCATCGAGCAACGGCTTGAGGAAACCGTGATGCCGGGCCTCTCGCAGAGCATCGTCACGTCACGCGTTCTCACGCCGCTGGATTTTCGCGACCGCCTGCTGTCGGTGAAGGGCGCCGCGTTCTCGCTTGAGCCGCGACTGTTCCAGAGCGCGTGGTTCCGTCCGCACAACAAGAGCGAGGAGGTCGAAGGCCTCTATCTGGTCGGCGCGGGAACGCACCCCGGCGCCGGTTTGCCCGGCGTCATTTCCTCGGCGAAGGTCGTTGAGGGGCTGGTTCCGGACCCCGCGTCCTTTCAGGCCTTGGCGGGAGGCCGTCGATGAAGCGCGGTCTGCCGGTCAATCGTGCGCCAGTACCAGAGAATGAAGGCTATGCCGCTGGCGGCCGGAATGGCCCACATGACCGGATTGAGCGCCAACTCCGGCAGCAGACGCACGGAGCCGAACGCCATGAACGCGGTGTAGACCGAAATGCCGGCCCCCACGAGCGCCTTGAGGTGCTCCTTCAGCCAGTCCTTCGGGCCGGCGACCGGCTTGTAGAGAAACCACACGTTGGTGCCGACCGTCGCCACGCCGATCACCGCGAGCCCCAGCAGCAGCGGCTCTCTCAGAAGAACGCCCTGCACGGCGCAATTCACCGCAGCGGCGAGCAGGAGGGGTTGCAGGGCGATGTTGCGCCACTCGCGCATGGGCGCGCGCTGCGCGCGATGCTGGGCGCACAGCCAGCCGTACCACGCGAGATTGATCGTCAATACGCCAAGGTGAAGCATCAGCCAGCCGAACACGCCGCGCACGAATGCAGGCTCGAACAGTCCGACGAGATGCGGATGGGTGCCCATCGGATCAAGGATCGTCAATCCGCTCATGCCCACGGCGAACGCGCCGGTGAACAGCATCGCCACCACGAAGATCCGCCCCGCCATCCGGTGCGCGGCGCCGCCTTTTCTGCCGACGACAGGAATCCAGAACGCGATCGCCGCCGTCGAACCCGTGACGATGTGCGCCGCCACGAGCGCGGTGAAAATTGTGTGCTCCATGGTCGCGTCCTGCCTTACACTCAAAGTGTCCAGTTTATTTGACAGCCGACGGGGACAAAAAACAAGGAAGCATTTTGCATGAACGCGCCCATGTACTCGCCCATGTATTCGCCGCCCCGCCCGACGCCGCTGCCCGCCCTGCTGTCGCTGGCGCGCGCCGCCCTGCGCGGGGACGGCAACCTTCTTTCGCTGCTGCCGGCCGCCGCCTACCGCATGGAACTGGGTCCGCTGGGATGGTCGCGACGCACCACGTTGCTGGTCAACCGGCCTGATCTGGTGCGCTACGTGCTTGCCGATCCCAATGAGATCTTTCCCAAATCCGATCTCATGGTGAACGCGCTGGAGCCGCTGATCGGGGACAGCATCTTCGTCTCGTCAGGCGCCACGTGGCGGCGTCAGCGCGAGATGCTCGATCCGGCGCTGAGCATGATGCGCGTGAACCGCGCGTTTCCGGCCATGGAGCAGGGGGTTGCGGCATGTACGGCGTTCCTCGATTCGCAGGCCGAATCGGGCGCTCCGTTCAGCCTTGACCTCGCCATGTCGCACCTGACGGCGGATGTGATCTGCCGCACCGTGTTCTCGACGAACCTGGAGCATGAGGCCTCACGCGTCGTGTTCGACGCCTTCACCCTGTTTGAGCGCAGCGTCGCGCAGGTGGAGATCCGGCGCCTCATCATGGACAAGGCATGGGCGAAAATTCCCCAGCGCCGCGAGGTTCTTGACGCGTGCGACACCATCCGCGCCCATCTTGGCGACATGCTCGCCACCCACATGGGGCCCGGCGGCGCCAATTTCGACGATATTGCCCGCAACGTGATGATGGCGCAGGACGCGCAGGGCGTGCCCTTCACGCGCGAGGAGTTGATCGACCAGCTCGGCGTGCTGTTTCTGGCAGGTCATGAGACCAGCGCCAGCGCGCTCACGTGGGCGTTTTTCATTCTCGCGCGACGCCCGGACGTGGTGGCGCGCATCCGCCGTGAGGTGAAGGCGATTGCCGGCGACGGCCCGATCGGCTTCGAGCACGTGCGCGCGATGACCTTCACCCGCAACGTGTTCCGCGAAACGATCCGTCTGTATCCGCCGATCACGTTTTTGCCGCGCGTCGCGCTGGAGGCGACGACGTTGGGTGGCCGGCGCGTCCCGCGCGGGGCGCTTGTGATCGTGGCGCCATGGACGCTCCATCGTCACCGCCGGTATTGGGTCGCTCCAGACGTCTTCGATCCGGATCGCTTCTCGCCCGAGCGCGAAAGCGAGATGACGCCCGGCGCCTACATTCCCTTCGGGCTTGGTCCGCGCGTGTGCGCGGGGGCTGCGTTCGCCACCGTGGAGGCGGTGCTCATCATCGCCGACCTTGCGCGGCGCTTTGATTTCGATGTTGCGTCCGGTCAGTCGGTGGAGCCGGCCGCGCGACTCACCACGCGACCTGTGCGCCAGATCATGTGCCACGTGCGCAAGGCCGCGCAATGACAGGAACCGTGCTGCTGACGCTGGGGCGGCTGCCCAAGGGGCTTGATCTTGCGCGATCCTTCGCAAGAGCGGGCGGGCGCGTGCTTGTGGCTGATCCCCACAGGCGCCATCTCGTCGGCGCCTCAAGGTCGGTTGCGCGGAGTTTCCAGGTTGCGCCGCCGGCCGAGTCGCCAGCGCGCTATCTCGACGATCTCGCCGCCATCATCGCGCGCGAGAACGTGGATCTCGTACTGCCGGTCTCGGAAGAGATTCTCTACGTCTCCGCCCTTCATGGCCGGGTCGATCCGCGTGTGCGGGTTTTCGCCATGCCGCAAGCTGAATTGCTGGCGCTGCATGACAAGGCTGGTTTTGTCGACGTTGCGCGCGCGGCGGGGCTCAACGTTCCCGACAGCGCTATCGGCGGCACGCCGGCGTCCGCTTCGATCAGCGCGACCGGCGACGTGATTGTGAAGCCCCGCCATGGCTGCGCAGGCGGCGGCGTGCGGCGCTTCAAGGCTGGCGCGCCGATTGATGCAGGCCCTGACGATGTGGTGCAGCGTTTCGTGCCGGGCGCCGAGCGCAGCGCCTGCGCGCTGGCGCATGAGGGCGTGATGCAGGGATGCGCGATCTATCGCGGTTTCGTGATGTCCGGCACGGTTGCGGTGGCCTTTGAGCGCGTGGATGATCCGCCGATCCTGCGCTGGGTGGAGGCTTTCGTCGCGGCCACGCGGTTCACAGGTTTCATATCGTTCGATTTCATCGTGGATGACGCGGGGACGCCCTGGGGCATCGAGTGCAACCCAAGGCTGACAAGCGGCGTCCACTTCATGATGACGCAAGATCTTGCGCCCGCGATCATGCAGTCGCGCCAGCAGGTGCGATTGCGCCCCGAGCGTCGGCTCCAGCAGTTCTGGGCCTGCCTCACGGAAACGCAGGGGCGTTTCGGCCAGTGGCCCGCGTTCAGACGCAATCTGGCCAACCTCTTCCGGACGCCGGACGTGACCTGGTCGGCGTCGGATCCCTGGCCGCTGATCGGTATGCCATGGACCGCATGGCCGATCATTTCCGCCTCCCGGGCGCGGCGAGTTTCGTTCGGGGAGGCGGCCTCCCGGGACATCCTCTGGAGGGAAGAGGGCGGGGCCGTTGCGAGCGGGTCCGCCTGGCCTTCCGCAAGATCCGCAGCCTGAAATGCGACGTAAGCACACGAGGAGCGACTTCCATGGGTGATCTTGGCTTGGAGTTGGCGAGGAGGCCCCGCGATTGTGGGCCGGCCGCGAGTCACCGCCCCGCCAGCGCGCGGGATCTCGAATTCTGTCTCGCTCTCCTGCGCGACGGATCCAAGTCTTTCTACGCCGCTTCGTTGCTGTTGCCGAAGCGGCTGCGCCCGGATGTTTACGCGCTTTACGCCTTCTGCCGGGTGGCCGACGATCTCGTGGATGGCGCTGCGAACACCGCGCCCGCCGTCGCCGCGGTTCGCGAGCGGTTGCACGCGCTCTACGCCGGCGCGACGGCGTGCGGACCTGTCGAGCGCGCGTTCGCGGACCTGCTCGCGCGCCACCCGTTGCCGATCGAGGCGCCGGCCGCGCTGGTGGAAGGATTCGCGTGGGATGCCGAGCACCGCGTCTACGAAACGATCTCGGAGCTGCGCGCCTACGGTATGCGCGTTGCCGGCGCGGTCGGGGTGATGATGACTCTGCTCATGGGCGTGCGGAGCGCCGAGGCGTTGGCCCGCGCAAGCGATCTTGGCGTGGCGATGCAGTTGACCAACATCGCCCGGGATGTGGGGGACGACGCCCGCGCGGGTCGGCTCTATCTCCCGCGCGAATGGCTGCGCGCGGAAGGCGTTGATCCCGAGGCGTGGCTTGCCAATCCTGTGCCGTGCCCGCAAATCGCCCGCGTCACGCAGCGCCTGCTGGAGGAGGCTGATCGCCTCTACCACCGCGCGGAGCATGGCATCGCCCTGTTGCCGGCCGATGTGCGACCGGCGATCTGGGCGGCGCGGCGAATCTACGCGGAAATTGGCGCACAAACGCGGCGCAACGGGCTTGATAGCGTCACGCGTCGCGCGGTGGTCTCCAAGCGCCGCAAGCTTGCGCTGGTCGCCTCCGCGATGGTCTCTTCGCTCATCGCGCGCAAAGGCGCGCCACACCCGCCATTGGCTGAAGCCGCGGACCTTGTGCGCATCGCTTCCGATGGCGCGCGTGAACAGCCGGATCGTTCGTTCTCCGCCCGGCTCATTCGCGCTGTGGAGTTGTTTCAAAGGCTCCGCGAAGCGGAGCAGGGCGGTTTCGCCACAAGTCCCGATAAGGCTGTCTGATGGATCTCGGCGCGTACGCCAAACCACTCCATTTTGCGCTGCTTGCGCTGGTCGTGATTGCGTGGGGCGCGCACGAGTTGTGGGATTACCACAAGTGGAAAAAACGCCGCGACGCAGAGCGTGGGCGCGAGGATGACTGAGGTCTCCTCTCCCGTGTGGGCCGCCTGCGAAGCCTTGTCTTTACACCGTGATTTTCATCCGGCGCGACGCGGCATACGGAACGGCAGCATCCCCTGCACCACGGGCGCACAGAAACGATCGAGATCAAGGCTCTCGTGAAAACCGCGCAGCGCGTGGCCGCAAACGCGCTGGTCGATCACTGAACGCGCGTAGAACGGCGTGTCTTCCAGCGTGGACGCCACGCGCGCGGGCGCGGCGAGGTCAGACCGGGCGTTTCGCTCCACACGCCAGAGCGTCTTCGGAAGAGCGGTCATCGCGACGGGCGCAACGGCCTCAATGTCGCCGTTGGCCTTGAGTTTCAGGGCGAGGTTGCAATCAGTCCCGGCGCGTGAACGCGCATCGTAGTGCAGAATGGCGTCGGAGCCATGATGCGCGCGTGACCAGTCCCATGTGGTGAAGCCGGCTTCGAGCGGCTCGTCCCCCGCATTGTGGTCGAGATATCCCAGGCCGCGCCAGCGCAGTCCCGGATGCATCATGTCCACCTCAACATCCGCCACCGGGGCTATGGGCCTCCAGCGGTGGCGCAGTTGTCCGTCGAGGTCAAACACGGTCCCGAACATTGTGCGCGGGCGGACAGTCACACGACCACGCAGCCGGCGCGGGAATGGCGCAGTAATCTCGTCTATGTCGATGACCAGCGCATCGCTGCGCCAGGTGAGCGCGCTGGGGCCGATGGCGAACGTATCGACGTCCCGCGCGCAGACGCCTGCGCCCCGTTCCGTCATCGCCCATCGCCGGTGTCTGGGGCCATAGAGCGCGACGTTGAGCGCGCAGTGGTTCATCGGGTCTGCGCCGCCGCCGCCCCGCCGCGCCCATTTGTAATAGGGAGAAAAGACGCTGCCGACGAAGGCGATGATCGTCAGGCCGTAGACGCCGTCCTCGTCGAGGGCGTCGATATACCACCACGCGTACCCATCACGGGGGACAGGCGCATTGAAGCCAGGTCCGCCATGACGCAGTTCGCCGCGGTCCAGCCTGACAAGGCCGCCATCGGCACGCCCGGACCCGGATGAACGCTGCCCCCCGCCAGATACAGCCGCGGCGCTTTCGAGCGCATGCCCGGCCTCTGGAAGGAGGCTGCCCATCCGTGCGACGCCCGCCCGTACAGCGCTCCGCCCGTCGCCGGGAACAGCGCCTCGAAGTCCTGCGGGGCCGTCGCCTGAAGCGCGGTCGGCTCGTTCTCCAACCTCAGTCCGCAGGCTGTCAGTCGATCCATCGTTCGGGCGGCGCATGTCGCAAGTTCCTCATGTGACAGGGCGCGACGATCCCCGGTCGCGGGCGCGTTGACGAGCATCAGCAGCCGCTCCGGGCTGTCGCGCACGTCGTCGTCGTCGCCGCGATCCTGCGCGCAGACGTAGACGGTGGGGTCATCGATGAGGCCGCCGCGGCGCACCGCGTCGAACTCGCTGCTGTAATCTTGCGAGAAGAAAACGTTGTGGCGCACGAGCGGAAAATCCCGTGTGCGGGCCGCAAGCGTCCATGTGATCGCCGAGAGTGAGCGCTTCTCCGGGGCGGTGGCGGGCGCCGCCTTGCGAACCGCATCGCCGAGCAGCCCCTGGCCAAGCGCGCTCACATCGCCATTGTAGATGACGGCGTCGGCCGTCAGAACCTCGCCGCTCGCGAGTTCAACCTGTGCGCCCGAGCGGCTTGTCGTAATGCGCTCGACGTGCGCGCCATAGCGTACGCACGCGCCTTTCGCGGCGGCCTGTTCGGCGAGCGTTTGCGCAAGGCGATGCATGCCGCCGTCGATCATCCAGACGCCATCCTGCTCCACGTGCGCGACGAGCATCAGTGTCGCCGGGCACTGGAACGGCGAGGAGCCGCAGTAGGTCGCATAACGGCCGAACAACTGCCGCAGGCGCGGATCAGGGAAGTAATCCCCCAGCGCGTTCCAGAGGGTCTGGAAGGGGCGGGTGGCGAGAAGATCCGAGAGCCCGCTCAGCCCGGCTCCGCGCACGAGGCTGGAGAAGCGCGGCGCTGGCGCTCTTACAAAGGAACGCTCAAGTGTGCGCCAGACGCGCGCACTGTCCGCGGCGAAGCGGCGAAAGCCGTCGGCGTCCGCTTTGCTGAAGAAACGCGCCACTTCGTCCGCCGACCTGTCCAGGTCCGCGAAGAGATCAAAGCGCCCGCGGTCATCCCAGGCATGGCGCGCGAGCACGCTCGCCCGTCGCGAGGGCGCGCAGGCGTCAAAGTCCAGCCCCACGCTTGCGAAGGCTTCCTCGAAGATGCGCTTGAGGGTGAAGACCGTCGGGCCCGCGTCCATCGCGAGGCCCTGGTCGAAACGCTGGCGCATCTTGCCGCCGGGCGTTGCGGCGCGTTCAAGAAGCGTGACGCGGAGCCCGGACCCCGCGAGGATTAGCGCGGCCATCAGTCCGCCGACGCCTGCCCCCACGACCACGACATGGCGCTCAGCCTTCATTCCGCTCAAGCTCCCTGTCGCCACTGGCGCTCCAGCTGCCTGACAGGAGACTAATTGCGACAAGCAATGTTGACAATAGTGATGCGAGTGTCATTCTAAACTGACACTCGCCGCCGTGGCGTCGACAGGAGGGCCGGCTATGGACGCCAGGGACAGACTAGAATCGGCGCTTGAACTGGCGATCGCCAGCCAGACGGCGGAATGCCCCCCGGGGCTCATCGCGGCCATGCGGTATTCGATTTTTCCCGGCGGCGCCCGCCTGCGCCCGCGCCTGTGCATGAGCGTGGCCTGGGCGTGCGGAGCTGACGACCACCGGCTCACGATTGGAGCTGCGGCGGCGATCGAATTGCTGCACTGCGCGTCGCTGGTCCATGACGATCTGCCGGCTTTCGACAACGCCGACACGCGGCGCGGCAAACCCTCCGTGCACCGCGCCTTCGGGGAGCCGCTTGCGCTGCTCTCCGGCGACGCCTTGATCGTCCTGGCGTTCGATGTGCTGGCCCGGGCCGCTGCGGCCCGGCCGGACCGGCTGGCCGATCTGGTGCGGATCGTGGCCGCCGCCACCGGAGCCGAGGGCGGCATCTGCGCGGGACAGGCGTGGGAGTGCGAGCCGCATATCGACGTGCCGCGCTATCATCGCGCCAAGACGGGCGCCCTCTTTTCCGCCGCCACCATGGCCGGCGCAGCGGCCGCGGGAGCGCCCCACGCGGGCTGGCGCCAGCTCGGCGAATGCCTGGGCGAGGCGTACCAGATCGCCGACGACATTCGCGACGTGGTGTGCAATCCCGCAGAGCTTGGCAAGCCGGTCGGCAAGGACGCCGCGCTGATGCGGCCGAGCGCTTGCCGCGAACTGGGGGTTCGCGGCGCCATTGCGCGGCTCACCGGGCTGGTCGACGCCGCTGTGGAGTCCATCCCCGCGTGTCGCCGTTCCGGCGATCTGGGCGCCCTCATCCGGCAGGAGGCCTCCCACTTCCTCCCGCAGGAAGTGGCTGACCTTGCAGCGTGATGCGCCTGTCGTGCTGGCCCGGTCCGCGATAGGGGGCGACGTGCGCGCCCGGCGTGATTGGCGCGACTGGCGCAACGACCTGATCGCGAGCGCCTGGTTCCAGCGTTTCGCCGCCCGGTTTCCGCTCACCCGGCCCATCGCGGCGCGCCGTGCGCGGGCCGCCTTCGATCTCGCCGCCGGATTCGTTTATTCGCAGACGCTATTCGCCTGCGTGAAGCTTCGCCTTCTGGAGACCCTGCAGGCAGGCCCCCTGGATGTCGCCGAGATTGCGGCGGCCACAGGCCTGCCGACGGCAGGCGCGGAACGTCTGGCGCTGGCGGCGGCGTCGCTGGGGCTCGCCGAGCGGCGCCCCGGGGCGCGTTTCGGTCTGGGGCCGCACGGAGCGGCTTTTCTGGGCAATCCGGGCGCCCTCGCCATGGTGGAGCACCACCACCTCCTGTACGCCGACCTCGCCGACCCTGTCGCCCTCCTGAGGGGCGAGGCAGGCCCCACGCGCCTCTCTGCGTACTGGGCCTACGCCACGAGCGAGCGGCCCGGCGGGATCGCCGACGCGCAATCGACCGCCTACACGACCCTGATGGACCGCTCGCAGGAGCTTGTGCGGCAGGATGTGCTGTCCGCCTTCCCCATGGCCCGCTACCGCGCGCTCATGGACGTGGGAGGCGGGGAGGGCGGCTTCGCGGCCGCTGCGCTGGCCCAGGCGCCCCATCTCACCGCCACTGTCTTCGATCTCCCGCCCGTGGCGGCGCGCGCCCGCGCCCGGTTCGAATCGCTCGGCCTTTCCGCTCGCGCCGTGGCCGTCGGCGGCGACTTCTCCGCTGACGACCTGCCGCCCGGCGCAGACCTCGTGTCGCTGGTGCGCGTGCTGCACGACCACGACGACGCTCTGGCCATGACGATTCTGCGCAAGATCAGGGCCGCTCTGGCCGACGGGGGGACGATTCTCCTGGCCGAGCCAATGTCCGACGCCCCCGGCGCCGAACCGATGGGCGATGCGTACTTCGGTTTTTACCTGCTCGCCATGGGCAGCGGCCGGCCGCGCACCCGCGAGCAGATCGCCGGCATGCTCCGCGACGCCGGATTCATGAACGTGCGCCCCGTGAAAACGCCGCGGCCGATGCTGGTTTCGATACTCACAGCAACTGTCCAGTCCGCTTGACAGTTTAGATTGACATCGAAAACTGTCATGTCATATTGACGCATCCGAGTAGGCGTCCTGCCGTTTTTCCAGCGAGTGCGCAATCACATGAATACGCTCGCCGTCGTCCTTCACGCTCCTGGAGAGCTCTCGCTGAGCAGGGTCGCGCTCGCGCCCGCAGGCGAGGACGATGTGGTCGTGGAGACGGAGTTTTCCGGCGTCAGCACTGGCACAGAGCGTCTGCTTTGGTCCGGCCGTATGCCGACGTTCCCCGGCATGGGATACCCCCTCGTGCCTGGCTATGAGTCCGTGGGGCGCGTCGTCGCTGCGGGCCCGCGTGCGGATATCCGCGTGGGCGCCCGCGTGTTTGTTCCTGGCGCGCGCTGCTACGCCGAGGTGCGTGGACTTTTCGGGGGCGCTGCGAAGACGTTGATCTCGCCGGCGTCCCGCGTGCGGCCGGTCGGCGATCTCCCGGGAGACAGTGCTGTCCTTCTCGCGTTGGCGGCAACTGCTCGCCATGCCCTCGCTGCGCCTGGCGCTGCGCCGCCTGATCTTATCGTCGGCCATGGCGTCCTGGGACGCCTGCTGGCGCGGGTGGCGATGGCTGATGGCGCGCCTGCGCCCGTGGTGTGGGAGCGTGATCCGCTGCGGCGCGCTGGCGCTGACGGTTACAGCGTGATCGACCCGGCGGACGATGATCGCCGCGACTACAGGTCAATCTACGATGTGAGCGGCGATGCGGCGCTCATCAACACCCTGATCGGCAGACTGGCGCCTGGCGGCGAAATTGTGCTGGCGGGCTTTTATGAGGGCGATGTCTCGTTCGCCTTCGCACCCGCCTTCATGCGGGAGGCGCGCCTGCGAATTGCCGCCGAGTGGCGCCCCGCTGATCTCGCACATGTTCAGACTCTCATCTCCCGCGGCGCGCTCTCGCTTGACGGACTCGTCACGCATCGCGCGCGGGCAGAAAGCGCGCAAGACGCATACAGGACAGCGTTTGAAGATCCTCGCTGCCTGAAAATGGTTCTCGACTGGAGGCAATGCTCATGAACGCCGTTCACGACCCCAAGCTCTCCGCCGCCGCCGCCGCCGCGCGCGCCCTGCGCGAGGAGGCCGCTATTGAGCCGGATCTTCCGGCCATGGGCGAAGCGAAGAAGCAGACGCAGATCATCGCCATCTACGGCAAGGGCGGCATCGGCAAGAGCTTCACGCTCGCCAACCTCTCGCACATGATGGCGCAGCAGGGTAAGCGCGTGCTGCTCATCGGTTGCGATCCCAAGAGCGACACAACTTCGCTTCTGTTCGGCGGCCGTGCGTGTCCGACCATCATCGAAACATCGACGAAGAAGAAGCTCGCTGGCGACGAGGTGAAGATCGGCGACGTGTGCTTCAAGAGCGGCGGTGTGTTCGCCATGGAGCTGGGCGGACCCGAGGTGGGTCGCGGATGCGGCGGGCGCGGAATCATCCATGGCTTCGAGCTTCTTGAGAAGCTGGGCTTCCATGAGTGGGGCTTCGACTACGTGCTGCTCGACTTCCTCGGCGACGTGGTGTGCGGCGGCTTCGGTCTGCCGATCGCTCGCGACATGTGTCAGAAAGTCATCGTCGTCGGCTCGAACGATCTCCAGTCTCTGTATGTCGCCAACAACGTCTGCTCGGCGGTTGAGTACTTCCGCAAGCTTGGTGGAAACGTCGGCGTCGCCGGCATGGTCATCAACAAGGACGACATGACCGGCGAGGCGCAGGCTTTCGCGGAAGCCGCTGGCATTCCGGTGCTCGCAGCCATTCCGGCGCATGAAGACATTCGCCGCAAGAGCGCCAACTACGAAATCGTCGCACGCCCCGACGGGCAGTGGGGCCCGCTGTTTGCGGAGCTGGCGAAAAACGTTGCGGAAGCTCCGCCCGTGCGTCCCAAGCCCCTCACCCAGGATGGCCTGCTCGGCCTGTTCAAGAGCGAGGTGGTGGGACGCGACGTGGTGCTGGAGCCCGCGACCATCGAGGATATGTGCGGGCGGTCGGTGGTTGAAAAGCCCTCGCTCGAAATCGTCTACGACACGGTTTGAGGCGGCCATGACCGAACCGACCCTTCAACCCGCACCCTCAGGCGACTCCGGCTGCCACGCTGGCGCCGACGAGATGCGCCGCGCGGCCGCAGCGGCTGGAAAGAGCGAGACGCTCGAGCGGTACGCCGCTGACTATCCGAAGGGTCCACACGACCAACCGCAGAGCATGTGCCCTGCATTCGGTTCGCTGCGTGTTGGTCTGCGCATGCGCCGCACGGCGACGATCCTTTCGGGTTCGGCGTGCTGCGTCTACGGGCTCACGTTCACTGCGCACTTCTATGGCGCGCGCCGCAGCGTCGGGTACGTGCCGTTCAACTCTGAAACGCTCGTCACCGGCAAGCTGTTCGAGGACATCCGCGAAGCGGTGTTCGAGATGGCGGACCCCGCTATGTATGACGCCATTGTCGTCACGAATCTGTGCGTGCCCACCGCCTCGGGCGTGCCGTTGCAACTCCTGCCCAAGGAGATCAATGGCGTTCGCATCATCGGCATCGACGTGCCAGGCTTCGGCATTCCAACCCACGCCGAGGCGAAGGATGTGCTCGCCGGCGCCATGCTCAACTATGCGCGGCAGGAGGCTCAACAAGGGCCCGTGCAGGCGCCCCGCGGCGGACGCAGCGGGATGCCGACGATCACCCTCCTTGGCGAGATTTTCCCCGCCGATCCCATGACCATCGGCCAGTTGTTGGCGCCGCTCGGCGTCGCTGCCGGGCCGGTGACCCCAACGCGCGAATGGCGGGAGCTTTACTCCGCGCTCGACTGCGCGGCCGTTGCGGCGCTTCATCCGTTCTATCGCGCCTCCGTGCGCGAATTCGAGGCGGCCGGTCGACCGGTTGTCGGCTCCGGGCCTGTCGGCTGCGACGGCACCGCTGAATGGATCGACTCAATCGGTCGCGCCATCAATGCGCCACAAGCGAAAATCGATGCTGCGAAAGCCGCTGCGTTGCCGCGCATCCGCGCTGCTCTGGCCGCTTCTCCCGTGAAGGGGCGCATCACAGTGTCGGGTTATGAGGGGTCGGAACTCCTCGTGGCGCGGCTGCTGATCGAAAGCGGCGCGCACGTGCCGTACGTGGGCACAGCGTGCCCGCGCACGCCGTGGTCCGAAGCGGATCGCGCATGGCTTGAAGCGCATGGCGCGCGCGTCACCTATCGCGCGTCGCTCGAGCAGGATCTCGCGGCCGTTGCCGAATACCGGCCTGACCTCGCCATTGGCACGACGCCTGTCGTGCAGAAGGCAAAGGAAGCTGGCACGCCCTCCCTTTACTTCACGAACCTCGTGTCGGCGCGGCCGTTGTTTGGCGCCGCTGGCGCGGGCTCGCTGGCGCAGGTGGTCAATGCCGCAATCGCCGGGCGCGACCGCATGGACACCATGCGCGAGTTCTTCGAGGGCGTCGGCGAAGGCCATGCCGCAGGCGTGTGGCAAGCCGAGCCGAAGGATCGTCCGGAGTATCGCGAAGCCTACAAACGCAAGCTCGAAAAGGCCGCTGCAACGCGCAAGGTTGAGGAGCCGGTCTGATGCTGATCCTCGATCATGATCGCGCGGGCGGCTACTGGGGTGCGGTCTACGTCTTTACGGCGATCAAGGGCCTCCAGGTGATCGTCGATGGCCCCGTGGGCTGCGAGAACCTGCCTGTCACCGCGGTTCTTCATTACACCGACGGCCTGCCTCCCCACGAGTTGCCCGTGGTTGTGACCGGGCTCGGTGAAGAAGAACTCGCCCAGCATGGCACCGAGCAGGCCATGAAGCGGGCGCACGAAACGCTCGATCCCCATCTGCCGAGCGTCGTTGTCACGGGTTCTATCGCCGAGATGATCGGCGGCGGCGCGACGCCTGAAGGCACAAGTATCCAGCGTTTTCTTCCGCGCACCATTGATGAGGATCAATGGCAGAGCGCCGACCGCGCCATGGCCTGGCTTTGGAAAGAGCATGGCCCCAAGCGCGTGCCGAAGCTGAAGGCGCGGGAGGGTCGCAAGCCCCGCGTCAACATCATCGGTCCGACTTACGGCGTCTTCAACACACCCTCTGATCTCGCCGAAATTCGGCGGTTGATCGAAGGGATCGGCGCCGAGGTGAACATGACGTTCCCCCTCGGCTCGCATATGGCCGATATCCCGAAGCTCGCTGACGCGGACGCGAATGTCTGCATGTATCGCGAGTTTGGGCGCGGTCTGTGTGAACTTCTGGAGCGTCCGTACCTTCAGGCGCCCATTGGCCTGCACAGCACGACCAAGTTCCTGCGCACTCTCGGCGAGCTGATCGGCGTCGATCCTGAACCGTTCATCGAGCGCGAAAAGCACACGACGATCAAGCCGCTTTGGGATCTCTGGCGGTCGGTGACGCAGGATTTCTTCGGCACCGCGTCCTTCGCGGTGGTTGCAAGCGAAACCTACACACGCGGCCTGCGTAATTTTCTCGAAGAGGAAATGGGCCTGCCCTGCACTCTGGCGGCGTCGCGCAAAGCCGGCGTGAAGCCGGACAACATCTCTATTAGAAACTCTCTCAAGCAGTCGCCGCCGCTGGTGTTCTTTGGTAGTTTCAACGAACGCATGTACCTCGCGGAAGCAGGCAGCAAAGCGACCTTTATTCCCGCCTCTTTCCCTGGCGCGATCATTAGACGGCACACGGGCACGCCCTTCATGGGCTATTCTGGCGCGGTCTATATCATCCAGGAGGTTTGTAACGCGCTGTTTGATGCGCTGTTCCACATCCTGCCGCTCGCCAACGATCTCGACCGGATCGAGGCGACGCCGAGCCGCCTTGAAACTGAAATGGCGTGGAGCGCAGAGGCGCAATCGCTTCTCGATGATGTGCTCGCTGCAAGTCCGGTTCTGGTTCGCATCTCGGCCGCCAGGCGCATGCGCGACGCCGCTGAGCGTTCAGCGCGCGCAGGTGGCGCGGAGTGCGTGACGGCGCCATGCGTAGAGAGCGCTCGAAAGCTTGTTTTTGAAGGACAGACGACATGACGGAGGCTCGTCTCATGACTGATGCGTATGCAAACAACGACTCCGTCTCCGGGCGCCGCTCGCGCTCGCGCAGCTGCTCCAGGGAATACAGGGCGATCTACGCTCTCACCTTTCCAGTTTTCTTTCTGGCCGCATGCGCCAAGCGAATCGCTGCGCCGGCCAACACGAACAATGACCGCTCTATTTATGGAGAGGCAAAGAAACTTGCGAGTGCCTCCATCCCCATGGCCTTCATGGGGTGATGTCACTCGCAGGCTCTCCATATTGCAAAATATGGAGATTTCATCGGAGCGCTCATGCATCCGATGAGAAGCCGAGAACGTACAAAATAGCGTTCCCGGTGAAAAGCAGGAGGTTCTATCATGATGGAAAACAAGCGCAGTACAATTACTGGCCTCAATGCCGAAGAGGCGAGGGAGTTTCACTCGCTGATGGTCACGAGCACGATCGGTTACGTCGTGATCGCGGTCATCGCCCACTTCCTGGTTTGGCAGTGGCGTCCGTGGTTCCCGAGTGTGAAGGGCTATGCTCTTCTCGAGGACACCACGACCATCGTCACGAAACTGATCGGCTGAGGAGATAGCAAATGTACAAGATTTGGTATCTCGTCGATCCCCGTCGCGCGCTGATCGGCCTTGCGCTGTTCCTTGCGACGCTGGCGTTCACCCTTCACTTCATTATGCTCAGCACCGACCGGTTCAACTGGATCGAAGGTCCGCGCGCGTCGCGGGTCAAGACCAGCGAAGTTGTTGCTCCTCCGGCTCCGCCGGCGGCGCCCTTCGCGATCCTCTGAGCCTACGCGCACAGGGGCGGGCGGGCCAGTCCCGCCTGTCCCTATCACTCTCGCACGAGACAAACCACAGCAGTCAGCACCACGATCGAGGGTCGCCATGGCAATGCTCAGTTTCGAAAAAAAGTACAGGGTGCGTGGAGGCACCCTCCTCGGGGGCGATCTATTCGATTTCTGGGTCGGCCCGTTCTACGTCGGCTTCTTCGGAGTTACGACGGCCTTCTTCTCAATCTTGGGAACTGCGCTGATCTTTTATGGCGCGTCCCAGGGCCCAACATGGAATCCGTGGGCGATCAACATCGCGCCGCCGGATATCAGTTACGGGCTTGGCCTTGCGCCGCTGATGGAAGGCGGCCTTTGGCAGATCATCACGATATGCGCGATCGGCGCGTTCTCGTCATGGGCGCTGCGTGAAGTCGAAATCTGCCGCAAGCTCGGCATGGGCTACCATGTTCCGTTCGCTTTCTCGGTCGCGATCTTCGCCTACGTGACGCTGGTTGTGATCCGCCCAGTGCTGCTCGGCGCCTGGGGCCATGGGTTCCCGTATGGAATTTTCAGTCACCTCGACTGGGTTTCCAACGTTGGCTATCAGTATCTGCACTTCCACTATAATCCGGCGCACATGCTGGCGGTGACCTTCTTCTTCACCACCACCCTTGCGCTGTCGCTTCATGGCGCGCTTGTGCTGTCGGCGACCAATCCGCCCAAAGGCCAGATCGTCAAGACCGCCGAGCACGAGAACACCTTCTTCCGCGACGCGATCGGTTACTCCATCGGCACATTGGGCATTCACCGTCTCGGTCTTTTCCTGGCTCTGTCCGCCGGCTTCTGGAGCGCTGTATGCATCGTCATCAGCGGCCCGTTCTGGACCCGCAGCTGGCCGGAGTGGTGGGGCTGGTGGCTCGAGCTTCCAATCTGGCGTTGATCGGGGGACATGCCAATGACCGATTATCAAAATATCTTCACAAGGGTGCAGGTCCGCGGGCCTCTCTATGCAGGCATTGCGCCGACCGACGTCGGCGCCTTTCCCCGCGGCTCGACATCCGGCTTCGTCTACTGGTTTGGCAAGCTTGGTGACGCGCAGGTTGGCCCCATCTATCTAGGCTATCTCGGGGTCGCCTCGCTCGTTTGCGGCGTCATCGCGTTCGAGATCATCGGGCTCAACATGTTCGCTTCGGTGAACTGGGATCCGATCCAGTTCGTGCGCCAGCTCTTCTGGCTGTCGCTCGATCCGCCGCCCGCGAAATATGGCCTGAGCATTCCGCCGCTGAATGAAGGCGGTTGGTGGCTGATGGCCGGCTTCTTCCTCACGATGTCCATCATGCTCTGGTGGGCGCGGATGTATCGTCGGGCCCGGCAGCTCGGAATGGGCACGCATGTGGCGTGGGCCTTCGCCGCCGCCATCTGGCTTTATCTGGTTCTCGGCTTCATCCGCCCCATCCTGATGGGCTCCTGGAGCGAGGCGGTGCCGTTCGGCATCTTCTCTCACCTGGACTGGACGGCCGCGTTCTCGATCCGCTACGGCAACCTGTTCTACAACCCCTTCCACGCTCTTTCGATCGTCTTCCTGTACGGTTCGACGCTGCTCTTCGCGATGCACGCCGCAACCATCCTGGCGGTCGGTCAGTATGGCGGCGAGCGTGAGATCGAGCAGATCGTCGATCGCGGCACAGCGTCGGAGCGCGCAGCGTTGTTCTGGCGCTGGACCATGGGCTTCAACGCGACGATGGAGTCGATCCATCGCTGGGCGTGGTGGTTCGCGGTTCTCTGCCCCATCACCGGCGGCATTGGCATCCTGCTCACCGGCACCGTCGTGGACAACTGGTATCTCTGGGGCGTTGAGCACGGCATCGTCGCGCCCTATCCGCCCACCACCAACCCGCCGGTCGTGGATCCGGCGATCCTCGGAGGCGCCAAATGAGCTTCTTTTCGGCACGAAAGGCCGGGGCCGTCATCGGCGCGCTGATGGCGGTGGCGCTCGCCGGCTGCGAACAACCGCCCCACGAGAGCGCGCAGAACGGTTATCGCGGGACCGGCATGAACCAGATCGTCAACAAGGAGACGGTGGAGGTCAAGCGCGCCGCCAACGTTGTGCCGGAGGCGCAGCCCCCGGCCGATGCGGACGGTCAGCGCGCGTCGCAGGCTTACCAGAACGTTCAGGTTCTGGGTCATCTCAGCGAGGGAGAGTTCCTTCGCGTGATGACGGCGATCACCGAGTGGGTGGCGCCCGAGCAGGGATGCGCCTACTGCCACAACATCGAGAACCTCGCCGAGGACTCGATGTACACGAAGAAGGTCGCGCGTCGCATGTTGCAGATGACGCAGACCATCAACGCCAACTGGACGGCTCACGTCGGCCAGACTGGCGTGACCTGCTACACCTGCCATCGTGGTCAGGCTGTGCCGCAGAACACCTGGTTCTCCCAGAAGGGGCATGAGGCGCGCGGCTCCGCTGCGGATCCCATGGGCCATAACCAGCCGACGAAGGCCAACGGTTATGCGTCGCTGCCGCTTGATCCGCTCACGTCGCTTCTGCTGAAAGACGGGCAGATCCGCGTGGCCGGCAACGCTGCGGTCTCCACTGGCGGGCAGGGCGAGTCCATTCAGCAGACCGAGACCGTGTACTCGCTGATGAACCACCTCTCCTCGAGCCTCGGCGTGAACTGCACGTTCTGCCACAACTCGCGCTCGTTCCAGAGCTGGGAGCAGTCGCCGCCGCAACGCGTCACCGCATGGCATGGCATCCGTATGGTGCGTGGAATCAACCAGACGTTCCTCGATCCGCTGCAGCCTGTTTATCCGCCGGAGCGCCTTGGGCCGCTGGGCGACGCCGGCAAGGTGGGTTGCGCCACCTGCCACCAGGGCGTGAACAAGCCGCTTTATGGCGTCAGCATGTTCAAGGACTATGTCAAAGAGCTCACGCCTCCCAAGTAATGGGAGCCCTCCCGCGTGACGTCAGGCCCCGCCGCGAAAGCAGCGGGGCCTTTCATTTTCTCGCCCGAAGCCGCGCGCCCGATTGCGACGACACTGCGCGCCAATGAAAAAGGGCGCCCGCGGGCGCCCTTCAGTATCATTGCATGCGATGCGTGCGCGAAGCTGCGTATCAGGTGCGCGCCAGGCCGAGGATCTGGCCAAGATCCTTGAAGAACACGCGCACGTGGGCCATCGGGTCGCGCCGAACAAGCTTCTTGTTCATGTACGATTCCCACGTCAGCCGCTGGATGTCCGGGTCGCGGCAGAGGGCCACGAACTTTTCGCGGCGCTTGTCGTTGCGATACCAGAACGTCTGCATGATCCAGAGGACGAAGAACACGCGCCCGTGCTCCTTCATGAAGCGCTTGCGCGCCGTGGCGAGCGCGCGCACGTCGCCTGTGCGCAGAAACTCATCGGCGGCTTCCGCGCAAAGCCGGCCAGTGGCCATGGCATAGTAGATGCCCTCTCCGGAGGCGGGCGCGACCACGCCGGCGGCGTCACCGGCGAGGATGACGTCGCGGCCGTTGTCCCAACGTTTCGCGGGATAGAGGGGCAGGGGAGCCCCCTCGCGGCGAACGGTCTCGCAGCCGCTGAGACCTGCTTGCGCGCGCAGGCGCGCGGTGGCGTCGCGCAGCGAAAAGCCTTTCTCCGCCGAGCCGACGCCGATGCTCATCGTCTCCCCGTGGGGGAACACCCATCCATAGAAGTCCGGCGACACGTCGCCTTGATAGTAGACGTCGCAACGCGTCGGAAACGTCGTATCGGCGTTTCTCTGCGGCGTGCGTACGATCTCATGATAGGCGAAGACGAAGGGCGGTCGCTTGATGTTGGGCGCGGCCTCGCGGGCGACGGCGGAGTTCGCCCCGTCGGCTCCAATCACCACGCGGCAACGCACTTGCGCCAGCGCATCGCTCGCCTTGTCTCGATAGGTGACGATGGAGGCGCCCGACGCATCCCGCTCCCACGCCACGAACGTTCCCGCACGACGTTCGGCGCCCGCGCCCTGCGCGCGTTCCCGAAGGAACTCGTCGAAGCGGTCGCGGTCCACCATGCCCACGAAGCCGTTTTCCACAGGCATGTCCACGGCATTGCGCGAGGGCGCGATCATGCGGGCGGAGCGGATCCGCGCGCACAGCATATGGTCAGGGATGTCGAAATCGCGGATCAGGCGCGGCGGGATCGCTCCGCCGCACGGCTTGATGCGCCCCTGCTTGTCGAGCAGCAGCACGCGCCGGCCTGCCGCGGCGAGATCGCGTGCGGCGGTGGCGCCGGCTGGTCCGCCGCCTACGACAATGACGTCGAATGTGTCGGCTTCTGACGTTGTGGGGGTGCTGTCGAGAGGCATGGCTTCTCCTATTCGGCTGGCGCCTGACGCGCTATCGGCGCACGTTCGCGGGACACAACGGCGCCCAGCGCCGCCGCGAGCGCGAAGGCTAGCGCCTCTCCCATGAAGACAATCGTGTAGGCCGGGACCGGCGACCCAAGCGCCAGACGGGCAAGATCAACGGCGCCGGCGCCGACGAGGCCGCCCAGGGCGAACGCGAACGCCTGCGCGGCGCCCCAAAGCCCCATGCGCACGCCCTCGCGCGCCGGATGCCCCTTGCGCGCCAGCGCCATCATGTTGCTGATTGCGGCGATTGCGAACACGCCGTTGGCGACGCCCAGCAGGAACACCGCCGTGTGGATTGGCCAGGCGGGGCCGACGATGCCGCCCATGGCGACAGCCCCCATGCCCAGCGCAGACGCGAGGCAGCCGTAAACCATGCCGGCGCGCAGGGCGCTTGATTCTGCAGCGTCGCCGCGCTTTCCGGCCCTTCGCGCGAGAAGCGCCATGAGGATCATGCCGGCCAGAACGCCGCCGTGCTGGATCCCGCCAAGCTGCGTGGATTGCCCCGGCGTCATGCCGAACACAACGCCCGCGAACGGCTCAAGGATGAGATCCTGCGAGTTGTAGGCGAGCATCGAGATGAACACGAACACCGTGAAACGGCGCGTCTCCGGCTCCGACCACACTTCGCGTAGCGCGCCCGTGAATGCGGACTTGCGCGCGGGGGCAGTCGCTCGGGCGCGGGCAGAGCCCTCCACGCCGGCGATCGCCGCCCAGGAGACGAAAAAGGCGATTGCGGAAACCGTCGCCACCACCGCCATCATCCGCTCAAGCGAGAAGGGTTCGAGCGCCTTGCCCGCGCTTATTGCGGTGATCGCGAATCCCGCGATCATCATCATCCACACGATCGTCGCCGCTGGCCCGCGCCGTTCGGGATCAGCCCGTTCAGCCAGCAGGGTGAGGAGCGATGTGCCCGCGGCGCCGACCCCCACGCCGATGAGAAGGAAGGCGACCGCCGACACCGCCATGCCCGCAGCGGTGTTCGAGGCCATCATCGCGGCTCCAACGCCCGAAAGGGCGCTGCCCGTCGCCAGGGTCGCCATGCCCCCCACGATCCATGGGGTCCGCCGTCGGCCGCCGTCGGAGCCGTGTCCCCACCGCGGGCGCAGAATCTGCACCGCGTAGTGCGCCGCGACCAGCAGTCCGGGAACCAGCGCCGGAAGCCCGATTTCTATCACCATGACCCGGTTGAGCATCGACGTTGTGAGCACGACAATGGCGCCGATCGACGTTTGCACCAGCCCGATGCGAACGATTGACAGCCACGAGAGTCTTGCGTCGGCTGCGCCGGAGTTCATCGTCAACCTCCCCAGCCGAGAGCGATGGCGGCCGCGAGCATGCCGAGCACATAAAGCGTCGTGCCAGTGGCGTTGTACCAGGCGGCTTTGGCGCGGGGGTCGCGCAGGAGCGGCCCCATCAACGCAAGCTGGCCGGCAAGAAGGATTGAGACAGCCACTGCGGCGAGCGGCATGCCCCAGAGCGTCAGGAGGACGATGACGACCCCCTGCGGAACAGCCATCACCCAGCAGGCGAGCCGTGCGGCGCGCGCCACGCCGAGCTGAGCCGGCAGCGATGCGACGCCATGGCGAAGATCGCCCTCGACGGACTTGAAGTCGTTCAGCGTCATGATGCCGTGGGCGCCGATGCTGTAGAGCGCGGCGAGCGCAAAGATCCGCCAGTCAGGTGCGCCGCCGGTCATCACGGCGGCCCCGGTGATCCAGGGGATGCCCTCGTAGCAGAGGCCCACCGCCGCGTTGCCGTACCACCCATTGTTCTTCAGCCGGAACGGCGGGGCGCTGTAGGCCCAGGCCATGGCGAGCGCAATAACGCCGACCACGAAAACGGTTGCGCCGAGGGCTGCGGCCATAATCAGCGACGCGACCGTGGCGCTAATGGCTATGAACAGGCCCGTGCGGCCGGGCAGTCGCCCTGAAGGGATGGGCCGTTCGGGCTGGTTCACGGCGTCGACGTGGCGGTCGAACCAGTCGTTCACCGCCTGACTTGCGCCGCAAACAAGGGGACCAGCCAGCAGCACCCCGCCCAGGACGAAGAGCCACCGCCCATCGAACGGCGCGCCGGCGGAGACGATGCCGCACATGAAGGCCCACATGGGCGCAAACCATGTGATCGGCTTGAGGAGTTCGACGGAGGCGCTGAGAGCAGTTCGGTTCATGCACGCGAGATTAGTCGCGCTTCCGTGAAGTGTCTACTGCGGTTGACAGGCGCTGTGTCGGGTGACCTTGCCCCGGGGAGCGCTCAGGGACCGTGTGATCCGTCGATCATGTCGTAACGGCGAAGCTTGTCATACAAGCCCTGGCGCGAGAGACCCAGCATCTGGGCTGCCGCGGCACGGTTGTCGCCGGTCAGGCGCAGAGACGCCTCGATGCATAAACGTTCCGTGATTTCGGTCGTTTCACGGACAAGTTCCTTGAGCGGCACGCGGCCCACGAGTTCCGCGAGTTCCTCCGCTGATCTGGATGTCTCCGGCGGCAGCAAGGCGCCCTGGCCGCGTCGCGGCTCCGCGCGAACCGTAAGGCCGTGGAAAACCTCGTCGCCGTCCAGCGTCGAAACACCCGAAATGGCGACGTCCTCGATCAGGCCGTGCTCGCTCCTGATACTGCTCAGGAATGCGCGCACGCAGCGGTGTTCCCGCATGTTGTTAAAGAGAATTTCGCTTTCCACGTTGGTGCGTCCGAGCCAGCGGTCGATCACCTGGCCGCGCGCCTGCGCGAGGGAGGCGAGATCCACGAGTTCCAGGAACGCGGAGTTCGCATCGATCACCCGGCGCTCGGCGTCAAGCACGACAAAGGCGTCGGGCATCTCATCCAGAAGCCGCAGCGATTTCGCCTTCAGGGGAGCGGCCACATCGCTGGCGCTGCCGGAAGGACTGACCCGGAGAAGGATCTGGCTTGAATCGCCGTCGCGGAACAACGCGGCCGCAAGCCAGCAGGTGCGCCCGTCCGCGAGCCGGGCGCGGGCCGCCTCAAGCCGTCCCGCCACACGAACGGATTGCAATTGCTGCTCGAGTTCGCCGGCGCCCTCGGCCCCGAACACATCGATAAGCCGCTTACCCACAAGCCGGCCGGGCGTCGCGTCAAACAAGTCGGACGCCGCCGGATTCAGATCCTGAATCTTCAGCGAGGTCGAATCAAGAATGACGATGGCTTCGCTGGAGAGATGGAAGAGGATGCGATAGCGCGCGTCCGCGCTACGAACCTTGAGAAACTGGTCGTCTGCCAATCGTTGCGCTTCGACAAGACGCTGCTGGAGCGCAGCGACGCTGCTCAGATCGCGACCGCTGAAGACGCGCGGTCCACTCGTCGATGTGCGGAAAACTGTGTACGCGACCGCCAGATCCAGGCCGGACGAAAGCCGGTGATTGAGTTCAAACCGGCGATTTGGCTCTATCGACGCGGCAAGCATATCAACAGCTTTTGTGCGGCTATCCAGCGCCAGCGTTTCGGTAAATCTGCGACCGATTATGGACCCGGCCGGCAGCGCAGCGACGTTACTCGCAGCGTCAACGATGGCGCCCTGCGCATCGACAACCAGGATGACGTCGGCGGTGGACATAAGCATCTGAGCCACGGGTTGACCCGCAAACAGATCGTCCAGTCTTTTCGGAGCAAGGAAACCGGTCACGCCAAGGCTCGGAAATTGTTTGTCAGACCCTATTTAAGGCGGCGTTGTGAAAACTTCTAGACCGTGGAACGGGTGTCAGGAAAAAATTACATATTAAGCGTCAATTCTGGTTGTCGCTCAACGATCACCTTCTCCGCCCAACTCACGGCGGCGCGCAAGTCCGACGGCGCCGCGTCGGCGTTCACGCGATCCATCAGACCTGGGTCATCGGTAAAGATCACGCCGCCCACAATGACCCTGATGTTCTGGTTTTTGGATTTCATGCGCACGGTTCGGATGGTCTCCTCAAGCTCCGCAACATGATCGCGGGTGCTGGCCGACAGACCGACAATGTCAAAAGGGGAAGACGCGGCGATGTCGCCAAGCCGCTCGCGGCTGGCCTCCATCAGCGTGCAAACATCCCAGCCCGCGCGGTGGAACATGCAGTCCAACAGCATGATCGCAAAATTGTGCTGTTCCCCCGGGCAGGGCGCCAGGAGCGCCCGGCCCCTGCCGCCTGCATAAACCGGGCGCGTCGGATCGTTCATCGCGACGTGCTGCAGCGCTTCCTGCAGCCGGCTCATTCCCACTGTCACGTCTGCGAAAGGCCGCCGGTCTGTTTCCCATTCCTGGCCCAGACGGTGCGCCGCTCCTGCGAGCAGGCCAAGCAGGAGGCCGTCGAAATCGACCCCGCGCGCTGCGGCGGCGTCAAGATAAGCGATCACGCCGGTCACGTCGTTGCTGGACAGCAGTGCGCAAAAATCATCCAGATTAGAGGACGATACGCTGCGGGCGGCTCCAGACTCCTCGCCGAAGCGATCTGAAGCGCCGAGCTGCGGCAGAACCAGATCCTGGTACACGCGCCGAACCGGACCGCCGCTCGCAGTCTGCGTCAAAGCCTTCTGCAACGCCTCGCCTATGATGCCGTCTGCGCCCTTCGGAGGAGCTGGATCACGGGAACTGAGATTGGCCATCGCCTATCTCCCCATTCTCAGCTGAGTGTAAACTCAGCCTGACGCAGCTTGTCGAGCCTCTGGTTGAGGGCAGCATGCTCTACAGCCCACCCGACATTATCGCAACGCGTAGCCTTATCCTACGCCCCAGCGCAGGTCAGTCAACCCCGCCATGGTCCAAGACGCTTACCTGTTGTTAGCGTCAAATTAAATTGACACTCTGGATCACCACGTACTACGGTCAGGCTGACAGAAGTTTTGGGGGTGGGGAGATGATGCGTCTCTCAGGCAGCGCGCAGGGCAGGCGACTTTACACTCCCGAGGAGCGTGTGCGCCGCGACCGGTCCCGCTGGACGTTGGTGCAAGGGTTGCTCGCGCCCGCCCAGTTTCTCGTGTTTCTGCTGAGCCTTGGGTTGGTGTTGCGCTACCTCGCGACAGGCGAGGGCTACGCCGCCGCAAACGTCTCCGTTGTCGTCAAGACGCTGTTTTTGTACGCAATCATGGTGACGGGCTGCATCTGGGAGCGGGATGTCTTCGGCTGCTACCTGTTCGCGCCCGCCTTCTTCTGGGAAGACGTGGTCAGCATGGGCGTGCTCGCGCTTCACACAGCCTATCTGGCCGCGCTTGCGTGGGGGCTCCTTGAGCCCATGGGGATGATGGCGCTCGCTCTGGCCGCTTACGCCGCATATGTCATCAATGCTGGACAGTTTCTCTTCAAGTTGCGCATGGCCCGCCTTGAGGGCTCGCGCGATACACTGGCGGGAGGCGCCGCATGAGCGCGTCCCCCGGCTCCCTGACCTGCGGGGCTCCGCCCGCTGAGCGGGTCATTACCCACGAGCGCGGCCAGCGCGAGGTGTTCTGCGGGCTCACGGGAATCGTGTGGCTCCACCGCAAGATCCAGGACGCGTTCTTCCTCGTGGTCGGGTCGCGCACCTGCGCCCATCTCATTCAGTCCGCCGCCGGCGTGATGATTTTCGCCGAGCCGCGCTTCGCGACAGCCATCATCGACGAGCGCGATCTGGCCGGCCTCGCCGACATTGACGAGGAGCTGGACCGCGTCGTCGAGCGTCTGCTCGCCCGCCGTCCCGACATCAAGATGCTGTTTCTGGTGGGGTCTTGCCCGTCGGAAGTCATCAAGCTGGATCTGTCCCGCGCCGCCCAGCGGCTCTCCCGGCGCATGACCCCCGCCGTGCGGGTGCTCGCCTACTCAGGCAGCGGCATCGAGACCACGTTCACTCAGGGCGAGGACGCCTGCCTTGCCGCGCTGGTGGCCGAAGCGCCTGCCGCGCCTGCCGAATCGCCTGCCTCGCTCATCATTGTCGGCGCGCTCGCCGATGCGGTGGAGGATCAGTTCCGGCGGTTGTTCGCCGCCATCGGCATCGCGCATGTGTCTTTCCTTCCGGCGCGCCGCGCGTCCGAGATGCCCGCTGTCGGGCCCAACGTTCGCTTTCTGCTCGCCCAGCCTTTCCTCGCTGACACCGCGCGTGCGCTCGAATCGCGCGGCGCGCAGCGAATCGCGGCCCCGTTCCCGCTTGGGTCCGAGGGGACGGCGGCATGGCTCACCGCCGCCGCTGACGCATTTCGCATTCCCCGCGCCCGCGTGGAGGAGGCCATCGCCATCCCCCGCGCCCGCGCCGTGCTGAGCCTCGAGCGCCATCGCGAGCGCCTCGCAGGCAAGCGCGTGTTCTTCTTCCCCGATTCGCAGCTTGAGGCGCCGCTGGCGCGCTTCCTCGCTCGCGAGCTGGGCATGGAGATCGTGGAGATCGGAGCCCCGTACCTGCATCGCGCCCACCTTGCGGAAGAGCTGGCCCTGCTGCCGCCGGACGTGCGGATCGTCGAGGGGCAGGATGTCGAGCGCCAGCTCGATCGCTGTCGCGCCGAGAAACCTGATCTCGTGGTTTGCGGCCTTGGGCTCGCCAATCCGCTGGAGGCCGAAGGCTTCGCCACGAAGTGGTCCATCGAACTTGTGTTCACGCCCGTGCAGGGGTTCGAGCAGGCCGGCGATCTCGCCGAGCTGTTCGCGCGCCCGCTCCTGCGCCGTGAACTGGTGGAGGTCTGACCATGCAACTCACGGTCTGGACTTACGAAGGCCCTCCGCACATCGGCGCCATGCGCGTCGCCTCCGCCATGGAGGGGATGCACTACGTGCTTCATGCCCCGCAGGGCGACACGTACGCCGATCTCCTGTTCACGATGATCGAGCGCCGCGATACGCGCCCGCCGGTCACGTACACGACGTTCCAGGCGCGCGATCTCGGCGGCGACACAGCGGAGTTGTTCAAAAACGCCGCGCGCGACGCCTACGAGCGGTTCCGCCCTGAGGCGATGATCGTCGGCTCGTCCTGCACCGCCGAACTCATTCAGGATGATCCCGGCGGGCTTGCCCGCGCGCTGAACCTGCCGATCCCCGTCATTCCCCTTGAGCTCCCCGCCTATCAGCGCAAGGAAAACTGGGGCGCCGCGGAGACGTTTTATCGTATCGCACGCGGTCTTTGCGATGCGCAGCCCGGCGCGGCCCGCGAGCGGCGCCCCGGCCCGCCGACGTGCAACATTCTGGGGCCTACCAGCCTCGGGTTCCGCCATCGCGACGATCTCATCGAAGTGCGCCGGTTGCTGGATCAACTCGGCGTCGTCGTGAACGTGGTTGCGCCGCTCGGCGCGCGTCCCTCCGATATCGCACGCCTTCCTGAGGCGGATTTCAACGTTGTTCTGTATCCCGAGGTGGCCGGAGTCGCCGCCGCGTGGCTGAAGCGCACCTTCAAGCAGCCGCACACCACCGTCACGCCAATCGGAGTGGGGGCGACCAACGCCTTCATTCGCGAGGTGAGCGCGCTCGCAGGCCTCGACGCCTCGGTTGCGGGCGCAGCCGGGGGCTCGCGGTTGCCCTGGTACTCGCGTTCGGTGGATTCCACGTACCTGACCGGCAAGCGCGTCTATGTCTTCGGCGATGCGACCCATGCGATCGCCGCCGCCGACGTTGTCTCCAAAGAGCTTGGCATGAAGGTTGTCGGGCTCGGCACGTACTCGCGCGAGTTCGCGCGCGAGGTGCGTGAAGCCGCTGCGCGCCACGGGGTCGAGCCGTTCATCGGCGATGATTACCTTGACGTCGAGCAGGCCATCGCCGCATCCGCCCCGGAGCTGGTGCTCGGCACCCAGATGGAGCGCCACATCGCCAAGCGGCTGCGCGTGCCGTGCGCTGTGATCTCCGCGCCTGTTCACGTGCAGGATTTCCCCGCGCGCTACTCGCCGCAGATGGGCTTTGAGGGCGCGAACGTCCTGTTCGATACGTTCGTGCATCCGCTGATGATGGGGCTCGAGGAGCACCTGATCGGCATGTTCCGGGACGATTTCGAGTTCCGCGACGGCGCAGCGCCTTCCCACCTCGGTGGCGGCGCGCCTGCTTCCGCGCCTGAGCCCGTCGCTGTGGAGACGCCGGCGGCGCCCGCCCACGCGGCGTGGTCGCTCGACGCGGAAAAGGAGCTGCGCAAGATCCCCTTCTTTGTGCGCGCCAAGGCGCGTCGCAACACTGAAACGTTCGCGCGTGAGCGCGGCCTCGTCCGCATCGATCTGGAGACGCTCTATGATGCGAAAGCCCACTTCGGCCGCTGAGTCGCCGCAGGTGCGCGTCGTGATCGTCACGCTGGACGATCACCTCGCGGGCTCTGTCGCGCGCGCGCAGGCCTCCCTGCGCAAGGAGTTGCCGGGGCTGCGGCTTGAACTCCATTCGGCGGCCCATTGGGGCGAGGATGAAGCGGCGCTCGCGCGCTGCAAGCAGGCCATCGCTGAGGGCGATATCGTCATTGCCACCATGCTGTTCATGGACGAGCACGTGCGCGCTGTGGCGCCGGCGCTGGCCGCACGTCGCGACTCATGCGACGCGATGGTTGTGTGCATGTCGGCTGGCGAGGCGGCGCGGCTCACGCGCATGGGCAAGTTCACCACCCACGCCACCAATGGCGGCCTGCGCGCATTCCTCAAAAAGCTGCGTGGCAAGACCGAAAACTCCGGCGTTGCCGGCGCGCGCCAGATGAAGATGCTGCGGCGGATTCCCCGCCTGCTGAAATTCATTCCCGGCGCTGCGCAGGATGTGCGGGCCTACCTCCTCACGCTGCAATACTGGCTTGCGGGGTCCGACGAGAACGTCGCGAATCTCATCCGTTTCCTCATCAATCGTTACGCCGCCGGACCGCGCGCCAGCCTGCGTGGAACGCTGAAGGCATCCGATCCCATCGAGTATCCGGACGTCGGCGTCTACCATCCGCGGTTGCAGGCTCGTCTTGGCGACGATCTCGGCGCCTTGCGCAAGGTCTCCTCCGGCCAGCGCGGCGTGGTGGGCGTGTTGGTGATGCGCTCGTATCTGCTCGCGGGCAATACAGGACATTATGACGGCGTGATCGCGGCGCTCGAAGCGCGCGGCCTGTCGGTGATCCCGGTTTTCGCCAGCGGCCTCGACGCCCGCCCGGCGATCGAGCGCTTTCTGATGGATGGCGGGCGCCCCCGTGTGGACGCTCTCGTGTCGCTCACAGGTTTCTCGCTGGTGGGCGGGCCTGCGTATAACGACGCGCGCGCCGCTGAAGAGATCCTCGCGCAGCTGGACGTTCCCTACATCGCCGCGCATCCGGTCGAGTTCCAGACGCTTGAACAATGGTCCGCCTCCGAGCGTGGTCTCACGCCTGTGGAGGCCACCATCATGGTGGCCATTCCCGAGCTCGATGGAGCGCGCGCGCCCATGGTGTTTGGCGGCCGCTCGGAGCACGACGCCGGCGGCGCCCGCGACATGCGCGTTCATGGCGAGCGCGCTGCGATGCTCGCCGCGCGCGTCGAAAAGCTGGTGGCGTTACGCCGCCGCGCAGTGGCCGAGCGCAAGATCGGCCTCGTGATCTTCAATTTTCCGCCGAATGCAGGAACTGTCGGCACAGCCGCGTTCCTCTCGGTCTTCGAGTCGCTCTACAACACGCTTCTTGCCATGAAGGGGGCGGGCTACACGGTCGATGTTCCCGCGAGCGTTGACGATCTGCGCGAGCGCATTCTGGGCGGCAACGCGCGATTGCTCGGCGCCAACGCCAACGTCCATGCGCGCGTTCCCGCGGCCGCCCACGTGGCCGGCGAACGTTATCTCGCCGAAATCGAAGCGCAGTGGGGCCCGGCCCCCGGGCGCCACCAGACGGATGGCTCGTCGATCTTTGTGCTGGGCGCGCGGTTCGGCAACGTGTTTGTCGGCGTGCAGCCGGCGTTCGGCTACGAGGGCGACCCCATGCGCCTCCTGTTCGAGCGCGGCTTCGCCCCGACCCATGCGTTCTCAGCCTTTTACAACTGGCTCAAGCGCGATTTCTGCGCTGACGCGGTGCTTCACTTCGGCACCCATGGCGCGCTGGAGTTCATGCCGGGCAAGCAAGCGGGCATGGGCGAGCAGTGCTGGCCTGATCGCCTGATCGGCGACCTGCCGAACTTCTATCTCTATGCGTCCAACAATCCGTCGGAAGGCGCGATCGCCAAGCGGCGCGCAGCTGCGACGCTCATCAGCTATCTGACGCCGCCGATTGCTCACGCGGGCCTGTATCGCGGGCTGATCGACCTCAAGGCGTCTATCGACCAGTTCCGCTCGGGCTCCGCCCATGAGCGCGCGGCGCTTGCGCCGACCATTCAGGCGCAGGCTGCAGCGCTCGACCTTGTTGGCGCTGAGCCCGCGTGGGCTGACGCTGACCGCGAGGTGACCGCGCTTGCGGCGCGGGTGCTCGAACTCGAATACACGCTCATTCCGCACGGTTTGCACGTTGTGGGCGCTCCCTTGTCGCGTGACGCCCGCATCGACATGCTCACATCGTTGTCGGACTCCCTGCATGGCGTGAAGGCAGCTCCGGAAGCCATTGAAGCCATCGTCGACGGGCGCACGGGCGCCGACGCCAACGCGCGCGAACTTGCCGGCATCGACGCAATGCTTCAGGCCGATCACGAGGCCGGCGCAATCGTGCGCGCGCTCGACGCGCGCTACATCCGCCCTGCGCCGGGCGGCGATCTGCTTCGCACGCCCGCGATTTTGCCGACGGGCCGCAATCTTCATGGGTTCGATCCGTTCCGCATTCCCAGCGCTTTCGCCATGCAGGAAGGCGCGCGTCACGCGGCGCAGATCGTTGAGCGGCACCAGGCCGACGGGCGCGGGCCGTTGCAATCTGTCGCCATCGTCCTGTGGGGCACGGACAACCTGAAGACGCAAGGCGTGCCGATTGCGCAGGCGCTGGCGCTCATGGGTGCGCGCCCGCGCTTCGACGCTTACGGGCGCCTGTGTGGCGCCGAGCTGGTTCCTCTCAACGAACTTGGACGCCCCCGCATCGATGTCGTTGCGACGCTCTCGGGCATCTTCCGCGACCTCATGCCGTTGCAGACGAAGCTGCTCGCCGAGGCCGCCTACCTCGCTGCGACCGCTGATGAGCCTGCGGAGGAAAACTACATCCGCCGCAACGCGCTCGCCTACATGGAAGCGCACGGGTGCGACCTTGAGACGGCGGCGCTGCGCGTGTTCAGCAACGCCGATGGCGCTTACGGCGCCAACCTCAACAACGCCATCGAGTCCGGCGCCTGGAACGACGAGGATGAGCTGGGCGAGATGTTCGCCCGCCGGAAGTCCTTCGCGTACGGGCGCTCGGGACGCCCGACCCAGCAGAAGCAGCTTTTCGAGAACGTTCTCGGCCGTGTGGACGTGGCCTTCCAGAACCTTGAATCGGTGGAGTTGGGCGTCACCACGCTCGATCAGTACTTCGACACCCTTGGCGGCGTGAGCCGTCTTGCGCGTCGCTCCAGCGGGCGCGATCCGGCTGTCTACATCGGCGACCAGACTCGTGGCGAGGGCGTCGTGCGTTCGCTCAATGAGCAGGTCGCGCTGGAAACCCGCACCCGAACCCTCAATCCCAAGTGGTACGAGGGGATGCTGAAGCACGGATACGAAGGCGTGCGCCAGATCGAGGCGCAGGTCACCAACACCATGGGCTGGTCCGCCACCACAGGGCAGGTGGACCCGTGGGTGTACGAAAAGATCGCCCAGACTTTCATGCTTGATCCGCAGATGCGCGCGCGTCTTGCCGACCTCAATCCGGCCTCGGCCGCGAAGGTCGCCAGCCGCCTGCTCGAAGCCAATGACCGCAACTACTGGTCGCCCGATGAAGCCACCCTCGAAGCCCTCCGCCGCGCTGGCGAGGACATCGAGGATCGGCTTGAAGGCGTCACCAGTGAAATGGCCGCCTGACGGCCGTAAGGAGAGTGGACGTGACGATCAACGTGCCCGTAAGGCGCCCCGGCGATGGCGATGGTAGCGTGCAGGTCCACCTGGACCCCAAGGTCCAGATCGGCCAGGCGAAGGTGTTTGCCGTCTATGGAAAGGGCGGCATCGGCAAGAGCACGACGTCATCCAATCTGTCGGTGGCGTTCTCGAAGCTCGGCAAGCGCGTGCTCCAGATTGGCTGCGATCCCAAGCACGACTCCACCTTCACGCTGACCAAGAGCCTCATTCCCACCGTCATCGACGTGCTGGAGGGCGTGAACTTCCACAGCGAGGAGCTGCGCGCCGAAGACTTCGTATTCGAGGGCTACAACGGCGTCATGTGTGTTGAAGCCGGCGGCCCGCCAGCGGGCACCGGTTGCGGCGGCTACGTGGTCGGCCAGACCGTGAAGCTGCTCAAGGAGCATCACCTGCTCGACGAGACCGACGTTGTGATCTTCGACGTGCTCGGCGACGTGGTGTGCGGCGGTTTCGCTGCGCCGCTGCAACATGCGCAGCGCGCGCTGATCGTCGCGGCGAACGACTTTGACTCCATCTTCGCGATGAACCGCATCGTTCAGGCGATTGGCGCCAAGTCCAAGAACTACGCGGTGCGCCTTGGCGGCGTCATCGCCAACCGCAGCCGCGATACTGACCAGATCGACAAGTTCAACGCCGCCGCCGGCCTCAAGACTGTCGCGCACATTCCCGACCTCGACGACATTCGCCGCTCGCGCCTGAAGAAGGCGACGCTGTTCGAAATGGACGAGACGCCGGACATTCTGCGCGTTCAGCAGGAATATCTGAAGCTCGCCGCCAATCTCTGGGCGAGCGGCGAGGAGTACAACGGCCGCGCGCTCAAGGATCGCGAGATCTTCGATCTGTTGGGGTTCGACTGATGACCTCCGCGTCCTACCATGAGCGCCGCAGCGCGGTGACCACCTATTTCGATCAGACTGCGTCCGATGCGTGGGCGCGGCTGACGTCGGATGAGCCGGTGAGCCGCATTCGCGCGACGGTGCGGGCAGGGCGCGACCGCATGCGCGAGACGCTTCTCTCGTGGCTGCCGCAGGACATGCATGGCCTGCGCCTCCTTGACGCCGGATGCGGCTCCGGCGCGCTCGCCATCGAGGCCGCCCGTCGCGGGGCGCAGGTGGTGGCGATCGACGTTGCGCCCACACTGGTGTCCATCGCGCAGTCCCGCGTTCCGCCGGACGTTGGCGCCGGCTCCATCGATTTCCGCGTGGGCGACATGCTCGATCCCGCGCTCGGCGTCTTCGATCACGTTGTGTCCATGGACGTGCTGATCCATTACGGCCGCGAGGATACGGCCCGCGCGCTTGGCGCGCTCGCGCGCCGCACGCGGTCTTCTATCGCGTTCACGTTCGCCCCGCGCACGCCCTTGCTGGGCGCGATGCACACGGTGGGCAAACTGTTTCCGCGCTCTGACCGCTCGCCGGCGATTCAGCCGGTGACGGAAGTCGCGTTGACGCGCGCCATCGCGGCGCAGTCCGATCTCGCTGGCTGGACGCCCGTTCGCGGGCAGCGGGTGAAGAGCGGTTTCTACATCTCCCAAGCTATGGAGCTGCGCCCCGCATGAACGCGAGCCCCATCAACATCGCGAGCGTATGGCGGCGCGTGAGCACGCGGTTGCTTCCGTTCGCGGATGTCGCCAGCGAGGACTTGCCGCTGGGGCGTTTGTTGCGTCTGTCGCTGTTTCAGGTGTCGGTCGGCATGGCCATGGCGCTCATGGTCGGCACTCTCAACCGCGTGATGATCGTTGAGTTGGGCCTCGCCGCTGGCCTCGTGTCGCTGGCGATTGCGGCCCCGCTGGTGATTTCGCCCATCCGTGCGCTGATCGGGTTCCGGTCCGACCATCATCGCTCCGCCTTCGGCTGGCGGCGCGTTCCGTACCTGTGGTTCGGGACGCTGGTGCAGTTCGGCGGCCTCTCCATCATGCCGTTCGCGCTGCTTATCCTTTCTGGCGACACGGACGGCCCGGCATGGGTTGGCCCTGTCGCCGCGACGCTCGCCTTCATCATGGTGGGCGGCGGGATGCAGACGGTGCAGACCGCGGGCCTCGCGCTCGCCACGGATCTTGCGCCGGAATCCGCGCGTCCGCGGGTGGTCGCCCTCATGTACGTGATGCTGCTCGTCGGCATGGTCGGCAGCGGGTTGGCGTTTGGCCTTCTGCTGTCAGATTTCACGCAGGTGAAGCTCATTCAGGTGGTGCAGGGGGCGGCGGCGGTCACTCTCGGCCTCAACGTGCTCGCGCTCTGGAAGCAGGAAGCGCGCGACCCTGAGCGCGCCCGCGCGCCGCGGTCCTCACAATCGTTCATGGAGGCGTTCCGCGCGTTCGTGCAGCCGCGTCGGACCAAGCGCTTCCTCGTCGCCATGGGTCTTGGGACTGCGGCGTTCGGCATGCAGGACATCGTGCTTGAGCCTTATGGCGGTGAAGTTCTCAAGCTTGCCGTCGGCGAGACGAGCGCGCTCACGGCGCTTCTGGCCGGCGGTTCGCTTGGCGCCTATGCGCTGGCGGGCGTGGTTCTGGCGCGCGGCGTCGATCCTTTCCGGCTTGCGGCGTACGGCGTGCTGATCGGGCTGCCGGCCTTTGTGCTCGTGCTGGTGTCCGGCCCTGTCGGCGCCCCGGCGCTGTTCCGCATCGGCGCAGCGCTGATCGGGTTCGGCGGCGGCCTGTTCGCCGTCGCCACGCTCATCGCTGCCATGGGGCTTGATCGGGACGGCGCCACCGGCCTTGCGCTGGGCGCCTGGGGGGCTGTGCAGGCGCTCGCCGGCGGCCTCGCGATGAGCGTCGGCGGCTTCGTGCGCGACGTGGTCGGCGGGCTGGCGACGACGGGTCGCCTCGGCTCCGTCCTCGCGGATCCCTGGACTGGCTATGCGGCCGTCTACCAGCTCGAACTTGTTCTTTTGCTTGTCACGCTCGTCGCCATTGGCCCGCTCGCGCGGCTGGCGCGAGGCCCGCAAACGCAATCCGGCCTGGGCCTCGCCCAGTTGCCGCGGTGATTTTCTGAAAGGAGCGCAACCATGGTGGCCAATCATTTCGATCTAGCCCAGATCGCCCTGTACCTGTTCTGGGCGTTCTTCGCCGGGCTCATCTACTACCTGCATCGGGAGAACAAGCGGGAAGGCTATCCGCTCGTCACCGATCGCCCGAATGAGCTGCGTCCCGTGCTCGGGTTCCCCGCGCCGCCGCCGCCGAAGACCTATCTGCTCGCTGGCGGCAAGAAGGTCGTCGTCGACGGCCGCGCCGATAAGATCGTCCCCAACGCGACCCCCGTCGGCGTGTGGCCCGGCGCGCCGCTGGAGCCCAATGGCGACCCCATGACCGCTGCTGTCGGCCCGGGCGCCTACGCCGAGCGTGACGACCACCCGGATCTGACGGTCGAGGGCGAGGTCAAGATCGTGCCGTTGCGCGCTGCGCCGGCTTTCTACCTTGAGGCGCGCGATCCCGATCCGCGCGGCAAGCCGGTGAAGGGCGCCGACGGCAAGGTCGCGGGCGTTGTGAAGGACGCGTGGATCGACAAGTCCGAGTACATCATGCGCTACTACGAGGTGGCGTTGACGGGCTCCGACCGCACCGTGCTCGTGCCCTCCAACTTCGTGCGCGTCACCTCCACGGAGCTGCGCGTGCAGGCTGTGCACGCCAAGCATTTCGCCGGCGTTCCTGCGATCAAGAACCCCGACAGCATCACGCTGCTCGAGGAAGACAAGATCTGCGGCTACTTCGGCGGCGGCTACCTTTACGCGGAACCCTCGCGCCTGGAGCCAATTCTGTGAGCCACGACGATTTCGAGCCCGTGCCGGGCCTGCCAGAGAAGCTGCCGGAAGGCGAGCGGATGCTCTGGCAGGGCGTTCCCCAATGGCGGTCGCTTGCTCTGCGCGCGTTCCGCCTCCGCGAAGTCGCGATTTACTTCGCGGCGCTCATGGTCTGGAGGTTCGCCTCCGGACTGGCGGGCGGCGCGTCGGCCGGCGATGCCCTGACGCACGCGCTCGATCTCGTCCCGCTGCTCGCCGGCGTGTCTGCGATCCTCGCGGGCCTCGCGTACCTGTCGGCGAAAAGCACGGTCTACACCATCACCACGCAGCGCATCGTGATGCGTTACGGGATGGCGGCGCCGCTGGTGCTCAACCTCCCGTTCTCGCGCATCGAGGCGGCGTCGGTCGGGCGCCATGGCGATGGCACGGGCAGCCTGCTGCTCACCCTGCGCAAGGGCGAGCGGATTGGTTACCTCGTGCTGTGGCCGCACGCGCGGCCCTGGCGCTACGCCAAGCCCGAGCCGATGCTGCGGTGCCTGCCGGATGTGGACGCCGCGGCGGCCATTCTCGGCCGCGCGCTGGAAGCCCATAGCGGCGAGCCTCAGCCCCGCCGCGACGCCAGGCCGGTCCGCGAGAGCGAGCCTGTCATGGCTGACGGCGCCCTGGGCCTGGCCCGGAGCGCGTCATGAGCGCGATGTTCGCCCAGAACCCGCTTGGCCGCATAGCGCCGCTGGCGGCGTTCGCCGCGGCCGGGCTCGTGGTGCTGGCGACGGCCTTTCTGAAGGAGCGCGCGCCTACGCACGTCGTTCCTTCTCCCGTGGTCGAGACGCGCCTTTTGGTCTTCAGCGACGCGCCCCAGGGCGCCGTGCGCGTGAATACGCCGGACGGTGTGGCGGTTGCAACGTTTGGTTCGGGCGAGGGCGGTTTCCTCCGGGGCGTCCTGCGCACGTTCGCGCGGGAGCGGCGCGGGTCCGCAGTGGGCGCGGAGCAGCCTTTCGAACTGGCGCGCCACGCCGACGGGCGCGTGTCGCTGAAAGATCCGGCGAATGGGCAGATTGTGGTGCTCGATGCCTTCGGCGCCACGAACGCCGCCGCGTTCGTCTCACTCTTCAAAGCAGGAAAGGGCGAGCCATGATGATGTCGCGACGCACCGAAAACGTGCCGTGCACCGTCGAGATCGAGCAGACCTCGGAAAGCCTTCAGGCCAACGTGGTTCTCGAAGGGTATGCGCCCGAAGCCGGCGACAAGGTGATTGTCCATGGCGCGCCCACGCGCATCAATTTCGGCGAGCGCGGCGTCTTTGCCTGCCACGCCACCGTGATCCATGCGGGGCTGCTCACCCGTCAGGCGACCCGGCTGTTGTCGTACCTCGAACTCACCGAGCTTTATGAGATCGGTTTTTCTGCAGGAGAAGCATAATGATCCCCATCGAAGGCGGCGGCCCCGGCGTGGGCACCAAGGCGGCCCTTGAAGAGACCATGCTCAGCCCGCGTTTCTACACGACGGACTGCGCGGCGATGGACCGGATCGACATATCGTCCGTTCGCCCGGAGTGGGACCGGCTCATCGCCGACCTCAAGGCGGACATGAACAAGGGCCACTTCCAGCGCAACGACGAATTCGCCGCTGAGCTGAAGGATATTCCCGAGCCGCTGCGCACGGAGTTCATCGACTTCCTCGTGAGCTCCCTGACCGCTGAATTTTCGGGCTGCGTGCTCTACGCCGAGATCAAGAAGAAGATCTCCAACCCCGACATGCAGGATCTGTTCGCGCTGATGGCGCGCGATGAATCGCGTCACGCCGCGTTCATCAACCAGTCCCTGAAGGACTACAACATCGGCGTCGATCTCAGTTTCCTCGCCAAGGCCAAGAAGTACACCTACTTCGCGCCGAAGTTCATTTTCTACGCCACGTACCTCTCCGAAAAGATTGGCTACGCGCGCTACATCACGATCTATCGGCTGCTTGAGCGCCACCCGGAGCGCAGGTTCCACCCGATCTTCAAGTGGTTCGAGCAGTGGTGCAACGATGAGTTCCGCCATGGCGAGGCCTTCGCGCTCGTGATGCGCGCGAACCCGCACCTGCTGAAGGGCCGCAACAAGCTCTGGATCCGCTTCTTCCTTCTCGCCGTGTTCGCGACCATGTTCGTGCGCGACCACCTGCGGCCTGAGTTGCACAAGGCGCTGGGCATCGCCCCGGCTGAGTACGACCGGAAGGTGATCCGCCTGTGCTCGGAGATCACCAAGCAGGTGTTCCCGTTCACCATCGATCTGGACAACGAGAAGGTTTGGGCCGGCTTCGAGAGGCTCAACGACATCGCGCGCGCCACGCAGGAGGCCAAGAAGCAGGGCGGCGTGAGCGGCGCCGTGCGCAGGGCGTGGCTCAATGCCTCAGCGGCAGTCACCTTCGCCCGGCTCTACATGATCCCCGTTCGGCGGCATGACCTTCCCGAGAAGGTTCTGCTGGCCCCGGTTTGGTGAGGAGAGGCAATTGGGGCGCGTCGCTCTGCCATTGCTGTTTGCGATGTTCGTGTGGTGGTTCAGCACGGGGATCATCCTCGCGCTGAATCTGCTGCCGAAGCGCGCTCGCGCGGGCATCATGCTCGGCGCGACGGTGATGCTCGCGTGCGCCCTGATGGTGCTGTGGACCTGGCGCAACGAGACGTCCCTTGCGGGAGCCTACGTCAGCTTCAGTGCCGGGCTCGCTGTGTGGGCGTGGATCGAAATCGCATTCCTGACCGGGTACGTGACCGGGCCGAGCCAGGCCCCGTGCCCGCCGGAGGCCCGCGGGTTCGACCGCTTCTTCCGGGCGCTGGCCACGCTGCTGTGGCACGAGGCGGCGATTCTGGCCGGACTTGGCCTCGTTCTTGTCTTCGCTTCCGGGCCCGGCGGTCTTGCAGGCGTGGGCGCCTACGCCGTGCTGCTCGCCATGCGTATGAGCGTCAAGATCAACATCTTTCTTGGCATGCCAAATGCTCCGCACGCCTTCCTGCCGGAGCATCTTCGCCATCTTGGCACGTACTTCCGTGATCGGCCTGTCAACGCCCTGTTCCCCGTGTGCGTCACGGGCGCAACCCTGCTCACCGCCTGGCTCGCGCATCAGGCGTGGTGGGCGCAGGACGGGGCGACCGCCGCCGCCTACACCATGCTCGCCGCGCTCGCCGGCTTCGCCGTGCTTGAGCACTGGTTTCTCGCTCTCCCGCTGCCTTCAGAAAATCTCTGGCGGTGGGCGCTTCCTTCTCGCAAATCCATCACGCGGTCCCTCGCTTCTCCGCTCTCAGGCGTTTCCCTGCCGAGCGGGCCAGAGTCGAGCCCACAACGGAGCAGGCCATGAACTACGAACGTTTCTTTACGGATCAACTCGACGGCCTGCGCTCTGAGGGTCGCTATCGCGTGTTCGCCGATCTGGAGCGCGTCGCCGGCGCGTTTCCGCGCGCGACGTATCATGGGCCTGAAGGCGTGCGTGACGTGGCGGTGTGGTGCTCGAACGACTACCTCGGCATGGGTCAGCATCCTTCAGTGCTCGAAGTCATGCGCGACGCGATTGCGCGCTGCGGGGCAGGCGCGGGGGGCACGCGCAACATCTCCGGCACGAACCACCACCACGTGCTGCTTGAGGAAGAACTCGCCGATCTGCATCACAAGGAAGCCGCGCTTCTCTTCACGTCCGGCTACGTCTCGAACTGGGCGACGCTCGGCACCCTCGCAGCCGGCCTGCCAAACTGCATCGTGATTTCCGATGCGGGCAACCACGCCTCAATGATCGAGGGCGTGCGTCACTCCCGCGTCGAAAAGCGCATCTTCCGTCACAATGATCCGGCCGACCTCGAGCGCAAGCTGCGCGACCTCGATCCCGCGCGCCCGAAGATCGTCATGTTCGAGTCCGTTTACTCGATGGACGGCGACATCGCGCCGATTGCGGAAATCTGTGACGTCGCCGAGCGTTACAACGCCATGACGTATCTGGACGAGGTTCATGCCGTGGGCATGTACGGCCCGCGCGGCGGCGGTATCTCCGAGCGCGAGGATCTTTGCCATCGCCTGACGGTGATCGAGGGCACGCTCGCCAAGGCCTACGGCGTCATGGGCGGCTACATCGCCGCTTCCAAGGCGCTGTGCGACTATGTGCGCAGCTTCTCCTCCGGCTTCATTTTCACCACCGCGATCCCGCCGGCGCTGGCGGCTGGCGCCTGCGAGGCGGTGCGTCACCTCAAGGCGTCGAACGCCGAGCGCGAGCGCCATCGCGACCGTGTGCAGCGTGTGCGCGAGGGGCTTGACCGCCTGCGGATTCCCCATCTGGACAACCCCAGCCACATCGTCCCCGTGATGGTGTGCGACCCTGTCCAGTGCAAACTCATCAGCGACCTGCTGATGGAGGAGTGCGGGGTTTACATTCAGCCGATCAACTATCCCACGGTGCCGCGCGGCCTTGAGCGCCTGCGCATCACGCCCTCGCCGCTGCATAGCGACGCGGACATCGATCACCTGCTCGCCTCGCTGGACATGATCTGGACGCGGGTTGGCGCCATGCGCGCTCCGGGCTCGTCGGACATGGATGGGCTCACGCAGCTCTGCCCCGTCGCCGGTCCCATGCAGATGGATCCGGCCGATCTCGGCGTCGCAAACTGCCCGTGGGTTGGCGAGCGTCCGGAGGATGGGGTGGACTTCTCGGGAGCCCCCGAAACCGAAGTGACGAGGGCCTGATATGGACGCACCCCTGCGCATCTTGCTGGCGGAGCCGCGCGGCTTCTGCGCCGGGGTCGTTCGCGCCATCGACATCGTCGAGCGGGCGCTGCGCATTCATGGGGCGCCGGTCTATGTGCGCCATGAGATTGTCCACAACCACCATGTCGTTGATGAACTGCGGGCCCAGGGCGCGATATTCGTCGATGACCTCGATGCCGTACCCCACGGCGCCGTCACGGTCTTCAGCGCCCATGGCGTGCCCGAGAGCGTAGAGCAGGAGGGGCGCGCCCGGGGGCTCGATGTGATCGACGCGATCTGCCCGCTGGTGCAGCGCGTCCACCATGAGGCCCGCAGATACGCCGCGCGCGGCTATCAGGTGATCCTGATCGGCCACGCCGGCCACCCGGAGGTGGAGGGCGTGCGCGGTCGCGTTCCTGGCGGCGTTCTGGTGGTCGCCACGCTCGCGGATGTGGCCGCCCTTGAGGTGGCGGACCCGACCCGCGTCGCGTACGTCACCCAGACCACGCTCAGCGTCAGCGATACGCGCGACATCGTCGCCGCATTGAATGCGCGCTTCCCGGGCATTCAGGGCCCTGATGTGAGCGCCATCTGCTACGCAACGCAGAACCGGCAAAACGCCGTGCTGCGGCTGGCGCCCGAGGTGGACCTGATCCTCGTCATCGGGGCCGCGAATTCGTCGAACTCCAACCGCCTCAAGGAAACCGCCCGCAACGCCGGCGTGGCCGCTTATCTCGTGGGCACAGCCGCCGACGTGCGGCCCGAATGGCTGGATGGCGTCGCCGCTGTCGGCGTCACGGCGGGCGCGTCCGCGCCTGAATCGCTCGTCCAGGGCGTGGTCGAGCGCCTGCGCGGCTGGCGCGACGCCACGGTGGAGACGCTTGCGGGTCCGGCGGAGGCTGTCTCGTTTCGTCTGCCCGCCCGCCTCGTGGCCGAAGGCGAGAGCCGGCGCATTGCGCCCTCGCGGGCCGCTGGATGACCTTCGCGTTTGAATTGCCGACCCTGATCGACGTTGTGCTGGCGATCGTCGCCGTGGAGTTTGTGGCGCTTGCGCTGCTGCGCCGTCGCCTCGCTGGCGGCCTCACGATTCCGCAAATCGCAGCCAACCTTGCGGCAGGCGCTTGCCTGCTCATGGTGGCGCGCGCGGGATTGCGCGGCAACGAAACCGAGGCGCTGATGTGGCTTGCGGCGGCGGGCCTTGCGCATGTTCTTGATCTTGCAGGCCGTCTGCGCTGAAATGCGCTAAAGCATTTTCCGTCCAAGTGGATGCCGGTTGGACGTAAGAAAATGCGTAAAAACAATAAGCTAGAGCGGACGACCTGATGCAATCAGGTCGTCCGCTCTAGCCCGCGTGTGCGCGCACCGCGTTGGCCAGACGCGCAGCGTCCGCGAGCGGTAGCGGCATGTAGCGGGCGCCGAGCCGTTCGGCGAGCTTGCGCGCCTGCGGCCCCGGCCGGGCGGACGTGTCCACAACCATCGACGAAAACCCGAGCGCCTTCAGTGTTTTGGACGCGCGCTCCACATCCGCGTCGGCGCCCGCGCGACCGCCCATGCCGTTCAGCCCGACGTTCGCGGCGCCGTCGGTGAGGAACACCAGCACCGGCCGCGCGCCTTTTTTCGCAGTCTGCACAGCGGTTTCACGCGCAAGGGCGATGCCCGACGCCAGCGGCGTGCCGCCTCCGCCTGGCAATTGCGCCAACTGCCGGCGCACGCGCGTCAGCGACCGCGTGGGGGCGAGCAGCAGCTCGGCGGCGGTTCCGCGGAATGCGATGAGGCCAACCTCGTCCCGGCGCACGTAGCACTGGGCGAGAAGCGCCAGCACCGCGCCTTTGGCTTCCGCCAGCCGGTGCAGCGCTGCGGAGCCGGATGCATCGACCACAAAAATGGTCGCGACGAGCGCGCGCGGCTTGTGCACGCGGATGCGAAAGTCCTCTTGCCGCACGAGAATCGGCGGCGCGTCATCCGTGCGCCCGCGCAGCGCCCGCTCCTTGCGGCGCACCGCCTGCCATGGCGCCGCCGCGCGCAACGTATCGAGCAGGGCGAGCCGTGCGCCGCTGCGCAACTCGCCCGCCCGGGCGCCGGCGGGCCGGCCGCGCTGCCTGGAGCGGGCGCCGTTCGCGCCCTTGCCCTGCGGCCCTCCGGCGCGGCGGTTGAGCAGCCCTTCGGCGATTTTCGCAAGCAAGTCCTGGGGGATGGCGGCGCGCACGGCGTCGAGCACAACCTCGCGCATGTCATCGAGCGAACGCTCCTCGCCTTCTGGCTGCGCGCTCGCATCGGCCGTGTTCTGGTCGCCTGCGTCCGGTGGCGGCTGCGGCTCCTCGGATGGCGTTTGCTGTTCCTCTTCAGGGGCTTGCTCGGCGGGAGGCAGGCGCAGCGCGCGCGGCGCCAGCACGAGAGCAGCCGCGATCTTCGCGTCGTCGGCAACAGCCTCGCTGCGCCCGTCCAGCGCCGCGTTGGCGCGGGCGACCCGCACCGCCAGCAGGGCAGGGCGCGCGGAATCAAGGCCGAAGGCTTCAGCGGCGATTACCAGTTCGCTCAACAGGTTATCCGGAACCGCAACCAGTGCGAGGCGAGCCCGCGCAGCAGCCACCGCATCGCGCAAGCGGTCGGTCTCGGCGGGTGAGTCAAACTCCTCGCACGCGACATGCAGGCCGACGCGATCGGTGAGCGCCGGGTGAACGTGTTCATCCTCAATGCTTTCGTCCAGCGCCAGCACGCCGAAACGTGCGGGCTGAAACACATCCGCCGCCTCGCGCGCCGCAACGACCGCGCCAACGTCCATGGCGGCTGCGATGCGCGCGATGGTTTCCGGCGCCTGGCGCTCGGCCATGGGCAGCACAAGGGCGCCCCCATCCGCTTCCGCAAGAACGCCGCGCGTCAGCACCGGGCGGCCGGCCTGCAACGTGCCGGCGAGGTCCAGCCCGCCCAGCAGCCGGTCGTCGCTGATGGACACCGGGACGCGGCGCACGGGCGCGCCGTCGGGCAGGAGCCCCAGCGCGAACGCGATGAACGCCTCCCGCGCCGGGCTCGCGCGACCGCGCACCAGCAAGCCGCCAAGGCCGGCGGGATCGATGGCGAACAGCGCCGCGGCGCGGGCAAGGCTCATGCGCCGAAGACGCCCGCGAGCGCCCGCTCCACCCGCACGCCGGAGTCCACCTCGTCGAGCACGTTGCGACGCAGCCGATGGCGCAGCGCGAACGGCGCGACCTTGCGCAGGTGCTTGTCGGCCACCGCCTCGTCGCCTTCGAGCGCGGCGGCGGCGCGCGCGGCGCGGATCAGGGTGAGTTCGCCACGCAGGCCGTCCGAGCCCACCGCCATGCAGATCTCGACCGCGCGCTCGATGGCGGCGGGCGGCGTGTCCACGCTGGCGATCGCGTCCCGCGCGGCGGCCACGCGCTTGCGAATCTTCATGTTCTCCCGGCTCCAGCGCTGGGTGAACTCGTCTGCGTCGCGGTCGAACGCATCGCGACGGCGCACCACCTCGATGCGGGTTGGCGCGTCAGTCGGGGTCTTCACGTCGACGCTGAGGCCGAACCGGTCGAGAAGCTGCGGGCGCAACTCGCCTTCTTCCGGATTGCCGCTGCCCACTAGAACGAACCGCGCCGGGTGGCGCACGCTCAGGCCCTCGCGCTCCACCACGTTGAGTCCCGAGGCGGTCACGTCCAGAAGCAGGTCAACCAGATGATCCTCCAGCAGGTTCACCTCGTCGATGTAGAGAAAGCCCCCGTGCGCGCGGGCCAGAAGTCCGGGCTCAAACGCTTTTTCGCCGGTCGTAAGCGCGCGTTCGATGTCGAGCGCGCCCACAACGCGGTCCTCGGTGGCGCCCAGCGGCAGGTCCACCACCGGCATGGGCGCCTGGCGCGTTTTCAGGGCGGCGGAACGGGCGGTTTTCGCGGCCGGCGCGCAGCGCCCGCACAGGCCGGCGGGGTTTTTCGGCGCGCAGTTGAAGGCGCATCCTTCGACCACGGGGCGCTTTGGCAGGAGATCCGCCAGCGCGCGCACAGCCGTGGACTTGCCCGTGCCCCGGTCGCCGAACACAAGCACGCCTCCGACCCCCTGGTCGACCGCGGCGATCAGAAGCGCGAGCTTCAGATCGTCCTGGCCGACGATCGCCGCGAAAGGATACACCGCTTTCATGGGCGAGCGACCTCGTTTCTTGACACTTGAAAGTGTAGAGTTGGCTGATCGGGCGGCAAAAATCAATTGCTCAGCGCCGCCTCTCTTTGGAGCGCCACCTATGGACGCCGCGATCAGTTTTCTGTTTTTTCTTGCATCGGCCTTCGTTACAGCCCTCTCGGGCGCGTTTTTCAGGCCCGGAGAGTGGTACCGCAGCATCGCCAAGCCATCCTGGCAGCCGCCCGACTGGCTGTTTGGGCCGGTGTGGACGGTGCTTTACATTCTGCTGGCGGTGTCCGCCTGGCTTGTCTGGCGCTCCGGCGATTCGCTCACGGGCGTCGCCATGGCTCTGTATGCTGTGAATCTCGCGCTCAACGCCGCATGGTCGGCCGTGTTTTTTGGTTTGCGCCGGATTGGCTGGGCGCTGGCGGAGATCGGCGCCCTGTGGGTCTCGACGCTGGCTCTCCTGCTGGCGTTCTGGGCCGTGAGCCCCCTCGCAGGCGCGTTGATCGCGCCTTACCTCGCGTGGGCGACGTTCGCCGGTATCCTCAATGCGGAGATCTGGCGCAGGAACCGGCGGGTTCCCGCGCCCGGCTGATCGTCAGCGCCCGAGCACCTTGCGCGCCCGTGCGATCACATCCGGCGGCGATGCGTAGAGCGCCTCCACGAACGCCTGCACCTCCTCGCCGGTCTGCGGGGCGATGTCGAGTTTCGCCTTCTCGGCGTCCTCCAGGAAACGCGGATCTTTCATGGTGGCGGTGAACGCGTCGCGGAGCACCTTCAAACGGTCCGCCGGAGTGCCTGGCGGCGCGGCGAAGGAGCGGCCAAGCCCCTGCGGGCCGAAGATCAGGTTGTAGACCTGGCGTTCCTCGTCGCCGCGCGCGAACTCGAACACGTGCGGCACGCCCTTCAATTCCGGGTCGGCCTTGGGCCCGAGCTGGAGCATCATTTTCACGAGGCCCGATTGCAGCACGTCGCTCCATTGCGAGCGCACCGTGGACAGCGAGATGCCGCAGATGCCCTGCAACTCGCCCCGCTCGATGGCGAGCTTCACGCTCGCGGTGCCCACATAACCTTCGATGAGCTTCAGTTTCGCGCCGCTCAGCTCCATGAGCGCGCGCGGCGCCTGGCTGATGGGACCGGCCCGCCCGGCGGCCCCTACGGTGAGTTCTTTCTGGAACACGTCCGTCCACTGGGTGACGCCGGAATCCGGTCGCGCGACGCAGACGCTGACGCCTGAATCCATGTTGCCGACCCAGCCGAACTGCGGGCCCTTGAACCGCGCCGCCTCGTTGCCAAACATCGGCTCGAAAGGCACAGAGAATGAGGCTGTCGCGAACACCGTGCCATCCTTCGGCGCCACGTTGGCCAGCCAGTTGAAGGCAATGAGACCGCTGGCGCCGGGCATGTTCGAGACGATCATCGTCGGCGCGCCGGGCAGATGGCGCGGCATGTGGCGGGCGAGCGCGCGGCCGTAGAGATCGAACCCGGTGCCCTGCTCGATGCCCACGACGACCGTGATCGTCTTTCCCTTGTAGAAATCCGCGCTGTCCTGCGCGTGCGCGCCGGTCATGGCGCCGAACGCAAGGGCGAACGCCCCCAATCGCAAGCCTCGGGTCATGTTTCCCTCCACCATAGTCCGACGCCTCGCGCCGTTTGCGGGCACCCTATCGCCCGCCGGCGCATGGCCGCAAGCGGGCGTTGCGCGTCGTTTGACAGGGATTCGCACCCCTCGTAGTCGTTGAGCAACCAGAACGGGAGGAGACCACATGCCACTGAGCGAGGAGATCCGTCGCGTCGTCACGTATGTGAACGAGGAAGGAAAAGCCGTCGCGCTGTTTGATGGCGACAACCCGCACAAGCGCGTGCGACCGCAGCGGGGCACCACGTCGCGACTTCTCTGGGTGACGAACGAGACCCCCGCCCGGATCAATGAGCCCGTGGATCGCGCAGCCGTTGAAATCGGCGTCGCGCCGCCGCCGGGCGGGTCGATCCTGCGTATCGTCGATATTCCGCCCATCACGCCGGACGTGGAGGCGTTGCCCCTCGACTACCACGCCTCCCAGCATGGCGACTCGACCCCCAAACGGCACATGCCGCCGCGCCACCCGATGATGCACGCGACGCGAACCATCGACTACGCGATCATCTTGCAGGGCGAGATCGATATGCTGCTCGACGACAGCGAGGTGCATCTGAAGGCCGGCGACGTGCTGATCCAGCAGGGCACGAACCACGCGTGGGTAAACCGCGGCACGGAGGCTTGCCGTATCGCCTTCGTCCTCATCGACGCGCAGGAGCCATAAGGACAGCCGCAGGGCGCCCCTTGCGACCGCGAGGCGAAAGCCAGCCGCCCTCAACGGGATCGGAGCAGGCTTCTGCGTCCGATGGGCGCGGCTGGCGCGTGTTGCCGCCCTAGGCGCAGCGTGATATTTCACGAGCACTGGAGGATCCCGTGACGCATTTTGTGGATGTGACGCTCGTATCGGCGGCAGGCGAAGAGCAGTACCGCGCCCCCGTGGCCCAGCTTGTCATCGCCGGCTGGACCGGGCGTGATCGTGCAGCCGTCGAAAAGCACATTCGCGAACTGGAGGAGCTTGGGGTGAAGCGGCCGTCCACCACGCCGGTTTACTACCGCGTGGCCGCCAACCGCATCACCACCGCGCCCTCAATCCAGGTGTCGGGCGCAGCCTCCAGCGGCGAGGTTGAGTTCGTGCTCGCGCAATGGAAAGGCGAGCTGTGGGTGGGGCTCGGCTCCGACCACACCGACCGCCACGCGGAGACCTTCGACGTAACGGTCTCAAAGCAGATGTGCGACAAGCCCATCGCCCGCACGTTCTGGCGCTTTGCTGATGTCGAAGCCCATTGGGACGACATCGCCATGCGCTCCTTCATTGCCGAAAGCGACGGGCGCATCGCGTATCAGCAGGGCAAGACATCGGGCATGTTAAGCCCGCGCCAGCTTGTGGCGGGTTTTGCTCCCGGCGGTCTGCCTGAGGGAACGCTGATGTTCTGCGGCACGTTCGCGGCCATTGGCGGCATTCGCCCGAGCAGCCGTTTCGAGGGCGAGCTTGAGGACGCGCGTCTGGGACGCGCGATCACGTTCGCTTACGGTGTCGAAGAATTGCCCATCGTGTCATGACGCACGAAACGCGTCCTTCAGTCTCAGGGGCCAGTGGCGCAGCTCGACCGCTGCGGGATCTGGCCTATGACGACATCAAGGCGCGCATCATCACCTGCGCACTCAAGCCGGGCGAGTACATCAACGAGGCGTCGATCTGCGCCATGACGGGCTATGGCCGCACGCCCGTGCATCAGGCTATCGACCGGCTCTGCGTGGAAGGACTGGTTGACGTCATTCCGCGCAAGGGCGCCATCGTGAAGCCCATGAGTTTCGATGAAATCATGCAGATCGTTGAGGCGCGTTCGGCCAATGAAGTTCTGGGAGTTCGCCTTGCGGCGCAGCGCGCGGACGCGCACGACGTCGAACGGCTTGAGCAAGTGTTGCGTGACGCCGAGGACGCGCTGAAGTCGGTTGCTCCAGAAAGCCTCATGCGGCTGGACCGTGACTTCCATGGCGCGATTGCGCGGGCCTCGCGAAATGCAGTTCTGGCCGACATTCTTTCCAAGCTGCACGACCGTTCGTTGCGCGTGTGGTTCGTCTCGCTCAACTCGCCGGGGCGCAACCGCCTCGTGCATGAAGAGCATGTGGCTATCAAGGACGCTATCGCACGGCGGGATCCGGAAGCAGCCGGCCTCGCCATGGGCGCGCATATCGAGTCATTCCGCAATCATCTTCGTCAAAACGCGTGAACGTACACACAGGAGTTGGTAAAAAATGCAGAAAGATCGCACTGTTCTGATCGCAGGCGGTGGCCCGGTCGGATTGTTCTGCGCCCTTCTGCTGGGCCGTGCGGGCGTGCCGGTCACGCTGTTTGAATCGGGTCCGCGGTTTCTTGATGATCCGCGCGCAGCCACCACGCACCCCGCGACGCTGGAAGTGCTTGGCGCCGCCGGGCTTGTTGACGACATGGAGAAGACGGGGCTCGTCGCGCCCACGTTCCAGTTCTGGGACAGGCCTTCCGGAAAACTCGTGGCCGAGTTCGACCACAAGATTCTCGCCGGCGAAACGCCGTATCCGACTGTGATCCAGTGCGAGCAGTTCAAGACCTCGCGCATTATGCTGGACCGCCTTGCGACGATGCCGAACGTTGAAATCCTGATGGAGCACGCGATCGTTTCGCTCGATCAGGATTCGTCGCGGGTGACGGCGCGAGTGAAGACGCCCGCCGGTGAGAAAGCCTTTACCGGCGCCTACCTGATTGGGGCCGACGGCGGCCGCAGCACCGTGCGCAAGCAGTCCGAAATTCCCTTCGAAGGCTTCACGTGGCCTGAGCGCTTCCTTGTGCTCACCACGCCGTTCGATTTTGAGAAGGAGCTGGGCTATTGCTACCGCAGCTACTTTGCGGACCCGGACGAGTGGTGCAATTGCTTCAAGGTTGCCGCTGACGGCCCGCCTGGCCTGTGGCGCACCGTGTTCCCGGCGGACGCGAGCGCAGTTGAGGCCGATCTGCTGGGCGATGAGGTGGTGCAGGCGCGGCTACAGCGCTTCTTCCCGCAAGCGAAGCCCTACGACATCGTGCATCGCAATCTGTACACGACACATCAGCGCGTCGCTGCGACCTTCCGCAAGGGGCGGGTGCTGCTCGCTGGTGACTCGGCGCACGTCAACAACTCCATCGGCGGCATGGGCCTCAATGGCGGTTTGCAGGACGCCGCCAATCTTTCCGAGAAGCTCGCCAGTGTGCTGATGGACAATGCGCCGGAGGCGCTGCTGGATCTCTACTCGCTCCAGCGTCGCACAGTCTCCATTGAGTTCGTGCAGGAGCAATCCATCGCCAACAAAAAGCGCCTTGAAGCGAAAGAGCCCGCAGAGCGCGAGCGCAACTTCGACGCGCTTCGCAAAACCGCGGCGGATCCTGAAAAGGCGCGCGACTTCCTGCGCCGCAGCGCGATGTTGACCATGCAGCGCCGCGCAGACTCCATCACCCTCGACGATCTCGCCGCCTGACGCCGGAGCGGAACAATGGCCATCAACAAGCTGCATGACGAGTTCAAGACGCTGGACATGAATTCTGGCTGGGAAACGCCCCCGGGGTATCCCGCTGGCATTCAGCAGAAGATACTTTCCGGCGCTCTGGACGAAGATAATAAGCGCGGCAGCCGCTCTCGCCTGCTGAGGTTCGACGCGGGCGTGTACACCACTGCGCCGTTCGTTCACACGTACTGGGAAGAGGTTTTCCTCGTTTCCGGCGATCTAACCGTTGGCAACGACGTGAATGGACAGGGCGGCGAGTCCTTCAAGCCGTTCACCTACGCGTGCCGTCCGCCGGGCGTGTATCACGGGCCGTTCAAGTCGGAGGCCGGCTGCATTCTCTTCGAGCTCCACTACTTCGATCCCGCGTAACCCAGGCCGGGGGCGTAATTATGAAAATACTGAAGCCGCAGGAGCCTTGGATCGGGAAGAGAGGGCGCATTGGCGTCATCATTCCCTCGACGAACATCGGCGTGGAATACGACTGCCAGCAGATCATGGCGCCGGGCGTGACGTGGCACTTCGCCCGCTTCTTCGTGGGCCAGCCAGATCTCTCAAGCGACGACATGTTTCTCGCCTTCATCGACGCCATCCGGGAAACCATTCCGGACGCGATGCGCGATGTGATGACCTGCGAGCCCACCTACATCATGATGGGCATGTCGGCGGAAACCTTCTGGGGCGGCCTTGAAGGCAACGTGGAGTTTGAGGCGCGTCTGCGTGACTCCATCGGCCCCGATATTGGACTGACAAGCGGGGCCGCCGCCCTCAAGGCCGCACTGGATGCGTTCGGCGCCAAGCGTGTGGCTGCGCTCACGCCATACCAGTCCGTGGGCGACGTGCAGGTGCGTCGCTTTCTCGAAGAGTCCGGCTATGAGGTCACCAACGTCGTCGGCCTCAAGTGCGACACTGCAACGTCAATTGCGCATACGCCGCCGCGCGAGGTGATCGACACCGTGCTGCGCCAGCTCGACGGCGCCGACGTGGACGCCATTGTGCAGGCGGGCACGAATCTCTCAACACTCGACATCTTCCCGACGCTGGAAAAACAGCTTGGTAAGCCTGTCATTCCCATCAACGTCGCCACCATCTGGCACGCGCTCCGCGCCCACGGCATCGATGACAAGTTCTTCGGTCGCGGTTGGTTGTTGGAACGTTTCTGACGCGATCGAGGACTTATTCACCATGCTCAAGCATCCGGTACTGATCGCAGGCGCAGGCCCCGTGGGCTTCACGACGGCGCTTCTCCTTGCGCGCCGGGGAATTCCGTTCGTGCTTTTCGAAGGCGGCGACAAAATCTTCGACGACCCGCGCGCTGGAACCATTCATCCGCCGACGCTCGAACTCTTCGAGGAAAGCGGCGTCACTGAAGCGATGATGGCGCAGGGCTTCATTGTAAATAACTATCACTACCGTGACCGCAAGGCGGGCCTCATCGCCGACTTTGATCTTGGTGTGCTTGCAGATCAGACCCGTTATCCGTTCCGGCTTATGCTTGAGCAGCACAGGATCTGCTACATTCTGCGTGACATCTTGCTGAAGGAGTATCCCTCCAATCCGATCTTGATGCGCCATCGCGTCATGAAGGTGGAGCAGGATGCGGATGGTGTGTCGGTCACGGTGCAGTCCGATGAGGGCGAGCGTGTCTGGCGCGGCTCGTTTATGGTGGGTTGCGACGGTGGCCGCAGCCAGGTTCGCAAGTCGATGAACGTAAAGTTCGACGGCTTCACGTATCCCGAGCGCTTCCTCGTGCTCAGCACGCGCTATGACTTCGCGCAGCATGGATACGCGATCACCAACTACATCGCCGACCCCGAGGAGTGGTGCGCGCTGTTCAAGGTGCCCGGCCATGACGGGAAGGGCATGTGGCGCGTTGTTTTCCCGGCGCCGCCGGACGCGAGTCAGGAGCAGTTGTTCGATGAAGCGTCAGTGCAGGCGCGCATTCAGGGGTTCAACCCCAAGGACGGCGCCTATGAGATGTATCATCGCAATCTCTACGATGTGCATCAGCGCGTGGCGTCAAGCTACCGGGATGGGCGTTTGCTGGTGGCGGGCGACGCGGCCCACATCAACAATCCGCTCGGCGGCATGGGCATGAACTTTGGTTTGCATGACTCGTTCAATCTGGTGGACAAGCTCTCGCGCATCATTCTCGAAGGGGCGAGCGAGGATCTCCTCGACGTGTACGACCGCCAGCGCCGTACTGTCGCGCAGGAGTTTCTGCAGCGCCAGACCATCGAGAACAAGCGCAACATCGAGCAGAAAGACCCGGTCGAGCGGGAGAAGTTCTACAACGAGTTGCGCGGCATCGTCGCGGACCGCGACAAGCTCCACGCGTACCTGATGCGCGTTGCGATGATCGAGGGTTTCCGTCGCGCGCAATCAATCAACTGAACAAACGACCAGAGGGGAAGGACCAAACCGATGAAGATCGCCATTCCAGACATGATCTCGAACTCCTACTTCCCCGCGGTCGCCGCGGTGGAGCTGGGCTTCTTCAAGGAAGAAGGGCTCGACATGCAACTCGAGCTGATCTTTCCGGTGAACAAGACGCTCGAAGTGTTGCGCGATGGCGGCATCGACTTCGTCGGCGGCTCTGCCCACAGCGTGCCGTTTGCGTTTCCTGAATGGAAGGGCGGCAAGCTCCTCGGCGCTCTTGCGCAGAACATGTACTGGTTCCTCGTTCTGCGTAAGGATCTGAAGGCGCGCAAGGGCGACATCAACGCGATCAAGGGGCTCAACATCGGCGCAGCGCCGCTGGTCGATCTCGGGCTCAAGCGGTTGCTGATTGAAAGCGGCATCAATCCGGATACAGATGTGAAGATCGGTCCGGTGCCCGGCGCGTTTCTTGGCGAGAACAAGAACTTCGGCGTCGCTGCCGCAAAGGCGCTTGGCGCTGGGCTAATTGATGGCTTCTGGGCAAACGGCATGGGCGCAGAAGTCGCTGTCCGCAACGGCTGGGGCGACATCATCATCGATGCGCGCCGCGGCGATGGCCCTGCTGGCGCGATCAACTATACGCAGCCGGCGCTGATTACATCCGACGCCGTGATCAAGCGCGACAAGGGCGCCGTTGAGGCCGCGGTGCGCGCGCTGGTGAAGACACAGAAGGCGCTGATCGCCGACGTGTCTCTTGCAACAAAGGTCGGCAAGGCGCTGTTTCCTGCCGAAGAGGCGGGATTGATCGCTGACGTTGTGCAGCGCGATCTGCCCTTCTACACCGCGAACATCTCGCGCGAGTTCGTGGACGGCATGGCGCAGTTCCAGCGCAACATGGGCCTCATCTCCGGGCAGGTCGCCTACGAAGATGTGGTCGCCACTGAGTTCTCGCACCTCTGGAATGGATGAGGCGGCCATGAGCGGCGCAGACGTTTACGCGAAGCAGGGATTTGGGGCTTCCTCCGGCTTCGGCGAGGCGCCTGCGTTGCTCATCGTTGACTTCGTCAACGGGTTTAACGATCCGCAGATGTTCGGCGGCGGCAATATTCCCCAGGCCATCGCCAACACAAAACGCCTTCTCGCGTTCGCTCGCGGGAAGGGCTTGCCCGTGTGTTTCACGCGCGTGGTCTACGCGGATGACGGGTCTGACGCTGGCGTGTTCTGCATGAAGGCGCCAACGCTGCGCGTGCTCACCGAAAGCAGTCACGCAAGCCAGGTTGTTGATGACCTCGCGCCCATCGCTGGAGAGTATGTGCTGCGCAAGACGCAACCTTCCGCGTTCTTCGGCACGGATCTGGCTGCTTGGCTGATCCGCAGGCGGGTGGATACGCTGCTCATCACCGGGGCGACCACCTCGGGCTGCGTGCGGGCGACCGTTGTGGATTCTATGAGCTACAATTTCCGCACAGTTGTGGTTTCCGACGGCGTAGGTGACCGCGCGACAGGTCCGCACGAAGCAAATCTGTTCGACATGCGGCAGAAGTATGCGGACCTACACACGACCGACGAAGTGATGACGCGTTTAGCATAACTAAACGCTGCCCATCTCCTGCACGTACTCGCGGAATGTTTTCGGTTCGCGTCCCAGCAGCCAGCGAAGCACGTTCGGGTTTCCCTCGAGGCCGTGTGCGTCATAGTGGCGATTCATGATGGCGAGCGTCTCGATCCGCCATTCGGGGAGTCCAGCCGCTCTGCCCTTGGCGACAGCCTCGTCGATTGACGCCGCTTGGGCGTTGACGGTTCGCCCGAGAGCTTCCGAGAGTATCCGCGCGCAATCCTGCTGTGTCAGAGCCTCGGGGCCGGCGAGTTCATAAATAGCGTTCTCATGTCCATCTTCAGTGAGCACGCGTGTGGCGGCGGCCGCCAGATCATCAAGATGGGCGAGACTGAAGCGAGAGCGAGTCGAGAATGGAAAACTGTGCAAGCCCTGCGTGCGCACGGCGCCCCAGATGGTTTCCAAGTGCTGCATGTAGCGTCCGGGCTGAAGAATTGTGAACGACAGTCCGGACTCGATCAGGTCTGCCTCCGCCCGTTGCTTGCGTTGATGATGCGGAACGGCCGCGTGCGGATGCAGCACCGACCACATGACGAACCGGCGCACGCCGGCCCGCTTCGACCCATCTATCATGGCGCAGGCGAGTTCGTGCTCCGAAGGGTGCATCGGCGGGCAGATGTGCAGAACCTGCGCAACGCCGGCCAACGCCGTCGCTATTACCTTGGTGTCGAACATATCGCCTATGCATGCTTCCTCGACGCCTGCGTCGCGCAGTTCGCGCGCAGCTTCGTCACGTCGCACAAGCGCGCGCACGCGGACGCCCTGCTTGACGAGGTGTGCAATGCAGCGGCGGCCTGTTTTCCCCGAGGCTCCGGTGACGAGAACGATCCCGCTCATATTGGTCATGTCCATATCGTTGCGGCGGTCGGTCGCCGTTACAAGGGCAGGGCGGTCGCGTATTTGATTTGATCAAGCGCGAAGCTGGACTCGATCGAGGAGATGCCATCCACCCGTGTGAGCTTCTGCTTGAGAAAGCGCTCGTAAGCGGCCAGATCGAAAACAACGACCCGCAGAAGGTAGTCACGGTGACCTGTCATCAGATAGCACTCGAGCACCTCGGGCCACGTCGCCACAGCTTTGGCGAATCGTTGCAGGTCTTCTTCCTTCTGGCGCGCGAGCTTGATTGATACGAACACGCTGACCGGAAGGCCCACGGCGCGTTGATCCACTGTCGCCGTATACCCTGCGATGATCCCGCGCTCTTCGAGCAGCCGGATGCGCCTGTGGCACGGCGAGGGCGAGAGCCCCACTTTGTCGGCGATCTCCTGGAGGGTGAGGCGGCTGTCCTGTTGAAGCAGGGTGAGGATTTTCCGATCGATCTCGTCGAGGACAGCCATTGGAAACTCCTGAGCCACATTCGGCCGAGATATGGAAGATAATTCCACGCATTTATATCATCAGCGATAACAAGTCCAAAAACGAATAAGCAAGGTTTCCCTCCCGGCTTCGCCTCAGGCGTGAGGATGTTGGAGCGCAGGGCGCACCGGAGCGATTGACGCGACTGGACGTGCGGCGCTCGATCGACCAAGTCGCCATGGTAATGCCTGACGGGCTGCCTGAAATCGCGGCATGCGCCCGTGAGGTGGCGCTTGTCAAACCGGGCACGCCCGGTAGACTGCGGAAAAAAGCGTGTGAGGAAACGCTGAAGGGACCAGCTGACGTTCATTGACTAGGAGTAGTCATGCCCAAGGGCTATATTATCGCGCGTGTGACAGTCGACGATAACGACGCGTACATGCGGTATGCGCAAGCAGCTTCCATCGCCATGAAGAAGTATGGCGCCCGCATTCTGGCCCGCGGCGGCAAGTACGAGGCGCTGGATGGCGATGCGCGGCCGCGCAACGTTATTCTCGAATTTGAGAGCTATGAGCAGGCGAAGGCGTATTTCAATTCGTCCGAATACCAGGCGGCGCGTGCTCACCGCGTGGGCAAGAGCATCGGCGAGTTCGTTCTGGTTGAGGGTTTTGATGGCCCGCAGCCTGGGGATCACTGATTCTTGCTCGGCATAAACAATGCTTGCTTGAGATCCGAGGTTTGTTCCTCATTCCGGGAGCTATCATGATGTTTTCGAATACTGGAATCGCGCGTGAGGGCAGGGGACGCTCGCTGACGCGCCGTATTCTCCTTGCCGCGGCATGCTTTGCTGGGCTGGGCGCTGTTGTTGCGCCGGCGACCGCGCAGGAGTGGCCAACGCGTCCGGTGACCATCGTTGTGCCATTCCCGGCCGGCGGCAACACCGACACCATGGCTCGTCTCGCTGCCGACTATCTGACGCGTTCCCTTGGCCAGAACTTCATCGTTGAGAACCGCCCGACGGCGGGTGGCGTTGTCGCCTCAGCGCAAGTGGCGCGGTCGGATCCGGATGGATCGACGTTGTTCTTCGCATCCGCTGGTCAGCTGATTATTCTGCCCATGATGCAGAAGGTGAACTACGATCCGGAGAAGGACTTTCTTCCGGTGAGCATCTTCGGCACAGGTCCATTCATCCTCGGCGTTCGTGCTACGTTGCCGGTGAAGACCGTGCAGGAGTTCATCACGTTCGCCAAGGGGCATAAGGACAAGTTGAACGTCGCGTCGGCGGGCACCGGCTCGATTGGGCATCTCTCCGCCGCGCTCTTCGGCAAGAAGGCGGGCGTTGATTTCGTGTTTGTGCCTTACAAGGGCGGCGGGCCCGCCATGCAGGCGTTGCTGAACCACGAAACCGATCTCTACTTCGGCAACGCGTCCGAGCTGTTGCAGCACGTGGACGGTGGCCGCATCCGCGTGCTGGCTGTTTCCTCCGAGAAGCCGATGCCGCAGCTTCCGAACGTTCCGCCTGTGGCGTCGATCTTCCCGGGGTTCAAGACATCCTCGTGGAACGGTTTCTTCGTGCCGGCAGGCACGTCGCCGGCCATTGTCGCGCGGCTTGAGGCGCAGGTCGCCGCCGCCGCAAAGGATCCGACCATCCGCAGCAGGCTTGAAGCTCTGGGCATTGAGCCGGTGGGGTCCACAGCGAAGGAATTTGCCGCGACCATCGAGAGCGACCGGCCAACCTACAGGGAGGCGGTCGACGCGGCGGGGCTTCGGATGCCTCACCAGTAATACCGAAACCCGCGGCGCGCCAACGCCGCGGGTTTTTTCATGAGGGAGGTCGCACGCATGCGAAATGCCGTTATAGCCGCATCCATCTTGTCAGCATGTCTGGCGTCGCACGCAGCGGCCGATCCTGTCGCGGATTTCTACAAAGCCAACGCCGTGACCATTGTCGTTGGTTTCGGCGTCGGCGGCGGATACGATGTGTATTCGCGTACGTTGTCCCGCCATATGGGGCGGCACATGCCAGGCGCGCCGACAGTGATCGTGCGCAACATGCCAGGCGCCGGCTCAATGGCGGCAGCAAACTATATTTACACCAATGCGCCGCGAGACGGCACGCAGTTCGCAACGTTCTCGCGCAGCATTCCAACACAGCCACTGTTCGATGCGCAGGGCGTTCAGTTCGACGCGTTGAAGCTGAACTGGATTGGCAGCCCCGCTTCAGAGGTCAGCGTCGTCTTTGCGCCGAAAGAGAACAAATTCCGTAATATTGAGGATCTGCGCGCGCGGCCGATGGTTGTTCCGGCCAGTGGGCACGGGGCCGATAGCGCTGTGTATCCGTATGTCCTCAATGCGCTGCTGGGAACGAAGCTCAAAGTTGTGACCGGTTACCAGGGCTCCGGCGACTTCATGCTGGCCATTGAGCGCAAGGAGGTCGATGGCATGGGCGGTTCATCCATCAGCACGCTGCGCTCCACGCGGCCGCAGTGGCTGAAGGAGAACAAGGTTGATCTCCTCCTGCAAATCGCGCTGCGCAAGCACCCGGATTATCCTGATGTGCCGCTCGCGCTAGATTTCGTGAAGGATCCGAGCGACCGCAAGGTCATGGAGCTGGTGTTCTCGCGGCAGGAGATTGCGTTCCCCTACGCTGCGCCTCCCGGCGTCCCAGGGGACAGGCTCGCGGCGCTTCGGAAGGGTTTCATGGACACCCTGCGCGACAAGGCGTTCGTTGAGGAGGCTGAGAAGATGGGCCTTGAGGTCTCGCCTGTGAGCGGTGATGAGGTTCTGAAAATCCTCACGGCCGCGTATGCAACCGCGCCCGAGCTTGTGGAGCGGGCGCGGCAGGCGGTGACGCACAGGAACTAGCGGCCCATCATTCGCCCTCGGCGACGGGACCGCGGACCAGATCAATGATCTCGATCACGTTGCGATCGGGATCATGAAAGTACGCGCTTCTGCCCTGAAAGGTGCCGGTTGGCCGATCCTCTTCCTTGAAGATCGGGATACCCCGCTCCGCAAGGAAGGTCTTGGCCCTGTCGTACTCCTCCGACGACACGCGGAACGCGGTGTGTATGTCGTGTTTGTCGCCACGGTTGGGTTCGATCGGGTTCTCCGAAAGCGTCAGGACGAACGATGTGCCGTGCGCATTCATGAACACCATATGATTGTTGCGGCGCAGGCGTCTAAACCCGAAGATTGTGGTGTAGAACTCTTCCGAGCGATCGAGTTCCTTCACGGGGATCGTGAAGTGTACGAAACCGTTTGTCTGGATCATCTTGCTCCCCCGTGGTTTGACGATCACGCGCTCAGGCGGTGATTTCGAAAGGAATCTGCGTCGGTCCCGGACCCGGTCTGATTGCGCCGGTTTCAAGATCATACTGGTTCTGCGTGATGTCGCCGAGTTTGGCGCTGCGCAGGATGATCGCCACCGAGCGGCCGGACCCGCCTTGCTCGGCGTGAATGTCGAAAGGCGCGACAAGGTCTACTTTGCCCGGAACGCCGGCGCTTACTGACGTCAGCCTCACCTTGGCGTATCCCTCGCGTGACCGATCATCGAGGCGCTCATATCGCTCCAGGCTTTCGCTGCCGTGCAGCACGCCATAGAGCACCCACGCGTGGGCGTGATCGTGCACGCTGCCGCGCCGCCCGGGCACGCGAACGACTGCGTTGATCGCAAAGCCGTAGTCGTCGTCCACATACAGCAGCAGGTTCTTGCGTCCCTCGGTGGAGGGCCATTCGGCTGAGCGCACTTGCAGCTGCGGATCCCCAACAAGGGTTTCCAGCAGAGGCTTCGCCTTTTCCATGCAGCGGGCGATGTCCGGCTCGGCGCTCCAGATGTCGCGCAAGCCGTCGATAAACCGTTGCAGCGCAGGCAGGCGGTTGCTCATGGGGTTTTCTCCTGAATGCGTCTTTGCGTTATCATTTCACGGCTTCGCGCGCCTTGGCAATGAGGGTGGGCGAGGCCTTGTAAAGCGCTTCGACCACGCTTTGCGCCTGCGTCCCGCCGATTGCCGCGACCGGCAACTGGCGCAACTCAGACTCGGCGAGGAACTCCTTGTCCCCCATCGTGCTGTCGAAGGCTTTCCGCAGCGTATCAAGGCGCGCTGCAGGTATGGCCCTCGACGCCACGTAAGGTCGTCCCAGGAGGTCGGCTGCGGTGAGTATTTCCAGCACCGCACGGTCCTCGGGCGATTTCGCGAGATCGAGAATGAAGGGCGCTTTCACCGAGGGGTCTGCGTTCTCGGGCTTCGTGAAAGTGACCAGCGGCGTGATCTTCCTGTTTATGATCCAGTCCGGGGGATTGCTGGCCCATGCGCCGCAACCGCCGTCCAACTCGCCCCGCTCAATGGCGATGCGCTCCTCGGCGGAGCCGGGATACCCAAGCACGTGGTGAATTTTGACGCCGAAGAGAGTCTTGAGGACAGCGGCGTTCTGATAGGCGGATGAGCCGATAGACGTCGTTCCCATCACGAAGCGCTGGCTCCTGAGCAGGTCATCCCATGAGCGCACGTTGCGTTCGTTCCACGCATAGCAGACGCGGAAATCCTGTGTGATGGAGCCAATCCAGCTCAGATTTGCGAAGTTGTATGAAACCTTGTCGGGCTCAAGCAGCGAGTTCGTCATCAGGCCGGGATTGAAGGCGGTGATGTAATTACCGTCACGTGGCGCCCCCTGGTCCAGGTACTGCACGGCCTTGAGGCTCGAGCTTCCCGGCATGTTCTGCACAATGACATTGGGTTGTCCGGGCAGATGGCGCCCGAAATGCCTTGCGAACAGGCGGGCGTAGGCGTCGAAGCCCCCGCCTGGTGAGAACCCGACCACGATCCGCACGGCGGTGTCCTGCGCGGCCGCCCCGCCGGCCCACGCGAGCGCCAGCGCGACCGCCGTCGCGCGCAAAAGCTTGAAGCGCCTCGCCTCCATGATGTCCTCCCCTGCATGGCCGCTCATACTGTTGGTGGCGGCCTTTGTGTGCATCGTATGCGGTGCTGCGTCTTGGGCTCAACCGGGCATGACGAGCCCGCCTTCAACAGTGCAGCGGCGAAGCAGGCGAGTCTCCTCCTTCGGGAAGTAGGAGCGCGCATGAACTGTCGCGAGGTTGTCCCACATCACGAAATCGCCGAGGCGCCATTTATGCGCGTAAATGAACTCCTCGCGCTCGCCGATTTCATACAGTTGTCCGAGAATGTCGTCGCTCTCCTGCTGGGAGACGCCTTCGATCCTCGCTGTCATCAGCCGGTCCACGAACAGCGATTTACGCCCTGTTTTGGGGTGCGTAATGACGACCGGGTGAAACCAGTGCGGCGTGTTGCTGAGGTCGGTGTCGGCCGCCACCTTCTCGTTGCGTTTGTACTCGTGGACGTGCAGGGCTTTCTTGCCTGCGATCCGCTGCTTGAGCAGCTCGGGCAGCGCTTCGTAGGCGAGGTACATGTTCGAAAACAGCGTATCGCCGCCCCAAGACGGCAACTCGAGCCCGTAGAGAAACGTGTAGGCGTAGGGCTTCTCCGCGTAGCCGGAGTCGATGTGAAACCACATGTCGCCATCGCCGAACGCACCGACCGGAACGCCGTTGATCTTCTTGTTCGACACCAGCAGCACGTGCGGATCGAGCTGGAGAACCCCCTCTGCACGTGAGCGCAACTGCTCGGGCGCCTTCTTGCGCTGGGCGAGGGGGCCGAACTTCGCAGCGAAACGCAACTGGTCTTCCTGCGAAATCTCCTGACCACGGAAGACGATCACGATGTGATCGTTCCACGCCTGCTGAATTTGGGCGACCACATCGTCCGAAAGATCCCTCGTCAGGTCCACGCCGGAGATTTCCGCGCCAAGAACGGGCGAAAGCGGCGTGACCGTGACACGGTCCGCGACAGCGGTATTCGCCATGATATCCTCCCGATGATTTTGGCGTCATCTTAGTCCAGGCCGCCATCCGGTCAATACGCATGCGGCGCTTGCCCTCCGACGTCGTTTGCACGAAACTCAGCAAGGCTGCGGCGCAGATCGCGGCCAGGCGGAAGGGAGGGGTGTATGCAAGCGATCCGGGGAATGATCTTGAAGGCGTTGGCGTTCGCGGCGGCGGCCTTGTTGGCCCTGCCTGCGCAGGCGCAAACGGTTGAGGAGTTCTACAAGGGCCGGCAGGTTCAGGTTGTGATCTATACCCCCGGCGGCTCCACCTACGATCTGTACGCTCGCTTCCTGATCCAGTTCATGGGCAGGCATCTGCCGGGCAATCCTACATTCATCCCGCGAAACATGCCGGGCGCCGGCGGGATCGCAGCGACTCAATTTCTCAATAAGATCGCCCCCAAGGATGGCAGCGTCTTTGGAACGATCGCCCGCAATCTTCCTTTCGAGCCCATGCTTGGAAAGGTTGAGGCCGATTTCGACCCGCTCGCGTTCGTGTGGCTTGGCAGCATGAACCGCGAGCGCTCCATTGCGCTGTCGTGGCACACATCCAAGGTAAAAACGCTGAAGGACCTTCAGCAGGCCGAACTTCTTGTGCCAGGCACCGGAGCGGGAGCGGACTCAGAGGTCATGCCGCTGGCGTTCAATGCGCTGTTTGGAACCAGGTTCAAGATTGTGCGCGGCTACAAGAGCACAAGTGACGCGACCCTCGCCGTGGAGCGCGGCGAACTGGACGGCATCGCCTACTGGTCATGGAGCGCGATCCAGTCGAGCCATAAGCACTGGCTTGACGACCGCAAGGTGAACGTCCTGTTCCATACGGGTCCGGAATCCGAGCAAGAGATCAAGGCTCCGTCCATCCGCACGCTTGTGCGCGATGACGTTGAGCGCGCGGCGCTGGACTTTATTCTGGCGCGTGAAATTCTCGGGCGGCCGTTTCTTGCGCCTCCGGGAGTGCCGGAAGACCGCGCGAGGGCGTTGAAAGCGGCGTTCAACGCGACCATGAAGGATCCCGTGTTCATCGCGGAGGCGGCGAAACGCAATATCGAAGTGGAACTTGTCACCGGCGAGGAGGTGACGGAAGTCCTGAAGAGAGCGGCGGCCTCGCCAGCTGCGGTCCTGGAGCGCGTCAACAAGGCGCTCGGTCGATAACGCAAGAAATCGAGAGGTTGGTTGAAAACGATGCAGTTCGGTCTCTACGCACCCATCCCCATGGCGACGGTCGGCTCACCGGAGGTCGCGCAGGCGGCCGCCGAAGCGCTGGGGCCTCTGCCGCACGGGCGTCGCGACGCGCAGTACGATCATGCGAGGGCGGTGCTGGAGAAAGCGGATGCGCTGGGGTTTGATCTGTGCCTCTTCGCTGAACGTCACCTTGGATATGATCTCGCGGCGTGGGTGCTGGCGAGCGCCATCGCGCCGCGCTTCGAGAACATTCGTCCGCTTGTCGCGGTCCATCCGGGGCTTTGGGATCCGGTGATGGTCGCCAAACTCGCCGTCTCTCTGGACCGGATTTGCAAACAGCGGATGGCGATCAACATCGTCAATGGCTGGTTTGATGAGGAATTCCGGATGTTCGGCGGCACCGTGCTCGAGGGCGAAGAGCGCTACCGGCGAACGACCGAGTTCATCGCCATCATGCGCGGCCTGTGGACCAACGAAACCTTCTCGTACGAGGGCGCCCACTACAAGCTTGATAACGGACGCCTCCTTCTGAAGCCCGCCTCGCCCGAGGCGCCGGAGATCTTCTCCGTCAGCCGCAGCGACCGCGGCCGGCGGTTCATCGCCGAGGAATGCGACTGGTGGTTCATCGAGTTCCCGAAAGAAGCGGAGAACACCGACGCATTGATGCGATCCGTTGAAGCGTCAATCGGGGACATGAACGCGCGGGCAAAGGCTGCTGGCCGCAAGGTTCGTTACGGGCTCAATCCCTTCGTTGCGGTCGCTAGCAGCGAGGAATCAGCGCTTGAGGATACAGTCGCACAGATCTTCAAGCATGATCCAAATCCGGATGTGCGCAAGATCAAACAGCGCATGATGCCAGCGTTGAAGGCCGGGTGTGTCGGCAAGCCGGCGGACGTGCGGCGTCAACTCCGGCGGTTCGAAGATCTCGGGATTGATTTGATCTTGTGCAAGATGCTTGCGAACCCTGAAAACATCGAGCGCATCTGGGGCGAGGCCCTTTCGCCGCTGGGAACTCCGCCGCCCCGTCAGGCGGCGGAGTAACGCTGTCTCACGCTGGCAGCGGCGGCATCGTCTCCAGCAGGACGCCGAAGCCCTGCTTGGGCTCGCGGATGTGGAGCCGCCGCATCATTTCCCACACACGCGACGGCTGGGGATGAACGACAGGCCGCTCGAGATCCTGCTCTAGAAGCTTGATGATGTGGAGGGTGCGCCATCCGGAGCCAAGCATATAAATAGCGTCCGCGCCGCCATTGCGCAGAAACAGTTTCTTGATGAAGGCGTAGACGCGCTCCCCCGAAAGCTCTTGCGCCTTGTCGAACTCGACGTCGATGCCCTCCATCGCCTTGACCTCGATCCCGGCGTCCTCGAAGTATTTGGCGAACGTCTTGTTGAGATCGCCGGGAAAGTAGGTCGCCCCGATGATTGACTTCGCTCCGAGCGCCTTGAGAGCCGTGATCTGGTTCTGACCTGAGGTGAAAATCGGAACCTTGTATTTTTCTTCCCAGGACCGGACGAGATCGGCCTCGCCCTTCAGGCCTTGCACCATGAACGGCGGCGCGCCCGATGGATGGATGATGTCGCACTTTTGCTCCGCGAGCATGGCGACTTTTTCCTCATAGCCCTTCATCACCGCGTGGAATTCACTCACCGAGCCGCGGCGGATGTCATTGTGGACTGAAAGGACGCCCACGCCCTCAGGCAACAGTCGCACCACCTCTTCCGTGGATCCCGGACGCAAGGTTGGGTGAATGCAGCCGACAATGCCTCGCCAGCTTGTAAACGACATGACGAAAGTTCCTTTCAGTTCTGTGGTGATGCCAGCTTGCTGTAAAGTTCGACCACGTCTCGTGGCGTCTTCATTGCTTTCTCAACGATCGCCTGCACGGCGGCGCCATCGATGGGGCTGATTTCAAGTCGAACTTTATCGGCTTCTGCGAGGAACTCCTTGTCCGCGACCATTTTCATGAAGGCGTCGCGCAAGGCCTTGGTCCGGTCCGCTGGCAGCCCGGGAGGCGCCACGAAGGGCAGGGCCATGAAGAAAGGCATTTCCGCGAAGTCCAGCAGCGCGAGCATTTTGGGATCTGTTGTGAGTTCGCGCGCGGTTGGGATGTCGCGCAGATCCGGATGCCGTTCGAGGCGGGCGAACTGAAGAATCGCGCGCAATTTCTTCTCGCCCCATAGCGCCGGCTGGCCTGCGCGTACGGAGTTGTATCCGATGATCTGGCCGTCCAGTTCGCCGCGCTGCATGGCGAGGAACATGGGTGCGGCGCCGGGGTAGCCGCGCACGATATCGACATTCAGCCCCAGCGCATTCTTCGCGAGGTACGCAAAGGCGAGGTTGGTCGACCCCGGCTGGTCTCCGCCCAGGCGCAGTTTCGTCGAGCCGCGCAGGTCTTGCGTCGTCTTGGCCGCGTGGTCAGCGTTGATGACCACAAGATAGGCGTCGTCGGCGTAGTCCGAGAGCGAGCCGATCCAGGTAAGCTTGGAAGGATCGAATCTCGCGTTCGGATTACCCTCGATGGCGAGTTGCGGCACAGCGCGCTGGATGATGGCGATCACCGATCCATCCCGCTCTGCCGTGTTTGCAAGCCGGTTGGCGGCCACCAGTCCGCCGCCGCCTGGCACGTTTTGCACAACAAAGGTGGGACCGCCGGGAACGAAGCGGCCGAGATTGCGCGCGACAAGGCGCCCCGAGATATCATTGATGCCGCCCGGCGCCGTCGGAACGATCATCGTGACGGCGCGGCCCTTGTAGAAGGCCTCCACCTCTTGCGCTGCAGCAGGTTGCGCCGCAGTCAGCGCGATTGCCGCGAGCGCCGCGCGGCTTAACAGTCTCATCATCACGCCCCCTCCCTGTGCGGATTGCTCTTTCACACGTCAGCCCGGCATGGGCGGAAGATCAGCGAGAAGGCTGCCAAAGCCCGTTCGCTTTTCGTTGACGTGCAGCCGCTTCTGGAATTCCCAGACACGGGCGGTCACCGGATGAACGACAGGGACGCCGAGGTCTTTCTCCAGCATGTCTATGATGTGCAGCGTGCGCCAGCCGGAGCCGAGCATATAAATTGCGTCAGCGCCTTTCTGGGCGAGGAAGTGCTTCTTGATGTGCGCGTAAACCTGTTCGCCCGAAAGCTCCTGCACCTTGTTGAAGGGGGTCTCGACCCCTTCCATGCATTTCACCTCGAACCCGGCGTCCACAAAGTACTTCGCAAACGTCTTGTTGATCTCGCCGGGGAAGTACGTCGCGCCGACGATGGACTTCGCCTTGAGTGCGCGCAGGGCCGTGATGTGGTTCTGTCCGGCGGTGAAGATCGGCGCCTTGTATTTGCGCTCCCAGCCCGAAACCAGTTCGGCCTCGCCCTCGAGCCCAAGCACCATGAACGGGGGCGCGCCGTTTGGATGAATGGCGTCGCAGTTCTGTTCGGCCAGCAGGGCGATCTGCTGCTCGTAAGCCCCCATGACGGTCTCGAACTCGTCCCGGGTGCCGCGGGTGATGTTCGTGAACAACGGCAGCACGCCGATGCCCTCTGGCAGCAGGCGGATGAATTCTTCCAGCGCGCCGGGGCGTAGTGTCGGGTGAATGATGCCAGCAATGCCTCGCCAAGCCGAAAAGGCCATCCGTCTCCTCCATTCCGTTCGAATTCGGCCGGTGTTGACCGTGCCGACGCGTTACGCGGCTAGGCGCCGCTCCGCGTCAACAATACACTGTGCGCATGGTTGGGGAAGGCGCATCTGGCCCAGCGTCAGGTCTTGCCTTGGGGAGTGTCTTGGTCTAGGCAATAGCTGGTTTACAAGGGAAGGGACCGCATGATTACCAAGCGTGAAGCACTGGCGGGGGCAGGCGCTCTCGCAATCGGGTCTGCTCTTGGCGTGAATATCGCCTGGGCCCAGCAGGTTGAGACGCTCCGCATTTTCGTGCCGGCGGCGCCGGGCGGCGGTTGGGACCAGACGGCTCGGTCCATGGAAAACGCCATGCGCGCGGCGCAGCTCATCAAGACGGCGCAGATCACCAACGTCGGCGGAGCCGGCGGCGCGGTCGGCCTGCCGCAGTTCATCAACCAGTGGAAGGGTCAGGGCAATTCGCTCATGGTCGCTGGCCTTGTGATGGTCGGTTCCCTGATTGCGAACAAGAGCCCGCTCAGCCTCACGCAAGTGACGCCGATTGCCCGTCTTACGGGCGAGTTTCAGGCGCTGGTTGTGCCCGCGGGATCGCCGTTCAAGACTGCGAAGGATTTCGTTGACGCCCTCAAGGCCGATCCCACGAAGGTTCCCGTTGCGGGCGGCTCTGCTGGCGGCACCGACCATATTCTGATCGGCATGATCGCGAAGGCCGTTGGCGTTCCGGCGGCCAAGGTCAGCTATGTCGCCTTCGCCGGCGGCGGTCCGGCCACGGCGGCTATCCTCGGCAACCAGGTGGCCGGGGGCGTCTCCGGGTATGGCGAGTTCGCCGAGCAGATCAAGGCCGGCAAGATGCGTCTCCTCGGCATTTCCGCCGGGGCGCGGCAGCCCGGCATCGATGCGCCCACGCTCAAGGAGCAGGGGATTGACGTTGAACTCGCCAACTGGCGCGGTGTGTTCGCCCCTCCGGGCGTGTCCGATGCGGACCGGAAGGCGATGACCGACCTGGTTCTCAAGATGACAGCGTCGAACGAGTGGGCCGAAATCTGCAAGAAGCAGGATTGGGCTCAGATCACCCTCGCGGGAGATCAGTTCGGCGCGTTCATCAAGAGCGAGAACGAGCGGATCCTGGCGATCCTCAAGGATCTCGGACTCGCCTGATATGGCGGATGTTGATAACGCCGCAAGGGAGGGCGCGGTCTCGCGCCCTCCCGCAGGCGAGACGCTGATTGCGCTTGGGGTACTGGCGCTGTCAGCGGTTGCGTTCTGGCAGACGTTGGTTATCCCCGTTTCGCCGCTGTATGCCCGCGTTGGGCCCACCGTCATTCCTATGATCGCTGCTTCCGGGTTGGGCCTGTGCGGTCTCGCTCTCCTCGCCCTCGCCCTGCGCGGCGGCTGGCAGGATGAGGAGGAGAAGGCGACGCCGCCCGATCTGCGCGCCTTGCTGCTGCTGGGCTCTGGTCTCCTTGCCAACCTGCTTCTGATCGGACCGCTCGGCTTCACAGTCGCGTCGATGATCTTGTTCGCGTTAACAGCTCGCGCCTTTGGCTCTCGCAATCTCTTGCGCGACGCCGGTGGCGGGTTCGTGCTGGCGATTGTGGCCTACCTTGGCTTTGCGCGCGCGCTCGGAATCAATATCGGCGCCGGCCCCGTGGAGCGCCTGATCGAGCGCCTCATCTCCCTGGTGATCTGAATGGATGCGCTTAGTCAGCTTGCGGCGGGCTTCGCCGTCGCCCTTACGCCCATCAATCTCATGTGGTGTCTTGTCGGCGTAACGCTTGGCACGGGAATCGGCGTGTTGCCGGGGCTTGGGCCGGCGCTCACCATCGCGCTGCTGCTTCCCATCACCTTCAAGGTGGAGCCGGCATCCGCGTTCATTCTGTTCGCCGGTATTTACTACGGCGCGATGTATGGCGGTTCGACCACGTCGATCCTGCTCAACACGCCAGGCGAGAGCGCCACCATTGTCACGGCCCTCGAGGGCAACAAGATGGCGCGCAACGGGCGCGCCGGCGCCGCGCTCGCGACCTCAGCTATAGGCTCGTTCGTGGCCGGCACCATCGGCACGCTGGGAATCGCGTTCCTTGCGCCGGTGGTGGTGGACTGGGCGCTGAGGTTTGGTCCCGCCGACTATTTCGCGCTCATGGTGCTGGCGTTCGTCACCGTCTCCGCTGTGCTCGGATCCTCCGCCATTCGCGGCCTGACCTCGCTCTTCATCGGGATTTTGATCGGGCTGGTCGGCGTGGATCTCCAGACGGGCCAGGCCCGGTTCACGTTCGGCGTGCAGGAGCTTACCGACAAGATCGATGTCATCATCGTCGCTGTGGGTTTGTTCGCCGTGGGCGAGACGCTCTACATGGCCGCACGTCGCCGCACCGGCAAGGACGAGATCATCCCCCTGCGCGGCTCGCTGATGATGACGAAGGAGGAGTGGTCCCGCTCCTGGAAGCCGTGGCTGCGCGGTACTGCGATTGGCTTCCCCATCGGGGCGATGCCGGCCGGCGGCGCCGAGGTTCCCACCTTCCTCAGCTACTACACAGAGAAGAAGCTCTCCCCGAAACCGGAGGAATTCGGTCACGGCGCCATTGAAGGCGTCGCGGGGCCGGAGGCCGCCAACAACGCTTCCGCGGCGGGGGTTCTCGTGCCCATGCTGACGCTGGGCCTTCCGACATCAGCGACGGCGGCGATCATGCTCTCGGCGTTCCAGAGCTACGGGATCAACCCGGGGCCGATGCTGCTGCAATCACAACCGCAGCTCGTGTGGGGCCTGATCGCCTCTCTGTTCATCGGCAACGTGCTGCTCCTTGCTCTCAACCTGCCGATGATTCGCATCTGGGTGAAGATGCTGGAGGTTCCAGCGCCAATGCTTTACGCGGGCATTCTGGTGTTCGCGACCATCGGCACATATGGCATTTCCCAGTCACCGGTGGATCTGGCGCTGCTCTACATGATCGGCGCCATGGGCTTCCTTATGCGTCGGTATGATTTCCCAACGGCCCCTGTCATTATCGGCGTTATTCTCGGACCGCTCGCGGAACAGAACTTCCGCCAGGCCATGACCATCTCTGCCGGCGACTGGACGGTGTTCTTTACGCGCCCGCTCGCTGGCAGCATTCTCGCCATCGCGGCCATCATTGTGCTCGCGCCGGCGATTTACAGCGCGGTGCAGAAGCGGCGCGCTGCGGCCTGATTGTGCATCCTCCGGGGCCTTGCGCCCCGGAGAGCTTGCGCAGGATCAATGCGGTTGGCCTGCGCAAAGGCCATGAACGCCTCCGTATCCAGTGGAGGCATCCATGACCATGATCGAAGAGATTTTCCTTGTGGCCGTTGTCGCGGCCTTCGGCGTCTTCGCGACGTTCGTTTCGCGCGCGGTGACCATGTCCGACCGCCACCGCGGGCTCTGAGTCGCGTCAGCCCCGCTTTGCGCGCAGGTCGGCGATGACCGCCCGCGCCGCGTTGTGCCCCGGAGCGCCGGTCACGCCGCCGCCGGGATGAGCGCCCGAGCCGCACAGATACAGCCCCGGCACGGGCATGCGGTAGTCCGCATGGCCCAGCGCCGGGCGCGCGGAGAACAACTGGTCGAGCGACAGGGCGCCGTGGAAAATGTCCCCGCCCACCAAGCCGAACGTGCGTTCGAGATCCAGCGGCGACATGATCTGCCGGCCGACCACGCTCGCGGCGAATCCGGGCGCGTATTTGTCCACCGTCGCGATCATCAGATCCGCGACCGTCTCCCGGTGGTCGTCCCATGAACTGCCGTCGGTGAATTCTGGCGTTACATGCTGGCAGAAGAGGCTGGCCACGTGCGCGCCTTGTGGCGCAAGCGAGTCATCCAGCGTTGAGGGGATCAGCATCTCGACGATGGGCTCGCGGCTCCACCCGTTCAGCTTCGCCTCATGAAAAGCGCGATCCATGTAGCGAAGGCTCGGCGCCAGGATAATTCCTGCCGTCATGTGGTCGCCGTCGCCCGGCAGCGCGGTGAAGCTTGGCAGGCGTGAGAGCGCGACGTTCATGCGGAAGGTGCCCGAGCCGCAGGTCCAGCCCTTCATGCGGCGCAGGAAATCCGCAGGAACGGCGTCTTCCGGCACGAGCTTCGTGAACAACAGTTTGGGGTTGAGATTGGAGATCACGGCGCGGGCGCGCACCGTCTCGCCGTTCTCCAGCGACACGCCCACCGCGCGCCCTTTCTCGATGATGATTTCACGCACGCCCGCGTCGGTGCGGATGGCCGCCCCGCGCGCGCTCGCAGCGCTGGCCATGGCTTGCGTGATGGCGCCCATGCCGCCGATGGCATGGCCCCAAAGTCCCTTCTTTCCATTCACCTCGCCGAACGCATGATGAAGGAGCACATACGCCGAGCCCGGCGTGTAAGGGCTCGCGTAATTTCCAACCACCGCATCGAACCCGTAAAGCGCCTTGATCGGCTCCGACTCAAACCACGAGTCGAGCAGGTCGCCGGCGGATTTCGTGAAAAGGTCGTAGAGCGCGATGCGGCCCTTGTGGTCGAGACCCCGCAGACGATTGCCGAGCGCCAGCGCCTTGAACGCCTCGGCGCCGGCGCGCACGAGCGAGCCTTCCACCAGATTGGGCGGCGCGCGCAGGATTTCTCCCCGCAGCACATCGGCCACGGTCTCAAGTTCGGCGTTGAACGCATCGAGCTGGTCCGCGTCGCGGGCGCTGAACTTCGCCACCTCCTGCTTCGTGCGTCCGGGCCCCGCGAGCAGATAATCTCCCCCGGGCAGCGGCAGGAAGTTCAATGCGCGGCGCTCGACGATGCGCAGACCGTGGGCGTGCAGGTCGAGGTCTGCGATGACTTTTGGCGAGAGCAGGCTCACGGTGTAGGCGGCGACCGAGTTGCGGAATCCCGGCGCAAACTCCTCCGTCACCGCCGCGCCGCCGACCACGGAACGGCGCTCCAGCACCTGCACGCGCAAGCCCGCGGCCGCGAGGTAGGCTGCGCATACGAGCCCGTTGTGGCCCCCGCCAACGATGGCGACGTCGCATTCTGTCATTGTTGACCCTTCGCCGCTGCGCACTTGTTTCGTTCCCCGCGATCAGACATCATCCCGCAACTGGACAGAAACGACCGGAAACGGCTCCGGCCAAGGGAGGATGTGGAGAGATGGCGTTCGACGTCAATACGGCCTATAGTGTGAAGGACAAGGTGGTCATCGTCACGGGCGGTGGCACGGGCATTGGAAAAGTGTATAGCCAGCGTCTCGCCGAGGGCGGCGCCAAGGTTGTGCTGGCTGACATTGCGGCGGACGCCGGCGAGCAGGTCGCCGCCGACATTCGCGCGAAGGGCGGGCAGGCGATTGCGATTCCCACCGACGTGACCGACCCCGACGCCGTGCAGGCCATGGTCGATCAGACGATCGCGACATGGGGCCGCGTCGATGGGCTCATCAACAACGCCTCGCTCATGAGCGTGTTGCCGCGCGGTGACTGGTTCCGCATTCCTGTGGACGAGTGGGACCGCGTGATGTCGGTGAACCTCAAGGGCATCTTTCTGTGCTGCCGCGCGGTTTATCCGCACATGAAGGCGCAAGGGGGCGGGCGCATCGTCAACATCTCCTCGTCGCGCATCTGGGCGGGCAACCCCAACCGGTTGCACTACACCACGTCAAAAGCAGGTGTCGTGGGCCTCACCCGCGCGCTCGCCCGCGAGGTGGGCGACGACAAGATCGGCGTGAACGCAATCACGCCCGGCTTCACGGAAAGCGAGACGCAGATGGCGTCCTCGTCCTCCAACTATGTGACGGGCCGCGATCAGGGTCGTTGCTTCAAGCGCCCGCAGTACCCCGACGATCTCGTCGGCGCCGTGTTGTTCCTGCTGTCGGACGCAAGCAGCTTCATCACCGGGCAGACGATCAACGTGGACGGCGGGCAGGCGATGCACTGACCACGACCAGGTGACGGTCGATAGAGCGCGGCTTAAAATCATACGGGGGAAGAGGATGACGACGGCGTTGGATCTTCAGTTTGATCCCATGAGCGCGGTGCTTGGTGCGCGCGTTCGTGGGCTCGATCTGCGCGAGGAGCAGACGCCGGAGGAGGCGGAGGCGCTGCGCAGCGCCTTCGCGCGCTATCATGTGCTGTGCATTCCCGCGCAGGATATCGACAACGACGATCAGATCCGCTTCGCCCGTATCTTCGGGCGGGCGGACGCCGACTTCATCGGCAAGCCGCAAGCCGTCGATTACCCAACGGGTGACGGCCCGGCCAAGCGCGGCGTGCTGTACATTTCGAACCTGCGGGAGAACGGGAAAGAGGTCGGCGCGCTGCCCGATGGCGAATTGCATTTTCATTCGGACGGCGCTCACCGCAAGTCGCCATACCGCGCGACGACGCTGTACGCGATCAAGATTCCGAGCCGCGGCGGCGAGACGAAGTTCGCAAACCTGCAGCTGGCCTACGACACGCTGCCCTACGCGCTGAAGAAGAAGGTTGAGGTGCTCACGGTGCGCAACGTCTACGACGTGCGCGCGACCCTGCGCGACCAGACGGATGAGAGCGATGACACGCTGTCCAACGCCGTCCACCCTATGGTGCGCGTGCATCCGGACAGCGGCCGCAAGAGCTTGTTCATCAGTCGCCTGATGACGCGTAATGTGGTCGGGCTCGACCGCGCCGAAAGCGACGCGCTGCTCGCTGAGCTGTTCGACCATATTGAGCGAGCGGATTTTATCTACGCCCACAAGTGGACGTTGGGCGATCTGCTGATATGGGACAACCGCTGCCTCAACCACGCACGCAACGACTTCCCCGCTGAGGAGCCGCGCCACCTTCGTCGCGTGACGGTGTCCGAGCCGGCGTAGACCCGCGGCCATGGACCGCGCGCGTCCTCGCGCGCATCCTCGCTCGCATGGCGCCTCACTGCGCATCATCCTTCTTCGCGAGGGCGGAGCCTTGTTCGCGCGGCCAGCGCGCCGTAAAAGGCGGCCAACAGCGCGCGAGCGCGGCGACGCACAGGAGGAACCATGACCCAGACGATCCCGCTGGCCATCATCGGCTTCGGCGAGGTTGGCAAGATGTTCGCCCGCGATTTCCTCGCGCGCGGCGGCGTCTCCATCGCCGTCTCTGACATTCTCTTCGCAGATCCGGTGAAGGGTCCGCCTATGCTGGAGGCCGCCCGCGTGCTTGGCGTGCGCGCCGCCGCAAGCCCCGCCGACGCCGCGAAGGACGCCCGCGTTGTCATCTCCGCCGTCACTGCATCGTCGGCGCTTGACGTGGCGGGCGAGGCCGCTGGTTATCTGCACCAGGGCCAGTACTTTTTCGATGTGAACTCGGCCTCGCCGGTGACGAAGAAAACCGCCGCCGGGCAGGTGAACGCCGCCCACGCCAAGTATGTGGAAGGCGCTGTGATGCAGCCTGTGGGTGGGCTGGGCATCCGTGTGCCGATTCTCGGCGGCGGGCCATACGCGGAAGATCTCGCCGTGTTCATGAACGGGCTCGGCATGAACATCACGCCCGTGACCACGGAGCCGGGCAGGGCCTCGGCCATGAAGCTGTGCCGCAGCATTGTCGTGAAGGGCCTTGAGGCCATCATGGTTGACTGCGCGGCTGCCGCAAAACACTGGGGCGTCGAGGACGAGGTCTTCGCCAGCCTCAACCAGACGTGGCCATCCATCGACTTCCGCGAACTCGCCGAATACATGGGCGAGCGCGTCGCCACCCATGGCGTGCGCCGCGCTGCTGAAATGCGCGAGGCGGCGATGATGGTGGAAGATCTTGGCATGAACCCGGGGTTGGCTGCAGCCATCGCCGACGCGCAGGAAAGGGGAGCAAAAAAGAAATGAACAAGCACAGGAATCCGCCCGGCGATTTCACGCCCACCATTCCGGCGCCTGATCGCGACACGAAGACGCCAAAGTTCAAGCTGCCGCCCAAGTCGACGGACGCGCACTGCCATATCTTCGGGCCGGGCGACAAATATCCGTTCGCGCCGGATCGTCCCTACACGCCGCCGGATTCTGGTCTTGAGAAGTTCCGCGCGTTGCAGGCGAAGCTCGGACTTGAGCGCGCCGTCATCGTCAACGCGTCGTGCCACGGCAACGACAACCAGGTTTGCCTTGATGCGATTGCGGCCAGCAACGGCGCTTACCGCGCTGTCGCCAACATCGACGACACGTTCGACGACAAGGAGATCGAGTTTCTCCACAACGGCGGCATCCGCGGCTGCCGCTTCAACTTTGTGAAGCATCTGGGCGGCGTGCCAGACATGCGCGTGTTCCACACGGTGGTGGATCGCATCAAGGCCTTCGGCTGGTCGCTGGATGTGCATTTCGACGCGATCGATCTGCCCGAGTACGCTCCCATGCTGGCGAAGCTGCCGGTGATCTACACCATCGATCACATGGGCCGCGTGCAGGCCTCGGGCGGCATGGACCAGAAGCCGTTCGATTGCCTCATCAACCTCATCAAGGACGATGAGAAGTGCTGGGTGAAGGTGTGCGGCTCCGAGCGCGTGTCCACCGCTGGCCCGCCGTTCCACGATGCCGTGCCGTTCGCGCGCAAGATTTGCGAACTCGCGCCTGACCGCGTGATCTGGGGCACGGACTGGCCGCATCCGAACGTGAAGACGATGCCCAACGACGGTGATCTCGTGGACCTGATCCCGCTGTTCGCCCCGGAGCCGGAACTGCAGCAGAAGCTGCTCGTCACCAATCCGGGTCGTCTCTACTTCGACGAAAAGTAGGCGTCGCGCGATTCCCTCTCCCGCTTGCGGGAGAGGGTGGTTTGCGAAGCAAACCGGGTGAGGGTTTTCTAATTAGCGACTGAAAACTGGTTGCGCGCGAGGACGCGCGCGGTCCACTGCCCACATTCCCGGGGCGCGCGAAGTGCGAACCCGGCGACTGTATTGAGGGTCAAGTGGACATGCTGTTTTTTGGTATGCGACGAGATCCCTGACGAGGGTGTTGGCCAGAACGAGCAGCTTTCGGGCGATGGCGCCAACGTCGTCGGCATGACGCGGTGGGAAGTTGGCGCCTCCCTCGCCGTCCTCCCGGCGAAGGCCGGGATCCACGGTAGGCCGCAGGGCCGAAGCGTTGGCCTGTCGTGGATGCAAGGGGCGCTTCTTGCCTTCGTCGGCATGACGCTGCGAAAATGCGG
>JAIXSM010000070.1 GCA_027484655.1 Hyphomicrobiales bacterium | reverse complement strand
TTCAGCCTCGCCGTCGTGCAAGCTGCGCTCAAGAACATTGAGACCGCCGGCCGCGAGTCCCTGAAGCTCTACCCCGACAACAGCAGGACCGGCGGCGACACGGCGGCTCTCCCGAAGATCTGGGAAACCAAGGCCGACTTCGATGCCAAGCTTCTGAAGCTGGAGGCTGACGCCAAGGCCGCCATGGTGAAAATCACCGATGAGGCGAGCTTCAAGAGCGAGTTTCCGGCGCTCCTGAAGAATTGCGCCGCCTGCCACACGGACTATCGCGCTCGCCGCTGAGTCAACGCGACCGCTCGCCGCTCCATTGCGGCGGGCGCCCTTCGCGGCCTTGTGACTGTCCACCGGAGTTGAGCGCTTGCGCAGGTTGTTGCTCGTTCTTGTGCTTTTGGCCGTCGCGGGCCTCGGCTCATTCTGGCTTGTGACGGCGCCGCAGCGGGTCGCCGTGGCGGGCGACAAAGCCCTTGAGGCGCCGGGCGACGTGGAGCTGGGACGGATTGTTTTCCACGCGGGCGGCTGCGCCTCCTGTCACGCGACGCCGAACCAGCAGGATCGTTTACGTCTGGGCGGTGGGCTCGAGATGAAGTCGCCCTTTGGCTCCTTCTACGCCCCCAACATTTCCAGTCACCCCGTGGACGGGATTGGCCGGTGGACCACGGCCGACCTCGCCAACGCCATGCTGCGGGGCGTGGCGCCCGACGGCGCGCACTACTATCCCGCGTTCCCGTACACGAGTTACGCCGGCATGAGGCTGGACGATGTGCGCCACCTCATGGCGTTTATGCGCACGCTTCCGCCGGTTGAGGGGCGCGTGCGCGACCACGACCTGCCGTTCCCGTTCAACATCCGCCGCACGCTGGGCGTATGGAAGGCGCTGTTCCTCGACGTGACGCCGGTTGTTGATGACCCCGCTCGCGACGCATCATGGAATCGCGGGCGCTACCTGACTGAGGCGCTGGCCCACTGCGCCGAGTGCCATTCGCCCCGCAACGCGCTGGGCGCGATTGATCCGGACCGGCGCTATGCCGGCGGTCCTGATCCGGAGGGGAAGGGGTTTGTCCCCAACATTACGCCGCGCGTCCTCAAGGACTGGACCCGTGGGGAGTGGGCGCAACTGCTCGGCATGGGCATTACGGCCGAGGGCGACTATGTGGGCGGCTCCATGGGGTCCGTGGTCAAGAACATGGCCGAGCTGCCGAAGGCGGACCTTGAGGCGATGGCCGATTACCTGCGTTCGCTGCCCGCGCGCGAGAGCCCGCCGCGCCCGGGCCGATAGGCGTTGTTGGACCGCGCGCGCTCCATGGTTGGCGCCTGCTCGATCGCGCGCGTCCTCGCGCGCAAGGGTGAGTCGGGGAGGTGCGCGCGGGGACGCGCGCGTCCACCCTTGCCCTCGTCCCGCCGCTTGCCCGCAGCGCCGGCGGCGATATGTTGCCGGCGACCATTCCATAACCGGAGCATTCACATGGATCTTGGCATCAAGGGCCGGAAGGCGATTGTCTGCGCGTCGAGCCGCGGTTTGGGGCGGGCGTGCGCGCTCGCGCTGGCGGAGGCGGGCTGCGAGGTGATCGTGAACGGGATCGATCCGGCCCGCGCCGAGCAAACCGCCCGGGAGATCGCCGAGGCGACCGGCGCGACGGTGACGGGAGTGGCCGCCAATGTTGGCACGCCGGAGGGTCGCGCGGCGCTGATCGCCGCGTGCCCGAATCCCGATATTCTCGTGAACAACAACGCCGGTCCGCCGCCGCGCGATTTCCGCCAGCTCTCGCGCGACGACATGATCGCCGGGCTCGACGCGAACATGATGACGCCGATCCTGCTCACGCAGATGGTCATCGACGGCATGGTGGAGCGCCAGTTCGGGCGCATCGTCAACATTACGTCCGGCTCGGTGAAGATGCCCCTGATCGGGCTCGATCTCTCGTCGGGCGCGCGTGCGGGCATGACGGCCTTCTTCGCCGGCGTCGCCCGGCAGGTGGCCGCCTCCAACGTGACGATCAACAACATCCTGCCCGGCCCGTTCGAGACAGACCGGCTGCGGTCCGCCGCCATGGCGCAGTCGAAGATGCGCGGCGTGAGCTACGATGAGCTGCAGGAGCAGCGCAAGCAGGGCATTCCCGCCAAGCGTTTCGGCCAGCCCGATGAGTTCGGCAAGCTGTGCGCCTTTATCGCCAGCGCGCACGCGGGCTACATGACCGGCCAGAACTTCCTGATCGATGGGGGCGCGTATCCAAGCGCCTTCTAGAACGCTGCTGGGGATCGGCCTCAAGACCGGGTCGATCTTCCTGTTCACCCTGATGCTGACGCTGGGCAAGGCGTACAGCGTCTACCCCGTGGCGCAGATCGTGTTCTTCCGGTCTGCGTTCGCGTTGGTTCCGTTGATGATCTGGCTCATCGCCCGGGGGGATCTTCCGCGCGCGCTTTATACGCGGCGGCTTGGCGGCCACCTTGTCCGGTCTCTGGCCGGCATGGGCAGCATGTTCTGCATCTTCACCTCATACGCTCTCCTGCCGCTGGCTGACGCCACAGCGCTGGGCTACGCATCGCCGCTGATGACGTCTGTGCTGGCGGCGTTCGTGCTGGGCGAGCGCATGACGCCGCTGCGCTGGTGCGCCGTGTTCGTGGGCTTCGCTGGCGTTCTTGTGATGTTGCTCGAGCACCTGGGCGAGGGCGGGGGGCGTCCGCCGTCCCCGACCGGGGCCATGTTCGCGCTGGCCGCCGCCTTTCTCATCGCCATCGCGATGATCCAGACGCGCCGGCTCACGCGCACGGAGGATACCGGCGCCATCACGTTCTACTTCCAGTTCACGCTCACGCTGGTGAGCATCGTTGTGCTGCTGGCGGCGGCATGGTGGCCGCAGGACTGGGCGCTGGCCTGGCTGATGGGGCCGCAGGCCTGGGTCATGCCCTCGCCCGCCGACTGGGCCCCGCTGATCGCCATCGGCCTGCTTGGCGGCGTGGGGCAGATCCTGATGACGCAGGGGTACAGGTACGCCGGCGCGTCGGTGCTGGCGACGTTCGATTACACGTCGCTTTTGTTCGCGGTGGCCATCGGATTTCTGGTGTTTGGAGACGTGCCCACCGCCATGGTCCTTGTTGGCGCCGGGATCGTTATCGCCGCCGG
>JAIXSM010000043.1 GCA_027484655.1 Hyphomicrobiales bacterium | reverse complement strand
TGCGCGGCGCAAACTCTCCGAGCTCGGCGCGCGCCGAGTTGAGAGCCTTCGACATCTCGATCAGGATGTGCATCCGGCCTTCCTTGGCCTGGCCAAGGGCGACGCGCATGATCTCCTCGGTGATGCCCGCGATCTTGATGTCCATCTGCAGCGACGTGACGCCGTTATCGGTGCCAGCCACCTTGAAGTCCATGTCGCCGAGGTGATCCTCGTCGCCGAGGATGTCGGAGAGGACCGCGTAGCGATCGCCTTCAAGGATCAGACCCATGGCGATGCCGGCCGTTGGGCGCTTCAGCGGAACGCCGGCGTCCATCAGCGACAGGGAGGCGCCGCAGACCGTGGCCATGGACGACGAGCCGTTCGACTCCGTGATCTCGGACACGACGCGGATCGTGTACGGGAACTCCGCCTGCGAGGGCAGCATGGGGCGAATGGCGCGCCAGGCGAGCTTGCCGTGGCCGATTTCGCGGCGGCCGGGCGAGCCCATGCGGCCGGTTTCGCCGACGCTGTAGGGGGGGAAGTTGTAGTGCAGCATGAAGCGCTCGCGGTACGTGCCCTCGAGCGAGTCGACGATCTGCTCATCCTCGGCCGTGCCAAGGGTGGCGACGACAAGCGCCTGCGTCTCACCGCGGGTGAACAGCGCCGAACCGTGGGTGCGCGGCAGCACGCCCACCTGCGACAGGATCGGGCGCACGGTGCGCACGTCGCGACCGTCGATGCGCACGCCGGTGTCGAGGATGTTCCAGCGCACGACCTTCGCCTGCAGGTCGTGGAAGACCTCGCCGATCTTCTGCTTGTCGAACTTCGGCGCCTCGGGGTCGCACAGGGCGGCCATCACCTTCGCCTTCACGGCGTCGACGGCAGCGTAGCGCACCTGCTTCACGGTGTTCTTGTAGGCCTCGCGCAGCTCGGCTTCGGCGACCTCGGAAACGGCCTTCTCGATGTCCGACTTGTCGGCGAGCACGAGGTCGCGCGGCTCCTTGGCCGCCTTCTCGGCGAGGCGGATGATGGCGTCGAGCACGGGCTGGAAGCCGCGGTGGCCGGTCATCACGGCGTCGAGCATGGTCTCTTCCGAAAGCTCCTGAGCTTCGGATTCCACCATAAGGACCGCGTCCTGGGTTCCGGCGACCACCAGGTCGAGGCCGGATTCCTTCATCTCGTCGATGGTGGGGTTGAGTTTCAGCTCACCCTTGATGAAGCCGACGCGCGCCGCGCCGACCGGACCCATGAACGGGATGCCGGAGATCGTCAGCGCCGCGGAAACGGCGACCATGGCGAGGATGTCGGGGTCCGTCTCCAGATCATGGCTGAGCACGGTCACGATCACCTGCGTGTCGTGGCGGTAGCCTTCCGGGAAGAGCGGGCGGATCGGGCGGTCGATCAGGCGGGAGACGAGCGTCTCCTTCTCCGTCGGGCGGCCTTCGCGCTTGAAGTAACCGCCGGGGATGCGGCCGGCGGCGAAGGTCTTCTCCTGATAGTTGACCGTCAGGGGGAAGAAATCGACGCCGGGCTTCGGCGACTTGGCGGACACGACGGTGGCGAGCACGCTGGTCTCGCCCCACGAGGCGTAGACGGCGCCGTCGGCCTGGCGGGCCATACGGCCGGTTTCGAGGACGAGCTTGCGCCCGCACCATTCGAGCTGTTCACGATGAATTTCGAACATTCTTTGTATCTTCCATGGCTTCGGGAGGCGGGGGCCATGAGCAAGACGGCGAGACGCTGCAGGTCTGGGGCGCACTTGCGCGCGGCCCTGGGCTCAGCGTCCGGCGATCCTGCCAATGGCTGGACCTCCCCGATGAGAACGGAGGCCCCTCGCCGCCGTTCCGTGGACTTGCGCGACTGCGCGCGGAGGGGGAGGACGCCGACCGGAGCCGGCGTCCCTGTAGCGTTAGCGGCGGATGCCGAGCCGCTCGATGAGGGTGCGATAACGCGGCTCGTCCTGGCGCTTCACGTAGTCGAGAAGCTGACGGCGCTGCGAAACCAGCTTGAGAAGGCCACGGCGGGAGTGGTTGTCCTTGACGTGGGTCTTGAAATGCTCGGTCAGGTTGGAGATGCGTTCCGTGAGGATCGCGACCTGCACCTCGGGGGAACCCGTGTCGCCGGCCTTCGTCGCGTATTCCTGGAGAAGCGCCTGCTTGCGCTCTGCGGTGATCGACATCGTGCATCCTTTCTTGTCTGGAGATTCAGAGGCTTCATATGGAAGCCGGTCCATGGATCGGCCGGGCCGGGATGTCGTCCAGCGCGGTCGGAACACACGGAGCGCCCGCCGCAGAGTGCGGGGACGTTGCGCGCTTTATACACGAACAATCTGGAAAAGCCAGCATGCGGGGCGGGGGCGCTCGCTGAACGGATCGGGATCGCGGGACTGGCGCGTGTCGCCCCAGCCGTGCACCATGGCCTGGATGGAAACATTGTGGACATGAGCGCGGTCACAGCGTCTCTCAGCATTGTGATGCCCGTCCTCAACGAGGCGCACGGCGTCGTGGAGCGCCTGCGCGCGCTCGCGCCTTTGCGGTCGGCGGGGGTTGAGGTGATCGTGGCGGACGGCGGCAGCGCGGACGGGACAGTCGCCGCAGCGCAGCCGCTCTGCGACCGTCTCGTGCGGGCCCCGCGCGGTCGCGCCGCCCAGATGAACGCTGGCGCGGCCGTGGCTTGCGGCGATGTGCTGGTGTTTCTCCATGCCGACACGATCCTGCCTGATGGCGGGCCGGGCGCGATTCTGGACGGGATGGCGCGTACGGGCCGCGTTTGGGGCCGCTTCGACGTGGCGATCGAGGGGCGCTCCAAGGTGCTGCCCCTCGTCGGCGCGATGATGAACCTGCGCTCGCGGGCGACAGGGATTGCGACCGGCGATCAGGCGATGTTCGTCACCCGCGCGGCGTTCGAGCGCGTGGGCGGCTTCCCCGACATCGCGCTGATGGAGGACATCGCGCTTTCCCGTGCGCTCAAGCGCCTTGGCCGCCCACTCTGCCTGCGGGCGAAGGTGCGCACGTCGGGACGGCGCTGGGACCAGAACGGCGCGTTGCGCACCATCCTGCTCATGTGGCGGCTGCGACTGGCGTTTGCGCTGGGCGCCAAGCCTGACGACCTCGCCCGCCGTTATGGCTACGCGCCGCGGAAATCTGGGCCATGACCGGCGTCGCGATTTTCGCCCGTGCGCCCGTGCCCGGCGCCTGCAAGACGCGGCTGATCCCGGCGCTGGGGGCCGATGCCGCCGCGCGCCTGCATGAATCGCTCGTGCGTCACGCGCTCACAGCGGCGGCCGCGTCCGCTGTGGGGAACGTGCGCCTCTGGTGCGCGCCGGACGCCGGGCATCCGTTCTTTGCGCAGTGCGCCGGCGCCCATGGGGTCGCCCTTGCTGCGCAGCCAGAGGGCGACCTCGGCGCCAAGATGCTGGCGGCCTTCGAGGCGGCGGACGGCCCGCTGTTGCTGATGGGGGCGGACTGCCCTTCCATCACGCCGCGCCACCTGCGCGATTGCGCGGACGCGCTGGGGGAGGTCGATGCCGTATTCCTCCCCGCCGAAGATGGCGGTTACGGGCTGGTGGGCGCGCGGCGTCCCCATCCGGCGCTTTTTCGCAACATTGATTGGGGCTCCGACCGCGTCATGGCGCAAACCCGCGCCGCGCTGCGCAGCACGCAGCTCACATGGCGCGAGCCGGCGGTGGTGTGGGATCTGGACTGGCCCGCCGATCTCGCGCGGCTCGCGCGCGAGCGGCCCGCTCTCGCGCCCGCGGGCTTCCAGCTTCCAAACGCCGCGTCAGCGGACTAGACAGAGAAAGCGAGGATCTTGCGGCCTCGCCCAGAAACAGACACGGCGGTGATCGCCGCGCGTCAGGCAGGAAGGTCGAAGGACAGCACATGAGCGCTCGCAAACCATTCATCGTCGGCATTGGCGGCACCACCCGGCCGGGCTCCTCCTCCGAGCAGGCGCTCGCCATGGCGCTGGCCTTTGCGGCCGCTCAGGGCGCCGAAACGAAACTCTACGGCGGCAAGGAATTGCAGCTGCCCATGTACGATCCCGATCCCGCCGGGCTGACGGAGGCCGCGCGCGGGTTCATCGAAGATCTGCGCCGCGCCGACGGGGTCATCATCTCGTCGCCCTGTTATCACGGCGGCGTGTCCGGCCTTGTGAAGAACGCCATCGACTACACGGAAGAAATGCGCGCCGACGCCCGCGTGTACTTTGACGGTCGGGCGGTAGGCGCGATCGGTTGCGGCTACGGCTATCAGGGCCCGGGCATGGTGCTGTCGCAACTGCGCCAGATTGGCCATGCGCTGCGCGGTTGGAACGTGCCGCTGGGCGTCGCCGTCAACTCGGCGGTGGTGAAATTCTCCAACGGCGAGTGCTCGGAGCCGGCCATCGCCAAGCAGATCGAGATCATGGCCGGGCAGGTGTTCGACCATGCCCGCCGGTTCATGGCGTAACGACGCAACGCGCGTCAAACCCCGGCGTCAGGCTGCCGCGAGTCTGGCGCCGCGCGCCAGCGACTGGATCGTTTCGTCGATGGTCTGAACGTCGCCGAACATCGTGTAAAAATTGATCAGGGCCGACGCGTGTTCCGCGTCGGTCCACGAAGCCAGCGCATCCGACACCATCACCGAGCGGAAGTTCAGCATCATGGCGTCCCGCGCGGAGCTGTCGCAGCACACGTTGGTCGCCGTTCCCGCGATCAGGACGCTGTCCACGCCCCGTACGCGCAAATAGGCCACGATGTCCGATGAGCCCTGAATGAACGCGCTGTAGCGCTTTTTGATGATTTGTGCGTCATCTGCCTTCACGTCGAGCATCGGCCACAGTTCGTGGCCCTCGTGATCTTCCATAAGCGTTGCGCTGCGCTGTTTCTGCTTGGCTGGCGTGAGAAGGTGTTCGTGCAGGACTGACCAGCTTTCGCGGGTGTCGGTCGCGCTGTTCTTGATCCAGACGACGCAGCCGCCCATGCGCCGGAGCGCTGCAGCGAGCTGATTCACACCGGGAACAATCTTCCGCGCCATGGGCACCTCGCCCATGTAGCCCGGTTTCAGAAAGTAATTCTGCATGTCGATGACCACGAGCGCGGTGCGCTCGGGGATCAGCGTATCGAATGGATGAGGGTTGCCGCAACGTTCGGTGACGCGGGCGACCATTTCGGCAGGCATGGCGAATGGATGCATGACGATCTCCTCTGACGTTGGCAGGAATACAAAATCTGTGCCGAACGTCAGAAGAGCGTTTGCATAACATCCCTTAACATGCGCGCAGGCGGCTCTCGCCTGGCTCAATCGTACTCAGGGATGGTCTTCACCGGCTGGAGCGGTAGGTTGAACAGTTTCGCCGCGTTGGCGCCGAGGATGTTCCGCTTGGCCTGCTCATTGAGGAACGGCAGGTCGTAGATCACGCCCGGCAGGTCGAAGTCCCAGTGCGGATAATCCGACGACCAGACAAGTTGCGTCTCCGCCTTGATCATCTTGAAGGTCGCCTCGAGGATCGAGGGATCGTCTGGCATCTCCATGGGCTGCGAGGAGAAGAACATCTCCTGCATGTACTCGCTGGGCTTGCGCTTGAGCGAGGGGCAGTCCGACGTGCGCATCATGTAGGAATGATCCAGCCGCTGCATGAGGCTGTAGGCCCACGTGAGGCCGCTTTCGATCCACATGACCTTCAGTTTCGGGAAGCGCTCCGGCAGGCCGTTCACCACCCAGTTCGTCATGTGGACCATGTTGAACCACATGAAGCCCAACGCATGGACGCCGATGAAGCGGTTGGTCAGCTGCAGCGCCTGATCGCCCCACGTGTATGCCGCATGGAACGAGATCGGCAGGCCCATCTCCTCGATGAGACGATAGGTCTTCATATAGGCGTTGTCGTGCACCGGCTTGTAGCGCGGCGCCGTCACCATGAAGCCGACCACGCCCGGCTTGCCGCCGAATTCCTGCACGGTGCGGTAGGCTGCTTCCGGATCGTTGAAGGGCAGGTAGAGCATCGAGACGATGCGCTTTTCCTCCTGCAGGATGCGCTCGCACAGCCACCTGTTGTAGGCCTGCGCGAGGGCGGCCTCAATTTCGGGCTGCGGATGCGTGCCCAGAAACAGCATCGGCGTTGGGAACAGGCAGGCGTAATCAACGCCCATGGCGTTCATCCACCGCAGCGTGGTGGTGATGTCACGATGCCTGTCGGCCGGCGTCTTCTCGTGCTTGCGCAGCCAGTGGCGCGTGATGCGCCCGCCGATGTCCTGATAGCCGACCTCGCTGCCCATGAAGGACGAGCGGCCGCCACGATTGAAGGATTCAAGCGCGGTGCGCCTCAGTACAGGGCTTTCGATGTAGCTGAACACATCCTTGTAGTGCTCGCTCTCGTAGTGGTGCGAGTCCACGTCAACGATGAGAAAGTCCTGGTAGTTGCGGGCGCGGGCCTGTTTGGCCGCGTTCTTCAGATGCTCGCCCGTGTCGTAGCTGTCGAAGCGGAGGTTGCGGACCTCGTTGTTGATGGCGTCCATGGCTGTGCTCCTCAGGCGACGAGATACACGTCGCCGCTACGGACGACCGTTTCGAATTTCTTCAGCCGCAGCTTGGGATCGCCCGCGCACACGCCGGTTTCGATATTGTATTCGTACCCGTGCCACGGGCAGACGAAGTGCATCTCGTCGGCGAAGGTCTGGCCTTGATAGGTGCGATCTTCGGCGATGATGTCCAGGACCTTGTTGACGAGAACGCCCTCGCACGCAGGCCCGCCGGAGTGGACGCAGGTGTTGGCGTAGGCGTGGAAGGCGCCCTTGTAGTTGAAGATCCCGACTTCGCCTTTCGGCGTGCGCACGATGCGGCGCTCGCCGTCCTGCATGTCGCTTGCTTTGGCAACAAAGATTTCAGCCATGTTTCCTCCTTGAGCCGGGTCTTTGCGCCCGTGCGTCGGTGCGTACTTAAGCAGAAAACGCCGCGTGCGGCGCCGCCGTTTGTGGGGTTTCACTTTCCCGGGGCCGGCGCAGCCGGAACCCGGGACCCAGCGGCCGTTTTCACTCGCTTGCGGCCCCGGGGTCCCGGATCGCCTGCGGCGTCCGGGAAAGTGGGGGTGAGACGTTACAGAATGAAGCTCACCGAGCCGAGCTGGCCCAGCTCATGGGCGGCGAGCAGAACGCGCCGCTCCTTGATCTTGAACCCCTCCGCGCTCTTGCGCAGCGTGTGCTTGTAGACGCCCACGTAGACGAACTCGCGCTGATAGCGGCGATAGCGGTAGCAGGAGAAGTTCGACGACGCGTGCACCAGATCGCCCTCAACGCCGGTGATGCGCACGTTGGTGATGAGACGGCACAGGCGCGAGCGCGGAAACTCCGCATGGCAGTTGGGATCGAGCACGCGGATGACGCGCTGGCGGATGCGCTCGCGATCATCCGAGATGATGTAGAGCGTGTCCTTGTGGCCGCCGTCCAGATCGTCGTTGGGCGGCACGTAATATGTGGCGTCGTCGGCGAGAATGCCTTCCCACTCCTTCAGGCGCCACTCATCGAGCAGCGCAGCCTCGTGGTAGAGGAAGTCTTCGACTTCGGCGCGCGTGACGGTCGCGTTGGCGTGCACGTTCATCACAGGGCCTCCGTCATCATCTTGTTCCAGTGGCGCCAGAAGGTGCGCAGGTGATGCTCGTCGCTGTTGAGCTGCTCGCCTTCACGGCCCATGCCGCGCGACATCTCTGACCAGCGGTCGTCGGAGTAGTTGGCGAGGCCCTGCTGGACGAGCTCCAGCGCCTCCACGTCGTCGGGCGTGGCGAAGCCGCCGGGGCCGTAGAACGTAAGGAACGCATCAAGCCGGCGTGCGCGGGCGCTTTCGCTCTCCTCCACGGGGCCGAGCGCCCACGCGGTGACGTGCATCCGGTTGGCGCCGTCGGGAAAGAAAGTGCGGATCGTCACCGAAGAGCCGTCGTTGATGACGAGGTTGGGGAAGATCACGAGGTTGCGGTTGGTGTCGCAGATGCGCTTGGCGCGATCAGGCCCCACGCGCTGCACCAGCTCCTCGCGAATGGCGGCCATTTCGGGCTTGGCGTCTTCACCGTAGATCGGAATCCACGCCGCCACGGGGCGGCCGCGGAAGTTCACGTTGTCGGTGGTGAAGTGGCCGTTGCCCAGATCAATCGCCAGCCCGTGGGTGGGCAGCACGAGGGAGGGATCCTTCGGCGGCTCCACCTTCACGCCGGAGTTGGCCATGTAGTTGAGCCACGTGGAGTGGGTCGAGGGCAGGTGGTAATCGTCCACGCTGTTTTCGACCATCAGCTTCCAGTTGGCGTTGACGTCGTACTCCTGCGTGCCGGCGAGCACCTCCATGGTGGCCGACGGCGACTGCTCGACCACGAGGTCGATGTAGTCGGTCGCCTTGCCGAGATAGTCCACGAGCGCGGGCGCGTCCGGGTCCAGGTTCATGAACCAGAAGTCGCGATACTGCTCGAAGCGCGCCGGCGCCTTGAGGCCGAACGTGCTCTGGTCGAAGGCGGCGGTGTAGGCCTCATCGCCCGGTACGCGGGCCATGGAGCCATCGTTGTTGTAGATCCAGCCGTGATAGACGCAGTTGAAGCGCCGCGTGTTGCCCTTGCGCTCTGTGCACACCAGCGCGCCGCGGTGGCGGCAGGTGTTGAAGTGGCAGCGCACCTGGCCCTTGCCGTCGCGGGCGAAGATGACCGGGCGGCCCGCCACCTTGCGCGTGTGGAAGTCGCCGTTGCGCTTCAGCTCGGAGCCGTGGCCGACATAGATCCAGCACTTGGCGAAGATGTTGCGCATTTCGCCGCGCAGAACGTCGTCGGAGACCAGCGCCTCGCGATCGAGCAGGAAAATGCCCTTTTCGCGGTCATCGACCACGAAGGATCTCGCTCCCGTCATGTCTAGCCTCTTTGGGTTGGCGTTTGATCGCCAGCTTTTAGGCCGTTGGGCGGGCGCGTCAACCGGGAGGGGCTGGGGGTGGGCATGAGGGGGCGGCAGGCGCGGGCGGGGTCAGGCTCCAAGCTTATCCGCTTCTTGCCCGATGAAGAGGCCCGCGTAGCCCTTCTCGGGCGTGCCCAGCGTTTGCTCGAAAATGAGCTGACAGATGCGCATGCCCTCGTCCAGCTGAATCGAGTTCGGTCCGAAATTGAAGATCTCGAGCTGAACCTGTCCTTCGAAGCCGGAATGGATGGTGGGCGCGGTCACATGGATCCCTACGCCGAGGCGAGCCATGGAGCTCTTGCCTTCGACCCGCGCAGCAAGCCGGGAGTTTATAGGGATCTGGACCCTCTCCGCCGTCCACCCGAGAACGAATGACTGGGGCTGCAGCACATGTGCGCCGGTCCTCTTTTCCTGAAGGTCGATGTAATCCGTATACTTGAAACCTTTCGCGCCAGGACAAATGGTCATCCCGGGACGACTGCTCCAGACCGCAAAATCTCGCCCGAGGGTCAAATCCACGCTGGTTGAGCTGACGGCGTCAGGCTTTGGCCGTGGTTCGATCTTCAAGACGCCGGTCTGCAACGCAATCTGAATTTCACGATCCGTCAGAATCATTGCAGCCCCGCAAGATCTATGTCGCCAAAGCGGCCTCCGGCACCCAGACGCGCCATTTTCCGGACGCGCTCTCACGCGGCAGCTCTACAAGAGCCTTCCCCGCGTCGCGCCCTAAAACGTTTCCAACAAACAGGAACATATCTTGAACTAAACCAGAATGGACGACAACCTCCTCGGATCCGTCATGCGTGGTGATGCAGACGATGGACTCCGACGGGATCAATCCGTCGACGACACGGTCGCATTTGATTCGCATGGCCATCTCCCGGAAGGTGTTAGAATCACTTCGTAATTGCGCTAGGCCGCAGGCCATGCCCTAGCCTGCGGCAAAAATCATATCACATACTCGTCTGTGACGCTTGAGTTGGCGACCTGCGGCTTGCCGTGGATTCCACCCCTCGCCGGAATGACGCCTCACCCCCCTCACCCCAGGTTCAGCTCCTTGAAGAAGTCGTTGCCCTTGTCATCGACCACGATGAACGCCGGGAAGTTCTCGACCTCGATGCGCCAGATCGCCTCCATGCCAAGCTCTGGATAGGCGACGACCTCCACCTTCTTGATGCAATCCTGCGCGAGGCGCGCGGCAGGCCCGCCGATGGAGCCCAGATAGAAGCCGCCGTGCTTCTTGCAGGCGTCGCGCACGGCCGCTGAGCGGTTGCCCTTGGCGAGCATCACCATGGAGCCGCCGGCGGCCTGGAACTGGTCGACGAAGGAGTCCATGCGCCCCGCTGTGGTGGGACCGAAAGAGCCCGAGGGCATGCCGTCCGGCGTCTTGGCGGGGCCGGCGTAGTAGACCGGGTGGTTCTTGAAGTAGTCCGGCAGCGGCTCGCCCCGGTCCAGCAGTTCGCGCAGCTTGGCGTGGGCGAGGTCGCGGGCGACGATCAGCGGCCCGGTCAGCGACAGGCGCGTCTTGATGGGGTGCTTGGTCAGCTCGGCCAGAATGTCCGCCATCGGCCGGTTGAGATCCACCTGCACCACGTCGCCGCCCAACGCGCCATCCTCGACGTGGGGCAGGTACTTGGCGGGATCGCGCTCCAGCTCCTCCAGAAACACGCCATCCTTCGTGATCTTGCCGACAGCCTGCCGGTCGGCCGAGCACGATACGCCCATGCCGATCGGCAGCGAGGCGCCGTGGCGCGGCAGGCGGATCACGCGTACGTCATGGCAGAAGTATTTGCCGCCGAACTGGGCGCCGACGCCCAGCTTCTGGGTGATCTTGTGTATCTCCTCCTCCATGGCGAGATCGCGGAAGGCGTGGCCATCCTCGCCGCCTTCGGTCGGCAGGCCGTCGAGGTAGCGGGCGGAGGCGAGCTTCACGGTCTTGAGGGTCTGCTCGGCGGACAGGCCGCCGATGACGAGGGCGAGGTGGTAGGGCGGGCAGGCGGCGGTGCCCAGCGTGAGGATCTTCTCCTTGAGGAACGCGATCATCCGGTCGTGGGTGAGCACGGATGGCGTCTGCTGGAACAGGAACGTCTTGTTGGCCGAGCCGCCGCCCTTGGCCATGAACAGGAACTTATACTCGGCCTCGCCCTCCGCGTAGATCTCGATCTGCGCGGGAAGATTGTTCTTCGTGTTCTTTTCTTCGAACATCGAGACGGCGGAAAGCTGCGAGTATCGCAGGTTGCGCTTCTCGTAGGCGTCCTTCACGCCTTGCGCCAGCGCGCTCTCGTCCGCGCCGTCCGTCCACACGAGGCGGCCCTTCTTGCCCATCACGATGGCCGTGCCCGTGTCCTGGCACATGGGTAGCACGCCGCCGGCGGCGATATTGGCGTTTTTCAGCAGGTCGAACGCCACAAAGCGGTCGTTGCCGGTGGCTTCCGGGTCGTCGAGGATCTTGCGCAGCTGGGCGAGGTGGCCGGGCCGCAGCAGGTGGTTGATGTCCATCATCGCCTGTTCGGCGAGCAGGCGGATCGCCTCGCGGCTGACGCTGAGCGCCTCGCGGTCGCCGATTGTCTCGACTGTCACGCCCTCCGAGGTGAGCTTGCGGTAAGGGGTCGTGTCCTTGGCGAGGGGAAACAAGGGAGCGTGCTGGTACGTCATGGGCGGCTGCCTGTTCTTGCGAGGGGCGACGCGTTCTAGGCCCTCCGGCTCCGGTTTGGAAGGGGACTTTGGCCGCAGGGCCGGGACGTCGCCCTCCGGGTTCTTGCGCCGTCCTGATTGACGCCCAAAAGCTGGCGGCGCCCAATGGGGCCTGCGAATCGGCCAAGCTCAGGAGCGCCAGTGACGTTTCCCTTCCCGGTCCTGCTCTGCGACATCGGCGGCACAAACGTGCGCTACGCCCTTGCGTCCGCGCCCGGCGCGCGTCCGGAGCCTGTGGGCAAGAGCCTGACGGCGGACGCGCGCGCGTTTCCTGAGTCCGCGCTCGCGGCGCTGGCGCAGGCTCGCCTACGGCCCCGGTCCATCATGGTGTGCGCCGCAGGCCCAATGGCCGGGCGCTCCCTCAAGCTCACCAACGCAGACTGGGTGATCGACGGCCCGGCGGCGGCCCGGGCGATTGGCGTCGAGCAGGGGCTTCTCCTCAACGATTTCGAGGCGCTGGCCTATGCGTTGCCGTCGCTGGGGCCGCAGGACGCGCGCTCCATCGGGACCGTGGCCGAGCCCACCGACGGCCTGCGTCTCGTGCTTGGACCCGGAACCGGACTTGGCCTGTCCGCCCTCGCCCGGGTGGATGGTCGCTATGCGGCGTTGCCGAGCGAGGCGGGTCATATGGGCTTTGGCCCCTGCGGCCCGGAGGAGGAGGCTTTCTGGCCGCTTCTTGAGCGGGTGCATGGTCGCATCACGGCAGAGGCGGTGTTGTCGGGCCCCGGTCTTGCGCGGGTGCACGCGGCGCGGCTCGCCGCGCAGGGGGCGCCAGCGCCCGGCATGACGACGGCTCAGATCACGGCGGCTCAGATCACGGCGGCCGGCCTTGCGGCGGAAGGCGCGGAGCGGGAGACCCTGCGTCGGTTCTGGCGCCTCGCCGCCCGGTTCGCGGGCGACATGGCCATCGCCTTCCTTGCGCGTGGCGGCGTGACGCTGGCGGGCGGCGTCCTGCCACGCCTGGCGCCGCTCCTTGATGAGGCGGAGTTCCGCAGCGCCTTCGAGGCCAAGGCGCCCATGGACGGGCTCGCGCGCGCAATTCCCACGCGTCTTGTCACGGCGCCCGACGCGGTGCTCGCCGGCATGGCCGGCATTGCGGCGCAACCGGAGCGGTTCGCCATCGACTACGCCGCGCGGCTCTGGGTGTGAGGGGCTGGCCGCCGCGTCAGGCGGCGTTGTGGGTCGGGCTCTGGGTCAGCAGGAGGTAAAGGCCCGAGGCGTCCCGCGTCGCCCGCAAGCGGGCCGTCAGGCGCTGGTCGCGCAAGGCCCGGGCGACCTTGGAAAGCGCCTTGAGGTGATCCGCGCCAGCAGACTCCGGCGCGAGCAGAAGAAAGATCAAGTCCACCGGCTCGCCGTCCAGGGCCTCATAATCGATGGGCCGCTCCAGCCGGGCGAAGAGCCCGATCATGCGATCGACCCGCGGCAGCTTGCCATGGGGAATGGCGATGCCTCCGCCCACGCCGGTCGAGCCCAGCCGTTCGCGCTGCAGCAGCGCATCGAAGATCTCGCGGGCGGGCAGCCCGGACACCTCCGCCGCGCGCTCGCTGAGCTCCTGCAACGCCTGCTTCCTCGTCGAGACCTTCAGCGAAGGCAGGATCGCGTTGGGTTCGATCAAATCGTGCAGCGACATTATCCACCAGGAATATGAGAAGGCGCGGGCGGCGTTCAGGGCCTAGCCTTGCGCGTCTCGGCGCTCGCGGGATCAATCCAGCCGACGTTGCCGTCGGAACGGCGATAAACGATGTTTACGCGGTCGGTTCCAGCGTTGCGGAACACGAGGACGGGCGCGCCCGTCATGTCAAGATCCAGAACCGCCTGCGAAACGCTGACACGTTTCAACGCGCTGGTTTTTTCCGCCACCACGACCGGGCTGAACTCACCCGCTTCCGCGTGTTCGTCCTCGGGCGCCTCCAGCACGTAGCTGGCGAATGTCTCGACCGGCGCGGCCTCAACCGCGGCGTTCGCGTGGTGATCCTTGAGGCGGCGCTTGTAACGACGCAGCCGCTTTTCAAGCCGCTCCGCAGCCTGCTCGAAGCTCGCGTACGGCTCCATGGCCCGGCCTTCCGACTGAAGCGTGATTCCCGAAGCCAGATGGAGCGTGCAGTCAGCGCGGTATCCGGAGCCTTCATGATCGACGATCACATGCCCGGAAACGCCGCCGTCGAAGTACTTTTGAACCGCAGCGTGAACCCTGTCGGTCACGTGCCGCCGCATCGCGTCGCCGATGCTGAAATTCTTGCCCGAGACGCGCAGATCCATATCGTTCACTCCGAAGTGCGCCACGAGGCGCGCGGACGGACGCAATCAAGGGTTAGAAGCCCCCCGCACGCGAGTCAATCGGGCCGCCGCGGCCTCCACAGGAGCGACGATGGGTCGCCGCCTGCGGGCTTAACTCTGGCCGCGCAAGGCGGCCTTTTCGCGGCGCCGTTCCACGGACGAGGGGATGCGCAGGCTCTCCCGGTACTTCGCTACCGTGCGGCGCGCGATGTTGACGTTGGCCTGTTTCAGCCGCAGCACAATAGCGTCGTCGGAGAGGACGTCGTCGGCGGTCTCCTGATCGATCATCTGCTTGATCTTGAAGCGAACGGCTTCGGCGGAGTGGGCGTCCCCGCCCGCCTGCGCGGGGATGGATGCGGTGAAGAAGTACTTGAACTCGAAAAGACCGCGCGGACACACAAGATGCTTGTTCGACGTCACGCGAGAGACGGTCGATTCGTGCATCCCGATGGCGTCCGCGACAATCTTCAGATTCAGCGGCCGCAAGTGCTCCACGCCTTTCGAGAAGAAACCATCCTGCTGGCGCACGATCTCGGTCGCCACCTTCAGGATCGTGCGCGCGCGTTGCTCAAGACTGCGCGTGAGCCAGTTGGCGTTCTGCAGGCACTCGGTGATGTACGTCTTCTCCGCAGGCGCCAGACCGGCGCGCATCACCCTTGCGGCGTACGTCTGGTTGACGAGCACCCGCGGAAGCCCTTCCGGATTAAGCTCAACCAGCCATGCGCCGTCGGGGCCCTGACGCACGGTCACATCCGGGGCGACAGGTTGCACAGGGGCGCCGCCGAACGCGCGTCCGGGCTTGGGATCGAGCGCGCGGATTTCCTTCAGCATCTCGCTGAGGTCTTCATCATCGACGCCGCAGATCTTGCGCAGTTGCGTGAAGTCGCGTTTGGCGAGCAGCGGCAGGTGGGCCACAAGCGCCTGCATGGCGGGATCGAAGCGATCCCGCTCGCGCAACTGGATCGCAAGGCACTCTGAAAGATCGCGGGCGCCGACGCCGCCGGGGTCGAACGTGTGAATGACCGCCAGCACGCGCTCCACGCGCTCCACAGGCGCGCCGAGCCGCTCCGCGATCTCGCCCACAGGCTCGCGCAGGTAGCCCGCCTCATCGATCCCGTCGATCAGCGCGTGGCCGATCAGCCGGTCTGTAGGATCGACGATCGCGAGCGCGAGTTGCTGCTCCAGATGTTCCGACAGTCCCACCTGCGCGGCGACGTAGGCTTCGAGGTTCGGCGCCTCTTCGTCGCCTCCCCCTCCACCCGATCCGGTCCACGATGTGGCGGACAGGCCGGGATCGTCATGGCGTGTCTCGGCCGGGGTGGGAGCGCGGTCCGCGTCGAACGCATTGTCCACCTCGGTGCCCAGTTCGGCGGAGAGGCTCGCTGCGTCCGTCGAAAGCGCTTCCTGCGCCCAGTCGCCTTCGCTGCGCCCGCCTTCGCTCCAGTCGCTGGCGCCCAAGCCTTCAGCGTCGCCCGCGTCGGACTCCCATTCCGTGTCCCGGCCGTCCCGGGGGTCCGCAGGAGCGGAGGCGGGCTCATGGTCGCCGGTCTCCTCCGTGCGCTCAAGCAGGGGGTTGCGCTCAAGCTCCTGCTCGACGTAGGCGGAAAGCTCCATGTTGGAGTACTGAAGAAGCTTGATCGCCTGCAGCAATTGCGGCGTCATGACCAGGGACTGGCCCTGGCGGAGCATCAACCGCGTTGACAACGCCATCGGACGACCTGAACTCTCAGCGCGGCCAAACCCGGCCCGTTTTTTGCTTATACCGCTGTTTGGCTGGGCAGCCAACCGGGCGTTTCGCAGTGCACTATGCGCGCCGTGATTTAAGGCTGCGTTTAAGTCAGCTGGAAAAAATCACATCCGAAAATCTTCGCCGAGATAGTAGCGGCGCACATCGGGGTCCGCGACGATGGCGTCCGGCGAACCTTCCGTCAGCACCTGACCGGAATGGATGATGTAGGCCCGGTCGATGAGGCCCAGCGTTTCGCGCACGTTGTGATCGGTGATGAGCACGCCGATGCCGCGCTGGGTGAGGTGGCGCACCAGTTGCTGGATGTCGCCCACTGCAATGGGGTCGATGCCCGCGAACGGCTCGTCGAGCAGCATGAACGATGGCTGGCTGGCCAGCGCGCGGGCGATCTCGCAGCGCCGGCGTTCGCCGCCAGATAGCGCGATGGACGGCGATTTGCGCAGGCGCTTGATGTCAAATTCCTCAAGCAGCGCCTCAAGTTCGGCTTCCTGAGCGGCGCGACCCCGGATGGCCACCTGCAGCACCGCGCGTATATTGTCCTCGACGTTCATGCCGCGAAAAATCGAAGCTTCCTGCGGCAGATAGCCGATGCCGAGCCGCGCGCGCCGGTACATGGGCAACGGCGTCACGTCGTGGCCGTCGAGTTCGATCACGCCCTTGTCCGGCTTCACCAGTCCGGTGATCATGTAAAAGACTGTGGTTTTGCCCGCGCCATTAGGGCCCAGCAGTCCAACGGCTTCGCCCCTGCGCACTGCGAGGCTGACGTTCTTGACCACCTGCCTGCCGCGGTAACTCTTGCCCAGATTGTAGGCGCCGAGCGATCCTTCAGCGAAGGAGGCAACGTTCTGGTCAGCGTAGCCGTAGTGGTCGCCGTAGCCGTATGTGGAGCCCCAGTCGTTCGCGTTCATGTGGGTCGCCCGCCCCCTGACTGCCTGGTCTCTGCTTGACCGCTCCGTGGCTCACGCCACAGCACGCATGTCCGCCGTCGGGTGACGGGGCGCGGAGGCGAGAAGCTTGAGAAGGACAACATCTTCGGCTCGCGGCCTGAGAAACACCCTTCACCGCGTACTCCGGTCCACGGCTCAACGCAACAGACGCCTCAACGCGTCGGTCGCGGCTTCTCGCCAGGCTGCGCAGGGCTTGGGGTCTGCGCAGGGCTTGGGGTCTGCGCAGCCGAGCTTGGGGTGATGAGGCTGCGTACGCGACCGCCGACGATCTGCGCGCGCCCTGCGGTGAGATCGTAGATGAGTTGCGACTGGGCGTCGCCCTGCACCACGTGGGATCCCTCGCTGAGCGTCGGATTGCCGATCAGGTACACCTTGTTGTCGACCCGGTCATAGACGCCGCGGTCGCCGGTGCCGACCTGTTGCTTGTTCACGATGGTGACCGGTCCCGTGGCCTCCATGCGGCGCACCTGATTGTCGCCTCCGCTGAGGCCGGCGCCCATTGCGGCCCGGTTGCGCGCTTCGCCTTCGCCGCCGCCATCCTTGACGAAGAAGATCGTGAGCGTGGCGGCCTTCAGGGACGCGTCGCCCTGTCTGGCGATCACTCCGCCGGAGTAGACAAGCTTCTGCTCCTTGTCGAAGAAGTCCAGCTTGCCTGCGTCGACGCTGATGGGAGCCCGCGAGTTTCCGCCGGGAATGATGGGGCTGTTGGCTCGCTGGGCCAAGGCCGGGGACGCGAGCGCCATGGGAGCCATGAGCGCTATAAGCGCCAGGGCGCCGCTGCGCCCGCGAATGAAACCGCCAACCCCCGTCATCGCCTGTCGCCTTCTGTCTGCGCGCCGTCGAGTTGAACCGTACGGTCAGGCGCAATCACCGACCGCACGTTCCCCACGAACGAAACCACTGAACCGTTGCCTGTTATGTCAAGCGTATCGGCGGACACCACGCCGTTCGTCATCTTCACCGCAACCGGGTCCGCGGATGTCACCGCGCCTTTCTTGAAGTCCATGTTCGCAGAGCGCATCACGATGTCGTAAGTGCCCCCGGTGATGCGGATCGGCTCGCTCCCATCCGGCCCGTCCAGGCGCATGGTGTCCGCGCCGCTGTCGAACACGCCCTTCGGGGCGATGATGCGGATAGGCGATCCGTCCGAGTTCTGGACCGTCGCGTCGATTTCGTTGAGCTCGATGATCTTTGGCGTGCGCACATCCTGGACGCCGGAGCGCGCCCGCACCTCGAAGGGACGGCCATCCCGCCGGTAGCCGTTCAGCTTCGGCAACTCCATGATGATCCGCGTTCCATTGAGGGAGGCGCCTGCGATCGTCACGCCGGCCGGCAGCTTGCCTGACGGCCCGAACAGCGACCAGCCGACGACGCTCGCCACCAGGAGGGCCGAGCCCGCCACGATTCCCCGCCGCAGCAGACGTACGCGTGAGGTGTGACGCCCGGCGTCCCGGAACGCCTGCGCCCGGTCCACCACAGGCCGGCGGCGCGGTCGATCCAGATCGTAGGCGCTCTGGCTCATGGATTGGGCTGCTCCGGGATCGCGCAGGGTGACATTGCAGCTGTCGTTCGGCGGAGTTCCGGCGCAGAGTCCCGGCCACGTCGCCCGCCAAGCCTTACTCGTGTGAAAAGCCTCACTCGTGTGAAAATATGTCCTGCTCGGGCCAGCCCATCAAGTCGAGCTTTGCCCGCGTCGGCAGGAATTCGAAGCACGCTTGCGCCAGCTCCGTCCGTCCCTCCCGCGCCAGCATGGCGTCGAGCCTTTGCCTGAGGGCGTGCAGGTGAAGCACGTCCGAGGCGGCGTAGGCGAGTTGGGCCTCGGAGAGCGTTTCCGCCGCCCAGTCGGAGGATTGCTGCTGCTTCGACAGATCGACGCCGATGAGCTCCCGCGTCAGATCCTTGAGTCCGTGCCGGTCCGTGTAGGTGCGCGTGAGCTTCGAGGCGATTTTCGTGCAGTAAACGGGCGTGGCGGCGACGCCGAACGTGTGCAGCAGAACCGCCACATCGAACCGCGCGAAGTGGAAGATCTTGGTGACCGACGGGTCCGCCAGCAGCCGCTCGAGGTTGGGCGCGCGCGTCTGTCCGCGCGCGATCTGAACCACGTCCGCCTCTCCGTCACCCCGCGAGAGCTGCACGACGCACAGCCTGTCCCGGTGCGGGTTGAGGCCGAGCGTCTCGGTGTCGATGGCGACGGAGTCCCCCGGAGCAAAATTGTCGGGCAGGTCGCCCCGGTGCAGGCGGATGGTCATAACGGCGCGGAACTCCAGAGACTTATGTCCGCGACATAACACGACCGAGGCCCAACGCGAAGCTTTACTCCCGCCACACGTCGGCGCGCGCCCAGGCGCCGCGGTGCTCGCCTTTCGAGAACCACGTCACGAACACGCCGAACGCGCATGTGAGGAACCAGATCGCCAGATAGTCGAGCCGCCGCAGCAGCACCGCCGCGTCCGGCGCCATGCCGGCGAACAGCGCGGTGATCGCCACCATCAGCAGCACATGCGCCATCAGCGGCGAGATACGTAGCTTGATCGCCAGAAAAATCAGAAACCGATCGACGAACGTGACCCGCATGGGCGCCCCCCTCAAGATAGAGGTTGAATATAGGCGCCCGATGGCGCCGCGAAAATGGGCGCAGTCAGCCAACCGCCACGATGCGCCGCTCGTTCGCGGACGCTGCGATCGCCTCCAGCGCCTCCACGCCGTGCACGGCGTCGTCCACGCTCACCGGAAACGGCGCACGGCCCGCGAGCGCGTCGGCGAACGCCTCGACCTCCAGCCGTTCGGCCTCGGCCTTCGGCAGGGTTTCATCCACCTTGCGCCCGTCGATGGTCTCCAGGCGGAAGCGGGTCGCGCCTCGCGCTTCCACCCATCCGCGCGAGCCGTAAACCTGAAAGCGGAAATCATCCGCCGTCACGCCGATGCCGGTCAGAAATGCGGTCGAGCCGCCGTGCGCGCGGGCCAGAACGGCGGTGGAGTCCGCAAGACGGTTGTCGCTCACATTGCTGCGCGAGATGGCGTGGACGTCGGCGATTTTGCCCAGCGTTTCGATGGTGAGGTAGAGCACATGGTCGGCGAGCCCGCCTGGCGGGGAGGATTGCGGATCGCCTTTCCAGCCGCCCTCGCGGATCTTGTGATAGCGGTGCACGCAGAAATCGCCTTCCGTGTGCAGCACGTCGCCGATGGCGCCCGCCTTCACTTCCGCGAGCAGGGCCTGAATATTCGAGGTGAATCGGCGATTGTAGGCGAGGGCCAGCGCAAGACCGCGGGCCTGCGCTTCGTCGCGCAGGGCGCGCGCCTGGGCGCCGGCGAGCGCCATGGGCTTGATCGCCAGAACCGGCTTGCCTGCGCGCAGGGCTTGCAGGGAATGCTCCGCGTGCAGGTGGGCCGGGCCGCAGGACACCACCCCATCGACCGTCGGATCGGCCAGAACCGAGGCGTAATCCTCGCTCACCGCCAGCCCGTGCGCCCCGGCGAACTCCTGCGCCGCGTCCGCCCGTCGCACGACCGCATGGGTGAAGCGCGCCTTCTGCGAATCCTTCGTTGCGGTCACGAGCTTGCGCCCCCATGCGCCGAGCCCCACGATAGCCAGATTCACCATGTCGTCCCTCCCGTTGCGCGGCCACATTAGCGCGGCGCTGCGTGCGCGCGCAAAGGACCGCTCGCGTCCCCGCGCGCACTCGCCACATCCCCGGACGCGAAGCGATCCGGGGCCCAGACGTCTGTCGCTAAGGCTGGATCCCGGGTTCGGGCTGCGCCCGCCCCGGGAATGTAGGGCGTGAATGATGGCGCGGTGGGCGCCCATGTCCCCACAGCGTCATGGTCGGCGAAGGCCGACCATCCACGACAGGCAAACGCTTGCGCCCTGCGGCCTATCGTGGATTCCGGCCGTCGCCGGAATGACGGCGCGGTTGGCGCATGACTCGAGGCTGCGATTGCGCGGGGCCGTGCCCGGCGTGTTATCTCTTTGACAAACGCCAGATCATGGCGCGTCAGGGAGATCGAGAGAATGAACGGCGCCGACAGCCTCCTCGCCACGCTCACAGGCAATGGCCTCGATGTGTGTTTCGCCAATCCCGGCACATCGGAAATGCATTTTCTCGCCGCTATCGACCGTGCGCCGGGCCTGCGCGCGGTGCTCACGCTGTTCGAGGGCGTGGCGACGGGCGCCGCGGACGGGTACTGGCGCATGGCGGACAAGCCTGCGACGACGCTGCTGCATCTGGGGCCGGGCTTCGCCAACGGTATGGCGAACCTCCATAATGCGCGCCGGGCGGGATCTGGAATCGTGAACGTGGTTGGCGATCACGCCAACGCGCATTTGCAATACGACGCGCCGCTCACCTCCGATCTCATGGGCATGGCGCGCACGCTCTCCCACTGGGTGCATCGCTCCGACAGTTCTGGCGCCATCGCCCAGGACGCGGCGAACGCCATCGCCCATGCGCGCGCCCGCAAGGCCGCAATTGCGACCCTCGTCCTGCCCGGCGACGTTGCGTGGGGGCCGGCCAGCGGGGGCGTTGCGGCCGAGCCGCTCGCCGATGATGTGGAGCTGGACGAGGATGCTCTCGAGAGCGCGGCGCAGGCGCTTCTGGGCGGCGAACCGACGCTGCTTGTTCTGGCGGACCGCGCCTTGCGCGAGGGGCCGCTTGAGCTCGCCGGTCGCATCGCCGCGCATACCGGCTGCGTGGTCGGCGCGCAGTTCTTTTCGGCGCGCATCGAGCGCGGCGCCGGGCGCGTGGCGGTGAGCCGCATTCCTTATGCGGTTGATCCTGCGGTGGAGTTTCTCGCCCGCTTCAAGCATCTCGTCACCATCGAAACAGGCGAGCCGGTCGCGTTCTTTTCGTATCCGGACAAGCCCTCGCTGCTGAAAGCGCCGGGCGCCCGCGTGCACGCGATCTGTCCGCGGGGCGGCGACGGCCGCGCGGCGCTGGAGCGCCTGTGCGAGCGGGTGGGCGCGCGCGCCTCGCGGGCCGTTGTGCAGGGCAGGGGCGAGCGCGCGTCCGTGCGCGGCGCGCTGACGCCGCAATCCATCTCGGAGGCGCTGCGCGTGGCGATGCCGGAAAACTGTGTGCTGGTGGACGAATCGCTCACCACGGGGCGCGAAACCTATGCGCTCACTGCCGCAGCCGCCCCCCATGACACCATCCAGAACATGGGCGGATCCATTGGCTTCAGCCCGCCTGTGTCGGTTGGCGCGGCGGTGGCGTGTCCGGATCGCAAGGTGATCTGCCTCGTGGGCGACGGAAGCTCCATGTACACCATTCAGGCGCTCTGGACGCAGGCGCGCGAAGGCCTCGATGTGACGACAGTGGTCTTCGCCAACCGCCGCTACCAGATCCTCAACAACGAGGCCGCGAACATGCAGGCCGGCAATCTCGGACCCAAGGCGCTGGCGCTGACCTCCATCGATCGACCCGCCCTCGACTTCGTGTCGCTGGCGAAGGGCATGGGCGTGCCGGGCCGGCGCGTGGACACCGCCGAGGGTTTCGCCGCCGCGCTCGACGCGGCTATGGCGGCGCAAGGGCCCAAGCTGATCGAGGTGGTTCTCTGAGGCGGCGCGCCGTCGCGTCGCACGAGCGACGGCGCTCGCGCGTTCACGCCCAGACGGCGAATCCCATGCCGCAGCCTGTTCCCGCCGCGGAGCGGTAGCAGGGCACATACTCCTGCCACTGCGTGTCGAGGTGCTCGCACGCGCCAGCCACCGTGATCCAGTTGCGCACTTCGGAGGTGCCCGAGTTCAGCCGCGCGGGCGCGAGTGAGCGCAGGGCGTCGGCGTCCTTGTTGCGGAAGGCGTCGAGGAGCATGCGGTCGAGTTCCTCATCCACCGTGAAGTGGCTCAGGCCTCCGGAGCCAAGGATGCCGATGCGTCCGGCGCCGGGGTAGGCGCGCACTGCGCGGGCGATGGCGCGTCCCAGGTCGTAGCAGCGACGCGGGCGGGGCTGGTTGGGCGCAAAGTAGGTGTTCAGCGCCACGGGGACGATGGGAACGATGGTCTCGTCGCGCATCAGCCGCTGGTGGACGAAGCCGAAGGCGTGGCCCTCTCCGTGGGGCTTTGCGAGCTTGCGCGAGACGCTCACATCGAAGTCATCCTCCATCAGCGCGTTGATGAGGTGACGCGCCAGCGCCGCATCGACGGGGTATTCGCGGGGCTCATCGCTGACGTGGTACTGCGAGCGGGCGCGCCGCCACCATTGCGGCGCCTCTGCCGGCATGTTGAGGGGATTATTGACGATGGTTTCGCCGCCATAAACAAGAATGGCGGGCATGTTGTCTTCGAAGAACTGCTCGTGCTGGTCGTCGCCGATGATGATGAGCGCGTCGAGCTTCGCGCCCGCGATCTCGCGCTCCAGCTTTTCGATGTTGGCCGTGCAGCGCGCGGCGCGCTCCTGCAGGATCTCTGGCCGGATCTGGTCCTTGATGGACGGGTCGGCGCGTTCGAGAAGTTCGCCGTAGGTGCGCGCCACGCCGGATTTATCGATGAGCTTGCGACCGCTGGCGTCGATCTCGGCGTGTTTCGGGTAATCTTCCGCTGGGCTGTTGAGAAGCGGCGAATGGGAGCTGCCGACGCCGAGGACGATGTCCGCCATGGTTTTCCTCCGTTTATGGCGCGCACCATAGCCATGGCCCGGCGTCGCGCAATACCGCTGGGCAAGCAAGCGAGACAAGCAAGGCGGGGCGCCCGAAGCGGCCGGCCTTTCATGGATCAGCCGGGCGCCCCGCGCGGCTGTAGCGCGGACATCACGCTCCCGCACAGGATGGCCCATGCGGCGCCCGCAGCCCATCCGGCCGCGACGTCGCTGGGCCAGTGAACGCCCAGATACACGCGGCTGGCGCCCGTGAGCGCGGTCAGCAGCATGGCGACCGCAATGACGAAAGCCCTCGCGCGCGCCGTGGCCTGCGTGCGCGCCAGCATCCCGGCCAGGGTGAGGTAGACCGCCGCCGACATCATCGCATGGGCGGAGGGGAAGCTGCGGGTATGGACGCGCACCCCATGCGGCACGAGATCCGGCCGGGGGCGATCGAACCCAAGCTTCAGGGCGTGGCTCAGGATGAAAGCGCCGACAACGGCGCCCGCCACCGCCCACGCCGCACGACGCTTGCCCGTCAGCAGCAGAAAGCCGCAGACCGACAGCGACACCATCGCGAGAACGGCCGTCCCGCCGAGGGCCGTGACGTCGCGCATGACGTCCTCAAACCAGCCCGGCCCCAGCGGGTCGGACAGATCGTCGGGATTTCGCAAGGCCATGAGGATGCGAACGTCGAGTTCGTGGGGCGCCGCCGCGCCGCCCTGTTCCGCGAGACCAAAAAACGCAAGCGTCGCGACGGCGAACAGCGCCATGGAGGCAGTCGCTCCTGTCTTGAGTACGCCAAGGTGAGTGAGAAACGGACGAATCATACGGTGATGCGGATCCTGCTGATCAATGGCCAAAGTCTACCGTGCTTCAGCGGGACGTCACCGGCTGATGCGGACCGCCCCGGCAGGCAGCCCCGATCATTCCAGCCACCCCAGCCATGCGCGCCTCGCCCATGATCGGCCAGGGACGGGAGATCATGTTCCGTTCCCGTGACGCTGGGTCGATTTTCCCGTCAATTCAGACCGACACGGCGGACTTTAACGGTCCGTTAACTATAGCGCTTCAGTTGTTTCATAAAGAAACAACGGGTTCCAGTCATGTCCTCTCGGGCTGCCCAGGCGATCAGGTTCAAAGGGCGTTCGTACTTCTCGCTCACCATGTCTCCGGACGCGCCGCTGGAGGACTGGATCCAGCGCCTCGACGGCTGGCTTGAACGCTCGCCGTCGTTCTTCACGCGCAACGCCGTGATCCTCGATGTGCGCGACCTCGGCCTCGATCTCGCGACCTACCGTCAGTTGCTCGCCGATCTGCGCGAACGCGGTATCCGCGTGCTTGGCGTGGACGGAGCTGACGAGTCGTGGACGGGCGATGATCTGCCCCCCATGGTCCCCACCGGGCGCGACGTGCGCCCGCAGGCAGCCAGCGAAGATATCCCCGACCCCGCGCCTGGCGCGCCGACAGAGCCGCCCGCTGCCGTTTCGGGAGAACATGAGACCGCTGGCTGGGGCCGGCCGCTCTATATCGACGCGCCGATCCGCTCCGGCCAGCGGGTCGTCTATCCCGACGGCGACATCATCGTGATGGGGTCTGTGTCGTCGGGCGCTGAGGTGATCGCCGGGGGATCCATCCACGTCTACGGCGCGCTGCGTGGCCGCGCGATGGCGGGCGCGTATGGCGACGATGGCGGCAAGATCTTTTGCCGGAGCCTTGAGGCCGAGTTGCTGGCCGTCAACGGCCTTTACCAGACAGCCGAGGAGATCGATCCGGCTCTCAGCAAGAAGCCGGCCCGCGTCTGGCTCGCGGACGGAATGATGCACGTTTCCAGGTTTGATTGAGGAGATAGCAAGACAATGGCCAAGGTTCTCGTGGTCACGTCCGGCAAGGGCGGGGTCGGAAAGACGACTTCAACTGCGGCGCTGGGCGCCGCCCTCGCGCAGACCGGCCAGAAGGTGGCGGTCGTCGATTTTGACGTTGGCCTGCGCAATCTCGATCTCGTGATGGGCGCCGAGCGCCGCGTGGTGTTCGATTTCATCAATGTGGCCCAGGGCGAGGCGAACCTGAGCCAGGCGCTGATCCGCGACAAGCGCGTGGAGACGCTCTACCTGCTCGCCGCGTCCCAGACGCGGGACAAGGATGCGCTCACGGAAGAGGGCGTCAAGCGCGTGATCGACCAGATGCGCGAGCGGTTTGACTGGATCATTTGCGACAGCCCTGCGGGCATCGAGCGCGGCGCGACGCTGGCCATGCGTTATGCTGATGTGGCCGTCGTCATCGCCAACCCCGAGGTGTCCTCGGTGCGCGATTCCGACCGCATCATCGGCCTGCTCGATTCCAAGACCCTTAAGGCGGAGAACGGCGAGACCATGGAGAAGCACCTGCTCCTGACCCGCTACGATTCCGTCCGCGCCGAACGGGGCGACATG
>JAIXSM010000007.1 GCA_027484655.1 Hyphomicrobiales bacterium | reverse complement strand
GCGCCCGGGGCGCGGCTTGCGCGCATGTCCGGCTCCGGCGCCACGTGCTTTGCTCTTTTCGCCGATTGCCGGCGGGCGGCCCGGGCCGCGCGGACAATCCGCCGCGATCATCCCGGCTGGTGGGTGCGCCCGACCCTTCTGCGCTGACATCGCGCGGTTGAGCTTCAGGCGCCCCTTGCGCGCGACGTTTTTCCACCGCAGAACGGGCGCAAAGCTGGGCAGCAGGGCTGGGAATGATGTCGAGGGCAGAGGTATCCGCGCGGGTGCGCGCGGTCATGGCGCGCATGACGCTGGCCGAAAAGATCGGGCAACTCTCCATGCTGGCGGACGGGCTGGTGGAGACAGGCCCGCCGGGGCCGCACAACCCCTTCACGATGATCCTTGAGGGCCGCGTCGGCAGCCTGCTGAACGTCTGGGGCCGCGACCTCATTCGCGAGGCGCAGCGCAAGGCTGTCGAGGAAAGCCGCCTAGGCGTGCCGCTGTTTTTCGGCCTCGACGTTGTGCACGGCCACCGCTCCATTCATCCGGTTCCCCTTGGCGAGGCCTGCGCGTTCGATCGGGAGTTGTGGGAGCAGACCGCCCGCGACAGCGCCATTGAGGCGTTCTCTGACGGCATCCACATGACGTTTGCGCCGATGATTGACGTGGCGCGCGATATTCGCTGGGGCCGCATCGTCGAGTGCGCGGGGGAAGACCCGTATGTGAACGCCGAGTTCGCGCGCGCCCGCGTGCGAGGCTATCAAGCCGCCGACGCAGAGGGCTTCATGCGGCTGGCCGCGTGCGCCAAGCACTTCTGCGCCTATGGCGCCGTGCTTGCCGGCCGCGATTACGCCGAAGCCGACGTGTCCGAGCGCACGCTGCACGAGGTTTATCTGCCGCCGTTCAAGGCGGCGGTGGAAGAGAGCGTCGCCGCCATCATGCCCGCGTTCGTCGATGTGGCGGGCGTCGCGATGACGGCGCATGAAAAGCTCATGCGCGGGCTTTTGCGCACGCAGTGGGGCTTCGACGGGCTGATTGTGAGCGACTACAACGCCGTCTCTGAACTCATGAACCACGGTGTGGCGGCGGACCTTGCAGAAGCCGCGGCGCTTGCGCTGCACGCGGGCGTCGACATCGACATGATGTCCGAGGCTTTCCCGCAAGGCCTTCCCGTTGCGCTTGAGCGCGGCGCGGTGAGCCTTGAGCAGATCGATGACGCGGTGGCCCGCGTGCTCGCCTTCAAGGAGCGCATGGGCCTGTTTGACGATCCCTATCGCGGGATCGGCGTGGACATCTCCGCAGGCCGTGCGGCGCGCCGCGCGCTGTCGCGGGAGGCTGCGCGCAGGTCAATCGTGCTGCTGCGAAACGAAGACGCCATGCTGCCGCTGCGCGCCAAATCCATCGCGCTCATCGGGCCGTTGGCCGACGCGCCGGAAGATCAGCTTGGCGCGTGGGCGTCGGCGGGGGCGGGCGCGGAGTCGATCACCATCGTCGAGGGTCTGCGGCGGGGCTTTGCGGGCGCGCATGTGTCCTTTGCGCGCGGTTGCGCGTTCACCGCGCCGATCGATGGCGGCGTTGACGATGCGGTGATGGGCGCGCGCGATGCGGACGCAGTGGTTTTGTGCATCGGCGAGGATCGCCTGTCCACGGGCGAGGCGGCGAGCCGCACGAAGCCGGAAATCCCTGCGGCGCAGCTTGATCTCGCGCGCGCGGTGTACGCGGCCGGCAAGCCGGTCGTGCTTGTGCTGTGCGTGAGCCGGCCGCTTGTGCTGCCAGACTGGCTCGTGGATGGCGCGCGCGCGCTGCTCATCGGCTGGCACGCGGGCTCTGAAATGGGCCCTGCGCTCGCCGATATTCTGTCCGGCGCGTTCAACCCGAGCGCGCGGCTCTGCGTTTCATGGCCCACCACCACAGGCCAGACGCCGGTGTTCTTCGGCATGCGCCCCACCGGGCGCCCGCATGACCCCAACAACGGTTGGTCCACGGGCTTTCTTGATGCGCCTTACGCCCCGCGCTTCAGCTTCGGGGAGGGGATTGGCTACGCGCATTTCACGCGTGGCAGCCTGCGCCTTGATGAGGCGACGATCAATCGCCATGCCGTCACAACCCTCCGGGTCGATGTGACCAACGTGAGCGAGGTTCCGGGCGTTGAGACGTTGTTCCTGTTCGCGCGCGATCCTGTGGCGCAGGTGACGCGGCCGCTGCTGGAGCTGAAGGATTTCACCAAGGTCGCGCTGGCGCCGGGAGAGACGACGCAGGTTAGCTTCTCCCTGCGCGCCAGTGACTTCTCATACCTTGACAGCGAGCTTCAGCCCCGGCTCGACAACGGCGTCATCCGTCTGTTCGTGGGCGCCAGCGCGCGCGCTTCCGATCTCGATTGCATTGAGCTCACCATTGCGGATGGCCCGCGCGAGGCGTGACGCAAAACATCGATGCGTCGGCGCGCCCGCGTTGGTCGGCGCGTTGACGGGGCTTGCGCCCCCATGCGAAAGATTTCATGCAAGCGCAGGCGCAAGCCGCAGCGGACGCGGGCGAGGGAGCGCCAACGAAGATGGCCGACGCAGCATCGTACATGTCGGGTTTCGGCAACGGGTTCGAGACCGAGGCTTTGCCGGGTGCGCTTCCTGTCGGGCGAAACTCGCCGCAGAAATGCAACTACGGCCTCTATGCGGAGCAACTTTCCGGCACCGCGTTCACGATGCCGCAGCACGCAAACCAGCGTTCATGGCTTTATCGCATTCGCCCGGGCGTGAAGCACGCGGGCCGCTTCCGCCACGTGGACAAGGGCCTCGTGCGCACCGCGCCCGCCGCGCGCGATGAGGCGCCGCCGGCCCTGGGGCAGTTGCGCTGGGGCCCTGTGCCCACGCCTGATCTCGACCTGAGCTTCATTACCGGCCTGTGCACTGTCACAACCGCTGGCGATGCGGACACGCGCAGCGGCATGGCCGCGCATTATCTGTTTGTCACGCGCTCCATGCGCGACGAGTACTTTATGAACGCCGATGGCGAGCTGCTGATTGTGGTGCAGCAGAACGCTCTGCGCCTGTGCACCGAGTTCGGCGTGATTGAGGTTTCGCCTGGTGAAATCTGCGTCATTCCCCGCGGCGTCATCTTTCGCGCGGAACTCATCGATGGTCCCGTGCGCGGCTATGTCTGCGAAAACTACGGCGCCGCGTTCACGCTGCCGGACCGCGGCCCCATCGGCGCCAACTGTCTCGCCAATCCGCGCGACTTTCTCACGCCGGTCGCCGCTTATGAAGATCGCGAGGCGCCGTCCACGCTCATCGCCAAGTGGGGCGGCGAACTGTTTGGCGCCGACATTGGCCATTCGCCGCTCGATGTGGTCGCATGGCATGGCAACTACGCGCCCTACAAGTACGACCTGCGACGGTTCTCGCCTGTTGGCGCGCTGCTGTTTGACCATCCGGATCCGTCTATTTTCACCGTGCTGACGGCGCCGTCCGAGACGCCGGGCACGGCGAACGTCGACTTCGTGATCTTTCCGGATCGCTGGATGGTGGCGGAAAACACATTTCGCCCGCCCTGGTATCACCGCAACATCATGTCGGAGTTCATGGGTCTCATCTATGGCGTTTACGACGCCAAGCCCGAGGGGTTTCGCCCCGGCGGCATGAGCCTTCACAACTCCATGCTGCCCCATGGCCCGGACGAGGCGAGCTTCGAGCACGCGAGCAACAGCGAGCTGAAGCCCGTGAAGCAGGCGGGGACCATGGCGTTCATGTTTGAAACGCGCTTTCCCCAGCGCGTTACACGCTGGGCGGCGGAGCTTCCGACGCTTGATGCGGGGTATGTCGATTGCTGGGCGGGGCTGCGCAAGCGCTTCGATCCCGCGGCGCGCGATCCGGATTGAACTTATGCGCTGTCGCGGCAGAACACGCGTTCGAGCGCCTGCATGAGTTCGAACGCGCGCGGGTCTGCGATTCGGTAGTAGACGTTGAGCCCCTCCTTGCGCGTGGCGACAAGGCCTGATGCGCGCATGAGAGCCAGGTGCTGGGACAGCGCGGACTGGCTGAGGCCAACCGCCTCCACGAGGCCGGTGACGTTCATCTCTCCGGCGTCAGCAAGTTTGCACAGGATAAGCAGCCTGCGGGGATTCGCCATGATCCCGAGCAGGTCCGCAACCTCCTCCGCCTTCTTCTGAAGATCGCTGATGGCCAGCATATCATGTCCCGATTATGTCAACGCTGTCGGGGCTGACCTAGTATGCCGTCCAGTTGAGAACGCAAGCGTGGTCTCAGGCGTCGCCATGGACAACCGTGACCATCGCGTCGCCGCAACGCAGGGCGCGGCCGCTTTCCGCCGCCTCGGCCGCCTTGTCGAGGCGCAACATCGCCAGCCCATCTGGCCCGGCTGACGCCACAAGAGAGCCGACGACCACCTCGCCGGCGACGATGTCGCCGCCGCCATCCGGCGGCGTTCCGTCGATGCGCACTTTCGTGATCCGTTTGCGGGCGAGACCCCGGTGCTGCACGCGGGAGACCACTTCCTGCCCAACGTAGCAGCCCTTGCGGAAATCAACGCCGTTCAGGAGATCCATGTTCGCTTCGTGCGGGAAGGTCTCGCCGAACGCGTAATCGACCCCGCCTTCGGGCACGCCGCAGGCGATGCGATGGGCGCGCCACTCGCCTTCGCTGGCGGGCTCGCCAAGCGCCTCAAGGTCGCTCGCCGGCCCGATGGCGCGCCAGCCAAGGCGCGCGTCGCGAGGGTCCGGGAACATGCGGCCCTGCAGAACGGGCGGAGGCTCGCCGCCCCAGATCACGGCCACCGACAGGGACGCGGACACATCCGTGACCGCAACCTGCGCCCGCAGTTTGTACATGCCAAGCCGCCGCGTCAGCGCAGCGGCCTCCCTGGCGGGGCAGTCGATGAGCAGGCCGTCGGCGTCCGGCGTTACGAAGAAATCGAACAGGATCTTGCCCTGGGGCGAGAGCAGCGCGGCGAAGCGCGCTTCGCCTGAACCGAGCGATTCCACATCGTTGGTGACGAGCCCCTGCAGCCACTGGCGCGCATCCGGCCCGGCAAGGCGCAGCACCGCTCGTGAACCGAGCACCGCGTACATCGTTGTGTCGCTCATCGCTCCCGTATTTCCCTCGCTTGCCCGCAGGCTCCCTTGAAGGTAAGCCCCCGGCGGCGCCATGCAAGCGCCGTAACGAAAACCGGAAGGCGCGAGAACATGGCCCAGACCTGCGAACTCATCCTCGAAGGCGGTACTGTCGTCAATCAGGACGGGCAGGGGGTTCGCGATGTCGGCGTCACGGCCGGCCGCATCGTCGCCATAGGCGACCTTTCGCGTTGGTCCGCGGGCGAGCGCATCGACTGCCGCGGCCTGCATGTGCTGCCGGGCGTGATCGACAGCCAGGTGCATTTCCGCGAGCCGGGCCTCACCCACAAGGAAGACCTTGAGACGGGTTCGCGCGGCGCTGTGCTGGGCGGCGTGACGTCTGTGTTCGAAATGCCGAACACCAACCCGCTCACCACCACCCCGGAGCGCCTCGCCGACAAGGTGCGCATGGGGCATCATCGCATGCACTGCGATTTCGCCTTCTGGGTCGGCGGCACCCATGAAAACGCGAAGGATGTGCCGGAGCTGGAGCGCCTGCCGGGTTCCGCCGGCATCAAGGTGTTCATGGGCTCCTCGACCGGTTCGCTGCTGGTCGCAGACGATCCGGGCGTGTCCGCCATCCTCGAGAAGGCCAGCCGCCGCGCGGCGTTCCACTCGGAAGACGAGTTCCGGCTGGAGGAGCGCAAGCCCCTGCGCGTGAAGGGCGATCCGAACTCCCACATTATCTGGCGCGACGTGACGACGGCGCTTCAATGCACCGAACGCCTCGTGCGCATCGCCCGCGAGAAGGGCGCCTCGATCCATGTGCTCCACATCTCCACCGCCGAGGAGATCGAGTTCCTCGCCAACCATAAGGATGTGGCCACCGCCGAGGCCACCCCGCACCATCTGACGCTGGACGCCAGCCTCTACGACACCCTTGGCACGAAGCTGCAGATGAACCCGCCCGTGCGCGAGGCGCGCCACCGGGACGGCATCTGGCGCGGCGTGGAGCTGGGCATTGTCGATGTGCTGGGCTCCGACCACGCGCCGCACACGCTGGAGGAGAAGGCGAAGCCCTACCCCGAGTCGCCGTCGGGCATGACCGGCGTGCAGACCCTCGTTCCGGTGATGCTCGACCACGTGAACGCTGGTCGCCTCACGCTGGAGCGCTTTGTGGACCTCACCAGCGCCGGGCCGGCGCGCATTTTCCAGATCGCCTGCAAGGGGCGCATCGCGGTGGGTTACGACGCCGACTTCACGGTGGTTGATCTCAAGCGGCGCGAGACGATCACCGACGCGTGGATCGCCTCGCGCGTTGGCTGGACGCCCTATCACGGCAAGCAGGTGACAGGCTGGCCGGTGGGCACAATCGTGCGCGGGCTGCGCGTCATGTGGGAGGGCGATCTCGTCACCCCCGCGCAGGGCGAGACGGTCCGGTTCATTCAGGCGCTGAAGGCTTAAGCAGGCTCTCTAGGCGCCGCTCCAGAAGAAGTGCCACGTGCCGTCGGCGCCGATTCCGATGCGCTCGATCGGCGGCGCGGCGTCTGGCGCGGCGGCGAAGGCGGCGAACAGCACGCAGCGCCACATCTGCGCGCGCGTCTCTTCTGACGGGGCGGCGGGCGGCGCGAGGGCGAAAGCGGGCCACACGTAGGTGACGACGGGGCCGCGCGCCACCCGCGCATAGGGCTGAACCAGAATCGCCTCGATCAGCGCCAGCGTCTCGCGCCCGGCGCCGTCGAACGAGCGCGCTTTCAGGAAATCGATGGCGTCCGCGAATGTGCGCGGGCGCGCAGGCCCGCTCGCGAAGATCGGCATCGTCTCGTTGCGCTCGATGACCGGGCGAAGCTCATCAATGTCGCCGGAGCGGGCGGCGGCGCGCAGGAGCGCCCGCATCGCGCGCACGCGCTCAGGCAGCGCCGCCACATCGCTCGATGGCGCGGAAACGCCCTGAGTGGGCGCAGGAGAAGGCTGTTTGGTCATTTCAAGTTCCGACGCCGGGCTCACGAAATCTGTTCCGGCATTGCTCCCGGACTACGGAGCGGGCGTCAAGAACGCCGGTCGCGACTCGGACCTCTACGCCCTCAATGGCGGTTCGGCGCGGAGAACTCGCCCAAGCGGATGCGGCCGGCGAGGTTTTCCGCATACTGCGCCACCGCCTGTTCGCCGTGCGCGGCGATGAGTTCGTACAGGGCGGCGGTGATCGCCGCATGGGCAAGGCTGGCGGGCTCGATTCCCGACAGGATCGCTTCCGCGAAGGACTCCGTCACGAAACCGCACGCGGCGCGGCGTTCCTCGGCGGCGTTGTAGTCGTCAATCAGAACAGGGTCAGCCAGCTTCATGGCGGGCAACCTATCAAAACCGGCGGCCCGCGCGACCGCAGTCGTTCACCAAGGTTAATTCAGCCGCTGTAGCGCGTCGCCACATCGCGGGCGATGCGTCCGCCTTCATCAAGGAAGCGCGAGATAATCAGGCGCGCATGGGGCGTGCATCGCCTGTGCATGGCGCCGTAGCCCCGGAAGCCGCGATTGTAGTAGCCGGCGAGCCGCTCCCGCCGCGCCTGCGTTCCCCCCTCCGCCTGAAGCAGCGCCGCCATCTGGCCGCGCCATGCGTCGCCGCGTTCGCCGCCGCAAATCTCCGTCAGCCATGCGAGCGCGCCCATGATCTCGGCGAGCCGCAAGATCTGCCGCTCATACGGGGGCGGCGTCTCCAGCGGCTGGGGCGGGGCGAGAGGCCGCACCGGCGCAGGCTGGGCGGGGGCAGCCCGCGGGGCGGCCGGGGACGGGCGCTGCTGGAGCTGCTGAAGTTGCTGGGCCTGCGTCGGCGGCGTCCACGCGGCAACGAGCGCCGCCGCTGCAAGCGCCAGAATGAGGGTGCGTGGGCGCGCTCCGCCACTCATGGGAGCTCCGCCAGTCATGGGCGCTCCACCAGCGCGCGGGCGCTCACGAGCAATTCGGGCAGCCCTCCGGTCAGCGGCAGCGCCAGCGCCTCGTCCATATGGGCCCAGATCACGCGGCCCAGCTCTTCGCCGGGCGCGCCCTCGCCGGACACCCACCTCGCGGCGAAGGAGGCGATGACGTAATGGCGATGGACCCGGCCCTCCGCATCGCGGTTGATCACCTCCCGCCAGCCGTTGAACGCGACGATCTCGCTGCGAACGCCGGTCTCTTCCTCCACCTCGCGCAGGGCCGCTTGCTCCAGCGTTTCGCCGGTCTCCACGAGCCCGCCCGGCAGGCTGAAGATGTTGTCATACGGCGGGTTTCGCCGTGAGCCGAGCAACACCCGGCCGTCGCGGAACACCGCGGCGCTGGCGCAGAGGATGGGACGTTCAGGATAATCGCGGGACGCGCTCATGGACGCAGATTACCACCGGGAGCAGCAGGACAGAAGAAGGCGGGCAGGGCGCCGCAGGCGCGCGACTTTCTGAAGCGTGAGCCTGTTCATTTGATCTTGATCAAGGAAACTTGCAATCAGAGCCGGCAGTGTGCATACTGTAAATGAGAATTGCTCGCAACTAGCGTTCGGGGAGAGTTGGCAGATGGCCAGAGCGGCGTCAGGAGCCCAGGCGCACACGGGCGGAACCCGCGCGGGGAGCCCGGTTTTGAAGCCTGCGCCGGCGTCTGCGCGCCTTGCGGCGGCCCGTTCTGCGGGCGAGGCTTCCCGGCCCTCGACGCCGCGCGGCGACGCCGGCGGCTGCTCGTTCCGCAACGTGCGCGACCGCCTGCATGACGCTGGTCTGCGGCCAACCCGTCAGCGCATGGCGCTCGGGTGGCTGCTGTTCGGCAAGGGCGACCGCCACGTGACCGCCGAGTGCCTTTACGAGGAGGCGCGGGAAGCCAAGACCGCCCTGTCGCTGGCGACCGTCTACAACACCCTCCGCCAGTTCTCCGAGGCGGGCCTCCTGCGCGAGATCGCGGTGTACGGCTCGCGTATCTGGTACGACACCAACACAGGCCCGCACTTCCACTTCTACGTGGAGGACAAGGACGAACTGCTCGACGTGCCCGACGATATGGTCGCGGTGCTGAAGCTGCCGCAGGCGCCGGCGGGGATGGAAATCCTCGGCGCCGACGTCATCGTGCGGGTGAAGGCGGCGCGGGTCTGAAGACACGCCGCCGCCCCCGTCAGGGGAACAATCGCTGTTTTTCCCATGCTCCGGCGGGCTCCGCGCGTCGGAAGACGACGCGGTCGTGCAGGCGGAACGGGCGGTCGTGCCAGAACTCCAGCTCCACCGGCATGATCCGGTAGCCGATCCAGTGCGGGGGACGCGGCACATCTCCGATGGGATGTTTCAGCGCCACCGAGGCGATCGCCTTCTCGAAGGCGAAGCGGGACTCCAGCGGGCGCGACTGCTGGCTCGCCCACGCCCCGATGCGCGCGTCGCGCGGCCGTGATGCGAAGTACGCGTCCGATTCCGCGTCCGTGACCTGCTCGACGGGCCCGCGCAGGCGCACCTGTCGCCGCAGGGATTTCCAGTGGAAGTTCGCGGCGGCCCGGAAACTCGCGTCGAGTTCGCGGCCCTTGGCGCTTTGGCGGTTGGTGTAAAAGACGAAGCCGCGCTGGTCCCAATCCTTCATCAGCACCATGCGCACGTTCGGCAGTCCGGATGGATCCACCGTCGCGAGCGCCATGGCTGAGGGATCGTTAACCTCCTTCTCGCACGCGTCCTTGAACCAGGCCCGGAAAAGAGCAAGGGGCTCTTCCGCTTCTGTAAAGTCACCCGTCGTTAACTCGTTCAATGTTTTGATCCTGCGTGTTGCCGTCATGCACTGGGTCGAGTTGTGTTTCACCGCGTCCACCCCGCACCGTCCGTAAGTATAGGTCAGTCCCGTGGCGCTGTCGCCGGAGCTGCGAGGCGGCTCGGCCTCGTTGTCATGGCGCCGCTCGCGCTCGTCGTCACCGGATGCATGGCGATCCCGCTGCCATCCATGGTCGCCTCCCGCGACGACGTGACTGGCTCCATCACGCCGGTGAATCCCATTTCGACGGCCATGGACGTGGAGGACTGGCGCCGCGCCCGGGGCGCCATGGCGCTCGCGCTTGACCCCCAGGGCAACGGCGCGCCGGTGTCCTGGGACAACCCGAAGTCGGGCGCCCGCGGCGTGTTCACCCCTGTCGGGCCAGCCAAACCAGTGGGCGAGCGGATCTGTCGCTCTTTCCTTGCTGAGGTGGGTGGGTCGCTGCCGGCCCGCGCCATTCAGGGAGCGGCCTGCCGCGCAGGCGGCGGCGACTGGTCCATCGGCGAGGTTGCGCCGTGGACCGGCAGGGTTGGCTGAGGCTCGTAGGTATCGCCAAAAAACGTTGCAATGCCGTGGGCTCGTGCACACATGTGGAATGAGACGCACGCGGTCGCGCCTGCCGGGCGGCCGTTTGGTTGGGCTCATAGACACTGGCTCATAGACACATGCGCGACCCATACACCATCTTAGGCGTGTCCAAGTCCGCCAGCGCGGACGACATCAAGAAGGCGTACCGTCGCCTCGCCAAAAAGCACCACCCCGACCAGAACCAGTCCGACCCGAAGGCCAAGGAAAAGTTCGCTGAGGCGAGCGCGGCCTATGAAATCCTCGGCGATGCGGACAAGCGCGCGAAGTTTGATCGCGGCGAAATCGATGCGGAAGGCAAGCCGCGCCACAGCGGCTTTGAGGGATTCGGCGCAGGGGCGGCGGGCGGGCCGGGCGACGGCTGGCGCCACTACGAGTTTGATGCGGGCGGGCAGGCCGGCGGGTTTCGGCGCGGCGGGTTCGACCCCAGCGACATCTTCTCAGACCTGTTCGCCGGGCGCGGCGGCCGCCGTTCTGGCGGTCCGGCGCCAAAGGGGGAAGACCTCGCCGCCAGCGTGTCCGTGTCCCTTCTCACCGCCGCGAAGGGCGGAGAGGCGCGGGTCGCCCTGCCGACAGGGCGCATGCTGGATGTGAAGGTTCCGCCGGGGATCGAGAGCGGCAAGCAGATTCGCCTGCGCGGCCAGGGGCAGCCCTCGCCCTACGGCGGCGCTCCGGGCGATGTGCTGATCACTGTCACGATCCAGCCGCATCCTTATCTGCGCGTCGATGGACGCGACCTGCGCCTCGACCTGCCCGTGACGCTCTATGAGGCGGCTCTCGGAGGCGCGGTGCAGGTTCCCACGCTGGAGGGCGCGGTGGAGATTACGGCCCCAGCCAATTCGGCGGGGCGCACCCTGCGCTTGCGCGGCAAGGGGCTGCCGGCGGTTGGCGGCAAGCCCGCAGGCGATCTGTTTGTGACGCTGCGCCCCGCGCTGCCGGAGGCTCCGGACCCGGAGTTCGAGGCGCTGATGCGCAAGTGGCAGGCGGAGAAACCCTATAACCCGCGCAAGGGGATGTGAGCGGTCGTCGCTAAAGGATTGTCCGCTCTCGAGCGTCGAACCACGCTCGCTCACCCCCAGCGTCTGCTGCGGCGGGGCGGCTTGTTTTCGTCGAACCAGCCGGCCATTTGCTCGAATTCGTAATAGAGCATGCCGTTCGATGTGCGGCGTCTGAGTTCCGCCACAAACGGTTGAGCGTGCCCCCAATACTGGACGACGCTCGACTTGAACCAGCGTTTGTAGAATTCCTCGTCAATGATGCCGCGCTGAATGCCTATGGCGACCAGCTCGAAATCGTTGAGCACAAGCTTTATGGATTGCGCTTCTTCGGTTTTTTCCTTGTCTTTATCCGCCCACTTGACGAGGCCCTCGCCACTTCTCGCGAGTTCAACGAATTTCCGGCGCGCAGCGATGAAGTCCGCATCGGCCTCGGTTCTGGAGATATGATCAAATGTCGCACGTCGTCGCGCAATCGCGCGCTGGGTCCAGACGCCCCAAATGGCGATAAGGGCGGCCACGAAGCCGACAATCAGGGTAGCGGACGCTTGCGACATGGCCGCAAGCCTAGCATTCATCCGGCGGTGGCCTCAAGCTCAGGTCAAGCCGCCCCAGCCTTCGATCCCAGATCGCATGTGTCTCTCCATCGCCTCCGGTCAACTTCACCCGGGCTTGAGGGGAAGATAAGGCGCACGGGTGAAAATCTCAACAACCCGGCCCGAGGGACTGGCGTAGCGGCCGTTTGGATGGCTCTGGTTCCCGCGCTGCGCTCCCTTTCCGCGGCGTTCGTCGCGCGCTACAACCCGGCTGCGGACGCAGGCTGGACAAGCCGTTCGCGTTGTCGCTGAAAATGAAAACGGGGAAACGTGGCGCCATGAAGAAGCGCAAGATCATCATCGCCGGCGCTGGCCTCGGCGGGCTCGCTGCGGCCTCTTGCCTGATGAAGGCCGGGCACGAGGTCGAGGTCTACGAGCAGGCGGCGAAACTCGGTGAAATCGGGGCGGGAATCCAGATCAGCGCCAACGCCCAGCATGTGCTGCGCGACCTTGGTCTCGGGCCGGCCATCGACGCCGCGGGCGTGCGTCCCGGCGCTTATGTGTTCCGCCTGCACGACACAGGCGAGGTGATCCAGGAATTCCCGCTCGCCGAGCAGCACGAGCGCGTGAACGGCGCCCCCTACACCCAGATGCATCGCGCTGATTTCCATCAGATTCTCGTGGACAAGGCGTGCGAGTTCCGCCCCGACGTCATCCGCCTGAACAAGCGCGTGCGCGGCTATGTCGAGAACGAGGATTCCGTCGAGCTGCACTTCGAGGACGGAACGGTGGCGCGCGGTGACATTCTCATCGGCGCGGACGGCCTGAAGTCGGTGGTGCGCGCGCAGATGTTCGGGGCCGCGCCGGCTGTCTACACAGGCGACGGCGCCTGGCGTCTGGTCGTCCCCATCGAGAACCTGCCGAAGGACATCCTGCCGCCCGTCATGTCGGTGTTCATGGGGCCGGGCGGCCACGTGGTTTGCTATTACCTGCGCTCCGGCAAGCTCCTGAACTTTGTCGGCCTCGTCGAGACTGACGAGATCTCCGAAGAGTCATGGACCATGCGCTTCCCTTGGGAGCGGCTGAAGGCGGATTATGTGGGCTGGCACCCTGTGATCCAGACCATCATCGACTGCGCCAACCGCGATGAATGTTACCGCTGGTCGCTGCACCGGCGCGAGCCGACCATGAACTGGTCGACGAAGCGCGTGACGTTGCTGGGCGATTCAGCGCATCCGACGCTGCCGTACCTTGCGCAAGGCGCTGTGATGTCCATCGAGGACGGCGCGGTTTTCACGCGCGCGCTCGCCATGAGCGACGATATTGCCGAGGCTTTGCAGATCTACCAGCGCAACCGCATCGACCGCACGGCGCGTATCGTGCGCCAATCGACCGAGAACCGCGCGCTGTTCCATCTCGGCAGCCAGGAGGCGATCCGCGCCGCGTTCGCCAAGCGCGATGAGGGCGCAGACCGCAACGCGTGGCTCTACTCGTACAATCCGCTTACTGTCCCGCTCGTGTAGTCTGGCGGGCGAAGCGCGGCAGGCGGGCCTTCCACCGCTCGCCGCGCGGCAAGTCCTCGCGGGAGAGTCGTCCACGACGATGCAGAGCGATCACGACGGCAGGCGCTGCCTCCGCGTCGTCCATTCGCGCGGCGGGCTGCGGCTCCTCGGGAGCGAACAGGGCGATGTCGGCGGGCGCTGGAGATTGCTCGGCCTGCTGCGGCGTCTTCGGCTTGTTGCGTGAGCCTGGCTTGCGGCCCCGCCGCACCTGCGGCTCGGGTTCGCGCTCCGGCTCGGGCGCAGGCGGCTCGACCAGGCTCTGCAGAATGCGGCCCGGCGCATCGGGTTTGCGCTCCCCCGCGCCCCGGAAAAGCGCTTCGGCGGCGGCCCAGTTGGCGGCCCCCGGCGCGCGCGGTTCGGGCAGGATCGGCGCCGTAATCGGGGCCGCGGGGGCCTCGCTGGCCGGATCCCGCAGGGGCGTGGGCCGCGCTCCGCGTTTTCTCTCGACGGTGAATGGCCTTATGGGGCGGCGCATTAAACAGGTTCCAGATTCCGGGATTTCTTGACTGTACAGTTTCCGGCGGGGCGCGTCATGGGCGACGGCGCTTTTGCCCACAACGCTGATTGCGCCTGGCCCGCCCGCGCGTCCTCGGGGAAAGATTTAGCCAAACAGGATCATCGCGAGCGCTGCGGCGCCGCAGGCCGCTCCGCCGGCGAAGCCCGCCAGCAGGGCTCCGGCGACATTGCGGGGCGGCGCGTCGGTCGTCAGTGACGGCTCCTGCGGCGCCTGGGAGCCACGCGGGAGGCAGGGCGCGTCGAGAGTTGGGCCGGCGTGGCGCCCTCCCAGCACGGCCAGCCGTAACGCGGCGTCGTTTCGTCCCCACAGCGCCAGCCGCTCGGCGCACTGGGGTGAGCGGGCCAGCTCCGCCTCAAGGCGCGCCCGGGCGCCCGCGTCGCATTCCCCGTCGAGAAGCGCGCACAGGTCCGTGTTGCGAATGGGCTCGACCATGTTCAGCTCACGAGCTTGAGGTGGCGGCGCCCGCAGGCGCCAAGTGCGGCGAGTCTGCCCGCAAGCGCCTCCCGCGCCCGCGCCAGAGCCTTGATGAAGTCGGCCTCCGCCATGTCGAGCGCCTCCGCGGCGCACGCATATGGCAGTCGCTCGACCACGACGAGCAGCAGCGCGGCGCGGTGTGCGGGGTCCAGTCCGCTCAATGCTCGCCACTTGCGCGTTGCGTCGAGGCTCGTTCGCTGGAGCGCGAGCACGGCGTCGATGCCGGGTCGGGCCGCGGGGGTCATCGCGGCGGGCTCCCCCTGGATGGCGTAACGCCGGATCAGGCGCCGGTATCCCTCGATCCGTGCGGACAGCGGATCCGGCGCCTGGCGGGCCGCCCGCAGCGCCTCCTCGATGGCTCCTGGCGCCACGTCGCATCCCGGCGCGGCTCCGGTGAGCGCGCGTGCGAAGCGGCGCAGCGATTGCGCGAGAGCGCGGACCTCCAGTTCCTGATCGGCGATTGCGGACATGCCTGTTTCCCTGATGGCGGTCCGAAGACGGCGCAAGGAGCAATGCGCGCCCCTGCGCGCGCGTTCCATATGGCCGGGCTGGCTTGCCTTGGGGCGGCGCACCCCTTAAAGCCGAACCTTGCGTGCTGCGAAGCCGCGCTCTTGCGTTCCTGCAGAAGGTTTCGGTTGGGTCATGGCGAACGATACGACGGCGAAGATCCCGGCGACTGGCATTCTGGCTGGCAAGCGCGGGCTGGTCATGGGCGTCGCCAACAACCGGTCCATCGCGTGGGGAATCGCGAAGGCGGCCAGCGACGCTGGCGCTGAGCTGGCGTTCACGTTTCAGGGCGAGGCGCTGGAGAAGCGCGTTCGCCCCCTGGCGGAAAGCCTCAACGCCCATGTGGTGGGCCATTGCGACGTGACCGATCAGGCGAGCATCGACGCGGTGTTCGCGCAGGTGGAGAAGCTCTGGGGCTCTCTGGACTTCGTTGTCCATTGCATCGCCTTCTCGGACAAGGACGAGCTCACCGGCCGCTACGTTGAAACCACGGAAGCGAACTTCTCGAAGTCGCTGCTGATCTCCTGCTACTCCTTCACAGCCGTCGCGCAGCGCGCTGAAAAGCTGATGAGCGAGGGCGGCTCGCTGCTCACCCTCACCTACTACGGCGCCGAAAAGTGGATGCCGCACTACAACGTCATGGGCGTCGCCAAGGCCGCGCTTGAGGCGAGCGTGCGCTATCTGGCCGCCGACCTGGGCGAAAAGCAGATCCGGGTGAACGCGATTTCCGCCGGCCCGATCAAGACGCTGGCGGCCTCCGGAATCGGCGATTTCCGCTACATCCTGAAATGGAACGAGTACAACGCGCCCCTGCGGCGCACCGTCACCATCGAGGAAGTTGGCGAGACGGCCGCCTTCCTTCTCTCGCCCATGTCGCGCGGGATGACCGGCGAGATCCTCCATGTCGATGCCGGGTATCATGTGGTCGGCATGAAGAACCCCGCCGCCCCCGACATTTCAGTGGTCAAGGACTGACGCGCGGCCGCCATGCTTCGTCATCGTCTCGTCTTCCTCCGCCACGGCGAGACTGACTGGAACGCCGAAGGCCGTCTTCAGGGCCGCCAGGACATTCCGCTGAACGCCAAGGGCCGGGGACAGGCCGCGGACGCGGGCCGGATCGTTCTCAACATTCTGGGCCCGCGCGGCCTTGCATCGCCGGACCTTGCGTTCCTCGCCTCCCCGCTTGGGCGGGCGCGGGAAACCATGGAGGTCGCCCGCGAAGCCATGGGGCTGCCCCGCACCGGCTACACCCTCGACGACCGTCTGATGGAGCTGACCTTCGGGGAGTGGGAAGGGCTCACGTGGCCGGAGGTCAAGGCCCGTGCGCCCGAAGCCGCCTCCTGGCGGGAGGGGGACAAGTGGCGGTTCACTCCGCCGGGCGGCGAGTCCTATGAAATGCTCACCCAGCGGATTGAGCCGTGGCTGGCGGAACTGGACCGGCCGGCGGTGGTGGTGTCCCACGGGGGCGTGGCGCGCGCGCTGATGGCGCGCATAGGCGGGATGCCGACACAGACCGCAGCTCTCGCCGACATCTGGCAAGGCCGGGCGCTTGTTTTCCTTAACGGACGATTTGACTGGGTCTAGCCCCGAACCGGGCCTTGCTCTGGCGCGTTCATCCGTCGTTCAGTCGCTGCGGTTCACGAGACTGTGAAGGCGTGCTGTGGTAGGTTGACTGGGGTCGCCGGTGAGGTTGAGGGAGCGTCTCGGGCGGCGTGCGCGTTGGTCGTCTCCACAGCGGGCGCGAGGGTCCGCAGGCAAGGGCCTGCGGCGCAGATAAAGGAAGCGCGCCATGCGCGCATTGATCCCGGATACGGGGACTGGCGAGCGACACGGCATGACGGATATTCAGGACATGGCGCGTGAGGAGCCTGCGGCTGACAGGGGCGGGCGCCCTCAGTTCCCGCAGTATGCGGTCTTGCGCGGGCCGGTGCGCCCGGACCTGATCCGCAACGAGCTTCTGGCCGAGATCTTCGCTGACAGCGTCAGGGCGCATGGCGCCTCGGTGTGCCTTGAGGCGGGCGGTCTGCGCCTCACCTACGCCGATGTTGACGCGCGCGCCACGGCCATCGCGCGCGGACTGCGTCGCAAGGAGATTGGCCCGGGGTCAGTCGTTGGGCTCTGGATGGGGCGCGGCGCAGACCTGCTCATCTGCCAGATCGCGATCGCGAAGACCGGCGCCGCGTGGCTGCCGTTCGACGCCGACGCCCCGGCCGAGCGCGTGGCCGAATGCCTGCGCGACTGCGAGGCGGCGGCGCTACTCACCGACGAGGGCCATGGCGCCAAGGCCGGCGACCGAATGCCCGCGGAAATACTGCTGCCGCAATCGCTTGTGGATCCAGACGACCGCACGAGCGTGGATGCGCGGGCGTTGGGCTGCACGCCGGACCATCCCGCCTACATGATCTACACCTCGGGCTCGACCGGAAAGCCCAAGGGTATCGTCATCACCGGCCGCAACATCTGCCATTACCTGCGCGCGGCCAACGAGATCTATCAGCTCACCGCCGCCGATGTGGTGTTTCAGGGCGCGTCTGTCGCCTTCGATCTCTCCATGGAGGAGATCTGGGTGCCCTATCTGGTGGGCGCCCGGCTCTTCGTCGCCACCCCCGAGATCATGGGCGAGGCGGATAAGCTCCCGGATGTGATGGAGCAGGCGGGCGTCACGGTTCTCGACACTGTGCCGACCCTGCTCTCGATCCTGCCGCGGGACGTGGCGAGCCTGCGCCTGATTATTCTGGGCGGCGAGGCCTGTCCGCCAGCCATTGGCGCCCGCTGGTGCCGGCCGGGCCGGCGCATCTTCAATTCGTACGGCCCGACTGAGGCGACCGTCGTCGCCACCGTGGCGGAAGTGCGCCCCGGCGAGCCGGTCACCATCGGTGGGCCGATCGCGAACTACACCTGCTACGTCGCGAGCGAAGCGTCCGAATTGCTCGCGCCCGGTCAGGAAGGCGAACTGCTGATTGGCGGCCCGGGCGTGGCCCGCGGTTATCTTGGCCGTCCCGATCTCACCGCCGAGAAGTTCATCGCCAACCCCTTCGATGGGGATGGATCGGATCCCATACTGTACCGCTCCGGCGACGCGGTGGCGCTGAACGAGCAGGGGGACATCCTCTTCCGCGGCCGCATCGACGACCAGATCAAAATCCGCGGGTTCCGTGTGGAGCTGGGCGAAATCGAATCCCGCCTCGCTGACCTCGAGGGCGTCTCGCAGGCCGCGGTGGTCATGCGCAACGAGGATGGCATCGACCAGCTCGTGGCCTTCCTCGTGCCCGTGGGCGGCAACTCCGCGAGCCTTGAGCCGAAGGTGCTGCGCGCCAAGCTGCGCGAGACCCTGCCCGCCTACATGGCGCCGTCGCGTTACGAGGCGCTGGCAGAGCTGCCGCGCCTCTCCTCGGGCAAGGTGAACCGCAACGAGTTGAAGAAGATCCCGCTTGCGCCCGTTGAAATCACCGAGGAGCAGGAGGAGCCGCGCACCGAAACCGAGGCGAAGCTGCTGGAGGCCGCAAAGGCGGTGCTGCCGCCCCAGAGCATCCCGTTCGACGCGGATTTTTTCACCGATCTTGGCGGGCACTCGCTGCTGGCCGCCCGTTTCCTGGGCCTCGTGCGCCAGCATCCCGAACTCGCGTCGCTGACCCTTCAAGATGTCTACGCCGCCCGCACTCTGCGGACCATGGCGGGGCTGCTCGACGGGCGCGCCGCCACCATGGGGCCGCCGCGTGACTTGCGCTTCGAGCCGCCGCCGTTGCGGCGCCGTTTCCTGTGCGGGCTGGCGCAGGCGCTGACCCTGCCGATCATTCTCGGCGTGATGACGGCCAAGTGGCTTGGCGTGTTCATCAGCTACATGCTGCTGACAGGGCCGGACGCGCCCTGGTGGCAGGAAGTTCTGACGCTTCTCGGCGTGTACGTGCTCATCAACGTGGGCACGCTCTTCGTGACGATTGGCGTGAAATGGCTGGTGATCGGTCGCACGAAGCCCGGCCGATACCCGTTGTGGGGCGTGTATCACTATCGCATCTGGGTGGTGCAGCGGTTCGCGACCCTTGCCCACATGAAGTGGATGCAGGGCTCGCCGCTGCTGCCCATCTACCTGCGCGCGCTGGGCGCCCGCATCGGCGACGACGTCGTCATCGGCGATCTGGATGTGGGCGCGGCCGACCTGATCACCATCGGCGACCGCGCGAGCCTGGGCGGCAAGATCAAGCTCTCCAACGCCCATGTGGAGGGGAACGAGATCATCATCGGCCCCATCGTGATCGGGGCCGACGCCTACATCGGCACATCGTGCGTGATCGAGAACGACTGCATCGTGGGCGAGGGCGCGGAGATGCGCGACCTCACCGCGATCCCCCACGGGACCGTCATCGGCCCCTGGGAGTCCTGGGATGGCTCTCCCGGCCGCAAGGTTGGCGCGGTCGATGCTGCGGCGCTCCCGGAGCAGGCTGACGCATCGCCGCTGCGCCGCAAGGCGCTTCTTCTCGGCTACATGATGATCTTTCTCGTGGTGCCGCCGCTCGGCCTGCTGCCGATCTTCCCCGCCTTCTGGGTGTTCGACCAGGTCGACGAATGGCTCGGCATTGTGGATCGGACGAGTTATCTGATGTCCGTGCCGCTCATGGCGTGGCCCATGGCGTTCGCGCTGGTGCTCGCCTCGGTGGGCCTGATCGCGGGCATCCGCTGGATTGTGTTGCCGCGGGTCCGCGGCGGCCAGTACTCGATCTTCTCGGGATTTTACCTGCGCAAGTGGACGGTCTCCCTCGCCACCGAGGTGATGCTCGACACGCTGTCATCGCTGATGGCCACTATTTACATGCGCAGCTGGTATCGCATGATGGGTGCCGGCATCGGCAAGGATGCGGAAGTCTCCACAAACCTTGCCGGCCGCTACGATCTGATCTCGGTCGGCCCGAAGAACTTCATCGCCGATGAGGTGGTGCTTGGCGACGAGGATATCCGCCGCGGATACATGTACCTCGACACCGTGAACACAGGCGCCCGCGTGTTCGTCGGCAACGACGCCGTGGTTCCGGTGGGAACCGTCATTCCTGACGGCGTTCTCATCGGCATCAAGTCGAAGCCGCCGGCCAATGAGCTGATCTCCCCGGACGACACCTGGTTCGGCTCGCCGCCGATCAAGCTTCCTGTGCGCCAGCGCTTTGACGGCGGCGGCGCCAACTGGACCTACGAGCCCTCGTTCTGGCGCAAGTCCATGCGCGCAAGCTTCGAGGCGGTGCATATCTCGTTCCCTACGATGCTGTTTGTGACAGGCGCCGTGCTCGCCATCGAGGTGATCGCCGAGCCTCTGCTGGCGGGCGATTGGAGCCGTGTGTTCTGGCTCTTCATGGTTGCGGCCTTGATGATGAGCGCCTTCATGTCGCTCACAGTCGTCGCCGTGAAGTGGATTCTGATGGGCGTCTACAAGCCCGTCGTGAAGCCCATGTGGTCGTGGTGGGCCATGCGCACGGAGGCCGTCGCGGTTCTGTACTCCGGCCTTGCCGGCAAGGTGCTGCTGGAGCACCTGCGCGGCACGCCCTTCCTCCCGTGGTTCCTGCGCCTGTTCGGCACGAAGATGGGCAAGGGTGTTTATATGGACGCCTTCGACATCACCGAGTTCGATTGCGTGCGCGTGGGCGACTACTGCGTCCTGAACTCGCTGTGCGCCCTGCAGACGCATCTCTACGAGGATCGCGTCATGAAGGTGGGTCGTGTGTATCTGGGCGACGGCGTTTCGGTTGGGGCCGCGGCCACCGTACTCTACGACACGAACGTGGGCGACTGGGCGCAGCTTGGGCCGCTCACGGTGGTGATGAAGGGCGAGTCCATTCCGGCGAACACCGCATGGATCGGCGCGCCGGCGGAGCCTTACGTTCCCGCCCATGCCGATGACCACGTCCCCGATGCGGGGCTGAAGACAGCCGCGTGACCCCTTGGACAGCCGGCGGCGCGCGTCGCCGCTGGCGGAATTGTATTTTGTGGTTTTTGAAATTACATTTTCAGCTGGAGGTTTGCGATGCTGGACATTGTGAAGCTTACAAAACTGGGCACTTTCTCGGTCGTTTTCGAGGAACGCCCCGATGGCGGCCTCCGGGTCTACAGCGACGATGTGCCCGGGTTCTTTCTGTCGCATCCCGACCGCGACGCCGTGCTGCGCGACGTGGCGCCGGCTCTTGAAACCATCATTGGATCTCTCGTGGGCGGCGCTGTTCGCGTGGTTCCCGGTCCTCGGGAACGGGACGTCAGCCTTTCCGCACAGTCGCCACGAATAACCAGAGACTATGAGGCGAAAGCCGCAGCCTGATGATCGCCGTTCGACGCCTGCCTCGGCAGGACTGGGAGCGCAAGCTCAAGGGATATGGCTGTTATCCCGCCGCAGGATTGACTCCTCTCAACACCGCCGAGTGGTGGCGGTGGCCTTGGGGTGGGCCTCCCTTCACGGTTCCCATCGACGATGAGGGGTGTTGCGACGCGAGGGCTTTCCACAAACTGATTGCGGACATGGCCCTTCTGGCGCCCGAGGGTTGGGAGTTTCCGGATATGCTCGATTTCTGACCCATTTGACCCGCGCGGGGCTTAGCCCGTACAAAGCGCGCACCCCAGCCGCCGGGCTCCAAACACATGTCGCACAACACGTTCGGGCACCTGTTCCGCTTCACGACCTTCGGTGAGAGCCACGGGCCGCTCATCGGCTGCGTCGTGGACGGCTGTCCGCCGCTTATTCCGCTGACGGAAGCCGACATTCAGGGCTTTCTCGACAAGCGCCGCCCGGGCCAGTCGCGCTTCACCACCCAGCGGCAGGAGCCCGATCAGGTGCGCATCGTCTCCGGCGTGATGACCGACGAGGCGACTGGCGCGCAGGTGACCACGGGCGCCTCGATCGGGCTCATCATCGAGAACGTGGACCAGCGCTCCAAGGACTACGGCGAGATCCGCCACCAGTACCGCCCCGGCCATGCGGACGTGACCTACGACGCCAAGTACGGCATCCGCGACTATCGCGGCGGCGGGCGTTCGTCCGCCCGCGAGACCGCCATGCGCGTGGCGGCGGGCGCTGTGGCGCGCAAGGCGCTGCACGGCGTCACCATTCGCGGCGCCATGGTGCAGATGGGCCCGCACAAGATCGACCGCGCCAACTGGGACTGGGCGCAGGTGGATGAAAACCCGTTCTTCTGCCCCGACGCGCAGGCCGCTGCCGCCTGGGAAGAGTATCTCGACGGCGTGCGCAAGGCGGGCTCTTCCTGCGGCGCGGTGATCGAGGTCGTCGCGGAGGGCGTTCCGCCGGGCTGGGGCGCGCCGATCTACGGCAAGCTCGACGCGGAGATCGCCTCCGCCTTCATGTCGATCAACGCCGTGAAGGGCGTCGAGATTGGCGACGGCATGGCCTCCGCCGCCCTCACCGGCGAGGAGAACGCCGACGAGATGCGGGTCGGCAATGATGGCGTGCCGCTGTACCTCTCGAACCACGCGGGCGGGGTGCTCGGCGGCATTTCGACGGGCCAGCCCATCGTCGCCCGCTTCGCGGTGAAGCCGACGTCGTCCATTCTCACGCACCGCCGTTCTGTGGATCGGTTCGGCGCCGAGGTTGATATCCGCACCAAGGGCCGTCACGACCCCTGCGTGGGCATTCGCGCTGTGCCCGTCGGCGAGGCGATGATGGCTATTGTGCTCGCCGATGCCTATCTGCGTCATCGCGGGCAGGTTGGCGACGTGGGAGCGCGCTGGCCCTTCCCGCGCTGAGCAGGCGAGGGCGAACCATGTTCGACAAGTATCTTTACGCGCTGGGCCGGGGCGTGCGCGGCGTGAAGAAGGCGCTGGCGGAGGCGGGCGAGACCGACCCGGCGCAGGCCGCCCGGGACATCACGCCCACGCCGCAGCCGGCCCGCACTCTGGCGCCCGCGCGGTTTCCGCTTCGGCTGGGCGAGCGCACGCTCATCATGGGCGTGGTGAACGTGACGCCGGACTCCTTCTCGGATGGGGGCCGCTGGTTCGATCCCGAGGCCGCCATCGCTCACGGAAAGCGCCTTGCGGCTGAAGGCGCCGACATTCTGGACGTGGGTGGCGAGTCCACCCGCCCCGGCGCCGCCGCCGTCACCGTGGAAGAGGAGATCGCGCGCGTGGTTCCCGTGATCCGCGCGCTGGCGGCGAGCGTGTCCGCGCCCATCTCCATCGACACCATGAAGGCGCCGGTCGCCCGCGCCGCGCTGGAGGCGGGCGCAAGCGTCGTCAACGACGTGTGGGGCTTCCAGTTCGATCCCGACCTCGCGCGGGTCGCCGCGGACGCGGGCGCGCTCTGCGTGCTCATGCACAATCGTCGCGAGGACGACGCGTCCATCGACATCTTCGCCGAGGTCTGCGACTTCCTCTCCCGCTCGCTCGACATCGCGCTGGCGGCGGGCGTGGCGCGGGAGCGGATCGTGCTCGACCCCGGCATCGGCTTCGGCAAGACCCATACTCAGAGCTTTGAGCTGATCCGCCGCCTGCCGGAACTGAAGGCCAGATTCGCGCTTCCCGTTCTGCTCGGCGCCTCGCGCAAACGCTGCATCGGCTCAGCTTCGGGCGTCGACGTGGCCGCCGAGCGTGTGGCAGGGTCCGTGGCGGCCCATCTTTACGGCGCCATCCATGGCGCAGACATCGTGCGTGTGCACGATGTGGCGGAACACAGGCAGGCGCTAGGCGTATTGCGCGCTATTCAAGGGCGCCACGGGGACATCGTATGACACTCACCGGGCGCATTCTGATCGAGCAGCTTGAGGTCCACGCCTATCATGGCTGGCACGCCCACGAAGAGGAGTTCGGCCAGCCGTTCACCGTGGATCTGGAGCTGGAGGCGGATATCGCGCGCGAAGCCGGCAGCGATGATCTCCAGCACGCGCTGGATTATGCGGAGATCGTGCGCGTCACGCGCAAGCTGTTCGTCGAGCGGCGCTACAAGCTGGTTGAGGCGGCGGCGGCGGCGCTGGCGCGGGGCATTCTTGCGCACTTTGGCCGGGTGCGGGCGGTGGAGGTGCGGGTGCGCAAGCTCAAGCCGCCGATCCCCGAGCGCATCGCGGCCGTGGGCATGAAGCTGCGCATGGAGCGCGCCGACCTTGCCGATTGAGGGGGCGGGCGCCGCGCGCGCCGCCATCGGCCTTGGCGGAAACCTGGGCGATGTGGCGCAGGCCTTCGCCGATGCGCTGGCGTCGATGCACGCGCGCAACGACTGCGCTGTGGTCGCGCGCTCGTCCGTGTGGCGCACGCCGCCATGGGGCAAGACCGACCAACCCGATTTTCTCAACATGTGCGCACTGGTCGACACAACCCTTGCGCCCCATGCCCTTCTCGATGTGTGTCTCGCCCTTGAGACGGCGGCGGGGCGCGTGCGCTTCGAGCGCTGGGGGCCGCGCGTTCTCGATATTGATCTTCTTGCTTACGGAGATCTTTCCCTCGCCGACGAGCGGCTCGTTGTGCCGCATCCGCGCATGTTTGAACGCGCGTTCGTGCTTGCGCCGCTGGCGGAAATCGCGCCCGGCCTGCGGGTGGGCGGTCGGGAGGTTTCAGAGCTGGCGCGTGAGATCGGCGCCGCTGGCCTTGTTATGGACGCTGCGGCGACAGCCCGCGTGCGGGGGTAGGGGCGGCGCATCTGGACCGCGCGCGTCCCTTCGCGCATTTTTGCGCACGCTCGTTTGTGCATCAATGATTGGGGATTGGCGCCCCTCTCCCGCTTCAGCGGGGGAGGGTGGGCGCCGGATGGCGCCCGGGAGGGGGCGTGTCCAAGCTCACATGCTTGCGAGGGCGGGCGGTCCAACTCCACATCCCCGGACGCGAAGCGATCAGGGGTCCAGAGGGGCTTCCCTTAATTCAAGTTCAAGTCTAAGCTGGCGCCCGTTTCACAAACGGGATTCGAGCGATGTATTGCCCCATTTTGCTCCGGGCGCCGCGATGCGGATGAACCCTGCCAGCGACGCGCTGTTTTACGGCGACAACCTCGACATCCTGCGCAAGCACATCGAGGACGAGTCCGTCGATCTCGTGTATCTCGATCCGCCGTTCAACTCGAACGCCAACTACAACGTGCTGTTCAAGTCGCCGGATGGGAAAAGCAGCCAGTCCCAGATCGAGGCGTTTGACGACACCTGGCACTGGACGGATTCCGCCGAGGCCGCCTTCGACGACGTGATGCGCTCGGGCCATTCGGACGCCGCGGAAATGCTGCGCGCCATGCGCGCGGTGCTGAAGGAAAACGACATGATGGCGTATCTGGCCATGATGGCCGTGCGCCTCATCGAACTGCACCGCGTGCTCAAACCCACGGGCTCGCTGTATCTGCACTGCGACCCAACGGCGAGCCACTATCTGAAGATCCTTTTGGATGCGGTGTTTGGCGTGGCGAATTATCGCAACGAGATTGTATGGAAGCGTCAGACAGCCCATAGCGACGCGAAGACGAAGTTTTCTGATGTTTCTGATGTCGTACTTTATTTCTCAAAATCAAAGCATTCACGATTCAGGCCCGTATATGTGGCGCATGATCCGGACTATGTTTCTAAATTTTATCGCCACAACGACAATGACGGTAGGGGGCCATACCAACTAGACAACACGGCAAGCCCGAATCCGCGTCCCAACATGATGTATGAATGGATGGGTTTTGGCTTTCCAGAAAAGGGCTGGCGCTTCCAGAAAGACACAATGCAACGCCTTCACGATGAAGGCCGGCTTCATTATCCTCGGCACGCTGACGGCAGTTTCGACTTATCCAAGAGGATACGGGTCAAGCGCTACCTATCAGAACAAGAAGGCTCGATTGTCACAAACGTTTGGACCGATATTTCACCTTTACATGCAGCCCACGCCGAACGCCTCGGCTACCCAACTCAAAAACCCGTCGCCCTGCTGGAGCGCATCATCAAGGCGTCGTCCAACGAGGGTGATCTGGTGCTTGATCCGTTCTGCGGCTGCGGCACGACGATCCACGCGGCGGAAAAGCTCAATCGCCAGTGGATCGGCATCGACATCACGCATCTCGCCATCGGCCTCATCCGCGACCGGCTGCGCGATGCGTTTCCGACCGCGCAGTTCGACGTGCTCGGCGTGCCGCGCGACCATGCCGCCGCGCGTGAACTGGCCAGCGCCGACAAGCACGAGTTCCAGCTCTGGGCGCTCTCGCTTGTGAACGCTCAGCCCTACAAGGGCGGGCGCAAGGGCGCGGATGGCGGCGTTGATGGGTACATCTGGTTTCAGCCGGACGGGCGCAACCACGAGAAGGCGGTGGTGTCCGTGAAGGGCGGCGAGAACGTGGACGTGAAGATGATCCGCGACCTCATCGCCACCGTGGATCGGGAGAAGGCGAAGGTCGGGGTGTTCATCACGCTGGCCGAGCCGACGCGACCCATGAAGACCGAGGCCGCCGCCGCCGGGTTTTACGAAAGCCCGCTGCATGGGCGTTTTGCGAAAATCCAGATTCTTACTGTGGAGGAGCTGTTCGACGGCAAGAAGCCGCACCTGCCATGGATCGCCCCGTCCTCAAAGCGCGCGCGGCGGGAAACCAACGCGTCCGGCCAGATCGGTCTGGAACTGTAGCGCCGGCTGTAGTTTGTGCTTCAATGATGGGGATTGGCGCCCCTCCACCGCTTCAGCGGGGGAGGGTGGGCGCCGGATGGCGCCCGGGAGGGGGTCTCATAGCGCGCTGGGCGCCGCGCGCTTAATTATATATCAGTTATAAACGCCCCCTCCCGGTTTGCTCCGCAAACCACCCTCCCCCATTTCATGGGAGAGGGATTCGCGCCCGCTAGTTTGTGCATCAATGATTGGGGATTGGCGCCCCTCTCCCGCTTTAGCGGGAGAGGGAGTCGCGCACGTTGGTTTGTGCATCAATGATTAGGGTTTGCTTCCCTCCACCGCTTGCGGGGGAGGGTGGGCGCCGGATGGCGCCCGGGAGGGGGCGGCCTTCAGCGCCTCTTGCTCAACTCCGCCCGAATGCGCTGCAGCGCCAGCTCTCCGGCGCCGAGAACAAGCTCATTGGGCAGCCGCAGCACCCGGTAACCTTGCGATGTAAGCCAAGCATCGCGAACCGCATCATGTAGCTGCTGGTCCTCGCGCTCATGCGGCGCGCCGTCGAGTTCAACAATGAGCCCGGCGCGCGTGCATAGAAAATCCGCGATGTAAGGGCCGACCGGAGCCTGTCGGCGGAAATGCCATCCCTCAAGACCGTTGCGCCGCAGGTTCTTCCACAGGATCCGCTCGGCGGCTGTCATGCTTTTGCGCAACGTGCGCGCGCGTCCCAATGTTTTCGCCAGAGAATCCATCAGCACAATTCCATCCTGAAAAAAATCAGAATGGAATCGCAATAGCGCGCTGTCACCCTCCCCGGCGCCATACGGCGCCGAGCCTCCCCCATTTCAAGGGAGAGGGAGTCGCGCCCGCTCGTTTGTGCTTCAATGATGGGGATGGCGCCCGGGAGGGGGCCGCGCCTCACCGGGCGTCGAGCAATTCCTGCAACTGCCGGCCGAAGCGTTCGATGCGCCGCGCGTTGACGCCAAAATCGTGGCGCCCGTAGCGCGACACCGAGCGCACATCCACGCGGGTCTGCCCGGCGAGAGGCCGCACGCGAATCGTGATGTCGTCGGGAAAACGCATGATGAGAGTGCGGTCGATCGCCTCGATGCGCCCGTCGCCGATGCGCCCGCCTGGCGGGTTCTGTTCCACGAGTTGCCAGCCCAGCGCATCCACGGCGCTGAGCACGAGCGCGAACGCCTCGTCGCCGTCGAGATCGATGGCGATGGGCTGAACCCTGGGATAGGCGCGCGTCTGGGGCAGCCGGTCCTCACCGGGGATTTCCGCCGGCACGTGGCCATTGCGCGCCGCCAGCGCGCGGGCCGACCGGGAAAAGCCGGGCGGATTGACGATGTCCGTCGAGATGTCGTTGAGCAGCGGCAGGCGCACGGCCTGCGCCGCCAGCCACGCCGGCCACGCGAGCACGACTGCCGCCAAGATAACTCCGAGCACCGATGATGACACGCCCCTGCGCCCCGTTCGCCAGATGATCGCCGCCGCCGTCCCCGCGAGCAGGACGGCGAGGCACGCCCCCAGAATCGCGAAGCCGAACACGGCCGCACTGGCTGCTACGTCGGCGGCGCGGGTTCGGACCAGCAGAACCGCGATGACCACGAGCGCCATGGAGAACAGGGCGAGTCGCCGGCTCCATGTCGCCGCCGCCGAGACGGGTTCTTCCTCAGTGTAGCGCTTCATGGGCGGACCCTAGCCGGTCCTCCCGGCAGGCGCCAGCGCGCCGCCGGGGCGGGGGGCGCAATCGTTGGAAATCCGGTCAGCTTGCCAGACCCGTCCGGGTGCGAATAGCCTGACGCCAAAGCGCGCACGAGCGCGCAAGACCGGGGGAGGGAATCCATGTGGCAAGATCGTTGGCCTGTTCGCTGGCGGGCGTACATCGCGGGTGCGGTCGCGCTGGCCGGGATCGTCGCGGGGGTCGCGCCGGCCGCGGCGGATCCGAACCTTGAGTTTTACAAGGGCAAGGTGGTGCGCCTTGTTAACGGGGGCGCGGCTGGCTCCGGTTACGATCTCTATTCGCGGATGCTCGCGCCGTATCTGGAGAAGAAGCTCGGCGCGACCGTGATTGTCGAGTCCCGACCGGGGGCCGGCATGATGACGGCCATGAACCACACCGCCATGGCGGCGCCCGATGGGCTCACCATCATGCTCGCGCCGGGCGAGGGCGCCGTGCTCGCGAGACTGGTGGACGACACTGCCCTGCGATTCGATCTCCAGGCCTACGGCCTGCTCGCGCGCGTCAACACCGCCCCGCGGGTTCTCATCGTCAATCCGAACTCGCCCTACAGGAGCGTGGACGACCTCTACCGCCAGCAAAAGCCGCTGCAGATCGGCGCCAACGGCAAGACGGATGCGGCGTCGGACACGTCCGCTGTGTTCTGTCACGCGCTGAAGATCCAGTGCAAGATCACCATCGGCTACAAGTCCTCCAACGATTTCGCCATGGCCGCCATCCGCGGCGAGGTCGATGGCACGATCCTGGTGGAGGATTCCTCCTCCCGTTACGCCCAGGGCGGCCAGTTGCGCGGCGTGGTGGTGACCGCGCGCGAACGCTCCCGCCTCATGCCGGATGTCCCCACCATCTACGAGGCCATGAAGCTCGATCAGGAAGCGCTGTGGTGGCTCGACTTCCGCGAGGATGTGCGCAAGATCGGGCGGCTGCTGATCGTGCCGCCGGGCATGGCGCCGGAGCGCCTCGCGTTCCTGCGGCGGGTGACGCGGGAGATTCTCACGGACCCGGAGGCGCTCAAGGACTTCGAACTGAAGCAGCAGCCGGCGCTCTACGGCGATCCGGAGGAGATCGGCAAGCTCATCCGCAATGTTCTGGGCGATGGCCTGAGCGCCGAGCAGCGCAAGCAGATCAAGCACGTCATCATGGAGAAGTTCTATTGATCGGATCTCGCGATGACGCGTGATGACATCATCGTGGTTCACACCTCCGACGTGCATGTGGACCATGAGTACAACGCGCGGCGCTTCGGCGGCGACGGGGTTGGCCCGTTGCGCGTGGTGCTGGATGCCGCGCGGGCTGCGGGCGCGGACCTGACGCTGCTTGTGGGCGACACGTTCGAGTCGCACCGCTTGCCGTCCCGCCTCATCGAGGAGACGGCCGAGGCGATCATCGCGTTTGGCGGCCCGGTGGTGATTTTGCCCGGCAATCACGATCCCGCGGTAGAGGAGGCCGTGTTCCATCATCCGGCCATGCGGGCGGCGCCCAATCTCGCCGTCCTCGGCGTCACCCATGGCGTTGCCCACGACGAAGCGATCCTCTACGACGCGCTGGATCTTGAGGTGTGGGGTCGCGCGCATCGCCATTACGGGAATATGGACCCGCTGGCCGCCCCGCCCCCGCGCACGGGCGCACGCTGGCGCATCGCGCTCGCCCACGGGCATTACGAGCCGCAGCCGGACCGCAGCGTGCGGGCGCGCCCGTCCTGGCTGGTGGGCGCCGACGAGATCACCGCGACGGCTGCGGATTACGTCGCATTCGGCCACTGGAACCGGGCGGTGCGCGTGGGCGCGTGCGCGATTCCTGCGTTCTATTCGGGCTCGCCGGATTATGCGGGCACCGTCAACGTGGTCCGGCTGGGGCCTGCGGGCGTGGATGTCGCCCGCGCGCCGCTCAATCTGCCCGAAGACGTTCAAGCGCAAACACAGGGAGCGCACAGTGTCTGACTCCACCACCCCTGCGACCTTGCAGACCCTCGCGGAGATTTCGCTGGCCGGTCGCGTCGCCCTCGTCACGGGCGCGGCGCGGGGGCTCGGGCGCGTCATGGCGTTCGCGCTCTGCCGCGCCGGCGCCGATGTCGTCTTTCTCGATATGGATGGCGACGAGGCGAACGTCGCCGCCCATGCCGCCGCCGGGCAGGACGGGGCCGGGCGCGCGCTGGCGCTGGCTGGCGACATCCGTGACCTCGCAGCGTGCCGCGCGGCGGTGGCGCAAACCGTCGAAGCGTTCGGGGGCCTGGATATTCTCGTCAACAACGCGGCGCTCGGCCCAACCCACATCGAGCGGGCGCCGGCCACGCGTTCCTACCTGTTCCATGAGGCCGATCCGCAGGCGTGGGCCGACGTGATCGCCGTCAACGTCACCGGCACGTTCTTTATGGCGCACTGTGCGGCGCCGGTCATGGCTGAGCGCGGATGGGGACGGATCATCAACATCACCACCTCGCTCGCCACCATGCAGCGCGGCGGCAACTCGCCCTATGGCGTGACGAAGGCGGCCATCGAGGCCGAAACGCTAATCTGGGCCCGCGACCTCGCCAGCACGGGCGTGACGGTGAACTCTCTCATCCCGGGAGGCGCAGCCGATACGGATTTCGTCAGCGCCCGCGGGCGCGCCGCCATCGCCGCCACGGGCCGCGTGCTGCTGGCGCCGGACGTCATGATCGCGCCGCTGCTCTGGTTGTGCTCGCGCGAGGCGGACGCGGTGACGGGGGCGAGGTACGTGGGCAAGCTCTGGAACGAGGCCTTGCCCCCGACCGAGGCGGCGCGTCACGCGCTTGAGCCGCCCGTGCTGCGTCCGGCGGATCGCGATTAGCCGGATTGCGGGGTTGCGGGAAAAAGTACAAAGCTTAAGTCGGATCGTCCATGGATCACGGCATTTCGAGCGCATAATGGCTCGAAACCAAGGCGACGAGGGAGGAATGTAATGCTTCGCAGACAATTGCTTTTGGGCGCCGCGAGCCTCGCGACCGGGGTGGTCGCCGGCCTCGCCCCGTCCGCGCCCGCGTTGGCGCAGCAGCAGACCGTCAAGGTCGGGTTCATCGCCGCGATGACTGGGCCGCAGGCCTCGTCCGGGCGCCAGATGCTTCAGGGCATCCGCCTGTACCAGGCGCTCAACGGCGACACCGTGGCCGGCAAGAAGATTGAGGTGATCGTTCGCGACGACACCGGCGTCGCCGACCAGACCCGCCGCATCGCGCAGGAGCTGATCGTCAACGAGAAGGTGGCGTTCATTTCTGGCTTCAGCCTGACGCCGCTGGCGCTGGCCGTCGCGCCGGTCATCACCCAGTCAAAGACACCCGCGATCATCATGACGGCGGGCACGTCGATCATTACGGCGCAGTCGCCCTACTTCGCGCGCGTGAGCTTCACGCTGCCGCAGCAGACTATGCCCATGGCCGAGTGGGCCGCCAAGAATGGCGTGAAGACGGCCGTGACCCTCGTCACCGACTACGGCCCGGGCCTCGACTCCGAAAAGGCCTTCGCCGAAAAGTTCACCGAGCTGGGCGGCAAGGTTCTGGCGCAGCTGCGCGCGCCGCTCGCCAACCCCGAGTTTGCGCCGTTCCTGCAGCGCGCGGCCGACGCGAAGCCTGACGCGATCTTCCTGTTCGTGCCCGGCACACAGGCCGGTCCGCTCATGCGCCAGGTGGTTGATCGCGGCCTGACCAAGAGCGGCGTGAAGATCATCGGCCCCGGCGACATCACCGAGGACGAGCAGCTTGTCAGCATGGACGACAGCGTGCTCGGCGTTCTGACCTCGCACTTCTACTCGGCGGCTCACGGCTCCGACGCGAACAAGCGCTTCGTCGCCGAGTTCCGCAAGGCCAACAACAACCAGCGCCCGAACTTCTTCGCGGTCGGCGGTTGGGACGGCATGCACGCCATCTACGAAGCGCTGCGCAAGACCAATGGCGAGACCGACGGCGACAAGATCATGGGCGCCCTGAGGGGCCTTGAGTGGGACAGCCCGCGCGGGCGCATGTCCATTGATCCGCAGACGCGCGACGTGGTGCAGGATGTATACATCCGTCGGGTTGAGCGTCGCGACGGCGAACTCTACAATATCGAGTTCGACGTGGTCCGCCAGGTCAAGGATCCCTATCGCAAGTAAGCGAAGGGAGCGACTCGTCCACAAAGCCCTCGCGGCTCCCCGCCGCGAGGGTCTCGTTCATCAGGGGACGGGAGGGGAACTTGCTGACAATCTTGTTCGACGGCGTGGCCTACGGGATGCTGCTGTTCATTCTGGCCGTAGGGCTTTGCGTCACGCTCGGGTTGATGAACTTCGTCAATCTGGCCCATGGCGCCTTCGCCATGGCGGGCGGCTATCTCACGGTCGTCATGATGAACCGCATGGGCATCTCGTTCTGGTGGTGCCTGCCGGCCGCCTTCCTGTTCTCCGCAGCGCTGGGCGCTATCCTTGAGCGCACGCTCTACCGCCGCCTCTATGACAAGACGCATCTCGACCAGGTGCTCTTCTCCATTGGCCTCATCTTCATGTCCATGGCCGCGGTCGACTACGCCATGGGCGCCAGCCAGCAGATCGTGAACCTGCCTTCCTATCTCAGCGGCCGCGTCGAGATTTTCGGCGCGCAGGTTGGCGTGTACCGCCTGTTTGTCATCGCGGTGTGCGGCGTGCTGGCGGTCGGCCTCCAGTTCATCATCGCCCGCACGCGCTTCGGCAGCCAGTTGCGCGCCTCGGTGGATGACGGGCGTGTGGCCCGTGGGCTTGGCATCGACGTGACGCGCATCTTCTCGCTGACCTTCGCGGTGGGCTCCGGCCTCGCGGGGCTGGGCGGGGCGCTGGGCGCGTCGATCCTCAGCATGGATCCGTTCTTCCCGCTGAAGTACATGATCTACTTCCTGATCGTGATCGCCGTGGGCGGCGCCACCACGATCACAGGCCCGTTCTTCGCCTCGCTGCTGCTGGGCATTGCGGACGTGGGCGGCAAGTACTTCGTGCCCGCCATTGGCGGCTTCATCATCTACACCATCATGGTCGCGGTGCTGATCTTCCGGCCTGAGGGTCTGTTCACGAGGAGGACGCGTCGATGAGCGTCGTCGACAAGGACGCCCTGGCGCCAGCAACGCCTGCGCCGTCTCCTGCGCCCGCTGCGGCGATTTCGCCCGCGCGCCGGCTGCTGCTCGACTCCCGCTGGCGCTGGTGGGAGCTTCTGTTCTGGGTCGCGTGCGCGGCTTCGTTCTGGGTGTTTCCCAAGAAGCTGATGCTCATCAGCGAGATTTTCATCCTTGGGCTGCTGGCTCTCTCCATCGATCTGGTGCTCGGTTTCGCCGGGCTCGTGACTCTTGGGCAAGGCGCGTTCTTCGGCATTGGCGCCTACGCCGCCGGCCTCATGGCGAAGGCCGGCATGGGCGTGGCGCCGCTCAGTGATCCGCTGCTGGGCCTTGCGGTCGCCGGTCTCGCCGCTGGCGCAGTTGGCTTCGCGACCAGCTTTCTCGTGTTGCGCGGGTCCGACCTCACGCGCCTGATGGTGACGTTGGGCGTGGCGCTGATCTTTGAAGAGATGGTCATCAAGTTCAAGGATATCACCGGCGGCAGCGACGGCCTTCAGGGCGTCATGTCCTCACCCGTGCTTGGCGTCTGGAGTTTTGATCTCTTTGGCCGCACGGCGTTCTGGTACTCACTGATCCTGACGTTCCTGATCTTCCTGTTCTGCCGCAGGCTCGTGAACTCGAACTACGGCCTCTCGCTGCTGGCGATCAAGGGCAACCCGCTGCGCGCGCGCACCATCGGCATGCCGGTCAACGCGCGGCTTGTGTCGATCTACACGATTGCGGCGGCCATCGCCGGGATCTCGGGTGGAATGCTCACCCAGACGACCCAGTTCGTCTCGCCTGACATGGCTGCGTTCCATCGCTCGGCGGATGCGCTGCTGATCCTGATCTTTGGCGGCTCCGGCTTCCTGTATGGCGGTCTCGTCGGCGCGGTGGCGTTCCGCGTGATGCAGGATTTTCTGGGCAACATCACGCCGCAGTACTGGCTGTTCTATGTCGGCCTCGTGCTTGTCCTGCTGGTTCTGTTCGTCCGCGGCGGCATCATCGGGATGCTGATGGCGGCGAGCGAGAAGCTGACCTCCCGACGCAACGACCAGACCGGAGGCCGCCCATGAGCGCGTCTGCGAGCCCCGTGCTTGAAACGAAGTCTCTGGTGAAGGCCTTCGGCGGCATCATCGCGACCGACAACGTGACGTTCAGCTTGCCCCCCGGCGCCCGCCATGCGCTCATCGGGCCAAACGGCGCCGGCAAGACCACGTTCGTCAATCTCCTGTCGGGCGTGCTGCCGGCGACCAGCGGTCAGGTGATCCTCAACGGGCAGGATGTCACCAACTGGACCGTCCGCGACCGCTCGCGGGCGGGCCTTGCGCGTACGTTCCAGATCAACCAGCTCTATCCGGATCTTTCGCCCATCAAGAGCGTGCTCATCGCCATCAACGAGCGCGAGAACGCCGCCCAATCGTGGTTCCGCAAGCTCGGCGCGCGTTCCGATCTGGTGGATGAGGCGGCTGAGCTTCTCAAGCGCCTCAATCTCGGCGGCGTGATGCATGACCGGGTGGGCTCCATGCCCTACGGCCTCCAGCGCCTGCTGGAAATCGCCATCGCGCTTGCCTCGAAGCCCAAGGTGCTGCTGCTGGACGAGCCCGCGGCGGGCGTGCCGGAGGGCGAGCGCGACCAGATCCTCGATGTGGTGGCGGCGCTGCCCGAGAGCGTGTCGCTCATCCTCATCGAGCACGACATGGACCTTGTCTTCCGTTTCGCGAAGACAATCTCTGTGCTGGTCAACGGCGCACTTTTCGTGGAAGGCACGCGCGACGAGATCGCCCGCGATCCGCGCGTGCGCAAGGTCTATCTGGGTGAGGAGGAAATCGCCCATGGCTGAAATTCTTCGCCTTGAGAATGTCGCCGCAGGGTACGGCGAGGCGCAGGTGCTCCACGGCGTGTCCCTGTCGCTGGAGCCTGGCTCGGCCCTCGCGCTGCTTGGGCGCAACGGCGTCGGCAAGACGACGCTCATCAACACCATTGTGGGCCTGACCCGCTGGCGCGCCGGCAAGATTTTCTTTGACGGGCAGGACGTGACGCGCCTGCGGGCGGATGAGCGTGCGCGCCGCGGCGTCGGCTGGGTGCCGCAGGAGCGCAACATCTTCAAGTCGCTCACCGTGGACGAGAACCTGACCGCCATCATGCGGCCGGGCGCATGGACGCTGGAGCGCCTGTACGGCATGTTCCCGCGGCTGGCCGAGCGGCGCAAGAACATGGGCAACCAGCTCTCGGGCGGCGAACAGCAGATGCTGGCCATCGCCCGCGCGCTGGCGACAAATCCGAAGCTGCTGCTCCTCGACGAGCCCCTTGAGGGGCTTGCGCCCATCATCATAGACGAATTGCTCGCTGCGTTGCGCCGCATCGTGCGCGAGGAGAAGATGTCCGCGATCATCGTCGAGCAGAGCGCGCGCAAGATCCTCCCGCTCACCGATTCCGCCATCATTCTTGAGCGTGGGCAGGTGGCGTACGCAGGCGCCAGCGCCGATTTGGCGCAGGATCAGGAAACGCTCGCACGGCTACTTGGGGTTGCGGAAAAAACCGCCGCCTGACCTATCTTCAAACGACCATTTTTTCTGGAGCATTCCATGCAGCGCACTATCCCCCCGTTCCGCGCCGACCACGTCGGCTCCATCCTGCGCACATCGGCGCTGAAGGACGCCCGCGCGCGCAAGGCCCGCGGCGAGATCGACGCCGCCGCTCTCAAGGCCGTCGAGGACGAGGAGATCCGCAAGATCATCGCCAAGCAGGAAGAGGTGGGGCTTCACAGCGTCACCGACGGCGAGTTCCGCCGCGCCTGGTGGCACTATGACTTCCTTTCGCAGTTGGACGGCGTGAAGATCGTCGAGGTTGACGGCGGCATCAAGTTCGCGGGCGTGACCACGAAGGCGGAAGCCCCGTTCGTCTACGACAAGCTGGGATCAAAGAGCCATCCGCAGATCGAGCACTTCAAGTTCCTCAAGGAGAACACGAAGCGCACGCCGAAGATGACGATCCCGTCGCCGTCGATGCTGCACTATCGCGGCGGCTCGAAGAACATCGACCGCGCCGTGTATCCGAACATGGACGACTTCTGGACCGATCTCGGCCGCGCCTACGCGCAAGCGATCAAGGGCTTTTACGACGCCGGCTGCCGCTATCTCCAGATCGACGACTGCTCGATGGCGTATTTCTGCGATCCCGCCCAGCGCAAGATGCTGGAGGAGCGCGGCGACAATCCGGCTGAGCTGGAGCGCGCCTACGCCTACGCGCTCAACACCGCGCTGGAGGGACGCCCCGCCGACATGCGCATCACCATGCACGTGTGCCGCGGCAATTTCCGCTCCACGTTCGTGGCCTCGGGCGGCTACGAGCACATCGCCGACCTGATGTTCAACAAGATCAATCTCGACGGCTACTTCCTCGAGTGGGACAACGATCGCTCCGGCGATCTCGCGCCCCTGCGCCACCTGCCGAAGAACAAGCTCGTGGTGCTTGGCCTTGTCACGTCGAAGACTGGCGAACTGGAGAGCAAGGACTCCATCAAGCGCCGCATCGAGGAGGCGACCAAGTACGCCGATCTCGATCAGTTGTACCTGTCGCCGCAGTGCGGCTTCGCCTCGACGGAAGAGGGTAACACCCTCACGGAAGAGCAGCAGTGGGACAAGCTGCGCTTCTGCGTGGAAGTCGCCGAAGAGGTGTGGGGCAAGTAAGACGGAAGGCCTTGGCAGCCTCCGACTTTCCTTTCAGCAGGGGAAAAAACGCGCGCGAAACCCTCTCCCATGAAATGGGGGAGGGTCGGCGCCGGATGGCGCCGGGGAGGGGGTAATCGCCCGCACATGGACCGCGCGCGTCCCCGCGCGCATAAATTGTAAGTAGCGCCCCCTCCCGGCTGGCTCCGCCAGCCACCCTCCCCCGCATGGCGGTGGAGGGAATCGCGCACGTTGGTGGGCGCTTAATTACATGCGCAATGATTGTGGATGGCGCCGGATGGCGCCGGGGTGGGGGCTACCGTGGACCGCGCGCCACATCCCCGGACGCGGAGCGATCCGGGGCCCCGCGCGCACGCCGCCGGCTCCCCCGCCCTTGATCGCGGGCCGCTGCAGGCGCATTATGTAACCAAGCATGACTCGCTTCGGCTGCGTGTCGGAGCGAGTCCGGGTGGCCGTGCTGAAACTGGAGACAGGCGCATGTCCCACAGCGCGCGGGAGCGGGAAGGGGCTCAATCTGCCGAGAGCCTGCGGCCGCGCGCCGAGCGCGACGAGGTGGACTACGCTCATCGCCACTTCGTGAACCTGACCGCGGCCATGTTTCTCCTGTGCATCGCGGTGCTCATGGTCTGGACCCTGAAAGCCATGGACTCGCAGGAAAGCCTGCGCAAATGCGCCGCCTCCGGCCGCAAGGATTGCATCCAGATCGCCGCCCCGCCGCGCGGCATGGTTCAGGCGGTGCGCTGAAGACGGGCCTCCCGGGCCAGCGTCAGGATCGCCGCGGTCACCCCGTCAGCCATGCGCGGCAGCGTCACGCGCGGCCCAGGCTTGGGAATGTGCAGAAACGCCGCCACTGGGGCAGGTGAGCGCAACGTCGCCCAGAGCGTCAGGTTGCAGAGGTAATCGCCAGCGTCGATCGACCTGCGGCAGGCCGCCCCAGCGCCCGTCATCGCGACGACCGTGCGGGTGATGGGCGCGCGGGCGGGCAGGGCAGCTGGGGCTCCGGCTTCCACCAGCAGGCGGCCTGCGCGGGCGCGGCGCGCGTCCGGATGGAGAATGCTCAGCCGGTTGCGCGCGCGCGCCTCGAGCGTCAGCGCCTTGCGGCGTCCCGCGAGGCCCAGGTGCAGAACCGCGTCGGGCCGATGGCGCTCGACGAGTTCCTGCGCCCGGCTCTCGGCGCCGGCGTAAATCACAGGCAGTTCTGCGGTGATGATCTCGATTCCCAGTCGGGCGAGGCGCTGGCGCTCGCGCACGGCGACGCGGCGGGCGAGGGCGGTCGTGGGGTTGATCGGCGCCCCGGGAAAGGCGCCGAACGCGGTGAGCAGGACGCGGACCAGCATGGCCTCTCATAGCACCTGACGAAAGCGGCTGTCCCATTCCCGTCATAGTCCGGCTACATTTGGGGGTCAGTTGTCGGCGCTGAGTGTCGCATCCAGCGTTAACGGCTCCTCAAGCCGTTTGGCGCACTTGTCATCCCTCCCTCCTGGTCCGGGTCGTTTATCCTCCATGCGCCTGTTCCCCCTGAGCCGCTTCCCGTTTCCTCGCGACGTCGCGGCGCGCGGTCTTGCGCTCGTGTGTCTGGCGTTGCTGGCGCCGGGGCTTGGCGGGTGCGCCAGCATGGGGCTGTCCGCGATGTCGGCGCCTGCGTCCTTTGCGGGCCTGCGCCAGGAGCCCACCGTCATCCCGATGTTCGTCGCCTCCACGCGACGCGGCGACAAGGAAGGCTCGGCCGCCTACGACACGCCCAAGCCCACCGCTCACTTCGCGTTCGAGCTGATTTCCGTGCCGCCGGGCCACAAACCGGGGCAGGTGGAGCGCCCATCGTGGGGGCAGGCCAACCCGCGCGATCACTTTGTCGTGGCGCAGACTTCGCCGCTTGAGGCGGAGAGCTTCAACGGCCAGCTCGCCACCCATCTGTCCGGCCGTGTTGGTTCGAACAGGGACGTGCTTGTGTTCGTCCACGGGTTCAACACGTCCGTGGACGAAGCGCGCTTCCGCCTCGCCCAACTCGTGACGGACGGGCGGTTCGGCGGCGTGCCGGTGCTGTTCACCTGGCCGTCGCGCAATTCGGTGCTCAGTTACGTTTCAGCGCGTGAAAACGCCACCATCTCGCGCGATGCGCTCACAAAGCTGCTGCAGGATATGTCCCGCACGCCGGGCGTCGGGCGCATCCATGTGCTCGCCCACTCCATGGGCGCTTGGCTGTCCATGGAGGCGCTGCGGGAAACCGCCATTGGCGGCCAGACCCATCTGGATGGCAAGCTCGGCAACGTGATGCTGGCTGCGCCCGATATCGATTTGTCCGTGTTCCGCCAGCAGATGGCGCGGCTGGGGGCGGGCGCGAACGTGGTGGTGTTCTCGTCTACGGGCGACCGCGCGCTTTCGTTGTCGAGCACCATCGCCGGCGACCGGCCGCGCCTGGGCGCCATTGACCCCAACAACGCCCGCGACAAGGCCGAACTCGAGAAGCTGGGCGTGAAGGTCTACGACCTTTCAAAGATCTCCGACGGCTGGATCAATCACGGCGCCTACGCCACTGCGCCCCACGTGGTGCAGCAGATCGGACGCCAGCTCACGCGCTCGCGTCAGGATGACGCGCAGGTGACCTCCGTGATCGACGCCGGCGTCGAGGCGCCGCGTCCTGCGCCGCCGTCTCCCACGACCATCGAGACCTCGCCGCTGGCGGCTCCGTCGGGGCAGTAATCCGTCCGCACATGCGGGCGGGGGACTGGGCGGGTTCGCTCCGTCAATCGTTACGGAACGTGGATTGATGCTCCTCGGCGAAGCCCGTGGCGCCGTCCGCCGTCGCGCGCAGGCGGACGTTGAACAGTGACATCAGCTTGATGACCAGCGTCAGATCCGTTGGCGTGCGTTCGAGGCGCTTGCGCAGATCGTCTTCGCTGACCCCCACCTGGGACGCAAGCGACGGGAGATCGCGGGCTCTGGCGACCACAGTTAGAGCATGGGCGAAAAGCGCTGCGTCGCCGTCCTCCAGCGCCGCATCAAGATATGCGGCAACCTCTTCGGCTGTTTGCAGATGCGAGGCGCTATCCCATGGCAGCGTTTTCAAGATCGCCTCCTAAACACAATCGGCCAGCGCTATAGCGCGACGAATGTCTTCCGCTTGTGTTCGCTTGTCGCCCCCGGCAAGCAGAACGATAACGCAGCCGTCACGTTGGACGAAGTATATCCGATATCCTGGCCCATAATGAACGCGGAGTTCGAGCACCCCCTTGCCGACTGGCCGCCAGTCTCCGGGTAGTCCAAGTTCGAGGCGGTCAATGCGAACCTGGATGCGCGCTCTCGCGCGAAGGTCTCGCAGGGATGAGAACCACCGCGCGAACTCCTGCGTCTGCTTGATGAGAACCATAGCCCAATGTCACCATGCGCTGCTCCAAGGTCAAGTACAAGATTGCGGCTGGCCATGGTGGACGGCGTCCGGTATGAGGGCGCGAACCGCCTCATGCTAAAAGCCCATGCCCCGCTACAAACTTACGATTGAATATGATGGCGCGCCGTTCGTCGGCTGGCAGCGGCAGGCCAATGGCATGTCCGTGCAGCAGGCGCTGGAGATGGCTGTTCAGGCCTTCGCCAGCGAGTTCGCGGTGGTGCACGGGGCGGGGCGCACGGACGCCGGCGTTCACGCCACAGGGCAGGTGGCTCACATCGATCTTTCCCGTGAGTGGCGGCCGGACAAGATCCGTGACGCCATGAACCATCATCTCAAGCCCCATCCGGTCGCCGTGTTGCGCGCCGAGGCGGTCCCTGACGATTTTCAGGCGCGGTTCTCGGCCTTTCGCCGCCATTACGTGTATCGAATCCTCAACCGGCGCGCGCCGGGCGCCCTCCAGCGCAACATCGTGTGGCATGTGGCGCGCGCGCTCGATGTCGAGCGGATGCGCGAGGGCGCCCAGCGCCTGCTTGGCCGCCATGACTTCACGACCTTCCGCGCGGCCGAATGCCAGGCGAATTCTCCCGTGCGCACGCTGGAGCGGCTGGACGTCGTGCGCGTGGGGGACGTGATCGAAATCCACGCCAGCGCCCGGTCGTTCCTGCACCATCAGGTGCGCTCCATGGCGGGCTCGCTGGAGCATGTGGGCTCCGGCAAGTGGACGGTCGATGATCTCGCAGCCGCGCTGGAGGCGCGTGACCGGCGCCGATGCGGCATGGTGGCGCCCCCCACAGGCCTCTGCCTCACACAGGTCGATTACTGATCAGGCCAGCGCGCTCTCGGTATGGCCTGCTCCGCCATCCAGAGTGCGCTATAGACTTAAACAGGCGGCGGGCAGAAGTTCCGCTCAAGTTTCCCGTTCAACGGCGCCGGCAGCTCTCGCCCAGCGCTACACCCGGGTTTGCGGCGGCGAGCTTGCGCGCGGCGTCGAGGGTTTCGGCGTACGCGGCCGCCTCTTCCCGACGCGCGCTGCGCTCGGGCGCGCTGCCGCACTCGATGGCGCCGGATTCGACCCTCGCCCGCAAGAGGCCCGCAAACGCCCCCGCAGCGGCCTCCCCGCCGGATAGTCGATAGTCGAGGAGCAGGCGCACGCTCGCCAGCGTCGCGCCCTCCAGCCGCGGCCCGCCGGGGCCAACCACGATCATCAGGTCGCCGCCCTCGGCTCCGGAGATCCGCGCGTTGCGCAGATCTGCGGCCCCGAGCGTCGTGAGAGTTCCGCTGATCCCCTCAAACCCCGCCTCGCGCGCGGAGGCCGGCGCGAACGCCCCATCGAAGCCGGCGGCGCCAGCGAAGTCGGCCCCGTCGAGAATGGCCGCTGTAAAGTCAGCCCCCGCAAGCCGCGCCCCTGCGAAGAGGCCGCCGCGCAGGTCGAGGTCGCGAAACGACATGCCTGCGAGATCGCGGTTGCGGTAGTCCAGCGCGTAGGCGCCGCCGCACAGATCCAGGGGGATGACCAGATTGGCCTCCGCATTGAACCCTGCGGGAAAGCGCGTGGCGCAATCGACCCGGGCGCCCTTCAGAAGCGCGCCTGCGAGGGTGGCCTTCGCGAGATCCGCGCCGCGCAGATCGGCGTTGGCGAGCCGCGCGCCATTGAGGTTTGCGCCCGTGAAATTTGTCGCGCGCAGGTCGGCGCCGGAGAAATCCGCCTTCTCGAAGTTCGAGCCCTGAAAGTCGGCGGCGACCGCCCGCGCACCGACGAGCGAGGCCCCCTGCGCCTGCAACTGTGGCGCGCGCGCCCGCACGAGCGAGACGCCAGCGAACGAACCGTTGCGCAGGTTTGCCCGGTCCAGAACGGCGCCGTCGAGGTTCACGCGCGTCCAACGGGCGTCCTGGAAGTTCGCCTCGAAAAGCTGCGCCCGGAGAAGCGTCACGCCCTCAAGCCGGCTGTTGGACCAGTCCGAACGGGGCGCGTGCGCGTCCGCCGCTGCGATGCCCGACAGGGTGAGGCGGGCGAAGTCCTGCGCCTCAAGGGGCGCGCCAGCGAGATCGAGGGGCGGGAGGCGCGCATCGGGCGCGCTCGCCGCTCGCCGCAACTGCTGGGACAGAAAGAGCGCCCGACCATTGTCGGGCTCCATGGTCAGGGCTCTCGCGAGCGCCTCGCGCGCCTCTTCGAGACGTCCTTCCGCCATAAGCGCCTCGGCGCGACGATCATAGGCGCGCGAGGACTCCTGCACGGATTCCTGCACGGGCGGCGGCGAAGACTCCTGCGCGGCGGTCGCGGTCGCGCACAGCAACATGCCGGCCGCCAGGCCGTGCAGAAACGACATGCGCTTGCGTCTGGGCGTCATGAAAAGCCCTGCGGTTACAGATCGCTGGCGCGAACCAGAAACACCTCGCCCGCGCTTTCCTCGGTGTCGAGCCACAGCAATGGCAGGTCCGGATAGTCGGCCTCCAGCGAGGGTTTGCACCGTCCGATCTCGCAGATCATGGCGCCTTCTTTGGTCATGTGATCGGTCGCCTGCGCCAGAATCCGGCGCACCAGGTCGAGGCCGTCGACGCCGGCGGCCAGCGCCATTGCCGGCTCATGGGCGTACTCGGGCGGCAGTTGCTCCATCGCCTGCGCGTCAACGTAGGGCGGGTTCGTCAGGATGAGGTCGTACCGGCGTCCGGCGACGGGATCGAACAGGTCGCCCTCCAGCAGCTCGATGCGGTCCGCGAACCCGCTCTGGGCGATGTTGAAGCGGGCGATCTCGGCGGCGTCCGGCGACAGCTCCACCGCGTCCACGCGGGCGTTCGGGAAGACGCGCGCCGCAAGGATCGCCAGCGCCCCGGACCCTGTGCACAGATCGAGCACCGACTCCACTTCCATGGGGTCCACGAGCGCACCCTCCTCGTCGGAAAAGAGCCCCGAAAACAAAAGCTCGCCGATGAAGGAACGCGGCACGATGACCCGCTCGTCCACATAGAAGGGCGTGCCCCGGATGTAGGCCTTGTTGAGCAGGTAGGGGGCGGGCTTGCGGGTCGTGACCCGCGCCTCGATCAGGTCCGCGAGGCGTGCGCGTTCAGGGGCGAGCAGGCGGGCGTCGAGGAACGGATCGAGCCGGTCGATGGGAAGGCGCAGGCCTTCGAGCACCATGAAGGCGGCCTCGTCGAGCGCATCCGTCGTTCCGTGGCCATACACAAGATCGGCCGCCTCGAAGCGGCTGACCGCATAGCGCAGAAAATCACGCACGGTCACAAGCTCCCGTGCGGCCTCGTCCCGGAGTGCGTCCGCGTCCGTCATCTGTGCGATCCCCAGTTTCCGCCCCATCCTGTAGGCGCTTGGCGCGGCCGGAACAACCCGCCGGCCATTGTCGGCGACCTTTCGTGGGGCTACAAATCGCCATCAACAAAACGGGAGGATACGAGCATGCGCCTTTGCCGCTACGACAACGACCGACTGGGCGTTGTCATTGGAAACAACGTCCACGACGTCACCGCAGCCCAGGACGAGATTCGCCGCGCTGCGCCCTACGACATGATGGGCGACGCCGTGATCGCCGCGCTGCCCGCGTGGCGCTCCCGCATCGAGGACATGGCGAAGGCGGCGCCCGGCAAGCCCCTCGCCGAGGTGAAGCTGCTGCCCCCGGTCGCGCGCCCTTCCAAGGTCATGGCTGCGCCCACCAACTATCGCGCCCACGTTGAGGAAATGGCGGCCCGTCAGGGGCGTCCCGCCGACCAGCACCGCGGCATTGGCGCCGCTGGCATCTTCCTGAAGGCGAACTCCTCGATCGTCGGCCCCTCGGACACGATCCCGCTGCGCTTTTCCGACCGCCTGAACGAGCATGAGCTCGAGGTTGTCGTCATCATCGGCAAGAAGGGCACCAACATCAGCCGCGAGAACGCGCTCGATTACATCGCCGGCTACACCATGGGCCTCGACATGACGGTGCGCGGCAAGGAAGACCGCAGCTTCCGCAAGTCGGTGGACGGCTACTCTCCGGTTGGCCCGTGGATGGTCACCGCCGACGAGATCGCCGATCCCGACAAGCTGCCCATCGAGCTGACCGTCAACGGCGTCACCAAGCAGAAGTCGAATACCGATAACCTGATCTACGACATCCGCAAACTGATCGAGTTCGCGTCGTCGTTCTACACGCTGCATCCGGGCGATTACTTCTACACCGGCACCCCCGAGGGCGTGTCGCCGGTGAAGCCTGGCGATTGGGTCTCGGCCGCGTGCCCCGCCATCGGCGAGCTGCGCATCCAGTGCTCCGAGCAGGCGTAAACCGGACGGCGCGGGCGCGGAAGCGCTCGCGCCCGCATTGACGGACGGGCCGGCAACCCTCATGTTATGGGAGTCATATCACAGGAGGGGTACGGGCGCGGCAGGCGAACCGGCCTGGTCAAACGCTTGTTAGAGCTCGCCATCGCGGCTTTTCTCATCGCCCTCAACGGGGCGTTCGCCCTTTCCGAACTCGCCGTCGTTTCCGCCCGCAAATCCCGGCTTATGATGCTGGCTGAAAATGGTCGGCGGGGCGCATTGGCCGCCCTCAAGCTGGCCGAAGAGCCCGGCCGGTTTCTGTCGACGGTCCAGATCGGCATCACCCTGGTGAGCGTCCTGGCTGGCGTCTTCTCGGGCGCGGCCCTGTCGGACATGCTCGGAGACTGGCTGCGTGATGGTTGGGGCGTCGCCCCCATCGCCGCGAACGCCGCCGGGTACATCGTCGTCATCAGCCTCATCACCTATTTTTCGGTCGTGGTGGGCGAACTCGTGCCCAAGCACGTTGCGCTGCGCGACCCTGAAGCGATCGCCTGCGCGGTCGCTCCAGCCATGACGGGGATCGCCCGTCTCGCGGCGCCCGTGGTCTGGCTGCTTGATTCCTCCACCCGTCTGATTTTCCGGGCGTTTGGCGGCGATGGGCAAAAAGAGAGCGCGGTTACGGAAGAGGAGATCAAGACCCTGGTCGCCGAGGCCGCCACCGCCGGCGTTATCGAAAGCGACGAGCGCCGCATGATCTCTGCGGTTCTCCGGCTGGGCGACCGCCCGGTGCGCTCGATCATGACGCCGCGCACCGATGTGGTGTGGATCGACCTCGACGACCCCGACGCAGACATCATGGCGACCCTGCGCGCCTCCCACCACTCTCGCCTGCCAGTCGCGCGCGGCGCCATCGAGCACGTGCTGGGCGTGGTGCAGGCGCGTGACCTCATGTCGGCGGCGCTCGCCGGCGAAAGGCTCGACGTCGCCCGCCTCATGCGTGAAGCGCCGATCATCCCCGACACCATGGACGCGCTGGACGCGCTCCAGACGTTGCGCACGTCCGAGGTTCCCATGGCGCTGGTGCACGATGAGTACGGGCACTTCGACGGCATCGTCACCCCGTCCGACATGCTGGACGCCCTGGCCGGCGCCTTCCACGCCGGGGAGGCGGAGGAGGAGCCCGCGTCGGTGCGCCGGGATGACGGATCGTGGCTGCTGGCTGGCTGGATGTCCGCCGACGAGATGGCGGAGCAGCTGGGCATTATCCTTCCCGAACGGCGCGACTACGAGACCGTCGCCGGCCTCGTGATCGACCGGATGCAGCATCTCCCCGTTACAGGCGAGAAGGTGGACGCGTTCGGCTGGCGCTTCGAGGTGGTGGACCTCGACGGGCGGCGCATCGACAAGGTGTTGGCGACGCGCGCGCCCCATGATCTCGACGACAGCGGTTGAGAGCGGCTACGGCTCCTCGGCGTCGCGCCCTGGCAGCACGCCCATCTCCACCACGGTCCACACGACGGCGACCACAAGGAACGCGAAAGCCGCCATGTTCAGCGTGGATACCGTTCCGCCGCCCACCTGCGGTTCAAGCCACGCGCCGGCCCCTGCGAGCAGGGCGGCAAGGGGCAACGCGCCGGCAAGGCCCGGCGGGCGGCCCCGGTCGCGCAATCGCTTCATCGACAGGATGACGAAGCAGACCGCGATCAGGATCGTCGCAAACGCCATGACCGACAGATAGATATAGGCGGTCAGCGTCAGCGGATCGAGGAATGCGCGTTCATCGAGCCCGCGCCCCGCGTAGGGCGCGAGCGCGCGCCACCCGAGGCTCAGGAGCACGAGCATAGAGGCGAGCGGGGCGACGCCGAGCCACCACACGCGGCGGTCGATGACGCCCTCCTCGCTGCGGTAGAGAAACCGCAGGCCGGGTCCGGAAAGAACCGAGGCCATCAATCCCTCAGGAGTTCGTTGATGCCGGTCTTGGACCGCGTCTGCGCATCGACGGTTTTCACGATCACGGCGCAGTAAAGCGAAGGTCCGGCGGATCCGTCCGGCAGCGGCTTGCCGGGCATGGCGCCGGGGACGACCACGGAGTAGGGCGGCACATAGCCCATGTGCACCTTGCCGGTGGCCCGATCGATGATCTTCGTGGAGGCGCCGATGAACACGCCCATGGAGAGCACCGAGCCCTCGCCAACGATCACGCCCTCGACCACCTCGGAGCGGGCGCCGATGAAGCAGTTGTCCTCGATGATGGTGGGGCCGGCCTGCAGCGGCTCCAGAACGCCGCCGATGCCGACGCCACCGGAGAGGTGCACGTTCTTGCCGATCTGCGCGCACGAGCCCACCGTGGCCCATGTGTCCACCATCGAGCCCGAACCCACGTGAGCGCCCAGATTCACAAACGATGGCATCAGAATGACGCCCGGAGCGATGTAGGCCGAGCGGCGCACGACGCAGTTGGGCACCGAGCGGAAGCCAGCCGCCGCGTGATCGGCCGCTGTCCAGCCGTCGAACTTGGAGGGCACCTTGTCCCACCACGTGGCGCCGTTGGGGCCGCCGGAGATCGCCGACATGTCATTGAGACGGAAGGACAGCAGAACCGCCTTCTTGAGCCACTGGTTGACCTGCCAGCTTTCCGGGCCGGTCTTGCCCTCGATTTTCTCGGCGACGCGGGCCTTGCCGGCGTCGAGCAGCGCGAGCGCCTCGTTCACCGCATCGCGCACGGCTCCCTGCGTCGAGGCGTTGATTTCGCCGGCGCGGGCGAAGGCGTCGTTAATGGTCTGTTCGAGCTGAGCAAGCGACATGGAGCGTTCCCGGGGATTTGATCGGTTGGCGCTGGGCCTCGGGCGTATTTGCGAGGCGGCGCCCACAAAGTCAACGCGGGGCGACCCGGAGCCCCGCGCTCCTGCCGGGAATCAGCCGGCGGCCGCGGTGTCCCGGTGGCGGGCGGGCGGCCTGTCCGGCAGCTCGATGCGGAAGGTGGCGCCGCCTTCAAGCCCTTCGAGCAGCAGACGAATGCCGCCGCCGTGAGCGGCGACAAGCTCCGCCGCGATGGCCAGCCCAAGGCCCGTGCCGCCGGCGCGGTCCGAGCCCTGAAACGCCACGAACAGGTTTTCGCGGGCGCGCTGGGGCACGCCCGGTCCGCTGTCCGACACATCGATGACCACGACGCCCGGCCTGCGCACGGCGCTGACGCGCACAAGTGGTTCGCGCCCGGGTTGCGGCCCCGCCGCCTCCAGCGCCTCGCAGGCGTTGCGCAGCAGGTTCATGAGGGCGCGGAACAGGTGCTCCCGGTCCGCCAGCACCAGAAAGTCGCCGGGCACGTCGTTCACGAGGCGCACAGCCGGCCCGCCCGCCGCGTCCACGGCCTCCGCCGCCACGTTGCGCAACCGGCAGGGCCGCACGACGGGCGTGGGCTCCGCGGCGCGGCCATACGTGAGGGTGGACTGGCAGAACGCGATGGCGCGGTCGAGGGTGCGGATCAGCTTCGGCGCCACGGCGCGGCCCACCGGATCCGGCGAGCCTGCCAGACGATCCGAAAGGAGCTGCGCGCTCGACAGCATGTTGCGCAGGTCGTGGTTGATCTTGGCGACGGCGAGCCCAAGGGACGCGAGGCGCTTCTTTTCCCGCAGTTCCTCCAGCAGGGCGCGTTGCGTCTGGGCGAGGGCTGCTTCAGCGAGGCCGATTTCGTGATGTTTGCCAGACGGTTCTATGATCCGGGTTGGATCCTCCGGACTGTCCCGGAACGCGATGAGGCTGGTGGTGAGCCGCCCGACCGGGCGCAGCACCAGCAGATGCAGGGCGAGAACCGCGAGGCTCGCCACAATCATGGAAATGAGCAGCGACAACAGCAGGATGTTGCCGGAATAGCGCCACATGGCCTGCCGCAGCGGCTCCTGTGACAGCGTGATCTCGATAAACTGCGCACCATGCGGGCCCGCCCCGATCACGAGCAGGGCGCCCTCCGGAGGCCCCCACAGGGTGCGAAACGCGCCGGCGATGGCGTCCAGCGGCGAGGCGTCGCGCAGGTCGAAACGCTCGGCCACACGAGGGGGCGTGTCGGAAGCGGCGAGGAGGCGGCGGGCGTCCTGCGTCTTCACCGCGATGGACATGGCGCCCACGCTCGCCAGCAGCTCGCTTTTCAACTGCTCCGGAATCGCCTTGTCGGGCGCAGCGGCCTCCAGAACGAGGGCGGCGGTGTAGGCCGCGCTCAGGCGGTCCCGCAGCCAGTTGTTGCGGAAATTGGCGATGGAGGGGATGTAGATCGCAACCTCGGCGACCATGACGAAGGCGATGCTGAGCACCAGCACGCGACCCGACAAACCGGCGCCCGGCCAGCGGCGGCTGGCCTTGCCCGATCCCGTGTCGCGCGGCGTTTCGCCCATCGCCCGGCTCCCGTTCACCCCAGCCAGCGAATGGCCTTCAGAACGCGTTGCAGCATATGGCTCCGCAGCTTCGGCGCATAGTGCAGGATTGCGGCCCGCCGGGAGACCTCCGAGAGGGTGGGGTAGGGCAGCACCAGCCCGGCGATGTCGGCCACGTTCATGCCCTTGGTGATGGCCATCTGCCAGGGCGCGATGAGTTCGCCCGCGTGGGCGCCGACGATTCCCGCGCCGAGAACCCGGCCGCCCGGGGTCGCCACGATCTTGATGAGCCCCTCCGTGCGGCCCTCAGCCCGGGCCCGGTCGTTCTCCGCGAAGGGCCAGCGCAGGATTTCCAGCTTCTTGTGCGTGGCGCGGGCCTGCTCCTCCGTGAGGCCGGCGACGGCGATCTCCGGGTCGGCGTACGTGACGCGGGGAATGATTTCTGGGCGGGCGCGGGTCGGCAGCCGGAACAAGGCCGAGCGCAGGACAAGCCCGGCCTGGTGGTTGGCCGCATGGGTGAACTGCGGACCGCCGGCCGCGTCGCCAATAGCGTACACGCGCCGGTTGGTGGTGCGAACGCCCTTTCGCACGCTCACGCCCCGCTCGTCATGGGCGACTCGCGCGAGGTCGAGGCCGAGATCATGGATGTTCGGCGCCCGCCCCACGGCCACCAGCACATGGCTGGCGGTGACGATTTCTTCGCCGCCCTCACGCTCCAGAACAAGCTGTGCGCCAGAGTGAACCGGGTCGAACCGCACGATGCGCGCGCCTTCGCGCACCTCCACGCCCTCCCGCCGCAACGCGGCGAGCGCAGGCGCCGCCAGCTCAGGGTCTTCTTTCGCCAGCGCGCGCCCGGCCTCAAGCACCAGAACATCACAGCCAAGGCGCCGGAACGCCTGGGCGAGTTCAACGCCGACCGCCCCGGCGCCGATCACTGCCAGCCGGCTTGGCGCCTCCTCGAGATCGAAGATCGTCTCATTGGTCAGGCAGCGGGCGAACTCGATGCCGGGGATGTTCGGCATCCGGGGCGAAGAGCCTGTGGCGATCACGAAGCGCCGCGCGCGGATCTCCACGCCATTCGCTTCGACGCGGTCCATGCCGATGAACCGGGCCTTGCCGCGAATCACGTGCACGCCCATCGCCCTGAAGCGCTCCTCGCTGTCGGTGGGCTCGATGGCGCCGATGACGCCGCGCACATGGGCGCGCACCTGCGCCCAGTCGATTTGCGGCTCCGTGGACCGCACGCCGAATCGTGCGGCGCGGCGCGTCTCGTGGGCGGCCCTGGCGGCGGCGATGAGCGCCTTGGAGGGGACGCACCCGTAGTTCAGGCAGTCGCCGCCCATCCGGCCCTTTTCAATGAGGACCACAGGGACGCCCATGGCGGCCGCCGCCGCGGCGACGGACAGGCCGCCCGACCCCGCGCCGATGACGCACAGGTCGGTTTGAAGCGTCTCAGACATCGTTGCTCCTGTCGTTAGCGGGGGCAGGCGCGGTTTGGGGCGCGCCGCGCAGGCGGCGCATGAGCGCCGGCGCAAGGGCCACGATCCCGATGGCGGTGATCGCGATGAGCGTTTCGCGGGTGACAAGGTCGCCAGGGCCGATCGACAGCCTGCAATCCGCCCCGCCAGCCGCAAGGCAGCCCTCGTAGGCCAGACGCCGCGCGTCGGCGACCGACGCGAGCCCGGCGCCGGCGAGCGCGAAGGCGAGGGTCGCCGGCATAATCCCGATGAACGTCGTCCACACGAAGGTCCACAGGCGCACCCCCGTGACGGCGAGGGCGAGGTTCACCAGCCAGAAGGGGAACAGGCTCACCAGCCGCAGGAAAAGCAGGTAGGACACGGCGTCGCGCTGAAAGCCGGCGCGAAAGCGCGCGATGGCCGGGCCCGCCCGCCGGGTGAGCGCGTGGCCCAGCGACGTGCGCGCCGCCAGAAACAGGAGCGTGGCGCCCGCGGTGGCGCCCACGATCGCGGCCGCCCCGCCGAGCCATCCGCCAAAGAGCAGGCCGCCTGCGATCGTGAACAGGGTCGCGCCCGGAATGGAGGCGGCGACCACCGCGGCATAGAGCAGCACGTAGCCGACGAGGACAGCCGCGCGCCGGCCCTCCACAAGAGCCTCCAGCGATTCACGGCTCGCCAGGATGTTTTCAAGGGTGAGGTAGCGTCCCGCCCCCGCCGCCAGCGCGGCCGCCAGCAGAAGGGCGAGCGCGATGAGTGGCGCGAGGCGCGCAAAACCTCTGTTGGGCTTTGTGAGCGGCGTCGGTTCTGTGATCATGGGACTACAATAGACGCTCCGCCCGCGCTGCGCACGCGGCGCCCGTTCACATGCCCGCGCAACGCGATGCTCAATTGACTCGCCGCTCACCTTTACCGTATATGGCCCCACTCGATTTCGGCGGCGCCGACGTCGCTTTCTGGCCTGTGGACGGTTCCTCCGGAAACCTCCGCGGCGGCCCGGGGAGCGCATCGGCGTTTTTTGACGTTAATGACCCGCTTTGCGGCGCGCGCCGCGCCCGGCTGGTCTCCATAACCCGGAGAAGACCCGTGAAACGGACTTATCAGCCCAGCAAGATCGTGCGCAAGCGCCGCCATGGCTTCCGCTCGCGCATGGCCACCGTCGGCGGCCGCAAGGTCATCGCCGCCCGCCGCGCCCGCGGTCGCAAGCGCCTTTCGGCCTGATCCCGCTCACATCCCGTCAGATCGCGAGCGACGATGACGGACCCCGGCGCAAACGTCCCCGACACAGCGGCCGGATCCGCCGTTCCTCCGTCACCGGTTGCGCCCGCTTTTGAGCGGTTGCGGCAACGTCCGGAGTTCCTTCGCGTGGCCAAGGGCGAGCGCTTTCATTCGCGCGCGTTCAGCCTTCAGGCTGCCCCGCGCGACAAGGTCGAAGGGCCGGCCCGATTCGGCTTCACCGTGACCCGCAAGGCGGGCGGCGCGGTGGAGCGAAATCGTATGCGCCGGCGCCTGCGCGAGGCCCTGCGACGCGCCGCCCCTCTGGAGGCGCGGCCCGGTTTCGACTATGTAATCGTCGCCCGCAGGTCGTCGCTTGACGCTGGATTCGATCAGCTCGTGAGCGAACTGGCCCGGGCGCTGCGCCTGATCGGCGCCCGCAAGACGCGCCCAGGGGGCGCCGGCGCGGGCTCAGACAGGTCGCCAGCTCCCTGAAATCACGCGCTCCGGCGCTTTCGGCTCCCCAAACAAGGCTTTCAGCATGCGCGAGGACCAGAAGAACCTTTTTATGGCCATGGGCCTGTCGCTTCTGGTCATCATCGGCTGGAACTTTTTCTACGGCAGCCCCGAGGCGCAGAAGCAGCAGCAGCGGCAGGCCCAGCAGGCGACGCAGCAGGCTCCTTCGGCGCCTGGCGTTCCCGCGTCCAGTCCGCTTCCCGCCGCGCCGGCCCAGCCGGGCGCGCCAGCGGCGCCCGCCGTGGCTCCCACGGCTCCGGGCGCGCCGACCCCGCCCGCACTTCCCGTAGCGCAGCAGACCCGCGAACAGGCCATGGAGGGCGTGGCGCGCGCCGCAATCGACACGCCCAGCATCCTGGGCTCGATCAACCTGCGTGGCGGCCGCATCGATGACGTTCGCCTGAAGAACTACCGCCAGACGATCCAGAGCGGCAGCCCGATCATCAATCTGCTGAACCCGTCGGGCGCGCCCGAGCCGTACTTCGTGGAGAGCGGCTTCGTCGCCCAGCCCGGCTCGAACGTGGTCGCCCCGCGCCCGGACTCGGTCTGGACGGCTGATCGCCAGACGCTCACCACGTCCACGCCGGTCACCCTCACGTTCGACAATGGCCAGGGCCTGATTTTCCGCCGCGTGTTCTCGGTGGACGAACACTTCATGTTCACGATCCGCAACTCGGTTGAAAACAAGACCGATCAGGCGGTGACCCTGTTCCCCTATGCGCTCACCTCCCGCGTCGGAAAGCCGAAGACAGACGGTTTCTTCGTGCTTCATGAGGGCTTCGTCGGCGTGGTCGGCGATTCCCGCGTGCAGGAGTACACCTACGACAAGGTCGAGAAGGAGCCCAAGCAGACGCACCTGATGAAGGGAACCGGCGGCTGGGTGGGCATTACCGACAAGTACTGGGCCACCGCGGTCATTCCGGAGCAGACGGCGACCTTCGAAGCGCGCTTCACCGCCATGGGGCCGGCCAACGCGCGCACGTTCCAGTCCGACCTGCTTGAAGAGGGCCGCGTCGCCGCCCCCGGCGCCACCATGGAGGCGACCCATCGTATCTTCGCCGGCGCGAAAGAGACGTTGATCATCGACGCCTACGACACGAACCTCAATATCAAGAACTTCGACCTGATGATCGACTGGGGGTGGTTCTATTTCATCACCAAGCCGATGTTCTGGTTGATCCACTACATGTATCTGCTCGTCGGCAACTTCGGCGGCGCGATCCTTCTCGTCACCGTGATCGTCAAGCTCGTCTTCTTCCCGCTCGCCAACCGCAGCTATCACTCGATGGCGAAGATGAAGGCGGTGCAGCCTGAGATGAAGGTCTTGCAGGAGCGATACGCGGACGACAAGCAGACGCTCCAGAAAGAACTGATGGAGCTGTACAAACGCGAGAAGATCAATCCGATCGCGGGCTGTCTGCCGATCCTGATCCAGATTCCGGTGTTCTTCGCGCTCTACAAGGTGATCTTCATCACCATCGAGATGCGTCACGCTCCGTTCTTCGGCTGGGTTCGCGACCTGGCGGCGCCGGATCCAACGAACCTGTTCAACCTGTTCGGCCTGCTGCCGTTCGACCCGACGCTGGTTCCGATCTTCGGCGCGTTCCTGTGGGTCGGCGTGTGGCCGCTGCTGATGGGCGTTTCGATGTTCGTCCAGATGAAGATGAACCCGGAGCCGACAGATCCCATCCAGAAGGCGATGTTTGCGTGGATGCCGGTGATCTTCACCCTCATGCTCGGCGCATTCCCGGCCGGACTCGTGATCTACTGGACCTGGAACAACATTCTCTCCGTGGCCCAGCAGTACTACATCATGAAAAAGCTCGGGGTTAAGATCGAGCTGTGGGACAACCTCGCAGGCCTGTTCCGCCGCAAGTCGCCTGCCAGCCCATGATGACGGCCGCGAGAAGCGCGCCAAGGAGTACGTATTGACCAACGAGATCCCGGCATCGGGACCGGATGACCAGATCGAAGCGGGCCGGCTGCTCTTTGCCGGCCCGTGCGAGTTTTTCTGGGCGGCGTCGATGATCGACAACCTGCCGCCCGTCGGCGCTCCGGAGATCGCGTTCGCCGGCCGCTCGAACGTGGGAAAGTCCTCGCTCTTGAACGCTCTCACAGGGCGCAAGACGCTGGCGCGCACGTCGCACACGCCGGGCCGCACCCAGGAGCTGAACTTCTTCGCGCTGGGCGGACCGGTGGGGGCTGAGCGTCTGCGTCTCATCGATATGCCGGGGTATGGCTACGCCGAGGCGTCGAAGCAGAAAATCGGCTCGTGGACGAAGCTGATGAAGGCCTACCTGCGCGGTCGCCAGCAGCTTGCCCGCGTGTTCGTGCTCATCGACGGACGCCACGGGGTGAAGGACGTGGACGCCCAGATGTTCGATATGCTCGACCAGTCGGCGGTGTCCTATCAGGTCGTCCTCACGAAGCTCGATGAAGTGAAAAAATCCGAGGCGCAGGAGCGTGTGGCTGCGACGCTGCAAGCTCTCAGCCGCCGTCCTGCGGCCTTTCCCGGGGCGATCTTCACATCCTCGCGCACGGGCGAGGGCGTCGCGGAGCTGCGCGCGGCCATCGCCGGGCTTGCAGCGCCGCCTGCGGGCGGCTGACCTCGCCCGGCCCATTGAGATCAGCGCGCGCGCGTTTTACAACTCGCGCGTCTTCCAAGCCGGAAAGCACGCGATGACCGAAGCCCCCCGCATAAGCCCCCAGGAGCAGGCCGCCGTTCTCATGCAGGCCTTGCCGCACATGTTGCGCTATGACGACGCGATCGTCGTGGTGAAATACGGCGGCCACGCCATGGGCGACGAGCAGGTGGCGCGCGAGTTCGCCCGCGACATGGTGCTGCTGGAGCAGTCCGGTGTGAACCCGGTTGTGGTGCACGGGGGCGGGCCGCAGATCGGCGCCATGCTCTCCAAGCTCGGCATCAAGTCCGAATTCGCCGCGGGCCTTCGGGTAACGGACAAGGCCACGGTCGAGATCGTCGAGATGGTTCTCGCCGGCTCGATCAACAAGCAGATCGTGGGCTTCATCAACAACGAGGGTGGGCGCGCCATCGGCCTTTGCGGCAAGGATGGCAACATGGTTGTCGCCGAGAAGGTGACGCGCTCCGTGATGGACCCGGATTCGCATATCGAGCGCATCGTCGATCTGGGCTTCGTCGGCGAGCCGAAGACGGTGGACACCACCGTTCTCGACCAGGTTCTCGGCCGTGAGCTCATCCCGGTTCTCGCGCCGGTGGCGCAGGGCGCGGACGGCGAGACCTACAACGTCAACGCCGACACGTTCGCTGGCGCCATCGCCGGCGCGCTGAAGGCGAAGCGGCTCCTGTTTCTCACCGACGTGCCGGGCGTGCTCGACAAGAACAAGCAGCTCATCAAGGAGCTGTCCATCAGCCAGATCCGTGATCTCATCGCCGACGGCACCATTACCGGCGGCATGATCCCGAAGGTGGAGACCTGCATCTACGCGCTTGAGCAGGGCGTGGAGGGCGTGGTGATCCTTGATGGCAAGACCCCCCATGCGGTCCTCGTCGAACTTCTTACGGACCACGGGGCGGGCACGCTCATCACACGCGGATGAGCGCGCCCCGCGGGCCAGCGTTATTTGGACACGCGGCGGCGACGCCGGGCGCAGGCAATCCTGCCGCCCGGTTCGCCCACGTGGATGTGTGGGTGTTCGATCTCGACAACACCCTGTATCCGCCGCACAGCGACCTGTGGCCCAAGATCGACGACCGCATGACGGTGTTCATGTGCCACATGTTCGGGCTCGACGGCCTGTCCACGCGCGCGCTGCAAAAATACTATTACCAGCGGCACGGGACGACTTTGCGCGGCCTCATTGACGACTACGGGCTTGACCCGCACGCCTTCCTCGACTTCGTGCATGACATCGACCGCTCGAATATCGCGCCGGATCTGCCGCTGGCGGCCGCCATTGCGGCTCTGCCGGGGCGGAGGCTGATTCTCACCAACGGCTCGCGCGACCATGCGCTGCGCACCTGCGAGCGTCTGGGCTTTGCCGAGTTGTTCGAGGATGTGTTCGATATCGTTGCGGCGAATCTGCTGCCAAAGCCGCATGCCGAGGCCTACGAGCTGTTCTTCGAGCGCCATGGCGTGGACCCCGCGCGCGCGGCGATGTTTGAGGACATTTCGCGCAATCTGCTGGCGCCTCACCAGCGTGGCATGGTCACCACTTTGGTTGTGCCCCTTGAGGGCGCCAGCGACCACCGCGACCCTTGGGAAACCGCGCGGGAAAGGCCTGCGCACGTGGACTTTGTGACGGATGATCTCGCGGGGTTTCTCGGAACTCTCTCACCTCCCGGGGGCGCGGAATAATCGTATGTTGGCAGTTGCCAACGCCCGCCAAAGCGGCTACACGAATGCCGCGCCGGTCATTCGGCGCATCCGGCGGAATAACCAAATGTTCCGCCCACAGCGCGCCCGTAGCTCAGCTGGATAGAGCACCAGACTACGAATCTGGGGGTCAGAGGTTCGAATCCTTTCGGGCGCGCCATTTGCGTACAAAACCATGAACATTTCCGGAGCTGCCCTCGCGGCCCGAAATAACGTTTGCGAGGGATGCTTTCTCGCCGATGATCCGCACCCGTCCGTCATCGACCTCGATGCGCGAGATGATCGAGCGCAGGTAGGCTTTGCGGGCTTGCGTGTCGCCGGTGGCGAGTTTCGTGCGCATGAGGGTGGCGAAGGCCTCAATCCGCTCCGGGGTCAGTTCGACAGCGTTGCGAGCATGCACATCGATGCGCTCAAGGGCGGCCGCGGCGATGTCACGTTCGCTCTTGAGGGTCTGGATGCGCTGCTTCAGATCAGCGTCGAGGTCGACGACACCCTCCTCGACTGCGCGGTAGAGGCGGGCCAGCTTCTCCTTTTTCGCAGCGAGATCCCGTTCAAGCGCAGCGCGGCGCTCGGCAACCGCGGCGTCCTGTCGTGAGCGCTTCTCGACCAACGCTTCGAGGATATGGCCGAGCCGCTCGGGGGTGAGCAGGCGGTCACGAACATTCTCGGTCACGAGGTCGTTGAGCTTGCCCATGGGGATGTGGCGGCCCTTGCAGATCGACTTGCCCTTCTGCTGACAACCGGCGCAGCTGTAGTAGGTGTATTTGCGCTCCCCCCGCGTGGTCCCCGTGCGGATCATGCCGGCGCCGCAGGTCGCGCAGACGGCCAGTCCGGTGAGAAGTATAGGGCCGTTGACGATGCGTGGCGGGGTGACGCGAGGGTTGTTGGCGGCGAGCCGGGCCTGAACCTGCTCAAACAGTTCAAGGGGGATGATCGGCGGGATGGGGATCTCGACGATGGAGGCAGGGTCGTTGGCGAGGCCGGTGCGGTTGTTGCGCACGCCGTAGGGCCATTTGCCGGTGGCGTAGCCGGCGTGGGTCAGGATCTTGTGAACGGGGCCGACGCCGAAGGCGGCCCCCAGGCGCGTACGGTGGCCGCGGGCGTTGAGCCACTTGCAGGTATCCTTGACCCCGAGAGGGCCAGAAACCCCATCGCCCTGCGTGTACAGGCGATAGATCAGGCGAACGGTCTCCGCTTCCACGGGATCCACATCAAGGCGCTTCTTGATTTTGGCGCCGCGGCGTTCGGCCTCCACTATGCGGTAGCCCAGCGGTGCGCGAGCTCCATTCCAAAAACCTTGCTTGGCGGATTCGCGCATGGCGCGGGTGACGTTCTTGCCGTTCTCGCGGGAGGTGTACTCGTCGAAGACGCCGATGATCTGGCGCATGAGTTCCTGCGAGGGATCATCGCCTGTCGGCTGGGTGACGGAGACGACCTCGACGCCCTGTTTGCGCAGGCGTCGGATGGTCAGCTCCATTTCCGCGCCGTTGCGGTAGAAGCGCGAGAAGGCATGCACGCAGATGACGTCGAAACGACGGCCTGGAGACGCAGCTTCTTCCAGCATCCGCTGGAAGACGGGCCGCCGGTCGTCGGTCGCTGAGGCGCCGGGCTCGACGAACTCCGCGACCACGCTCCACCCCTGCGCTTCGCAGTAGCGCCGCGTGAGGTCGCGCTGGGAGGGAAGGGACACATCGCCGGCAGCTTGTCGGCCCGTGCTGACGCGCAGATACAGTGCAGCGCGTTTGATCGTCTTGGCGAGCGGAGGGTTCTGGAAGGCCATAGGGGTCATTCCGAGGCTGTATGAAGGCAATGCCGGGAGATTTGTCTCTCAACGCCCGGAGTTTAGGAACGCATCCAGATCGACGCCCAGCAGCCTTTCAATGGCCGCCAGTTCGTTCGCTGAGACAGTGTGGTCCGCCGATGGGTCGAGGACAAGCTCAACGTCCAGATCACACCACTCGGAACTGCGGGCGGACGAACGCGCATCAGAGGGAGCCGCGCCGCTGTGTCGACGCTCCCGGACGTTCTGTGCGTGATGCGATTCGCCTGCCGCCATGCCGCAAGACTGGCGGGTTTAGACGACGCATTCGTCCGCAGAACCAGATGGAAAGGGGCGCAGGTTTTGCTCCGGGCCGTTTCAGCCTGCACCGGTTTTCTCCCAGGCAGCTGAGGACAGCTCGCGCAGTTCTCTCTCAACTGCGTCTTCAATCCCCTCGTCCGGCAGTTCGAATACCTGAAACACCGCTACGCAAAGTTGCACGAAGGGCGAGTTGGTCGATGCGGTTGGCGCCCCACCGATGATCTCGGGAGCGGCGTGAGCCAACTGCCGGATGACGTATTTTCGGCGGACGTCCGGGGGCCTGCCGCCGGCGTTTTGAGTGTTCGCCGCCATCCAATCGTCCAGCGGTTGTCGGATCCGGCGCACAATATGTCGAATGAGAAGATGGCCATATTCGATGCCAACAGCCTTATGCGCTGCATCGCGATCCCCGACGCTAAGATACCTCGGCGAATGTTCGCCCAATACGTCGCGGATGGCTTCGGGGGCAAGTAGCAGGCCAATTTCTTCCAATGTCGCCTTTGGGAGAATCTCCGGCAGAAGATCGCTGTTCTCGTCCAGGGTTCGCTCCAACTTGTCGAGCGCCGCCAGTAGTTTCCGCCGCCGATCAATGATGTCACTGCGCTCGTGGGGCGAGTATGACGTTCGGCTGTGACCAGCGAGATCTGCCTCAATGTGTTTGAGGCATACCTCGAGAGCTCTGATCGCTTTTTGGTCCGTCAGACCGATCTCCTTGCAGATGTGCGCGATGCGTTCCTGCGTCACCGGGCCGATCCTCAGGCGTTCTGTGTAGGCGTTGTTGTTATCCACGGCTTCGCCTCCTTCCAATGACCTCAAGATAGGACTGCTGCGCCTGCAGGCCCTCCGCCTGAATGTAGTGTTTCTCGGTCGTGCTGAGGGAGCGATGACTGAGCAGGGGCGCCGCGAGACGGACCCGGGCGGGATCGGCGATGGACAGATAAGTAGCGGCTGCGTCACGGAACCGGTGCGGGCTGATCGGCGCGCCGAAAGCCTCCTTCGTCCTCGACTCGATGCGGCCCGCAAGCGCCTCCTGCGTCATCGGCGATCCGTCTGCCGACACCCAGACCGCGGCTCCGACGTCTGCCTTCCAGCGACCCGATCTCGCCATGAGCGCGGGACGGACCTTTGCAAGGTATGCGTCCATGGCCTCGACCAGAACGTCCGCCAGGCGCGCCTCGTAAGGAACGCCCGTCTTGGTCTCCTCGAACATAACCATGTAGCCATTGCTCTGGCGGATGAGGTTGATACCTAGTTCAAATGCGGCGAGGTTGCGCCGTCGGACCGGGTGGAGGGCAAGGAACGCGATGATGAGGCCATCGCGGAACCCGATCTCATCATCGAGGTCGCTCCCGCCATTGGCGTTGGCCATAAGCCTGAACCCGAGATCAACGAGTTCGGTCGCCGGGCGGACATGGGCCTTGCTGCGCACCGGCTTGACCCGCGAGCGGGATGTCGCAAGAAAGCGATCAAGCGCGCGCTGGTCGATGTCATAGCCCATGAGCGGCAGCATTACGGCCAGTTCCTGCAGACGGTTGTGGATCGTCCCCCATGAGTTGCCGCAGGCCTGCAGGTGATCAACGTAGACTTGCAGTTGCGCCTTGCTGGCTGCGGGGCGGGCGGAACGGTCGAGGGCTTCAGGCTCATGCTGCGCTTGAGACGCCAGCCACCGACCCCAGCCTTTTTCGTACTTGGCCAGTGTGGATGGCGAGGCCTTTGCAAGCTCCCCGCCGGGGCCGTCTTCGAATGGAGACCTGGGCGCGCAGGCGAGCGCCCAACGGTTTTGATCTTCAATGGGCCAGATCGTGCGCGGCCAGCAAAGTCGATCATGTGGCGCAATGGCCGATCTGGTCATGCGCCCGTCCTCCTGGATGAGGGCCGCGATTTTCGCTGAGGTCGGGGCTTTTGCTGAACGCGCCGTCCGCGAGCCACCACGTCCTGGTAATGCCGAACCGCGCTGATGGTCTCAGCCCCAGTGTAGGCCGCCATCGTGGTGGCGACGCTCTTGTGATTGAGCAGGCGGCTGACGAGGCCGTACTCGCCCGGGCATTGGTCAAGGTACAGCTTGGCGGCGATATGCCGGAACATGTGGGGGTTCACCGGAAACCCCAGATAGGCCTTGACCCTGTCATCGATCTGCCGACCAAGGGTGTTGGGCAGCTTGGCGCCCCCGCGCTCGCCGGGGAACAGCGCGCTGGTTGAACTCCTGAGCAGCAGGGGCCGATATTCCCGGCAATACCATGCGATGAGATCGGCGACGTGGTCGGGCAATTCGGCGAGGAAGTCGCGCCCGTTCTTCATGGCCGTCCCGTCGAAGCGCAGGAACAACCTGCCGCCCTGAGCGCTGAAGTTTTCGTTCAGATCGAGGGAAGCGAGGTTCTGGATCCGGATGGGCGCAACCTGAAGAATGGCGATGGCGACTGCGATCTGCGCCGAAACAGACGTGACGATGGTCTTGCGACCGTCCGCACGCACCTCAGCCGCCAGCCGGTCGGGGATCTCCAGAAAGCGACTGACGACGTCTGGATCGTTGAAGGGAAGGAGCCGCTTGCGGTTCTTGCTCGTCAGACCCTTCTGCTTCGGCGACAATTGGCTCGCGATCTTGCGGATTTTTTCGAGTTCCGTTTCGTCGACTTTGACCCAATGGCGCGCGACCGCCTGTAGGAAATTGGCGATATTGAACGCATTGGCGGTGTGAACGGTCCCGCCACGAGAACGCACATGGTTCAGGATGATCTTGATGCGATCCAGCCGGGCGATCTCATGGAGACTGGTCAAGCTTTCGATCGGCACACCTTCAGCGACGAGGGCGGAGGCTGCGACCCGGGCCTGATACTCCCGGTTCCTGATTGTGATGGGGCGCAACGCGCGGACGGGGGCGTCTTCGTCGACGAGATCTCCTGACAGGAGCTTCAGATAGGCGTCGACATCCGCCTTCAGGCTTGGGGGAAAATCGCTCCACGGTCGGACATAGATCTTACGGCGATCCTCGCGGGGGATGATGACCTTCGGCCATTCGGCGACGTTCTCGACGGCCTTATTCCAGGTCCAGACGATTCCGTCCCACGTCTTCTCCGGCCCCGAGCGCAGCCGGTCGTTGATGATCTCGTCCCGAAAAACCTCAAGGTCGGCGAGCGTCACATCAGCCGGCTCGATGCCGCGGGCGGAGAGGCTCCGGCACAGAGCTCCCACCCGCATGGCGCCGGATCGCGGCAGTTTGTTCCGCAGTGCCTGCCATGCGGGCGAGATGGGCACGCCAACTGGGGACCGCTTCACTGCGACTGCCAATTGCAGGGCGCGGCTGAACAGGGAGCGAACGTTGTTCCACCGGCTTTGGCTCAAGCCGATCGCGGCGGGGGAGACCTCTTCCATTCGCTGGCGTAGCAGCTTCACATTAAGCGCAATCACAGAAGGTTCGGCGCCGAGGGCTTTGGCGACCGTGCGAACAGCGCTGACCTCGTCGCGCTTTTGTACATCGGTGCGGTCTGGCGCGGCCTTGAGCGCGTCGATGAGGTGTTGGAGGGTGCTGAGTTGTGGCGTGGGATTGGCCATCGGAACCTCGTGAGGACTGGAGTGGACTGTAGTAGAAATTCGTGAAGACAGCAATAAAAACTTGCAGATCAAAGGATAGTACATGTAATCACGACGAATTGTTGAACGCAGACCTATGAGAGACTTGCTGCCCGCAAAACGCCTCCAGCGCCGCGGCGCTGATCCGCACGCGGCGCCCGACCCGAACACACGCAAGCGCCCCTCTGCCCACAAGCCGGCGGACGGTGCGGGTGGACACGCGGAGCAGGGCCGCGACCTCACGACGGTGAGGAAAGTCCCGGGGGCTGGTCTACACCCGCAGTGCTCTCTTCGGCGCGCGAGCGCCGAGGGACGGCTGCCTCCTCCAAGGCACGCTCCATCACCCAGCCCTCTCCCGCTTGCGGGGGAGCTTACAAGGGGTCAGTCTGCGAGGGCGGCTCGGCCTTCGCAGAGCCGCGGCGAGGTGTGGTCGTGGTCATGCGGACAGGATGTCCGGCAAGGAAAAAGCGGTGGAACGCAATACCGGGCGCAAGCACGCAGAGGTTTCGCACTTGAGGCTGGAGGTTTGCTTTCCGCACCTCGGAGCGCCCGATCAACCGATTGCGTCATGAGGGCCCTGGGGTCAAACACGGCCAGCGACGTATGGGCGAACACCGCCTACCGGTTCGCGAAGATCGAGAAGATGCTGTCAGTTCGCGGGTTTGTATTCCGCATTCACCGCAAGAAGCCGAGGGGCGGCCGATGCCTGAACGCACGCGAATTTCGAATGCCCGCCAGCCGCGCGTCCGCTCGGCGTTTGAGCACGTCTTCGCCCATCAGAATGGGCTCATGCGCCTGGTCGTGCGAACCATCGATATCCCCCGGACGAAAGTGAAGATCGAAATGGCGAACTTCGCCTACAACACGCGCCGGTTCGTATGGCTGTCGGGAAAATACGCAGTGGCGTGAGGGTGAAGGTTGGCGTTGCCACCCGCGGACACGTATCCGGAGGAACAAGCAAACCCGAAAGGGACCCACGAGGTCGTCGACGAGGCGTTTTCGGCCCAATCAGACGATAGCAACCGGGTTATTGGAGGTGTCCATATGCTTGAGTTCGGGTTCGATCTCGGGCATGAAAGAAGTAGTCACAGTGCAGGAACTGGCTGGCTTGATAGGCTGGCGTAACCTCGCCTCCCATTCGGGGCTTGCTCTTTCGCGCGCAGCGTTGGTAATGAAAGCTATCAAATGAACAACTCCTGCCCTATCTGCTCGACAGGCGATCTGGATCAGCTTGATATTCGCGATGCCGTTCCGATCCTGATGAACAGGCTCTACTCGACGGCGCTGGAGGGTCGGGCAGCCACCCGGGGCGCCCTCGTGCTAATGGGCTGCAGGGGCTGCGGGTTCGTCTGGAACGCCGCCTTCAACTCGTCCCTTATCGTCTATGACGCTTCCTACGAGAATGACCAAACCCATTCACTGGCGTTCTCCCGTCATTTGAGAGATCGAGCGCGCGACGTGGTCGCTGCGGTGCCCGCCGGAGACTTGATCGACTTTCTCGAAGTCGGCTGTGGACAGGGCCGCTTCATTGAGGAGGTTGCGCTTGTCGCCGAGCGCCGGCTTAGAAGCGTCGAGGGATTTGATCCCGCTTGGCGCGGCGCAGAAGGGGAAGGGCCTACGGGAGGGCGAATCCATACCTGCTATTTTGATACGCAGACTGCAGGGCGCCTTCTGCACGCACCAAATGTCGTCGCGACCCGTCACACAATCGAGCATGTACCGGACCCGGTAGTCTTTCTCAGCGCTCTCCGCGAAGCCCTCGGCCCTGATTCGCACGCGACCGTATTCATCGAGACGCCCTGCGTCGAGTGGATCCTTGGCAACGCGGCCATGCAGGACTTTTTCTATGAGCATTGCTCATTGTTCACGGCGGACGCGCTCACGGAGGCGCTCCGTCGCTCAGGCTTTTTTGACGTTGCCGTCGATCATGTGTTCGGAGGACAATATCTGTGGGCGCGGGCTTCAACATTCGGTCGCCAGACGACGCAAGAAATCACCTCGCTGAAGCCCCGCCCGCTACCGAAGTGGGCTCGCCAACAGTTCACAGAAAAATGGCGTGCAGATTTGGCGGAGAGAACCAAGTTTGGACCGGTTGCACTTTGGGGCGCGGGGGCCAAAGGCGTCAATTTTTCTCTCATGGTTGATCCACACGCGAGCATGATCGATCATGTGATCGACATAAACCCGGCAAAACAGGGTAAATATTTGCCGGGAAGCGGCGTTCCTGTCGTTTCGCCGTTGACGGCGGCGACACGAAAGGCAAGCACAATCTATGTCATGAACCCGAACTATCTCGACGAAATTCGCACGATCGCGACCAATGTCGGCATCGCTGCGGAATTCGTTCCTATCAACTGAAAGAGTACACATGCTCGTCAATATTGATACAGAGAAAAAGCTCCTTGATGTCGATGGCCAGAGCCTTAGCCTCTACAGCGATGACGCATATCGTGTCCTGTCTGATCTGTGGGTAAAGGTCGGCTGGAACCAGAAGTATTCCTATTGCTTCTCATGGCTGGGAATCCCGGTCGTTCAACTACCCGAGGATTTGGTCCGCTATCAGGAAGCCGTGTACGCATTGAAGCCGGATGTGATTATAGAAACCGGCGTCGCCCATGGCGGCTCCGCAGTGCTGTCGGCTAGCCTGTGCAGGCTGATTGGCCGAGGCCGCGTCATTGCGGTCGATATCGAGATCCGCCGGCACAATCGCAAGCGTATCGAAGAGCATCCAATGGCCGACTTGATATCTCTCATCGAGGGTTCATCGACGGCGCCGCATATCGTCGATCAGGTTCGTTCGCTCATCAAGCCGGGCGAAACGGTAATGGTAGTTCTAGACTCTGATCATTCATACCAGCATGTAACAGCAGAGCTGGAAGCCTATGCACCGATGGTGACGCAGGGCTCATGGGTCGTTGCGACCGACGGCATCATGCGCGATCTTGAGGACACGCCGCGCGGCAAATTAGGATGGGGTGCCGACAATCCCTCGCAGGCGGCGTTGGATTTTGCCGCAAAGTACCCCAACTTCAAGATCGAGGAGCCCGCGTGGCCCTTCAATGAATCCTCCCTCAGCGGCAACATCACTCACTGGCCCGACGCTTGGCTGAAACGCATTGGCTGAGGCGATCAAATGGCTAAAGCCTTGCCAACGCCTATGGACTTTCAGAGCTATTCGCGCGGCGTCTGGCACCTGACCAAGCGGTTGTGCGGTAGCCGCTGCCCTCCAGCAAGAAAAGGTAATCGTGCCCTAAAACGGCGTCAGCCCTGCGGGCGGCGTGCGCAACCGTGTTGTTCCTTTCTGTCACGAGCCGTCGCCCCGTCAGTTTGTTCACAAATTTGCGCCAACGGGCTCTCGCTCTGGTGGGTGAAATATGAATTCGAGCGCCTTTGGATATCGCTTCCGCCTCTATGCGCCACAATTCATCGACCAGATCGTACGTTTGCGCGTGGGCAGCGAGGTTCCTACTGATCTCCGTTCGGTTGCTTTCCGATATCTGTCGAGCGTTGTTCAAGATATACCTGTACCAAGCTGGGTAATCCGGCTTCAAGCCTTCCGCAGGACGGATGGCAAGCGCTGTTTCCAGCGTTTCAAGGAAAGCAGCCGGGATACTTGCGCCTATTGTCACAGCATCTTGTACAGGATCAATTAACGCTTCGCGCTGGAAGCGCGAAGCAGGGCCATCATTGGTCTCGTCGGTAGACTTTTTATACGCGGCGCCTGTACTGGCGGGGCTAGTTCCGTTCAGCGTGAAAGCATGTTGGACATGCATATGGCGCACGTTGGCGATGAGAGCTGTATAGGTAAAATACACATCTGGTATCTTCGACATGAAAAAGGCAGAGCCGCTTTGCGTCAGCCTGTGGAGGCAATCGCGCGATACGACGCCGTGGTACAAAGACGGATAAACGGGACCAGAAGGCGGCGCGCCGGCCAGTAGCCGTCCTAGAATTGGTTTCAGATCGACAACGCTGAGCGCGCCATAGAACTTTTGGCGGTCAAAAGTTAAACGACCAGTCCGTCTAGACCCGCCATCAGCGGGCCAACTATAGCCGAGCCATTCCCAACTCAAACTGTCAGGACGGTCCCTTTCCAATATGCGCCGCAGAGCTGCGAATTGCCCGGGAAGGACCGCGTCATCATCCCCAATATAAATAACATAATCGCCCGTGGCATGGTCCAATGCCAATTGAAAATTCTCGCGCATCGATACGCGACGCATCGTGTTGAGGCGGATCAAGCGTGGATCGTCGAAGGTTTCGAGCAGATCGCTTGTGCCATCAGTACTGGCGTTGTCGCTAACGATGATCTCGATGTTCGGGTCGGGAATGGCGAGCGCCGTTTGCAGTGCGTACGGAAGATACAAGGCTCGTTCACGGGTAGGAATGATAATGCTGATTTTCATAATATACTCACGTTCAAGATGCATCGCCCCTGCTAACTCATAATCTCGAAGAGGACTGGATACAAATCTACCTGCGATCGAAGCGCTGACGCCCTCATGTCCGCCATACGTATCACAGCTACCGACGTATCATAGCTTAGGTTAAGCATCATGATGCTGACTAACACGCGCTGAGTAGACATTGACGTCTCTTTCGCTATTGTCAATTCCGATCTCGCCTAGTCCACCCGGCGGGCAAGCGTAAGTTGATCTGGATGACGTTATGAAAGCTGTTATTCTCGCTGGTGGTCTTGGCACCCGCATTAGCGAAGAGTCGCATCTTCGTCCCAAGCCCATGATCGAGATCGGCGGGCGACCTCTCCTTTGGCACATCATGAAGGTTTTTGGCGCCCAAGGCGTAACGGATTTCGTAATTTGCTGCGGCTACAAGGGCTATGTAATCAAGGAGTATTTTGCCAATTATTTCCTGCACATGTCCGATGTCACTTTCCACATCGCCGAGAACCGCATGGATCTGCATCATGGCAAAGCCGAGCCCTGGCGCGTGACGCTTGTCGATACCGGCGAGGCCACGATGACGGGTGGGCGGCTGAAGCGGGTCGCTGATTATATCGACGACACCTTCTGTCTGACCTATGGAGACGGCGTGGCGGACGTGAATATGGTCGCACTTCTGGCACAGCATAAGGCGGCGGGCCTTGAGGCGACTGTGACGGCGATTCAGCCTCCGGGCCGTTACGGCGTGCTTGATCTGAATGGCGACAATGTCTCTCGCTTTCTGGAAAAGCCCGACGGGGACGGGCAGTGGATCAACGGGGGCTTCTTCATCTGCGAGCCTTCGGTCTTGTCGCGCATCGCCGGAGATGAGACCCCCTGGGAGTCAGCGCCGCTGGAAGCACTGGCGCGCGATGGACAACTTGGCGTTTACCGCCATCGTGGTTTTTGGGCGGCGATGGACACGCTGCGTGACAAGCGGATGCTCGAAGACCTTTGGTCGGGCGGACAGGCACCCTGGAAGATTTGGATCTAATGAGTTCGTTTTGGCATAGGCGGCGCGTGCTCGTGACCGGCCACACTGGCTTTAAAGGAAGCTGGCTTTCGGCGCTTCTGCTGGCGCGGGGAGCGATTGTGCATGGGTTTGCCCTGCCGCCCGATACAAGCCCCGCGCTCTTCGATCAGCTTTGCCTCGCTGAGCGTATGGACCATTTTATAGGTGACATCCGCGATCCCGTGGCGGTCGCCGTGCGAATTCGCGACGTTCGGCCCGAAGTCGTGCTGCATTTGGCGGCGCAACCGCTTGTGCGTCGCTCCTACCGGGATCCGGTCGAGACCTGGTCAACAAATGTTATGGGCACTGCGCTTTTATTGAATGCGCTGCGCGACTGGACAGCGCCCTGCGCGGTGGTGGTGGTGACGACTGACAAAGTCTACGAGAACCGCGAATGGGAGCACCCCTACCGTGAAGGGGACCGCCTCGGTGGCTTAGACCCCTATTCGGCTTCCAAAGCTGGCGTGGAACTTGTTGCCGAGAGCTACAGGCAGTCCTTTTTCGCCGCTGGTCCGGTTCGGCTGGCGACGGCGCGGGCAGGCAATGTGATTGGCGGGGGCGATTGGGCGGAGGATCGCATTCTTCCAGACCTTGCCCGGACACGGGCGGCGGGCGAGACGCTAGGATTGCGCAACGCCCATGCAATCAGACCCTGGCAGCACGTACTAGATCCTCTTTCCGGATATTTATTGATGGCCGAGCGACTGATGACGGGCGATCCAGAGGTCGATACAGCCTTCAACTTCGGGCCGGAACCCGCCGACCAGCGTAGCGTTGGAGAACTGGTCCAAGCGGCGGGCCTGCATTGGCCGGGAACCTGGGAAGACCGAAGCGATCCAGCTGCCCCACACGAGGCTGGGAGGCTCATGTTAAGCATCGAGCGCTCTCGGCAATTGCTTCGCTGGGCGCCGCATTGGGATTTCGCCCGCGCAGTGGCCGAGACCGTCGGTTGGTATCGCGATGTCGCTGGCGGCGCTGATCCGCGCGCGCTGACTGAGGCGCAGATCGCTGCTTTTAATGCGGGTGGCGCATGAAGTTCGCCCCACTGCCCCTTGCTGGCGCCTTTCGGATCGACATTGAGCCAAAGGGCGACGAAAGGGGATTTTTCGCGCGTCTTTTTTGCACGCAGGAATTTTCGGCCCATGGGCTGGCGACCCAGTGGGCGCAGTGCAACACGTCGTTCAGCGCGGAGCGTGGCTCGCTACGCGGCCTGCATTTTCAGCGCCCTCCTGAAGCAGAGGTGAAGCTTCTTCGTTGTCTGCGTGGCGCGGTCTGGGATGTGATTGTGGATTTGCGCCAAGGATCGCCGACGTTCGGTCGCTGGCATGGTGAGCGGCTTGACGAGGCTAACCGGGCGTTTATCTATGTGCCGCAGGGATTCGCGCATGGCTTTCAGACGCTGACGGAGAGCGTCGAGATGCTATACTTTCATTCCGCTCCGTACGCCGCTGCACGTGAAGATGGACTGCGCTGGGATGACCCGGCCGTCGCGGTCCAATGGCCGCTTCCGGTCGCGGTGATCTCGCGGCGTGATGCCGGGTTATCCTATCTCGAAAAGCTGGAGCCGATCAGGATATGACGCCCCTCTGTCGGCACTGCGCGGCCCCAATGCCGCGCCTCTGCCTCGATCTCGGCTACGCGCCTCCATCGAACGCCTATCTCTCGCCTGATTCTCTCAACGCTCCTGAGATGACTTTTCCGTTGCGTCTGCGCGTATGCGATGCGTGCCACCTCGTGCAGACCGAAGACTTCGCCGAGGCTGATAGTCTCTTTGCACATGATTACGCCTATTTCTCCTCCACATCGAAAAGCTGGCTCGAGCACGCCGCGCGTTATTCCGCGTTGATGATCCAGAAGTTTGCACTGGGCGGGCAAAGCCATGTTATTGAGGTTGCGTCTAACGACGGTTACCTGCTGCGCAACTTCGTCACCGCGGGCATTCCGTGCCTCGGCATCGAACCTACAGCCAGCACCGCAGCAGCAGCAGAGGCCGTGGGTATTCCTGTGCTTCGAGAATTCTTCGGAGCAGAACTAGGACGCTGGCTCGCGGCAGAGGGACGGCAGGCCGACCTCATCGTGGGAAATAACGTCTACGCCCATGTGCCAGACATCAACGATTTCACCGTAGGTCTTGCAACTGCGCTCAAGCCCGAAGGCGTTATCACACTAGAATTTCCGCATCTGATGCGGCTGGTTGAGCAATCCCAGTTTGATACAGTCTATCACGAGCATTTTTCTTATCTGTCGCTGGTTGCGGTGACGCACATTTTCGTCAAGGCGGGATTGCGGATATTCGACGTGGAGGAACACTCCACGCATGGCGGCAGCTTACGGGTCTATGGTTGTCACGAGGGATCCAGCCACGTTACCACAGCGCAGCCAGGCAAAATTCTTGCGCAGGAACGATTACGGGGTATGGAAACAGCCGCCTATTACAATGGATTTCAGAGGCGTGCCGAGGCGGTTAAAGACGGCCTCCTCCGTTTCCTCCTCGACGCCAAGCGAGACGGTCGCTCTGTCGCGGGCTACGGCGCTGCCGCCAAAGGCAACACGGTCTTGAATTTCGCCGGAGTGAAACCGGATCTCCTTCCGATCATCTGCGACTCCGCGCCCTCCAAGCAGGGAAAGTTGATGCCCGGCAGCCATATCCCTATTCTGACACCCGACGCGCTGACAGCGCGGCGGCCTGATTACCTACTGATCCTGCCGTGGAATATTGCCGGTGAGGTCAAGAGCGAGTTAACTCACTTGGCCAAGCTTGGTACCCGTTTCGTCACCGCAGTGCCCGAGGTGCATGTGGAATGAGCCTGACACTGGTCACGGGTGCAACGGGCTTCGTTGGGCGCCAAACGGTCTCCAGGCTTGTCGAGTCCGGATGCGACCTTCGTGTTGTTGCGCGTGGGCAAGTTCCGGGAATACGTGACGTAGTACGCACGCCTGATCTATTCACGGAAAGTCCCGAATTCTGGCGTGCAGCCTTCAATGGCGTGGAGCGCATAGTACATATCGCTTGGTATGCTGAGCCGGGACTATATGTGACGTCACCGGCTAATCTCGTGTGTATGGCGGGTACACTTCGTATGGCTGCTGCTGCGATAGAAGCCGGGGTGTCTCGCTTCGTGGGGATTGGGACATGTTTCGAATATGACCTGACGCGCGGCTATCTCACGACTGCTACCCCTCTTCTGCCGCGATCGCCCTATGGCGCCGCAAAGGCTGGGACATTCATGGCGTTGACGGAGATTTTGCCGCGTATGGGCATCACTTTCGCGTGGTGCCGCCTATTCTACTTATATGGTGAGGGAGAGGATCATCGGCGTCTTGTCCCCCATTTGCACGACCACCTGTCGCGAGGAGAAGCGACCGAACTCACGTCTGGTCGGCAGATCCGCGACTTTCTGGACGTAGCTGAGGCGGGGCGACGCATTGCTCAGGTAGCGATGTCCAACGTCTCAGGCGCTTTCAACATTTGTTCGGGGCAGCCCGTAACCGTGGCCGAATTGGCCGGTCGTATCGCAGACCAATATGGGCGGCGTGATCTGTTACGCTTCGGCACACGGCCCGATAATGTAGAAGATCCGCCCTGCGTCATTGGTGAGCCGAGTCGCTTTTAATCCTTCAGGAGCGTCTACCATGTATAGAAATCCTGCCCCGTTTCGCGTCTCCCGTAGCGGGGTGTGTGTTGCTTTCCACTGATACCAGCGGCTATTCGGATTGACCGATATGGGCCCACTGCCTCATTCCGATTGATTTTATAGTCTCGGGGAGTTTCATGAGGTTGTTCCACGCCTCGCATATGGCTTCTATGGTGGCATCGTAGTTCTCGAAATCTCGGTTCGAGAGCCAATTGGCCCTCATGTACTGCCAGGCGTTCTCCACCGGATTGAGTTCGGGCGTCCGCGACGGCAGCAGGATTGGTTTGATGTTTGGGGGCATGAGGAGTTTGCTGGTGGCGTGCCACGCCGCGCGATCCATGATGAGAACGGCGTGCGCGCCGCTTGTGACCTGCCGGGCAATTTCATCGACATGCGCCTGCATGGCTTCAGTATTGACCCAAGGCGATGCGATAGCCGCGCCGGTTCCACGCGCCGGGCAGATCGCACCGAACAGATAGGCGTTCTCGTAAGGCAGGTCGGCAGGTTGGCGTGGTCGGGTCCCGGTTCTCGCCCATTGCCGGACATTCCCGTTCTTTTGGCCGATCCGAGCTTCATCCTGAAACCAAGTTTCGATCGGCGTGGTTTTCGGCACGCCCTCAAGATGAACCTTCAGCGCGCGCGGGAAGTCTTTTGAACGCTTCGACGACCTCGCCGTCTTGTGCGGGATGTCTGGGTCGCGCACTGATGTGGGAGAAGGCGATCTTCTTCAGAAGCGTGCCTATGTATCGCTCACAATAGTCAACGCCAAAGCGCCCCTTGACGACACGTTGCAGATCGACCCGCCGCCAGCGCACGACGCCATCCTTTTCCCGGTCGGGCCCCGCCTCAACGATAGCCGCAAGTTCTGAAAGTTTGGAGCGCTCAGCCGGGCCTGAACGCCGCCCGCATGCACGTCGCGCAAACCATCAGGCCCCTGATTGTTAAACCGGTGAACCCAGTCTCGAAGGGTTTGACGGTCCATTCCGCCTAAACGGGCGGCATCTGTTCGGTTCATGCCATCCAGAACGGCAGCCAGCGACAGGAGGCGTCGACTTTGATTGTTGTCCTTGGCTTTGCGGGCAAGTCGACGCAAATCGGCAGAGGAATAGTCAGTCCGAAGCGGAAGGGCGGAAGGCATGGCGCGAATCTCCTCGCGCAAAGCGAATCAGAACTTGACCTTAAAAGGAATCCCCCATGAGTCAGGGGAACAAGCCGTTGGTATCAGAAGGCTTTCTTTGAGGCCGACGAGAACGCGCCTCTCGATCTCCTGG
>JAIXSM010000056.1 GCA_027484655.1 Hyphomicrobiales bacterium | reverse complement strand
CGCTGCGGTACCGTAGATGTACGACAAGTGCGGCGCACTGTCGCGGGGTGGCCGAGCTTGAGTTCTGCGCCCTGCGCTGCGCCCCGCCACGCGGGCATCCGCTTCGGCGATCACGAGGGCGCGTCAGGGCGCGGGAGTTATCGGCGCTGTCGGGCTCATGCTTCGGGATTGCGTTTCGGCCCAGTCTTATGGCCAAGGTCAGCTACAGGCGTGGGCGGCGCGCCAACGCGCGCTCTACCCCGGCAAACAGACTAACACTCTGAAGAGACTGTCGTTTCGCGCCGATCAGGCCGTCAGGCGGTCGATCTCCGCAAGGTCTTGCTGAGCGAGACTCCAGGAGGCGGCGGCGACGTTCGCCTCCACCTGGGCCGGGGTCATGGCGCCTGCGATGACGCTGGAGACGACGGGCTGGGCAGCGAGCCACGCGAACGCCAGGTCAACCAAGGTGCGGCCCCGTGCCGCGGCGAACGACTCGAGAGCCTCCACACGCTCCCAGTTGCTCTCTGTCATATACCGGGGCGCCAGCGCCGCATTGCCGGCGAAGCGCGTTCCGGCCGGAAGCTGCTGGCCGCGGCGGTACTTGCCTGTCAGCAGGCCGGAGGCGAGCGGATAATAGGGCAGGAGCCCGAGGCCGTACTGGCGCATCGCCGGAATCAGATCAGCTTCCGGCTTGCGGAAGAGCAGGCTGTACTCATCCTGACACGAGGCGAATCCCACCGTTCCGGCTTGGCGCGCCGTCCACACCGCGTCCGCCACCGCCCATGCCGGCTGGTTCGAGCACCCGACGTACCGCACCTTGCCCTGACGCACGAGATCGTCGAGCGCGCGCAGCGTCTCCTCCATGGGGGTCAGCGGATCGGGGAAATGGAACTGGTACAGATCGATCCAGTCTGTCCGGAGGCGGCGCAGACTCGCCTCCACCGCTTGCATGACGTAGCGCCGTGAGCCGCCCTTGAGTTCGCCCGCCTCGTCCATGGCGGCACCGAACTTGGTCGCCAGCACGATGTCCTTGCGTCGCGGACCCAGAATGTCGCCCAGCGCCGTCTCGGAGCCCCCGCGGCCGCCATACATGTCCGCCGTATCGAACAGGGTCACGCCAAGGTCGATGGCCTTGTGAACCACCGCCCTGGTCCCGGCGATGTCGAGCCTGGCGCCGAAATTGTTGCAACCAAGCCCGACGAGCGACACCCGCAGGCCCGAACGTCCAAGGTTACGCCGCTCCATGGATACACCCCCGTTTCAGCCGATTAAGGACGTTCGCGCAATGGTTTGCAACAGGCGCCGCGCGCCGCCGCCCTGCTGCTTGCGATTGCAGGACGCGGGCGCCACCTTGCCGATGATCGAACGGGGGCGAGCATGATTGTCGAGGACATTGGCGAGTCGCACGCGCGGCTGGGCGACTTGCTGTCGCGTGCGGACTTCGCGGTCGCCTTCACGGGGGCCGGCATTTCGACAGAGTGCGGCATCCCGGACTTTCGCTCGAAGGACAGCGCATGGAAGCGGCATCCGCCTGTCCCGTTCGATGAATTCATGGCCAGTGCGCAGGCGCGTGCGCTCACATGGCGGCGCAAATTCGCGATGGATGATCTTTATGCGGGCGCGCAGCCGGGCAGGGGGCATCGGGCGCTCGCCCGCCTGGTAGAGGCCGGCCCCGTAGAGGCCATCATTACGCAGAACATCGATGGACTGCATGAGGCGTCCGGCGTGCCGGCGAATCGAATCGTGGAGTTGCACGGCAACGGGACGTACGCCGCCTGCCTCGATTGCAACACGCGCTATGAACTCGCCGACATGCGTCGCTGCTTCGAGGCAAGCGGCGAGGCGCCGTCATGCGATTGCGGCGGCTTCATCAAGAGCGCGACCATCGCCTTCGGTCAGGCCATGCCGACGCAGCCCATGCGTCGCGCGCGCGACGCCACCATGGCGTGTGACTTGTTTCTCGCCATTGGCTCATCCCTTGTCGTGTATCCCGCAGCGGCGTTTCCAGCAGCAGCCAAGGACAATGGCGCTCGGCTGGTGATTGTGAATCGGGATCCTACGCCGCTCGATTCGGCAGCCGACCTCGTGCTTCGGGGCGACATCGGAGAGGTTCTCGCGCCCTTCGCCTTCTAGGGTGAGCGGCGCGCAATAGCCCTGTGGACGCCATGTTCCGGAGGACAAATCGCGCTTGGACGAAAGGGCGGCGATGCTATCTTCCCTGCAACTCACGCAGCTCGATTTTGATTCGTTTCGCCGTGTTGGTGAGTTCTGCGGCGGCTTAACAACTTTTCATCCGGGGGCTGGTCCATTGGTGAACAAGGATCGCTTCGAGGCGCAGGTCAATGAAGGCTTAGGCGGCCTCGAAGAGGAGCGGCCACTTGATCTCGTTGAGATCTCAGGTCGCATTAAATGGTTCGACGTCGCGAAGGGCTACGGCTTCATCGTGCCCGACGACGGTGGGATGGACGTGCTTCTGCACGTCACCGTCCTGAAGCGCGAAGGCTATCAGACGGCGGCCGAGGGTTCTCGCGTCGTCTGCGAGGCTCAGAAGCGCAGCAAGGGTCTGCAGGTTTTTCGCTTGCTGTCCCTTGATGAATCGACTGCGACGCATCCGTCGCAGTTGCCTCCCGCCCGCACGCACACCCAGGTCGTGCCGACGAGCGGCTTCGAGATCGTCATTGTGAAATGGTTCAACCGCGTTCGCGGCTTTGGCTTTCTCACACGCGGCGAAGGCACGGAGGATATCTTCGTGCACATGGAGACCCTGCGTCGCTTCGGCATCGCCGAACTCAAGCCCGGCGATTCCGTGCTTGTCCGGTTTGGTCCGGGCGACAAGGGTCTGATGGCGGCGGAGGTTCGTCCGCTCGAAGCTGCGCTTCCGCGCGCGCACTAAGGCTTCGCGCATCTGTTCCGGAAAGGCCCGGCGTGCTATGTCACGTCGGGTCTTTCTTTTTGGTCAGGCAGATGCGCAGAAACCCGGTCAACGCCTCCCTCGCCGTTCGTTTTGCTGCTGCGGTGTTGGTCGCCGCGTCCGCGCTCTGCGCGGTTGCGCCCATGTCGGGCGTCGCGCACGCGCAGGCGGCCCGTCAGGACGCGCCAGTCCAACTGGAATCGTTGCGGATCGTCACCGCCAGCGGCGAGCACGCCTTTATGGTGGAGGTCGCGCGGACCGATGAGCAGCGCGCCCGCGGGCTCATGTTCCGCCAGAGCATGCCGATAGATCGCGGGATGCTGTTCGACTTCAAGACGGAACAACCCGTCATGATGTGGATGCGCAACACCTACATCTCGCTCGACATGATTTTCATCACGCGTGATGGCGTGGTGATCAACATCGCGGAAAACACCGAGCCGCTGTCCGAGCGGACGATCCCTTCCGCGCGTCCGGCCTTCGCTGTGCTGGAGCTCAACGCCGGCGTGACCCGCAAGATCGGGCTGAAGCCCGGCGACCGCATCAACCATCCGCTATTTCGTCGGTGAGTGAGGAGAGCCCATGCACATTCGCAATGGTGGATTGAAGGGGCTCATCCTCAGCATCGGCGTTGTTTCGGCTGTGGCGGTCGCGTCGCAGGCCACCATGGCGCGCGCTGCGCCCGTGGGCGTGTCGCCGCCGCCAGTCCCGGCTGAGAGCTTTGCGGGCAACTACCTCGCCGCGCGCATCGCGGGGCGCGCCAAGGACACCCGGGCGGAATCGACCTTCCTGCGCGAGTCCCTGCGTCGGGCCCCTGGCGATGTCGAGCTTCTGCGTCAGGCGTTCACCGCTTCGGTCCTGAACGGGGATATCGAGGAGGCGGCGCGGCTTGGATCACGCATCGACGCAACCGATGCCACCGGCGCGCTCGCGCGGTTCGTCGATGGCGTGAACGCGCTGAGGTCGGGCCGGTTCTCGGACGCGCGGCGGGAGTTTGCGCGGCTGGGATCGGGCCGCTTTGAGACTGCGGCCCTGATCCTGACGGCATGGGCGCACTATGGGGAGGGCGCCGCCGATCAGGCGCTCGAGCTGCTTGACCGGATCAAGGAGGATCGTCTCGTCTGGTTTCGGGATTACCATGCGGGGCTGATTGCAGACGCGCGCGGATACACCTATGAGGCGCGCAAACGCTTCCGGTCGCTGTATCAGGTGGATAGTCGTTCGCTGCGCACGGTGGACGCTTACGCCCGTTTTCTTTCCCGGACAGGCGCCTGGGATGAGGCGCGGTCTGTCTATCTTGCGTTCGACCGCCAGTTTCCGCGCAATCCCTTCATACAGGCGGCGCTTCGGGATCTCGACGCCGGGCGTCTTCTGTCGCCGATCGCGGCGGACGCGCGCGCAGGCGCCGCCGAAGCGCTCTACGGCGTCGGGATTGCAAGCGCGCAGCAGACAGACCCGCAGAGCGGATTGATTTTCCACCGGTTGGCGTTGCATCTCGATCCCACCCACAGCCTGGCTTGGGTTGCGGTGGGCGAAGTTTACACGCGGCTGCGCCAGCCCGAGCGCGCTCTGGAGGCCTACGCCGGCATCCCGTCGGCGTCGCCGCTGCGCGCGGTTGCGGACGCCCAGAGCGGCCTGCTGCTTCAATCCATGGAGCGGCCCGCCGACGCGGAGAAGGCGCTTCGCGCGGCGGTCGCCGCCCGGCCGGACGATCTGCGTTCGGTGGAAACCCTTGCTGACGTGCTGCGGATGCAGAAGAACTGGGCCGAGGCCGCGCGCGTCTACACAAAGGGCGTAGGCATGATTGGCGCGCCGCAGCCCACGGACTGGCGCTGGTTTTTCATGCGCGCCATCGCCTACGAGCGCTCTGGTGACTGGCCCCGCGCCGAGGCCGATCTCAAGCAGGCTCTCGCGCTTAATCCCGATAGCCCACAGGCGTTGAATTATCTGGCGTACACGTGGGCCGACCGGGGCGAGCGCCTTGAGGAAGCGCGCGTGATGCTGGAGAAAGCGGTCCGGCTCGCCAAGAACGACGGCCACATCGTCGATAGCCTTGGCTGGGTCTACTATCGACTCGGCCGGTATGAGGACGCCCTGCGCGAACTGGAACGCGCCCTGACCATGGTTCCGGGCGAGGCGGTGGTGAACGAGCATCTGGGCGATGTGTATTGGCGGCTTGGTCGCAAGCGCGAGGCCGTGTTCAAGTGGCGCCATGCCCGGGATCTGAAGCCGGAGCCCGACGAGCTTGTGCGGATTGAGAACAAGCTGCTTGAGGCGGAAACGGAGTTCGGCGGCAAGCTGCCATAGGCGGCGCGGCCAGCAACTGATGTGGTGATGGTCGGGGCAGCAGGATTCGAACCTGCGACCCTCTGCTCCCAAAGCAGATGCGCTACCGGGCTGCGCTATACCCCGATCACCACGCCCTGTTCATATCCCCTGCGCACAAAGCCGCGCAAGCCCCGGCAAGAAGTTCTTGCGCGAGTTCTTGCGCGAGTTCTTGCGCGAGTTCTTGCGCGAGTGCTTGCGCACCGTCGCGAGATTCACGGCAAATACACGACCGCTCCAAGACGGTGCCAGCGCGCGCCCTCCGCGAGGAATTCTGCGCGGCACCTGCCGAGATCCACGGTCAGTCTTTTCTTGAACGTGACGCCGCCGTTGCCGCCCAGATCTCTCTCCGGGACGAGCGACCGGCTGCGGTAGAGGTTCTCGACGCGCCTTTGCACCATGTCGGGGGTCACACGACCGCACCAGCTTGTCGCGATCCCGGCCACAAGGCGCTCGAAGGGCCAATCCTGGTCGTCGATGCCGTTCCACGTAAGCGAGATGCGGAACCCGAAGGGCGCCAGCGTCACCTGGGATTCGCGCCACTCTCCGATCACCCACGAGCCGGGTGCGTCCCCGGGGCGAATTTGCGCGCCAGTCAGCGCGGCGAGCGGCGCAGGCAGCTCGCTGGCTTTGGACGGCGCGCTCACCCCCAAGGCGACCGTGACAAGGACAGCGAGTGCGGACAGGCGGCGACCGGACAGGACGAGCATGGGAGATCCATCAGGAGAGCTGAGCCAAAATTAGCAAGCGACCACAGATGGGTAAACGCGAGCATCAAAAAACATCCCGTCATTCACAGGCGACGAAAACGCTTGCCAACAGCGTCTCCGCGGATCGACCTTGGAGGGGGAGAACGCTAGGAGTCGACATGAACGCAACCACGAAACCATCAAACGCGCCCGAAAAGCAGGTCGCGGCCCAGTTCATCGACCGCAACGGCAAGGCGATCGCCGCGCTGAACGACAGCATTTTCTATTTCGGCGAACTCGGCATGCAGGAGTTCGAGACATCCAGGCTGATGTGCGACCTGCTGGAGGAGGGCGGCTTCACCGTCGAGCGAGGGATTGCCGGCTTCCCAACGGGTTTTTGCGCGACCTTTGGCTCCGGCGGTCCTGTGGTCGCGATCCATACGGAGTACGACGCCAACCCCGACAACTCCCAGAAAGCGGGCGTGGTTGAGCCTGCGTGCATCGTGGAAGGCGCGCCGGGCCACTGCGAGGGGCATAACGTCAATGGCGCGGTGCTGGTGACGGCGGCGCTCGCGGCCCAGCGCGCCATGAGCGAGTTCGGGCTGCAGGGCACGCTCAAGGTGTTCGGCGCGCCGGCGGAAGAGCAACTCGTAAGCCGCCCATACTTCGTGCGCGACGGCTGGTTCGATGATGTGGACGTGGCGATTGCGCCGCATATCGGCGCCGAGTTCGGCGTCGGCTACGGGCTCATCCAGTCGGCGTTGATCTCGGCGGTGTTCACGTTCCACGGCGAGAGCGCCCATGCGGGCGTCGCGCCATGGAAGGGCAGGGACGCGCTCGACGCCGTGGTGCTCATGGACGCCGGCATGGCGCAGTATCGCGAGCACATGACGAAGACCATGAGCGCCCAGCGCGTCATCACGCGCGGCGGCGATCAGCCCAACGTGGTGCCGCGCATCGCCTCCATCTGGTGGTACTTCCGAGACACGAGCGCCGAGGGCGCCACGAAGCTTTTCGAGCGCGCAAAGAAGATTGCGGAAGGCGCCGCCCTGATGAGCGACACGACCTGCGAGGTCGAGGTGCTGAGCGCCGTTTGGCCCGTGCGCGGCAACCAGACGCTCGCTGAACTCATCCAGCATGAGTACGAGGCGGTCGGCGCGCCCGCGTGGACGCCGGAAGAGGACGCGCTGGCGCGCGCGCTGCAGGAAAAGGCGCGGGTGAAGGTGGAGGGGTTGCGCTCCACGGTGCATCGCATGACCGGCCCCGCTGTGCAAAAGCCCGCCGCGAACGACGCCGGCGACGTGTCATGGAAGGCGCCCATGGCGAAGGTGTACTACCCGGCCAACATTCCCAATATCAATTATCACCACTGGGCGGCGGGCGTGGCGTTGGCCACCCCTATCGCGCATAAGGGCGCGGCCGCAGGGGCCAAGGTGGTCGCAAACGCGGTTCTGGAATGCTTCATCAACCCGGCCGTGGTGGAAGAAGCGAAGCGCACGTTCGCCCGGGAGACTGAAGGCGTGCAGTTCCGCTCCATGCTGCCGGCGGACCAGAAGCCGCCGGTGTCTCTGAATGCGGACACAATGGCGCGTTATCGCGACGCCATGCGCCCGCATTACATCAGCGAGAAACCGCGCTTCGAATAGCCTAACGCATCGTCGGCATAACGAAGCTGGCCCCGGAGCGTATGCCCGTGGGCCAGCGCGAGGTGATCGTCTTGAGGCGCGTGTAGAAACGAACGCCCTCGGGCCCGTGCATGTGATGATCCCCAAAGAGCGAGGCTTTCCAGCCGCCGAACGAGTGGAAAGCCATGGGCACCGGAATCGGCACGTTGATGCCGACCATGCCAGCGCGCACCTGCTGCGCGAACTCCCTTGCGGTATCGCCGTCGCGGGTGAAGATCGCGGCGCCGTTGCCGAACTCATGATCGTTGATGAGTTCTAGCGCCGCGTCGTGGCTCTCCGCGCGCGCGACGCACAGCACGGGGCCAAAAATCTCCTCACGATAGATCTTCATGTCCGCCGTCACATGGTCGAACAGGCTGCCGCCGATGAAGAAGCCGTTCTCGTAGCCTTGCAGTGTGAGGTTGCGCCCGTCCACCAGCAGCTTCGCGCCTTCGGCCACGCCGGCGTCCACGTACGCCGACACCTTGTCGCGATGCTGGCGGGTGACGAGCGGACCCATCTCAGCCTCGGGATCGGTTCCGGGGCCGACCTTCAGCGCGCGCACCTTGGGGATCAGCCGCTCGACGAGCGCATTGGCTGTGGCCTCGCCGACCGGCACCGCCACAGAGACCGCCATGCAGCGCTCGCCCGCAGAGCCGTAGGCGGCGCCCATCAGCGCATCGACCGCCTGATCGAGATCCGCGTCGGGCATCACCACCATGTGGTTCTTGGCGCCGCCGAGCGCCTGCGCCCGCTTGCCATTGCAGGCCGCCGTTTCATACACGTAGCGCGCGATGGGCGTGGAGCCGACAAAGCTCACCGCCTGCACGTCCGGATGCGCCAGAAGGGCGTCCACGGCCTCCTTGTCGCCCTGCACCACGTTGAATACGCCCTTCGGCAGGCCCGCCTCGCTCAGCCACTCGCCAAGCTTGAGGGAGGCGGAAGGGTCGCGCTCCGACGGCTTCAGGATGAAGCAGTTGCCGCACGCGAGCGCCACGGGGAACATCCACATGGGCACCATCGCCGGGAAATTGAACGGGGTGATTCCCGCAACGACGCCAAGGGGCTGGCGCATGGCGTGGCTGTCCACGCCTGTGCCCACGTTGTCGGTGAACTCGCCCTTGAGCAGTTGCGGCGCGCCGGTCGCGAACTCCACCACCTCCAGCCCGCGCTGGATTTCGCCCTTGGCGTCGGACAGGGTCTTTCCGTGCTCGGCGGTGATGATGGCGGCCAGTTCGTCCGTGCGCTCCTCGATGATGCGCGCGAAACGGGCGAGAATACGCGCGCGGCGCAGGGGCGGGGTCGCGGCCCAGCCGGGGAATGCGGCGGCGGCGGCGCGCACGGCGGCGTCCACATCCGCCCGGCTCGCCAGCACGGCCTCGCCGGTCTGCTCGCCCGTGGCCGGGTTGAACACGGGCGCGCGGCGCTGGCTCTCGCCGCGCGTGCGGGCGCCGGCGACGAAGTGAGCGATCTCGGTCGTCATGAAGTTACCTCGGTGGAAGCGTCCGCAAGAGTAGGACGAGGGCGGCGCTGCTGCAAATCAGATGGACCCGCCGGTGGAGAAGCCGTCGTCGCCGCCGCCCATCCATCCGCCGCCGCTGTCGCCCCCGCCGTCGCCGCTCGGGAAGGGGAAGCTGAAACCACCGCTGCCACCAAAATCGGTGTCAGCACGGGGGCGGCGCTCCTCGTAGCCGCCCCTGAGCACGGAGCCCAGCACGGCGCCCTGGATCGCGCCTTTCACGATCTGACCCAGCACATCGCTGAGCTGGGATTCGTTGCGCACCTGTCCGTAGGGATTGTCCCAGCCGCGACGACGGAACCCGTCGCGCTCGCGCTCTACATCCGCACGCCGGTGGGCTGCCTTCTGCGCTTGACGACGCAGGTCCGCCATCTCGGACTCCGAGCGCTCGATATCCGCATCGATACGCTCGATCCGGGCGATGAGGTCGTCGTCGGCCCGGGTGCGGGTCTGGCGCGCCTCGCGATAAAGCTCGGCAATGGTTTCCTGCCCGTCGGCTTTCGCCAGCGCCTCAACAGCGCTTTCGTATGCGGATTCAGCGCGGGTCTTGTTGAACTCGCCGTGGCGCGCGTCGAGGGCCGCAATCGCCGCTTCAGCGCTCATCAAGGCGTTGTCGGCGCTCGCCGCCGCCTTGCGCGCGGACGCGACGCGGGCCTCCAGCTCCGCACTTCCCGCCGCGCGCAGGGCTGCGAGTTCGATGGCGGCGAGTTTCGCCTTCTCGGCGTCTATCTCCTGCGCGCACCGGCGCGCGTGCTCGAGGAGCCGCGCGGGGATCTCGTTGAGCATGGCGTAGTTCGGGCGCGCGTCCGCGTAGCGCACAAGGTTGGCGACCATGCGGTCGAAGAAGCGCACGAAGAACCCGGACTTGTACTGCGGGCCGCCAAAACCACTGCGCCACAGATACATGAACAGTGGATCCGCCTCGTAAGGCTTACGCTTCTGCGCAAGATCCTCCTCGGCGGTTTGCGCCTTCTTCTCGGCCTCGTCGGCGACGGCCTTCGCACGCGCAACCGCCTCATGCTGCGCGCGCCAGTCGGGCTGCGTGCGCACGCCCGGCTCGACGCTCGCTTGTAAGTTCTCAAGCGCCTCCAGTGCGCGGGCGAGGTCATCCGCGCGGACATGGCGTTCGGTCTCCGCCTTCGCGCGCTCACCCTCAAGGCGGGCGCGCTCGGTGGCGATGCGCGCGGTCTCGCGCTCGCTTTCCGCGATGAGGTCCAGCGCCCGGCGCTCCGCCGCGTCGAGGTCGGCTGCGATCTTCTCCGCCCGGAGCGCGTCAAGCCGCACGGTCGCCAGTTGCTTGAACGCTTCGGCGCGTTCAGCGCGCAGGCGTGAGGCTTTTGCCGCCACCTGCTGCAATGCGATCTGCAACTCGTTCTCCTGGCCGCGGATCGTCCCCGCGGCCTGCTCGATGAAGCGCAGCGCCTGCTGTCCCGAAATCATCGCGTCACCATTCCAGGATCGCTCCGCCGATCACAGGCATCGCATACTCCACGTCGAGTTGCCCGCGCCGCTTTTCACCCACCTTGTTGCGCTGGATGACGCCATCATCGTTACGGTCGCGGCCAACCGATTGCCACGCGGCTTCCGATACGCGCACGCCCCAGCGCGACACAGTCTTCGTGGTGTTGTTTTCTTCCGACGTTATCGGAACCGGGACGGGTTTACCGTCAGTCCCGACGGAGTCGACGATGAGATAGTGATTGCGCGCGTTGCGGTTGCGGTCGGGCACACGGAACACGCCGACAGGCTGGCCCGGACGCGCGATGATGAGCAACTGGTAGGAAAGGCGCAGCTGCGCGCCCAGCGCCTTCATGTCCGCCACGGCCTTTGCGCCCGCAGCCGCGTCGTTGCGCGCCAGCGCGGATCGACCATCCGCGATGATCTGGTCGGCGCGCGCGCGCCCGGCGTCCGACTGCGCCTCGCCGCGGGCGTCTTTCCATGCAGCGTCGAGTTCTCTCGGCAGGGTCTGCGTAATGGTGATGCGCGTTTGTTCCGCAGCCCGTCGTTCCGGGCCGGCGACAAACACTTCACGACCGGCGAAGTATCCCCCGGCGAGGACCAGCACGACCAGCGCCGCCTTGCCCCAGACGGCGCGGCGCACCCATAGCGTCGCAAGCGTGCGGCCGAAACTCGGCGGCGGCGGCGTGTAGACGAAGCGGCTTTCCTTGAGCGCCTGCACCCCCTCGCGGATGATGCGGTCCGGGACGTCGAGGCCTTGCGACTTGTAGATATTGCGAAGGCGCTCGATCAGCTCCTGTTCGCGGGCAGACTCGTTCAGCTCGCGCGCGACAAGGCGCTCCTGGTGGCGCAGCGTGTCCACCACATCCATGGCGAGCATAAGATCATCGAGCTTCTGCGGCGCCGGGGCGGGCGCCGCAGATGTCGCGGCGGTTGCATCAGCCATTGACGCCGAGCGCCTTGCCTTCCGCGATCAGTTTGGCGATGCGGCGCTTGCCGTCCTCCACCGCGTCGCGGATTTCGGCCGAGTTCTGGGTGGAGAGCTTGCGCATCTCGTCCACGATGGCGATGGATTTCTCCTGGAAGTTCACAACGCTGTCGACGAGCTTCTTGACGCTGTCGGCGCGGATGGTGGGGCCGTAGCCCGCGCGAACGGCGGCCTCCTGCACCTTGTCGCCCATGTCCGCGAGCGCCTCGAGGCTCTTGGACATGCCTTCCTTCATGACTTCGAGCGTCTGCGTGGACTCGTGCAGGCCGAACATGCCCGTGAACGAGGCCTTCAGCGCCGTCAGCACGCTGTCGTTGGTGGAGAAGAACGACACCGACTGTGCATAGACCCGCTCCTTCGCGTTGGTGGTCTGCATCAGGCGGGCCATCACCACTTCCGAGGTGTTGTAGCTGATCGTCAGGTTGTCGGAGAGATCCTTGGCGATCTGGTAGCGCTTGTCCTCGTTCTGCATGGCGCGCAGCTCTTCGTCGCGCACGAGTTCAAGGCGCGCCCGGTCCGCGGGGTCGGAGCCCGAGAAGCCCGAGACCGCGCCAGCGGCTGCGTCAAGGCGCGCCTTGGATGCGGCGAGGCGGGCCTCCGCAGTCTTGAGCACTTCCAGCGCAAGAATTTCCGCCTGCTTCAGGGCGCCGCGGAAATCGCGGTAGGCCTCCAGAATGATCGCCTCGCGCTTGATCTGGTCCTTCGTAGACCGCGAGACCTCCAGATACGTGGCCTTGATCTTGTCGAAGCGGTCGGCGATGTCGCCGCGGCTGATCTTCATCCACGCGTTTGTGACGCGCTCCAGAACGTCGATTTTTCCGTCGGAGATCTGGTCGACCATTTTTTTCGCGTCGTCACGGATCGAGTTGAAGCCGTGGGCGATGTCCTGGTAACGCGAGCCGATGTCCATGGCCGCTGTCTGTTCGCGCACGACCTCGTTGAACACGCTCGCCTGACCCAGCGTGCGGGCGATGACGGCGATCTTGTCCTGGTCGAGTTCTGAAATCTGCTCAAGGAGCGCGTTGATTGGCGCATCCTCGGTCTTCGCGGGCGCCAAGCCGAGATCGCGCAGCGCGTTCGTCGCCTTGTCGAGGTACTGCATGGGCGTTTTGACGAGATCGGACATGGCGAGACTCCGTTGTCGGTCAGCGCCATCAAGGTAGGCGCCCGACCGCCTCACCGCAATCGTGCGAAGGTCACGGACTCGGGAAAAAGATCAGCTCACGCTGGATCGCCGCTGCGCCCCTCAGCCGACAGCCAGCTGAAGAGCGTCGTCTCGCGAAACAACACTCTGAAGCGCCGGCGCAAACGCTGCGCCGATGCACACAATCGTCGGCTTGCCGCGCTCCGCCGCGCTCTCCAGCGCGCCCAGATCGGATAACGTCATGGCGCGACTGCCGAAATCGGGCCGCGACACGGACCAGGCCACCAGCACCGGCGTATCCGCCGCCAGACCATGCTCCATGAGTTTGGCGGCGATGCGCGGCCCGGTGCGCCCGCCCATGTAGAAGACGAGGCTCGTGTTCCCATCTGCGAGTCCGCGCCAGTCCAGATCCGCCGGCAGTTCGCCCGTGCGGGCGTGCCCTGTGACGAAGCGCACGGATTGCGCGTGGTCCCGGTGGGTGAGGGAGACGCCAAGGGCGGCCGCCAGCGCGTTGGCGGTGGACACGCCCGGAGCCACCTCCACAGCGACGCCAGCAGCCCGTAGATCGTCGATCTCCTCGCCAGCGCGGCCAAAAATCATGGGGTCGCCGGATTTCAGCCGCACCACGTGCTTGCCCTGCCGGGCGAGTTTCAGCATCAGGGCGTTGATGTCCGCCTGCGAGCAGGACGGGCCGCGGGCGCGCTTGCCCACCATCATGCGTTTGGCCTCGCGGCGCGCCAGCTCCAGCACATCGTCGGACACCAGATCATCGAACAGGATCACGTCCGCCGATTGCAGGGCGCGCACAGCCTTGAGGGTCAGCAGCTCGGCGTCGCCGGGGCCTGCGCCGACGAGGGTCACACGGCCGTTCGGGCGGGCGCCGCCGCGCACCTCGTCAATCAGTGCATCCAGCCCGCTTGCGTCGCGGGGCGCAGGTTTTCCGCCCAGGGCGAGGTCCGAGAACCGCTCCCAGAACGCCCGGCGCGGGGCGCCCTTCTCAAGCCGGTCCATCACCGCGCGGCGAATGTCGCGCGCCCAGCCGGCCCATTCCGTAAGCGATGGCGGCAGAAGGGTTTCGATGCGCCGGCGAATGTTTTGCGCGAGGATCGGCGCCGACCCGTTCGTGGAGATGCCGATCACCACCGGAGAGCGGTTGACGATGGCGCCGAACTCGAAATCGCAGGTCTCGCGACGATCCACCGTGTTGCAGGGCACGCCCGCCGCATGGGCTGCGTCCCGGAAGGCCAGCGCTTCCGCATCGTCCTCGCAGTCGCCGATGGCGATGGCGGCGCCGGCGAAGTCATCCGCCGCCCAACGGCGGGGGTGGTGGAGCAGGGCGCCCGCGGCTGCGCCGCGCTCGAGCAGCGCCAGCAACTCGTCGCAGGGTTCTTCCGCGTAGACGTCCACGTGGGCGCCAGCCGCCGCGAGCAGCTCCGCCTTCCATGCGGCGCCCGCCGAGCCGCCGGCGAGCACGGCGCGCTTGCCGTTCAGATCAATGAAGACGGGCAGGCGCGCAAGGGCGCCCAGACGCTGGGGCGTCGCTTCAGAGGGCTTCCGCGGGCTGGCGTTCATGGATCATCCTCTTGATCTCGCTTCGGCATGAGCCGCAGTTCGTTCCGGCCTTGAGCCGTGCGCCGATCTCCTGAACGGTCGATGCCCCAGCCTGTATTTCACGTTCTATAGCAGATGATCCGACAAAATAACAGGAACAAACTGTTTTACCATCGTCGTCTGTAGATCCGGCGGGACGCCCCGCCAGCAGGCGGTGGCGCGCCTCCGTCGTGTGGGGCGTTGTGAGCGCGCGGGAGATGAACGTCCGCGACAGGCTGGCCGCGCCGTCTCCTACGAACAGCGCGCCGACGAGACGCTCTGCGGAGAAAGCCGCATAGCGTCGCGCGCCGGTCCGGCGATCCTCGTAAACAACCCATTCAAGGTCTTCGCCGGCCACAAGATTCGCGGCGAACGCCCGCCAGTCCGCGGGCTCTTGCGCGCCGGCCAGCTCAACCCGGAAACCGCCATCCACCGGAGCAAGCGCCCAGTATTCGCACTGTGGCTGCGGGCGCGTGACCAGCGCGGCGAAGGCGCTCCAGCGCGTCAGGAAGGGGCGAATGGCGACCGGCGATTGCTTCAAGGCTGGTTGGCCGGAGACGGGGTCCGTCGCAGGGGCCGTCAGAGCATCGACCCGTGCGCGCGCGGCGAAACGGCTCGTCCAGTGCATGGGGACGAACATACTGCCCCGTTGCTGGGTGTCCGTGAGCCGCGCCCGCACGACAATGGTTGCGCCGCGCGCCTCGACCTCGGCAAGATCATTGTCGCCAATGCCCGCCGCGTCCGCGTCCTCCGGATGAATTTCGCAATACGGCTCAGGCATGTGGGCCATCAGCCGGGGCGCCTTACCCGTGCGCGTCATCGTGTGCCACTGGTCGCGAATGCGCCCGGTGTTCAGCGTGAGCGCGCCCTCGCGTGGGCGCGGCGCTGGCGGCGGCGTGGGCACGAACCGGGCGCGGTGATCCGGCGTGTAGAAACCGCCGTGGGCGAAAAAGCGCGTCTCCGGCGCCTCCTCGCCTGTGCGCTGCGGCCACAGGGTCGGGGGCAGGGCGTCGTAGTTGGTCGCATCGAGGCCGGCGAGGGCGCCGATGTCGAAATCACGCGCGCCATCGTTCTCGAAGGCGGACAGCGCCGCGTGCTCCCGAAAAATCGCGGCGGGGCCGTTGTAGGAGAACGCGTGCGCGAAACCCATGCGCGCGGCCACATCGCAGATAATCTTCCAGTCTGGCCGCGCGTCGGCGGGGAAGGGCAGGAACCCCCGCTGGCGCGAGATGCGCCGCTCGGAGTTGGTGACGGTTCCATCCTTCTCGCCCCATGCGGCAGCGGGCAAAAGCACATGGGCGAGCGCAGTCGTGTCGGTCTCGCGCGTCACGTCCGACACCACGACGAACGGGCAGGCGGCCAGCGCCGCGCGAACGGCGTCCGCATCCGGCATGCTGACCACCGGGTTCGTGCCCATGATCCAGATCGCCTTCACGCGCCCGTCCGCAACGGCGCGGAACATGTCCACCGCTTTCAGGCCGGGCTTTTGCGCGATGGCGGGGCTTGCCCAGAAGCGCTGGACGCGGTCGCGATCTTCCGCGCTTTCAATCTGCATATGCGCGGCGAGCATGTTGGCGAGCCCGCCGACCTCGCGCCCGCCCATGGCGTTGGGCTGACCCGTGACCGAGAACGGACCCATGCCGGGCCGGCCAATCCGGCCCGTGAGCAGATGGCAGTTGATGATCGCGTTCACTTTATCGGAGCCGCATTCCGATTGGTTCACGCCCTGCGAATAGACGGTGACGACCCGCTCCGTGCGGGCCCACAGAGTATAGAAAGCGCGCAGTTGCACGGGATCAAGCCGTGTTGCGGCGGCCACGTCGTCCAGCGTCATCGCGCGGGCGACGGCCAGCGCAGCGTCGAGCCCGCTGGTGTGCGCCTGCACATAAAGCGCATCCGCGCGGTCTTCGTGGTGAAGGTGTGCGAGCAGACCGAGAAACAGCGCCACGTCGCCGTCTGGCGCAATCGGTAGATGAAGGTGCGCAATCTCGCAGCTCGCGGTCGCCCGCGGATCGATGACGACGACCTTCGTTCCTCGCGCCTCGCGAGCCGCCGCAAGCCGCTGGAACAGCACGGGGTGGCACCAGGCGAGATTGGAGCCCACGAGCACCACGAGATCGGCGCTGTCGAAATCCGTGTAGAGCCCCGGCACTGTATCTGCGCCAAAGGCGCGTCGGTGGCCGGCGACAGATGACGCCATGCACAGGCGGCTGTTGGTGTCGATGTTGGCGGAGCCGATGAAGCCTTTCATCAGCTTGTTGGCGACGTAGTAATCCTCAGTCAGGATCTGGCCAGACACATAGAGCGCCACGCTGTCGGGCCCTTGTTCTGCAATGGTTTGCGAAAAGCGGGAAGCAACGAGATCAAGCGCTTCATCCCATGTCGCCCGCGCGCCGTTGATTTCCGGATGCAGCAGTCGGTCATCGAGCGAGAGCGTCTCGCCCAGCGCCGAACCCTTCGAGCACAGCTTGCCGAAGTTGGCGGGATGATCGGGATCGCCGGCGATAGCGACTGAGCCGTCTGCTTGCGGCGTCGCGATAACGCCGCAGCCGACGCCGCAATAGGGGCATGTGGTTTTCGTAGCCGCGCCCGCCATGATCGCGCCTCAGGCCGCTTGCGCTGCGAGCGCGCGGGCGTCCAGGAGAATGCGGCCGTTCTCGACGCGCACCGCAATCACGTTCGTGCAGCCGTGGTCTGCGCCCATGGCCTGCCCGCTTTCAAGGTCGATGATCCAGTTGTGCAGCGGGCAGGTGACGGAGCGCCCATGCACGATGCCCTGGCTGAGCGGGCCCTTTTTGTGCGGGCATTCATCGCGCAGAGCGAAAATATCGCCCTCCGCCGACTTGAATAGCGCGATGTCGCCGCCCGGCGCGCGAAGGACGCGCGAGCCGCGCACTGGCACATCGTCGAGGGAGCCGACATCGATGAAGTCAGATGCGCGCATGTTCATTCCGCCGCCTCCGCGAGAGAGAGCTTGAGAGGGTTGAATTCGTGGGCTTCCTTGCCCGCGACGCGCTCGGCCCACGGGTCGATCTGCGCCGTGCTCTGGGAGAGCACGAAGCGGTCGAACAGCGCGCGCCGACGGGCTGCATCATCCACGATCTGCGCGCGGATGGTGTCGAGGCCCACGCGCTTGGCCCACTTGTACATGCGCTCCAGATAGCGACCTTGCTCGCGATAAAGCTGCGTCAGCGCCGCGATGTGCTCCATGCACTCTTCCTCGGTCGCGACTTTGCAAAGCAGGTCCGTCTGGCGCACGTGCAGGCCGGCGGCGCCGGCGAAATGCACCTCATAGCCGGACTCGACGCAGATCACGCCCACATCCTTGCAGGTCGCTTCCGCGCAGTTGCGCGGGCAGCCGGAGACGGCGAGCTTGAGTTTCGCCGGCGTCCACGAGCCCCACATGAACTTCTCGATCTTGATGCCGAGCCCTGTGGAATCCTGCGTGCCGAAGCGGCACCAGTCGGTGCCAACGCACGTCTTCACCGTGCGCAGGCCTTTCGCATACGCGTGGCCCGACACCATGCCGGCGGCGTTGAGATCCGCCCACACCGCAGGCAGATCCTCCTTCTTGACGCCGAGCAGGTCGATGCGCTGGCCGCCCGTCACCTTGACGGCGGGAATGGCGAACTTGTCCGCCACGTCGGCGATGGCGCGCAACTCCGAAGGCGAGGTCATGCCGCCCCACATGCGCGGCACCACGGAGTAGGTGCCGTCCTTCTGGATGTTGGCGTGGACGCGCTCGTTGATGAAGCGTGACTGGCTGTCGTCCTGATATTCGCCGGGCCAGTCGCACAGCAGATAGTAGTTAAGCGCAGGTCTGCACTTTGCGCAGCCGCAGGAGGTTTTCCACTCCAGCTCCTGCATGACCTGCGGAATGGTCTTCAGCTCCTTGGCGACGATGAGCCGGCGCACGTCGTCGTGGCCCAGATCCGTGCAGCCGCACATGGGCTCCACATCGGCTTTCTGGAAGCCCTCGCCAAGTGTTAACGCCAGCACCTGCTCCACGAGGCCTGTGCAGGAACCGCAGGAGGCCGAAGCCTTGGTGTGGGCGCGCACGCCGTTCACATCGGTCAGGCCCTTGGCCTGGATCGCGCCAACGATGGCTCCCTTGCACACGCCGTTGCAGCCGCAGATTTCGGCGCTGTCGGGAAGCCCTGCAACGGCGGCGTTAGGGTCGCCTGCGCCAGCCCCGGCGAAAGAGCGACCGAAGATCAACGTATCGCGGATGTCGGACACATCCTCGCCGCTCTTCACCAGTTCGAAGAAGTAGGGGCCATCCGCCGTGTCGCCGTACATCACGGCGCCGATGAGCTGGTCGTCCTTCAGCACGAGGCGCTTGTAGATTTTTCGCGCGGCGTCGCGCAGCACGATCTCGTCGCGGTCCGGCCCATCCGCGAAGTCGCCGGCCGAGAACAGATCAACGCCGGTGACTTTCAGCTTGGTGGAGAGGAACGAGCCTTCATAGCGGGGCGCGGGATCATCCGTCAGGCGCGCCGCAACGACTTTCGCCATTTCAAACAGCGGCGCCACAAGCCCGTAGCACTGACCGCGATGCTCAACGCATTCGCCCACGGCGAAGACATCGCCGTCGTTCGTGCGCATCTCGTCGTCCACCACGAGACCGCGGTTGACGTTGAGCCCCGCCGCCTTCGCAAGCCCCGCGTTGGGGCGGATGCCAACCGCCATCACCACAAGATCGGCGGCAAGCGTGCGCCCATCCTCCAGCAGCACGCCGACTGCGCGGCCGTCTTCTTCCACGATCGCTTTGGTGTTCGCCTTCGTGAACACCTCGACGCCGCGCGCCTCCATGGCGCCTTGCAGCAGATAACCCGCCGCCGCATCAAGCTGGCGTTCCATGAGCGTGGGCATGAGATGCACGACGCTCACCTTCATGCCGCGCATCGCGAGACCAGCAGCCGCTTCAAGCCCGAGCAGACCGCCGCCGATGACAACCGCGCTGCCGCCTTTCTCAGCCGCCGCAAGCATCGCGTTCACGTCATCGAGATCGCGATAGGTGACGACGCCGGGCAGGTTCGCGCCGGGCACGGGGATGATGAACGGGCTCGATCCCGTGGCGACGAGCAGCTTGTCGTAGGGCGTCACCGTGCCCGTGGTGTCCGTCACGGTCTTCGCCGCGCGATCAATGGCGGTGACCGTGACGCCGGCGCGCAAATCAACGCCGTGCGCAGCGTACCAGGCGTGATCGTGGGTGACGATGTCGTCAAACGTCTTCTCGCCTGAGAGCACGGGCGAGAGCAGGATGCGGTTGTAGTTCACGCGCGGCTCGGCGCCGAACACGGTCACCGCATAGCGGCCCGGCGCCTGCTCGAACAGGTGGTCCAGAACGCGGCCTGCAGCCATTCCGTTGCCGATGACGACAAGTTTCTCGGTCATTGTCGCTTGCTTTCCTTGCGCTGGCTCACGCGGCTTCGACGAAGCGGTGACGCTCGTAGAGGAATTTCAGAACCGCTTCGCGGGCGCGGATGTAGGTGGGGTTCGACACCAGATCGAGGCGCTTGCGCGGCCGCGCCAGCCCAACGTCCAGCACTTCGCCCACATGCGCCGCCGGGCCGTTGGTGAGCATCACGATGCGGTCGGACAGCAGCACCGCCTCGTCCACATCGTGCGTAATCATGATGACGGTGTTGCCAAGAGAGGCGTGAATTTGCATCACGCTGTCCTGCAAGTGCGCGCGGGTGAGCGCGTCCAGCGCACCGAACGGCTCGTCCAGCAGCAGAACCTTGGGCTCCATGGAGAGCGCGCGGGCGATGCCGACACGCTGCTTCATGCCGCCCGAGATTTCCGCCGGGCGCTTGTCCTTGGCGTGCGCCATCTGGACCAGCTCCAGATTGTGCATAGTCCAGTCGTGGCGCTGCGCCCGTGTGCGCGTCCTTGAAAACACCTTGTCTACTGCGAGTTTCACGTTGTCATAAACAGAGAGCCAAGGCAGGAGCGAATGGTTCTGGAACACCACGGCGCGGTCCGGCCCGGGCGCGTTCACCTCGCGATCCTCAAGCAGGATCGCACCCGTGGTGACAGGGAGAAGGCCGGCCACCATGTTAAGGAGTGTTGATTTCCCGCAGCCCGAGTGGCCGATGATGGAGACGAACTCGCCCTTGTGGATGGTGAGCGACACATCCCGCAACACCTCGGAGACATCGCCGCCGCGTGTGAAGCTTTTGGAGACCTGGTCGATCTTCAGATACGGACGTTCCATGGCGTTTTTTCCTTCAGCTCGCAGCCGTGCCGCGGGTGGCGAGGGAGCCAAGCGCGCCGACCACGCGGTCGAGGACGAAGCCCACAAGGCCGATGTAAACAAGCGCCACCACGATGTCGGGCAGCCGTGATGAATTCCATGCGTCCCAGATGAAGAACCCGATGCCGACGCCGCCGGTGAGCATTTCGGCGGCTACGATGGCGAGCCACGCGAGGCCGATGCCGATACGCAGGCCCGTAAAAATGTACGGCGCCGCCGACGGGATCATGATGCGGTAGAAAAACTCGAATGTATTAAGCCGCAGGACCGCGGCGACGTTGCGATAATCGTGCGGGATGTTGCGGATGCCGACCGCCGTGTTGATGATGATCGGCCAGATCGAGGTGATGAAGATCACGAAGATCGCCGACGGGCTTGAGTCGCGGAACGCAGCGAGCGAGATCGGCAGCCACGCAAGCGGGGGGACAGTGCGAAGAACCTGGAACACAGGATCAAGCCCGCGCATCGCCCAGTCGGATTGCCCGATCAGGGCGCCAACCAGAATGCCGACGACGGCCGCCAGACCGAAGCCTATCGCCACCCGCTGCAAGGACACGAGCACGCGCCAGCCCAGCCCCACGTCCTGCGATCCGTGCACGAAGAACGGATCGACGATGAGATCGTGAGCCTCCTTCCAGACTGCGAGCGGCGAGGGCAGCGTCGCGCCGGGTTTGTCGCAGAGGATCTGCCAGATGAGCAGCAAAGCAAGGACCGTCACCGTCGGCGGGATCACGTTCGTGGCGATGCGGCGCAGCACGGCGAGCGCCTGCGCCTGGCGTGCGGCCGTGCGCGTGGGCAGCTTGAGGAGCGTGGCCGCCGGTTTGACCGGCGGCGCCTTGCCCGGCGAAGTCTGGGCTTTGAGAGCAGGAGCGGACATGGCTGTCTCCAGTGCTCGCGTCATGCCACGCGCTTGATGGCGAGGCTGGCGAGGTAGGCGGCGGGATTGGCGGGGTCGAAGACCTTGCCGTCGAAGAAGGTCTCCTTGCCGCGCGAGGTGGACGCGGGGGCAGGGGCGCCCACAGTCTTTGCGGCGGCGCGCCAGATGTCCTCGCGGTTCACCTTGTCGACGAGGCCGTTGATGTCTGTGTTCGCCTCGAAGCGGCCCCAGCGCATGTTCTCGACGATGAACCACGCGTCGTGGCTCTTGAACGGATACGATGCGTCATCCTTGAAGAACTTCATCTCAAGGTCCGTGCCTCTGGAGGCGCGGCCATTGCCGTAGTTGATGTCGCCTTTCAGGCGGCCGAGGATGTCCGCCGTCGGCACATTGAGCCATTGGCGACGGCCGAGAATGGTGGCCATCTCGTCCTTGTTCTCCATTTTGTCGCACCAGATCTGGGCTTCGATGACGGCTTGCAGGATCGCCTGCGCCGCGCGGGGATTGCGGTCCACCCACTCGGCCCTCATGCCGAGCGCCTTTTCCGGATGCTTCTTCCACAGTTCGCCCGTGGTGCAGGCCGTGAAGCCGATGCCCTGATTGACGAGCTGTTCGTTCCACGGCTCGCCCACGCAGAAGGCATCCATGTTGCCAACCTTCATGTTGGCGACCATCTGCGGCGGCGGCACGACGATGGTGGACACGTCCTTGTCGGGGTCGATCCCGTTGGCGGCGAGCCAGTAGCGCACCCACATGTCGTGGGTTCCGCCGGGGAAGGTCATGGCGACCTTCACTTCCTTGCCTGCGGCCTTTTTCTTCGCAAACGCTTCCCGAAGCGCCGAGGCGTCGAGGCCGGCCTTCGTATCGCGATACTCCTGCGCGACGGAGATCGCCTGCGCGTCCAGATTGAGGCGCGCCAGGATGTACATCGGCGTTGGCACGTTGTTCTGCGTCACCTTGCCGGTGGAGATCAGATACGGCATGGGCGTGAGAATGTGGGCGCCGTCGATGCCGTTCTTCTCGGAGCCGAGCACGATGTTATCGCGCGTGGCGGCCCACGATGCCTGCTTCGACACCTCGACGCCTTTCATGCCGTACTTGTCGAACAGGCCCTTTTCCTTGGCGATGATGAGCGCCGCCGAGTCCGTCAGCGCGATGTAGCCAAGCACGGCCTTCGCGGTTTCTGGCCCGGCGCTCTGGGCGAAAACGCCGGCGGGGAACATGGACGACACGGCGCCGGTGAGCGCAGCGGCGCCGGAAGCCTTGAGGAAGCCGCGGCGGGCCCCGTTTATCTCGGTCGGCCGGGCCGCATCGACGCTGGCGGCATCCTTCGTGTTCATTCCATTTGTCTTTGCATCGATGGACATGGCGGGCTCCACGTAGGTTGGCCGTTCAGCGGGCCGGGAATAAAAAAAGCCGCGCGAAGGTCGCGCTCGCTGGAGCGTTCCTTCGGCGGCGTTGCCGGTTGATCTTCCGAGATCTGTGTCGCGACCCGCGCTGGCCGCTACCGCAACTTATATGCATGGGCCGTGCCAGTGGCTCCCTGCCGTACGGAGGTCCACTTGCCGACGGACTATCGGGCGAGGGCCGCTCAAGTCTTAGCCCGGCGCCTAAATCACGGGCGCCCAAACGAGGCGCCCGGCTCATTGGCGCCGCATTGACTTGCCGCCCGCCGCTGCCTAATCACCAACGCCAAGAGCAGGCCCGGCGTCCACGCTGGAGAGCCCGCCGCAGAGAGGGACGTCGGAGTGACAATGAGAATTGTCGTATTGTTTCCGCTTGCGTTTTCGGACCGCCCATGAAGGCCGCAGCGTTTGAATACGTGCGACCCGTCACTCTTTCGGAAGCCTGCGCCATCCTGCGCGCGGATGAGGACGCCCGGGTCATCGCCGGTGGCCAGACGCTTGTCCCCATGATGGCCATGCGCCTCGCGCGGCCGTCTCGTCTTGTGGACGTGGCGCGCTTGCCGGAACTGGCGGGCATCGCGGACGAAGGCGCCGCCGTATCCTTTGGCGCGGCGACGCGCCAACTCGATGCGGAGAAGAGTACGCTTGTAAAGATCAAGCTGCCGCTTCTTGCAGCCGCCCTGCCGTGGGTTGGCCACCGCCCGACCCGTTCGCGTGGCACTGTCGGCGGCTCGGTCGCCAACGCCGACCCGGCGGCAGAGATTCCGCTCGTGCTCGTCACGCTCGCCGGCGAGGTGGAATTCGCGACCGCCGACGGCGTTGAGACCTGCGCGGCCCGCGACTTTTTCACTGGCCCCATGATGACCGCTCTGCCGCAGGACGCCGTTCTGACCCGCGTGCGCTTTCCCGTGTGGAGCGGGCGCGTGGGCGTCGGCTTCCACGAGGTCAGCACGCGCCGCAGCGACTTCGCGTATGTCTCGGCGTGCGCGCAGGTCCGCTTCGAGAACGGCGTGTGTGCGCAGCTTGCGGTGGGCGTGGGGGGAGGCGTGCCTGTCCCGACGCGGCTGGACGCGGTGGCGCAGGCGCTTGTGGGCACGGCCATGTCCGATGCGGACATCGACGCCGCGCTGGAGGCGCCTGTCGCGGCCCTCGACATCATGACCGACCATTACGCATCCACCGACTATCGCCGCCGCGTGGCGCGCGAACTCGCCGCCCGCGCTCTGCGCGATGCGCGCGACGCAGCGATTGGAGCCGCCGCATGAAGGTCGAACTCACCATCAACGGCGCAACCCACGTCGCTGACGTGGAAGCGCGCACCACGCTGCTCGATTGCCTGCGCGACAAGCTGGGGCTCACAGGCGCGCACGCAGGCTGCGAGCATGGCGTCTGCGGCGCCTGCACCATTCTCGTGGACGGTGAGCCTGCGCGCTCGTGCCTGATGTTCGCTGCGCAGGCCGATGGCTACGAGATCACCACCATCGAGGGGCTTGCGCCTGCGCCCGGCGAGCTCAGCGTGGTGCAGGATGCGTTCTGCGAAACCCACGGCATGCAGTGCGGCTACTGCACGCCGGCGATGATCCTGACCGCCCATTCGCTGCTGTCGCGCAATCCCTCGCCCACGCGCGAGGACATCGTGGAGGCGATCTCTGGCAACGTGTGCCGCTGCACCGGCTACGGCCAGATCATTGAAGCCGTCGAACTCGCGGCCCGCCGGCTCGCGGGATCGAACGCTGCGGAGGACGCGCGATGACGGCGCCTGCGAATTTCAAATTCCTGTCGCGCCAGCGCCGCGTGCGTGAAGACCGCCGGTTCGTGGCGGGCAAGGGCCGCTACATTGCCGATATCAACAGGCCCGACGCGCTGCATGTGGCGCTGGTGCATTCGCCGCACCCTGCCGCGAAGATCGTTTCTATTGACGCCGACGCGGCGCTGGCTTTGCCGGGCGTACATTACGTGCTCACCGGCGCGGATCTCGCCAAGGCTGTCGAGCCGATGATGAACGGGCTTGATACGCCCCACGTGCGCCGCTTCCCGCTCGCTGTCGGGCAGGCGCGGTATGCAGGCGAGTGGGTCGCCGCCGTAGTGGCTGACACCCGCGCGCTGGCGGAGGACGCCGCCGAGCTGGTGAACGTCGACTACGAGCCGCTGCCGTTCGTGATCGACGGGGAAGAGGCGTACACGCCGCAAAGCGCGCCGGTGCATGCCGAGCACGGCTCCAACATTCTGCTCGACCGCACGTTCGTGTGGGGCGAGGTGGAGAAGCACTTCTCCGAAAGCGAGCATCATCTTTCGTTCCGCGTCACGTGGGGTCGCAACTCCACCGTGCCGATTGAAACCTTCGGCGTGCTGGCCGCATGGGATCCGTGGGGCGAAACGCTTGACGTGTGGGCCTCCATCCAGATGCCCAAGTACGCCGACCAGATTGCGCGCGCCATGCGGCTGCCGGGCAACGCCGTGCGCGTGCATTACGATGTGGACGTGGGCGGCAGCTATGGCGTGAAGCGCGGCATCAAGCACACGGTGCTCGTCGGCCATTTGTCGCGTCTGCTCAACCGTCCCATCCGCCTCATTGAGGATCGGCTTGAGAACATGCGCGCCGGCGACGCCCATGGGCCGGATCGCATCTTCGACGTAGAGGTCGCTTTCAACAGCGATGGGATCGTGCGCTCCATGAAGATGCGCGCGCTGGACAACGCCGGCGCCTACGCAGGGCGCGCACCGTTCCAGCTCGGCAAGCCCATCGGCGCAATCGTCGGCCCTTACAAGATCGCCAGCGTGCAGTACCGCGCGATTTCGGTCACGTCGAACAAGGCGGCGCAGGAGGCGGTGCGCGGCTTCGGACAGGCGCCCACCAATTACGCCATCGAGACAATGATGGACCGCGTCGCGGCGCATCTGGGGCTTGATCGCATCGAACTGCGGCGGCGCAACTTCATTCGCGCGGACGAGTTCCCGTACCTGATCCCCAGCGGCACAAAGTACGACAGCGGCGACTATCACACCGTGGTCGACAAGGTGCTGGCGCACGTGGGTTACGAGGCGCTCATCGCCGAGCGCGACGCGCTTCGCGCCCGCGGCATGCTGGCGGGCATCGGCGTTGCCGCGTGCCTTGAGCCTTCGGGCGGCAACTCGTCGTTCGAGCCGCTGCTGAATGACAAGAACACCACCACCACGTGGATGGAAGCCTGCCGCATCAACGTGGATGCGCTTGGCGCCATCGCGGCCACCATCCACACCACATCGTCAGGGCAGGGGCACGAGACGCTGACCTCGACGGTGATCGGCGAGACGCTCGGGCTTGATCCTGAGACCATCCGCATCGTGCGGCCGGATTCGCTGGCGAGCCTGCCGGGCAACTCGCCGGTGGGCAGTCGCATGGCGATCATGCTGGGCGGGGCGGCGCATCTGGCGGCGAACAAACTCATCGACAAGTGCAAGGCCATCGGCGCTTTGCAGTTCGGCTGCGCCGTGGAGGATGTGGAGTATGCGGCGGGAGCGGTGTCGCACGCAGCCAGCGGGCGCAAGCTCGCGTGGGCGGAACTCGTCAACATCGCCCATCGCAATTTCCATCTGCTGCCCGAAGGCGCGCAGCCGGGCCTTGAGGCCTCGCACGTCTATCAGGTGCCGACCGCCGGCGACCTGCCGACAACCGATGGACGCATCCAGATGTATCCGTGCCACTCGTTCGAGTTCCACGTGGTGCTGACTGCGATTGATCCCATCACCGGCAAGGTCGATCTGAAGCGCTACGTTATCGGCCATGACTGCGGCGTCGTCATCAACCCGCACATCGTGAAGGGCATGACGCTCGGCGGCATCGCCCACGGTCTCGGCGCGACCCTCATGGAGGAGTTCGCCTACGACGACCAGGGGCAGATGATGTCGCAGACGTTCATGGACTACCTGCTGCCGTCATCCCACGAGGTGCCGCAGGTGGAGATCGTGCATCACTGCACGCCGTCGCCGCTGACCGTGTTTGGCCAGAAGGGCTCGGGCGAGTCCGGCTATCTCGGTTCGCCCGCCGCCATCTCCGGCGCCATCAACGATGCGGTCGCGCCGTTTGGCGTGCGCTTCGAAAAGCTTCCCATCCGCATGACGAAGATCAGCGACGCGGTCGCCGCGGCGCGCTCAGGAAAGGCTTAAACAATGATCGTCGATTGCCACGCCCACCTCGTTCCGCCCTCGCTCATCGAGGCCGTGCGCGCCAACGCGGGAGCGTTCCCGTCGCTGAAGCTCGTGGCCGATGGCGATGCGTTCGGCTTCTCGTTCGCCGGCGGCAAGGCCACGCGCCCGGTGGCCAAGCCGCTCAGCGACCTGAACGGGCGCCTGAAGTGGATGGACGAGCAGAAGATCGACGCGCAGGTGTGCGGCGGCTGGCTCGACATGTTCGGCTATGAGCTGCCGGCGGACGAAGGCTTGCGCTGGTCACGCATGCTCAACGAGCACCTTGCCGCCGCCGCCAAGGATCAGCCGCGCTTCGTGCCGCTGGCGACTGTCCCGTTGCAGGACGGCGCCCGTGCGGCGGAAGTGCTGCGCGAGGCCCATGCGCTTGGTTTCAAGGGCGCCATGATCGGCACCCAGCCCAAGGGCGTCGGCGGCGTGCTGGACGATCCCTCGCTGGAGCCGTTCTGGAAGGCGGCGGATGAGCTGGGCTCGGCGCTGTTCATCCATCCGGTGTTTGAGAGCGGCGACAACCGCGTGCATGATTACGGCATGGCGAACGCGGTCGGGCGCATCACCGACACGCTGATCGCGGTGAGCCGCATCATTTACTCGGGCCACATCCTCAAGTATCGCAACGCCAAGGTCATCGTCGGCATCGGCGGCGCCGCGCTGCCGTTCGTTGTTGGCCGTCTGCGCCGCAACTTCTCGCTCGACCAGAAGCTCGGCGATCCGGACGCCAGCCTGGCCGCGATGTACTACGACACCATCGTGCATGATCCGAAGGTGCTGCGCTTCCTCGCTGACACGGTCGGCGCCGACCGCATCATGATGGGCTCGGACATGCCGTTCCCCATCGGCGATCTCACGCCCATGAAGGTCGTGGAAGCCGCCGGCTTCTCGGCCGCTGAAGCGGCGTCCATGAACGGCGGCCTCGCCCGCAAGCTGTTCGGCGTTTGATCGAGAGGGAGCAGGAGCGCGCCATGACGATGATCGAAAAGGAGCCGAAGCAGGCTGCGACGCCCGCGTATCGGGATCTCCACGAGCACCTGGCCGAACTCGAACGGCGCGGCCTGCTCCTCAAGATCGACCGGCAGATCGACAAGGATTCCGAGTTGCACCCGCTGGTGCGCTGGCAGTTTGTTGGCGGCATGCAGGAGGCGGAGCGCAAGGCGTTCCTGTTCACGAATATCGTCGACGGGAAGGGACGCAAGTTCGACATTCCCGTCGTCGTCGGCGCGCTTGCCGCTAACCGCGCGGTCTACAGCGTCGGCATGGATGCGAACGTCGATGACATCCAGAAGAAGTGGGACAAGGCCATCGCCAACCCTGTGCCGCCGCGCGTGATCGAGAACGCACCGTGTCATGAGATCGTGATGACGGGCGACGATCTGCAAGGGCTCGGCAACGGTCTCGATTCTCTGCCGATCCCGGTATCGACGCCCGGCTTCGACAGCGCGCCGACGCTAACCGCCACAAACGTGATCACGAAGGATCCGGCAAGCGGCGTGCAGAACATGGGCACGTATCGCGCCGCGCTGAAGGCGCCGGATCGGCTTGTCGTTCGCATGGCCACGCGCGTGGGCGGGGCAGGCGGCTATCGCCACTATCAGGCGCACCAGAAGCGCGGCGAGAAGGAAATGCCCTGCGCCATCGTGCTCGGCTGCCCGCCTTACGTGGCGTTCATGGGGCCGCAGAAGCTGCCGATTGATCTCGATGAAATGTCGGTGGCGGGCGGCCTCGCCGGCGCGCCCATTTCCGTGACCAAGGCGAAGACCGTCGATCTGATGGTGCCGGCGGAAGCGGAAGTCGTGATCGAAGGCTACATCGATACCGAGTACGTGGAGCCCGAGGCGCCGTTCGGCGAAAGCCATGGGCATGTGGCGCTGGAAGAGTTCAACATGCCGATGCGCGTGACGGCCATCACGCGCCGGCGCGACGCGGTGATCCCATCCTACATCAGCCAGGTGGCGCCCTCTGAGTCGAGCGTCATCAAGCGCGTGGCTTACGAGCCGCTGTTCCTTGCGCATCTGCGCGACGCGCTCGGCATCAAGGGCGTGAAGCGCGTGTCGCTGCATGAGCCGCTGACAGGCCTGCTGCGCGTCACCACCATCGTGGTCGACAAGGGCATGCCGCGCACCGAGGTGTGGCGCGCGCTCTATGGCGCGGCGTTCTTCAAGGGCGATTGCGGCAAGATCTGCATCGCCGTGAACGAGGACATCGACCCCGACAACATGGACGCGGTGTTCTGGGCGCTGGCGTATCGCTCGAACCCCAAGGACGACGTGCAGATCGTGCCCCATCGCGGGCAGGGCCACGGCCCCAAGCGCGAGCACACGGGCGAGGAGGATTCCACGCTCCTCATGGACGCGACCATGAAGTCCGACATGCCGCCGCTCGCCTTGCCCAAGCGCGAGTTCATGGAGCGCGCGAAGACCATTTGGGATGAACTCGGCCTCCCGCCGGTGCGGCCACAGCCGCCGTGGTTCGGTTATTCTCTTGGCGATTGGCTGCCGCAGTGGGATGCTGCGGCTGAGCGGGCCGCCCGGGGCGATTACCTCGAGAACGGGCGAATATCGCTCAGCCAGCAGCAAAAGGGCCTCGTGCCCGAGACCAAGTTCAGGCCCGACGAGCAATAAGCCGGGCCGAACAATAAAACGAAGGGGAGGGGACGCCATGGGACTGAAACGCATCGCGTTGGCGGCGGCGCTCGCCGCCGGCATGCTGAACGCCTCCGCCGCATGGGCGCAGGACAAGGTGTCGATTGTCGTTTTCGGGTGGCCGTCGCTCGGCGCATTTCTGCCGCCAATTATCAAGGCGCAGAAGCTTGATGCGAAGCACAACCTCGACATCACCTTCAGTGAGCGCACGCCCGACGCCTACACCGCGCAGTTCAACTCGGGCGAGTTTCAGGTGGGCGGCAGCGCCGCGCTGCTCACCGTCGGCCTCGCCGACGTGCGCGGCGTAAAGGTTTCCTACCTCTTCAACCTGTTCGATTTCTGGGGCGCGGTCGTCACCTCGCGCGCCGACGTAAAGTCCCTCAAGGATCTGGAGGGCAAGGACATGGCCGCCGCGCGCGGCACCACGAACTACGTGATGTTCGATTGGTTCGCGCGCCGGCTCGGCGTCGATCCCTCCAAGATCGCGGTTGTGAACACGGCGACGCCGGGCCTGATCGGCTATGCGCTGGCGGACCGTGCGGCGGGCGTGCAGTTGTGGGAGCCGGCCTGGACCGGCCTCATCGCGCGCAAGCCCGACATCCGCACGCTGGATCTCGCCATCGAGAAGAGCTGGAAGGCCTTCGCGGGCAGCGCGGAAATTCCCTATCTCGGCGTCGCTGCGCATCAGGATTGGATCGACAAGAACCGCGCCGTCATTCCGCGTCTTTATCAGGCGTATGCGGACGCCGCCGCATGGGTGCGCGAGAACCCGGAGGCCGCCGCCAAGCTCATGGATGCGCGCGGTACGGACGACTCGCGCAAGGCCATCGTCGATCTCATCAAGTCAAATGACCGTCTCGGGATGAATCTGCGTTGGGCCCATGAGGTCGCCAAGGAAATCGAGCAGGTTTACGCCGCCGGTCGCGAGGTCAACTTCCTCCCGCGCGATCCCTCCGCCGCGACGATCTATCGGCCGAGGTGACCATGGCGAGCGCCTCAACCGTCGCCACGCGCATCAGCAAGCGCGTCGCCATCGCAGTCGCGCCGTTCATCGTGCTGGCGCTCGTGTGGCAGATCGCATCGTTCGGTCTGCCGCGTTATCTGGTTCCCTCACTCGTGGATGTGTTCTGGCGCACAACGGACATTCTGACGGACTGGACGCAGTTCCGCAGCGCGTTGGCGACCGCAGGGCGCATCATGGCCGGGATGATTGGCGCCTTCGTCATTGGCGTCGCGCTGGCGTTTGTGATGGAGCGCTCACGCGCAGCCGACAAGTTCCTCGGCCCCACGCTCAACTTCTTTCAGGGCATTCCGGCGCTGTCGTGGGTTGTGTTCGCGATTATCTGGTTCAAGGGGGTCGAAACGCGCATCCTCTTCATCATGATCATCACCACGCTGCCGGCGTTCACGTTCCAGATTCTCGGCGCCTTGCGCGGTATGTCGAAAGATCTGCTGGAGATGACGCTCTCCTTCCGCCCGAGCCGGTGGAAGATGTTCAAGGTGATGATCCTGCCGTCGATCCTGCCGGACATTCTCACGGCATGGCGCGTCAACCTCGGCAACGCCTCGCGCGTCGTTGTCGTGGCGGAGCTTGTCGGAGCCACCGGCGGCGTGGGGTATGAACTGTTGCAGCAGCAACAGTTGTTCGACATGGCGGGCGCGCTCGCGTGGACGCTGCAACTCGTCATCTTCGTGCTCGTGACACAGAAGATCATCAGCGGCATCGAAACGTGGGCGTTCAAGTATCGGGCGCAATCGGAGCGGGCGCTATGACCATGACCGAACCCGGATCAGAAGCCCGCACCGTCGAAATTCACTTCGAGAATGTCTCGAAAGTGTTCGGCCGCGATGAGGACGGCGGCGGCGGTTTCCGCGCTGTGGATGACCTGACGCTGGACATCTACGCCGGCGAGATGGTCGCCATTCTCGGCAAGACTGGCTGCGGCAAGTCGACCATGTTCAACATGATCGCTGGCCTTCAGGAGCCGACCACCGGACGCGTGGAGGTGAAGGGCCGCGATCCCTTCTCGCAGTTCGACTGGTTTCGCGGGCAAATCGCCATCGTCTTCCAGAACGACCGTCTCCTGCCCTGGCGCACGGCGATTGAAAACGTCGAGCTGGGGCTCGAAATGCTCGACCGGCCGCCTGCCGAGCGGCGCGAGATCGCCCAACGTTGGCTCACCAAGCTGGGGCTTGCAGGCCACGAGAACGACTATCCGCACGCGCTGTCGGGCGGCATGCGCCAGCGCGTGTCCATCGCCCGCGCGTTCGCCACCGACGCCAGTCTCCTGCTGTGCGACGAGCCGTTCTCGGCGCTCGACGAGATCACCGCGAACCGGCTGCGCGACGAGTTTTCAGCTCTGGTCCGTGAGAACGGCAAGACGGCGGTGTTCATCACGCATTCTATCAACGAAGCGCTGCAGATTGGGCGCCGCGTGGTGGTGCTTCGCCGTCCGGCGCGCATTGCGCTCGACGAGCGTTTGCCCGAAACTCTATCTCGCGACGAACAGGACGCGATGCGCGCGCGCATCCAGACGATCCTGTCGGAATGACGAGCGGGCCACAGGCCCACGCACAGGGAGGATATGATGAAACTGACGCGCAGACAGTTCGCGGCGGGCGCTACGGCGCTTGTCGCCGCGCCTTCCATCGCCCGCGCGAACGAGCCGCTAGTGATCGGCGCCGTGCCGGCTAACGCGGTTCACTGGGTGCAGTGCGTCGCCCACGACAAGGGTTTCTATCGCGAGGTGGGCTTCGCCTCCGATTTGCAGCAGATCCAGTCCTCGCCGCAGGCCATGCAGATGGCGATCACTGGCGGTTATCAGCTTGCGACGTCGCAGCCTGACACCTTCATCGCCGCCTTCTCGCGGGGCGCGACGCAGCTTCAGTGCATCGCCTCGCCGACCAACCAGAACGACTGGGTGCTCGTCGGATCGCCCGAGGTGAAGAAGCTTGAAGACCTGAAAGGCAAGACGATTGGGCTCTCATCGCTGCGCGGCAGCGAGGCGTGGGCGACCACGCGCCTGCTCGACGCGACCGGCGTCAAGCGCGACTCCTACAACTACGTGGTCGCGGGCGTGTCGCCGGCCAAGGTCGCTGCCCTAACGCGCAGCGCCATCGGCGCGGCGGTGCTGTTCGAGCCGAGCGCGGAAGCGGCTATCAGACAGGGGCTTCCAGCGCTTGCGACTTATGGGGCCCTGCGCAGCTATCCCACCGTCGTCTACGTGGTCAACAAGGATTGGGCGGCGAAAGGCGACGCCGGCAAGCGTATCGCCGCAGCTCTGCGCAAGGCGCATCAGTGGATGTGGGATCCCGCCAATCGCAAGGAATGCGAGGCGATTCTCGCCAAGTACACCAAGCGCGAGGCCTCCGTCTGCGAGACGGTTTACAAGCGCTATTTTGTCGACTCGGAATTTTACTCCAAGACGGGCGCGGTCGATCTTGAGGGTTTTCAGCGCGTGCTCGACGATATGGCGCAAGACGGCGCGGTGTTCAACAAGGCGCCGGTTGCCCGCACGCTGATGCTCGATCCCGCGCTTGGCGGCATGTTCACCTGAGGCCAGCCTAGACTGGCTGTAACGGCTCCTGCGGTCCGCGCGGCGTCTGCACGCGGATCGCATCGCCAGGGTGCACGAAACCGCCCGCGAGAACGATGCCCATCACGCCGGCCTTGCGGATCAACGATCCATCGGGCGCGCGCTCCAGCGTCGCCTTCATCAGGCCGGGCTGGAACCCATCAAGCTGGGAGCAGGGGTTGCGGAGCCCCGTGATCTCGATGACGGCGCCGTCGCCCATGTGCAGCAGCGCGCCGCGCGGCAGACTGAGAAGGTCGAGCCCTCGCGTGGTGATGTTCTCGCCGAGGTCGCCGGGGCCAACAGTAAAACCCTTGCGCGCCAGCTCTTCAAACAGTTCGGCGTGCATGAGATGCACCTGCCGCAGATTGGGCTGCGTCGAATCCTTCTCCACGCGCGAGCGGTGTTTGACGGTGGCGCCCGCGTGCGCATCCGCCTCCACGCCAAGCCCGGCGATGAGGCGGATTTGCAGCGCGCGCGCCTTGCTGAACCGATGCGCCCCGGCAAAGCTGACGCTCAAAACGCGCGGGTCGCTCATGCCAGCGCCGTCGTTTCAATTTCCACGAGCTTTTCGGCCGCAGAGTATCCATCGACCTGCGACAGCGTCATGGCAACGCCTGCGGGGAACGTGCGCGTGATCGCAGCCCACGCATGATCGAGGTTCACCTTGCGCGACACATGCGCTGCGATGTGGGCGATACGCGCGCCGCCTGCGGCTGCAAGACTGCGTTCAACACTTGCGCGAATGTTGGCGAGCTGCGCATCGAACCCGTCTGTCACATCCGTGATCCCGGAGAGATACGCCACACCGTCCAGCGTCACAAACATGGGCGGGGCGATGTGCGGCTCATACTCGCGCACGCTTTTGGCCGCGGCCGGTGCGCCGCGCTGGCCCACGAGTTCAATCGCCATGGACGCGCCATCCGGCAGGCGCGCGGGATCGATGTAACTTGAGCTGGATGCGCGCAGCGCGCCAGCGAGCACCTCAAGACGCATGTCGCTTGCGGTGCGTCGGGTCTGCCCGTCGCGCGCAAAAAGGCGGCTGCGCACCAGATGCTCCCGCGCTGCGCCGGCGCGCTCAAGCAAGTCGCGCGCTTCCTCCATGGCGCGGCGCGACTCGTCGCCGACACTCGCGGCTGCGCGACCGTACACTGTCACATGAACATGCTCGCGCCCGGCGAGATTGGAGACGGTAACGTGATGCATGGTTGATCCTCCGCGTTTATCTTACGGAATGCGGCCGCGCTTGAGAAGGCGCAGGCGACTGCGGCGCAAAGAGCAACGCGAGGGCGTCCTTCACATGGTCTGGAGCCTCGTGCAGGGCGCTGACGATCTCGCCCACGCGCCCCTCGGGCGGAGGCTCCAGCACGATGCCAGCGCGCTGCGCCTCGTCCTGCGCGTCTGCATCCGCGGCCATTGACGCGAGTGCGTCCATGAACGTGCGCGCGGCGCTGTCCGGCAGTCCGGGTGGGGCCGCGAGGGGCCACGCGGCATCCGCTTCCCACGAGAGAGCTTCGAGCGCTGCTGCGGCGACGGCATCTTCCGGCGCAGCGAAAGGCCCTTTGCCTGACGGGCTGAAGATCGCGAACGGCTCAAAGCGCCGCGAGGCGAGCCAGTCGGCCCGGCGCATTTCCAGATCACGCATGGGCCACCCGCATGCGGCGTCGATCTCGCCGTTTTCCAGTCCGCGGATCAGTTCGAAGCGGCTCACGTACCCGCTCATGATTTCGAGCGGGGCGCCGGCCAATCGCTTCATGGCCCGGGCATGGGTGTCCGCGCGCGACCCCAGACCCATTGTGCCGGTCCATATGGGCCCGTTGGGCTTGTGCGTGCGGCGGATGCACGCCCAGCGTTCGGTCGCAACGCCGCCCAGCCACGTGAAGCGATGCGCCGCGAAGTCGGCGCCGGGGAGTCGCAGCGCCGAAGCGTAGATGACGTTTGCAGACAGTAGCGCGATCACGCTGCCATCGGCGGGCGAGGAAGCAAGTCGCCTTGCCGCAGCAAAGCCCGATCCGCCGGGCGCGTGTCGCGCCTCCACCTGTGGCGTTCCCGGCAGATGCCGCGGCAGGCGCCGCGCCAGAAAGCGCGCAGTTTGATCGTAGCTCATGTCTGGCGACATACGGTTGCCAGCGAAAGTCGCTGCGTCTGGCCGCGCAGGCTGATCGTTGCCCTGACCCGGCCCGAATCCCACAAGAAGCGATACGCGCGCGGGCGACTGGGCGAGGGCCGATGTGGCGCTTGCGATTGCGGTCAAAACAACGAGAAGGGCGAGGGCGCGCATCGGCAAAGGATAAAGCGCAAATGCTTTCACGTCATGGCGCCGGCGCGCGGCGGGCGAGCCGCTCGAACAACGCTGCGACCACGAGCCCGGTGGCCGCCAGCGCAAGGGCGCTGATGAAGAGCGCCGGCGCGTCGCCAAGGAGCGCCAGCAGGGCGCCGAACACGGGCGGTCCCGCAGCCTGGCCCGAAAAGAACGAGAACGCGTGCAGCGAGTAGGCAGACTGTCGCGCAGCCGGCGCGAGATCAACGGCCTCCGTCTGGATGGAATTGTGCAGCAGCATGAATCCGAAACCTGTCACCGCGAAAGCGCCGGCGCTGATCTGCCAAACGTCCGTCAACGCGAGAACGATTGGCCCGCAGGTCATGAAGGCGCCGCCGGCCGCCATGAGCGCGTGCCGGCCGAACTGCTTCAGCAGTTTCGACACCAATGCAACGTAGACAAGCCCGCCGACGCCGATGGCGCCAATGATGATCCCCGCCTCGCCGGTGGCGCCTGCGCCCTGGCGAGATAGAATATCGGCCACATACGGCATGATCCCGTAAAGCGCGACGCCTTCCAGAAACACCGTCGAATAGCACAGAACCGCTTTTGGATTGCGGAAGACAGATTTGTAGTTTGCCGCTGCGAGGCCGACGCTGAAGCGTTGTGGCGCAGCGCTCGTCGGCGGCGTCCTGAGAACGAACGTCGCCGCAAGGGCTCCCGCGAGCCCTATGAAGCCGGTCGCAAACAGCACGGGCCGCCAGCCGAACGCCTCGCCAGCGAGCCCGGACGCGCTTGTGGCGAAGATTTGCGCGAGGAGACCCATGGTCACGAAGATGGAGATCGCCTGCTGGCGACGCTCCGGCGGGTAGGAATCTCCGATGGTCGCCATGCACGCGGGCACGACGCCGCCGGCTGCGAGGCCTGCGCAGAAGCGGGCGATTGCGAGCGTTTCGAACGTGGGCGCCATGGCGGACAAAAGCAGTGTGACCGTCAGCGCCCACAGGCTCAGGCGCAGCACACGCGCCTTGCCGTAGATGTCGCCCAAAGGCCCGAGGACCGGCTGCCCGAGCGCGAACGGCAACGCATAAAACGATGTGAGCAGCGCGGCTGTCGCCACCCCCACCGAAAACTCCGCCGAGACGATGAGGACCAGCGGCTCAACCGTTCGTCCGGAGACGTTCGCCGCCAGGCCGCCAAGGCAGAGGCTTGGCAGAAGAAGCGCTGTCGCAGCGCCGTGAAGGGGCTTCAAATCATGCTCCAGCGCCAAACGCGCGCAGGGTAGGGGGTGTACGGATCGCCGCTCGGGCGCCGCCCCGATAGCATCAGTCTACACTCCGGCGCCGGCGCGTACAGCCCACGTCAGCAAGGCGATAGCGGCCTCATCCTTTGGCCGCGATCCTTTCGCGCATGGCGCGCAGTGAGCCGCCTTTCATCACCGAGCCGGGAAGGGGATGGCCGACAATATCCTCCGCAAGGCGCGCGCAGGCCATGAGGCTTTCGAGATCGACGCCGGTGTCGATGCCGATCTCGTCGCACAGAAACACGAGATCCTCGGTGCAGACATTGCCGGCCGCGCCAGCGTTTCCGGCGAATGGGCAACCGCCGAGGCCTGCGACAGCGGCGTCAAAGCGCGCAACGCCCATTTCAAGTCCGGCGTACGCGTTCGCAATCCCGAGCCCCCGAGTGTCGTGGAGGTGAAGCGCGAGATCCAGATCCGGCCAGCGCTCGCGCACTGCGCCTATGATGGTCTTGATGGAGCGAGGCGTCGCCCACGCCATGGTGTCCGCAAGTGAAACGTGATCGAGACGCGCGCCGACGCTGTCGGCGATGTCGAGGATTTCGGCGATGAGGCCAACGATTTTCGCCGCCGACACATCGCCCTCGTAGTTGCATCCGAAGGCCGCCATCACGCTGCCGCGCGTCACGGGAACGCCGAGTTCCACATATCTTTGCGCCAGCGCTCGCTGCGAGGCGATCTGCTCCGCGATTGTGCGGTTCTGGTTGCGTTTCAGGAACGCATCGGATGCGCCAAGGGTGATGGATCCGCGCACTGTCAGGCGCCCGGTGGCCACGGCCCGTTCAAAGCCGCGCTCGTTGAGCCACAGGCCGGTGTAGGCGACGCCCGGGCGCGGCGTGATCGCACGGACCACATCCTCCGCATCGGCCATGCCCGGAACACGCCGGGGATCGACGAAAGAGACGATCTGGATCTGTTTCAGGCCAGTGTCCGAAAGGGCGTCGATCAACTCCACCTTTCGCGCCGTGGAAATGGGGCCTTTCTCAATTTGAAATCCTTCGCGCGGGCCTTCTTCAAGAATGAATATGCTTTTGGGAAGATCAGTCATGGGGACTCCCCTGTGAATCGAAAACAATCTGACAAAACGCCTGCCGGCGAGCCGGAAGCCCGCAACGCCTTGTTCAAAGCGTCATTCCCTCTGGCGGCCCGATGGCTGGCGCGTCATCGAATGTGAGCCGGAACACAGTCCAGTCTCCCTCGCGGATCAATTGATGTTCGCCATTGATCTGACCTGCGAGAGCATCGATCAGGCGTCCGCCCCATGATGGTCTGATGGTGCTTTCGAGCGGCGCGCCGTCGTTGCGGATTTCGATGCGCACCTGGCCTGCCGCGCGGCGCGCGGTAATGCACAGTCGTCCGTAGCGTGCGCCCGAAAATCCATGCTCAGCCGCGTTCGACAAAACCTCGACGATGATGAGGCCGACGGGCGTCATCCGATCCATGGTGACCGTCACGGGGTCGCAGTCTATTTCGATCCTCACGCCCCAGGATCTGAGAGCGTTGGCGCTTTCAACGGAATTGACGAGACTGGCCAGATAGGCGTCCAGATCGACGTGTTCCGAGATCTCGCCCATGTAGATGACCTCATGCATGGCCGCCATGACCTGTATGCGGTCCTGCGTGGTGGTCACGAGGGTCTTGACGTCCTTGGTGCGCCGCGCGTTGATCCGCAGCAGGCTGGATACAACCTGAAGATTGTTATTCACCCGGTGGTGCACCTCCCGGATCAGAAGATCACGGGCTGCGGTAGCGTCCTCAAGCGCAGCAGTCTTCTCGCGAAGCTGTTGCGTAAGCCGTGTCTCCCGTGCGGCGCTGAGGAACGCGAAGCCGCCAAGCACGCACAACACCGTCGCAAGCACGCCAGCAGTGATGATGGCGTTGCGCCGGTCCGTGCGCCATGGGCTGAGCACATCTGCCTCTGGAATGCTCGCGGTGACTGCCACGCCCCATTCCGGCAGCACGTGGAACGCCGTGCGGCGTCGGGTGTCGAAGCCTGCCATTTGCAGCAGCCCACTGCCAGCGCGTTGGACAGCCTCTCTGATTTCAGGGGAGACAAAACCTGTCTGCAATCGCTCTTGCGTCATTGTTGAGGCGGCGACCAGGTTGCCGTCGAGGCCCCACACAGCGATTTCGGCCGCACTCTGCATCGCTATTGAAATCGGAACGCCAGCGAAAAACGACTGCTTTATGGACGACTGAAGCGCGCCCATGAAGCGCCCATTTTCATCCGTCACGGACCGCGAATAGGTAAACCGAATTTCGTTGGTGATGCGGCTGTAGAATGAAGGCCCCACATATCGGTCGATCTTGCGGGCCTGGTGCGCCCTGAACCAGTCGTGGTCGCCAAGGTCTGCCCGAGGCGCCGCTGGCGGCGCGGACTGCGCGACCAACGTCCCCGCGTCGTCAACCAGCATCAGGTCACCGCCGATGGTCTGGCGCGCCAGATCAGAGAGTAGCTGATGGGTCTTCGGGTCGTCGCCGGCCTCGCGCACGCCCCCGACGCTGCGAACATGGTCCCAGACAATCGCGAAGATCAGATCAGTCGTCTCAAGCGTACGACGCGTGTGGTTTTCCGCCGAGGAGGCCCACGCTTCCAGAATCGCGTTGGCGGAGCGGTTGGCCGCGTTATGGTCATCCCGAAGCGTCAATGCGCGCTCCGCGCCAAAGGCGACGAGCGCAACAAGAAGCGCGAAGAATGTGTAGGCGCGCGCTTTTCCCACCAGAACTCCCAGCGTAAGTGTTGCCTGGCGATCCGCGGCTCATTGGCGGCTTCGTTTTGCATCAATCCGGTGACGTCGGCAACGATGGCCGCGATCCGAGGGCGCCGGAAGCTGATGGCCGTCCTGACGCCAGTCTTTGCCGCGCCGCAAAAAATGTTTATATTCTGTGCATGCTGAATGCTGCACAAGGAATAGGCAAGGCCCCCGCCTTGCGGATCGGCCCCGTCGCGCTCGATGGGGTTGTGGCGCTTGCGCCCATGTCCGGTGTGACGGACGTGGGGATGCGGCGGATCGCGCGGCGCTTTGGCGCGTCCCTTGTCGTGTCCGAGATGGTGGCGTCGGACGATTTCGTGCGCGGCGACGAGGAGTCCCGGCTGCGCGCTGAAGGGTCCGGGGTCGATATCCATGTGGTGCAGATCGCCGGCTGTGAGCCCCACTGGATGGCTGAGGCGGCGCGCGTGGCGGAAGCGACCGGCGCGGCGGCGGTGGATATCAACATGGGGTGCCCCGCCAAGCGGGTGACGGGGGGCTACGCCGGGTCGGCGCTGATGCGCACGCCGGATCAGGCGCTTGCGCTCGTGGAGGCCACCGTGCGGGCGACGACGCTTCCCGTGACGCTGAAGATGCGGCTGGGCTGGGATCTGGATTGCCTCAATGCGCCCGAAATCGCCCGGCGCGCCGAAAGCGCGGGCGTACGCCTCGTCACGGTGCACGGGCGCACCCGGAACCAGTTCTACAAAGGGCGTGCGAACTGGGACGCCATACGCCCGGTGGTGGAAGCCACGGCGCTGCCGGTGATCGCGAACGGCGACTGCGGCGGTCTGGAAGACGCCCGCGGCATGCTGGCGGCGTCTGGCGCCGCAGGGGTGATGGTCGGCCGTGCCGCCGTCGGGCGCCCGTGGCTCGTGGGCCAGATCGCGCAGGGGCTGCGGGGGGAGGCGGTGCGCGAGCCCACAGCAGAGGCAAAGCGGGACGCCGCGGTTGAGCATCTGGACCATCTGCTGACCGCCATGGGCGCGTATACGGGCCTGCGCCATGCGCGCAAGCACCTGTCCGCCTACGCCGAGCACGCCGGCGCGGCGCCCGATGTAAGGCTCAAGCTCGTCACCACCGATGATCCGCGTGAAGCCATCCGACTGCTGTCGCGCGTCTTTCTCTTTCAGGTCGAGGCCAGCGCCGCATGATCGACACCAAGCCGCCAGCCGTTCCGTCCGCTGTCGTTCTCAACATGCTGCCGCACCCGATCATGACGCTCGACGCCCAAGGGCGCGTGATTGGCGCCAACGCCGCGTGTGAGGCTTTCTTTCACCTGAGCGCTGGGCAACTCCTCAGGTCGTCTTTGGCCGAATTGCTACCCTTTGGGTCGCCCGTCCTGTCGGTGGTCGAGGACGCGCGGCGGCGGCGCTGCGTCATTAACGAGTATCGCATCGATGTGGGCACGCCCCGCATCGGGCTCGAACGCATCGTGGACGTGAATGCGATCCCGCTTCTGCCGGATGCTCAAAATGTAGTCATCATGCTCCAGGAGCGCACTATTGCCGACAAAATGGACAGGCAGTTGACGCACAGAGGGGCAGCGCGCTCGGTCACGGCGCTGGGGGCCATGCTCGCTCACGAGATCAAGAATCCGTTGTCAGGCATCCGTGGCGCTGCGCAACTTCTCGAGGCGGAGCTTGCGGACGAGGACCGTTCGCTCACGCGCCTCATCTGCGACGAAACCGACCGGATCGTGAAACTGGTTGATCGCTTCGAGGTGTTCACTGACGAGCGGCCCTCCGAGCGCGAGGCGGTCAATATCCATTACGTGCTCGATCACGTGAAACGCATCGCGCAGGCAGGGTTCGCCCGGCACATTCGCTTCGTGGAAACCTACGATCCATCGCTGCCGCCGGTGAGCGCGAACCGCGACCAGCTCATACAGATCTTCCTCAACCTCGTGAAGAACGCTGCGGAAGCCGTTGGCGAGGACGCCATCGACGGCGAAATCGAGCTGACCACAGCCTTTCGCCCCGGCGTACGTCTCCGCGTGGCGGGATCTTCGCAGCCCATAGCCCTGCCGCTCGAGTTCTGTGTTCGCGACAATGGGCCCGGCGTGTCGCCCGAACTGCTGAATCATCTCTTCGATCCGTTTGTGTCCAATAAGCCGTCAGGAACTGGCCTGGGTCTTGCACTGGTTGCTAAAATCGTCGGCGATCACGGTGGCGTCATCGAGTGTGAGTCCCACCCACGCCGTACGACGTTCAGAGTGCTCATGCCCATGTTCAGGCCGCGTGATGGCCGTGACAGGGACGTGGGTGACGCAAAGCGGACCTGAGGAGGCCTGGCTACATGGCGAGCGGAAACATTCTTGTAGCCGACGACGACGCCGCCATCAGAACTGTCCTCAATCAAGCGCTGTCACGCGCTGGCTATGAAGTACGTGTCACAGGCAATGCGGCGACGCTCTGGCGATGGGTGCAGGCGGGGGAGGGCGATCTCGTTATCACCGATGTGGTGATGCCCGATGAGAACGCGTTCGAGCTTCTGCCGCGCATCAAAAAGCTGCGGCCCGATCTGCCGATCATCGTCATGAGCGCCCAGAACACGTTCATGACCGCCATCAAGGCGTCGGAGCGCGGCGCCTACGATTATCTGCCCAAACCATTCGACCTGAAGGATCTTGTCTCCATCGTCGGGCGCGCGCTGAGCCAGCCGAAGGCGAGGCCGGTCCGGGAGAGCGTGGAGGAAATCGAGGGTATGCCGCTGGTCGGGCGTTCGCCGGCCATGCAGGAGATTTACCGCACCCTCGCGCGGCTCATGCAGACTGACCTCACGGTGATGATTACCGGCGAGTCCGGCACCGGCAAGGAGCTGGTGGCCCGCGCGCTCCATGACTACGGAAAGCGCAAGAGCGGTCCGTTCGTCGCCATCAACATGGCGGCCATCCCGCGTGATCTGATCGAGAGCGAACTGTTCGGGCACGAGAAGGGCGCATTCACCGGCGCCGCCAGCCGCTCCATCGGCCGCTTCGAGCAGGCGGAGGGCGGCACGCTGTTTCTCGATGAGATCGGCGATATGCCCATGGAGGCGCAGACGCGACTGCTGCGCGTGTTGCAGCAGGGCGAGTATACAACCGTAGGCGGGCGCGCGCCGATCCGCACCAACGTGCGCATTGTCGCCGCCACCAACAAGGATCTGCGCATCCTCATCCAGCAGGGGCTGTTCCGGGAGGATCTGTTCTTCCGGCTCAATGTGGTGCCGTTGCGCCTGCCGCCCCTGCGCGAGCGAACAGAGGACATCCCCGACCTTGTGCGGCACTTCTTCAAGCTCGCAGCCGCTCAGGGTCTGCCTCTGAAGCACGTGGACACCGCAGCGCTGGAGCGCATGAAGCGTCATCGCTGGCCCGGCAACATCCGCGAGCTGGAAAACCTCGTGCGGCGCCTGGCCGCGCTGTACCCGCAGGAGACGATCACCGAAGCGCTGGTGGAGACCGAACTCGGGTTTGACGCCGCGCCGCCGCCAGATATGCGACTGCCCGTGGCCAATGGGCATGTGCCCGCGGCCGCCCCCCTCCCGGCGGACCTCGACAGTTCGTCCCTGTCCCTGGCCGTTGAGCATTACCTCGCTGCGCTGTTTAAATCCCACGGCGAGCAGCTTCCGCCCGCGGGCCTCTATCACCGCATCCTCCGGGAGGTGGAAGGGCCGCTTATTTCGGCCGCGCTCGCGGCCACACGCGGCAACCAGATCAAGGCGGCCGACCTGCTCGGCTTGAACCGCAACACCTTGAGGAAGAAGGTGCGGGAGCTGGACATTCGCCTGATGCGATCCCCTCGGTAGCTGGACCGGGCCGCGAGGCCTCCGGTGATGCAGAATATCATCGGTCGCCCGAATTTTTGTCGCAATCATGCAACACCGTTGTAGGCGAGCAACGGGATCGCTATCCCTGAGCGATCCTTCGGGCGCGCTTCGCCGCCCCGGGGACGGACGCCCCCCCGGGGTTCACGCCAGGAAGACAAACTGGGCATGCGCTCGTCGAAATCATCGTCCAGTGCCGTAGAGGCCGCCGCGGTCCGCATCCGGGATCGCCGCCGGTTATCCCGGCTCGGCCCTGTTTCAGTGACCCTCGCGCTCCTGAGCGCTCTGGCCACACTCCTGATTTTCGCCGATTACACGCCCATCTCGCCCACCAGCAACGTGGTGCTCGGCCTTTTTGCGTTGAACGCGTGCATCATCCTTTTCCTGATGGGCCTGCTTCTTGTGGAGTTTCGCCGGCTGCTGGCGGCGCGGCGGGCGCAAACCGCGGGCGCCGGCATCCACATCAGGATGGTGGGTTTATTCGCGGGCATTGCCGCCTTTCCAGCCTTGTTGATGGCGATGGTGGGCTCCATCACCCTCGACCGCGTGCTCAATCCCGCGTTTCTGCAGGATGTCCGCGGTTTCATCTACACCACAGGCGAGGTGGCGCGGATCTTTCGCGAGGCGCAGTGCAGGGCGCTGCTGCAGGAGGCGCGCCTCACAGCGATGGACCTTGATCGCGTGAGTCCCCTGTTCACGTCGAATCCGCCGCTGTTCAAGGAATACTTCGCTGGCCGAGCGCAGGTGCTCGGATTCTCTTCTGCTGTGATGATGAAAGCGAACGGCGACGTGATCGAATACGGTACGGCGACAAGTTCGCGTATCGTGCAGCCTGAGGAGAGCGACTTCGAGGACGCGCGCAAGGACGAGCCGTTGTGCCTGATCCTCGACGAGGGCCGCACGTTCGTCGCTGTGCGCGAAATGAAGAGTTTCCCGGATACGTTCATGTATGCCGCGCGCCCGGTTGATCCACTTGCGACAGCGTTTCCTGTGCAGGTTCGAAATCTCACGGCGCTTTACAATGCCTACGAAGGCCATCGGCGCAACATCCAGATCGCCTTTGCGACAATGTATGCCCTCATCGCGCTCATCATGCTCTTTTCCGCGACGTGGCTGGGGTTGTCGGTCGCAAACCGCCTCGTGACGCCGATCCGTCGTCTCATCACGGCGACCGATCAGGTGTCTTCCGGCAATCTCTACGTTCAGGTTCCCGTGCAGAAGTCTGACGGAGACCTTGGTCATCTTGGCGAGACATTCAACAAGATGACATCCGAGCTGCGGCTGCAGCAGAACCGCTTGCTTGCTGCGAGCAAACTGAACGATGAGCGCCGCGCGTTCACGGAAGCTGTTCTCGCGGGCGTTCCCGCAGCGATTATCGGCATCGATTCACGCGGCGTTGTCAGCGTACTCAATCCATCAGCCTTCAAGCTGCTCGACGAGAAGATTGACGTCGATCCGGAACAGGCTGTGGGCAGGCCTATCGCCGAGGTTATTCCCGAGCTTGTGACTTTGCTTGAAGAAGCCGGGTCAAGTCACATGCGCACGCACCAGAGCCAGCTGGCGTTGACGCGGAAAGGCCGCGAGCGCATCTTCAACGTGCGCGTGACGACCGAACAGTCGCCAAGCGCTGAGCGCAATCAGGTCATCACCCTCGACGACATCACCGATCTTGTGACGGCGCAGCGCACCTCGGCGTGGGCGGATGTGGCGCGGCGCATCGCCCACGAAATCAAGAATCCGCTCACCCCGATTCAGCTGTCCGCCGAGCGCCTGAAACGAAAGTATGGGCGGGCCATCACGGAAGATCGGCAGATCTTTGATCAATGCACTGATACGATCATTCGTCAGGTGGACGACATCAAACGAATGGTGGACGAGTTCTCTTCATTCGCGCGGATGCCCAAGCCCAGACTTGAGTACGATGATCTGCGCGCCTGTGTGAGCCAGGTTGTTTTTCTGATGCGAGTCGGGCATCCAGAAGTCACAATCGAGGACGATATTCCGGCCAATCCGCTCTACGCGCGATTCGACCGGCGCCTCCTCTCTCAGGCGCTCACGAACATCGTGAAGAACGCGACTGAAGGAATCGCCGGGGATAATGCGGCGGAGAGACAGGCGCCGAAAATCAAAGTCAAACTCGCGGAGATCGAAGGAACCATCGCGATTGACGTGATCGACAACGGAATAGGTTTTCCAAAGGAGAACCGGCAGAGGCTGCTTGAGCCGTATATGACAACCCGCGCCGAGGGCACTGGGCTTGGCCTTCCGATCGTCGCCAAGATTCTTGAAGACCACGGCGGCGGCATTGAACTTCTCGACGCTCCCGACGGCCAAGGCGCCTGGGTGCGTCTCCAATTCCCGGCGGGCGGCGTCGCCGCAGCCGATGATCCTTCTGACAGCGCCGGCGTGGCCGGCGCGATGCGCTGAAACGGTAAAGGCAGATGGCGGCTGACATTCTCATTGTCGATGACGAAGCCGATATCCGGGAGGGCGTGGCAGGCATCCTCTCGGACGAGGGCCACGGCGCCCGGACCGCGAAGAACTCCGATGAGGCGCTCGCTGCAATCGAAGCGCGTCGTCCGCATCTCATTTTCCTCGATATCTGGATGCAGGGCTCGCGGCTTGACGGCTTGCAGCTGCTGCAGGTCATCAAGGAGAACCACCCGACGCTGCCGGTGGTGATGATCTCGGGGCACGGCAACATCGAAACCGCAGTTTCGGCCATCAAGTTTGGCGCTTACGATTTTATCGAGAAGCCGTTCAAGGCCGACCGGCTGGTGTTGGTGGCGGACCGGGCGCTGGAGGCCTCCCGGTTGAAGCGTGAGGTCTCGGAGTTGCGCGCCCGCGCCGGCGCAACCAACCGGATTGTGGGCAAGTCGTCTTCGATCAATCAGTTGCGCCAGGTTATCGAGCGTGTGGCGCCTACGAACTCTCGCATTCTCATCGGCGGCGCGCCGGGAGCCGGCAAGGAGCTGGCCGCACGTGTGATCCATGAAATGTCGCCCCGCGCGCGTGGTCCGTTCGTCGCCATCAACGCCGCGACGATCACGCCGGAATCGATGGAGGTGGAGCTTTTCGGGGTCGAGGGGTCAGATCCGCGCGGCCGAAAGGTTGGCGCGCTGGAGGAGGCTCACGGCGGCACGCTCTACATTGATGAAGTCGGAGACATGCCGCGCGAGACGCAGAGCCGGATTCTGCGCGTTCTGGTGGACCAGAATTTTCAGCGCGTCGGCGGCGCCACCCGCGTGCATGTGGACGTTCGGATCATCTCATCTTCCAGCAAGGATCTCGCCGCCGCGATCGCCGAGGGTTCGTTTCGCGAGGATCTGTTCCACCGCCTCTCCGTGGTGCCCGTGCGCGCGCCGGCGCTGTCGGAACGACGCGAGGACATCCCGGAGCTGGTCGATTACTTCATGGAGCAGATTTCAGCCTCAACCGGTATGCCGCGCAGACGGATCGGCGCGGACGCCATGGCGGTGCTGCAATCCCATGATTGGCCGGGAAACATCCGTCAGCTCCGCAATAACGTCGAACGACTGATGATCCTCGCCAGCGGCGACCCGGAGTCGGAAATCTCCACGGACATGCTGCCAGCCGAAATCGGCGCGCTTGTGCCATCAACCCCGGCGGGGGCAGGGGGCGAGAAGCTGATGAGTCTGCCGTTGCGCGAAGCGCGGGAAGTGTTTGAGCGGGAATACCTCGTCGCGCAAATCAGCCGCTTCGGCGGCAATATCTCGCGGACCGCCGAGTTCATCGGCATGGAGCGCTCCGCGCTGCATCGAAAGCTGAAGTCGCTCGGAATTGATTGATCAGCCGCCGCCTGCGCTGCGAAAAACTCTGGGGCAACACTGAGCGCGAGGGCTGGAGCGGCTTGCCTTCCGGCGAGTCACGCTCTTTACTGGAGCCCGACTGCGTGCCATCCGTCACGTAGCGACCAACCGAACGAACGCGCTTCGCAAACGTCCGAGGCGGTTGCGCAACCGAGGGACCATGAATGGCGGCCGAACGCGCCCAAAATTTGCAGGACACCTTCCTCAATTACGTGAGGAAGCACAAAGTCCCGCTCACCATCTTCCTCGTGAATGGCGTCAAGCTTCAGGGCGTCGTCACGTGGTTCGACAACTTTTGTTTGCTCTTGCGCCGTGATGGCCACTCGCAACTCGTTTACAAGCACGCCATATCCACAATCATGCCCGGCACGCCGATCCAGATGTTCGAGACGGCGGACGAGGGTGGGGACAAGCCCCAGTCCTGATCCGGGCCTTGCGGAGCACGCTTGAACGATACGACATCGCGACAGGCTCAGGGGTTCGACCTTGAGCGGAAACTGGCGCAAAACACGAAGACCCTCGTAGTCGGCCCGTACCTCACGGAACGGGCCGTCGCTCGCGCTGGTGGGCGCACCTCTTTGCGTGACCATCAGGCGCGGATCAATGAGGCGGAAGGCCTCGCGGGCGCCATCGACCTTGACGTTATCGGAGCGGTTGTCGCGCCTCTGACCCAGATCCGGCCCGCCACCTTTCTGGGCCCGGGCAAGGTGGAGGAGATCGGCGCCCGGGTGAAAGAGGAGGAGGTTGGCCTCGTTATGGTCGACTGCGCCCTCTCCCCGGTGCAGCAGCGCAACCTGGAAAAAGCGTTCGGCGCCAAGGTCATCGACCGCACCGGATTGATTCTTGAGATCTTCGGACGCCGTGCGCGGACCCGCGAGGGCGCGTTGCAGGTTGAACTCGCCCATCTGGATTACCAGAAGTCGCGGCTCGTGCGCTCATGGACCCACCTTGAGCGTCAACGCGGCGGTTTCGGCTTCCTCGGAGGCCCGGGCGAGACGCAGATCGAGACCGACCGGCGGCTTATTCAGGAGCGCATGACGCGCATTGAACGCGATCTCGAAGGCGTCAAGAAGACGCGCGGGCTCCACCGCAAGAACCGTCAGGATGTGCCGTATCCCGTCGTAGCGCTCGTTGGTTACACCAACGCTGGCAAATCGACGCTTTTCAACCGGCTCACCCGAGCCGAGGTGCTGGCGAAGGATATGTTGTTCGCCACGCTTGACCCGACATTGCGCGCGGTGAAGCTGCCCCATGGCGAGCGCATCATGCTGTCGGACACGGTGGGCTTCATTTCGGACCTGCCGACCATGCTTGTCTCCGCCTTTCGCGCTACGCTGGAGGAGGTGATCGAGGCCGACTTCGTGCTCCACGTGCGCGACATTTCCCATGAGGATACAGACGCCCAGGGCGAGGATGTTGAGCACATCCTGCGCGGCCTCGGGATCGAGCCCCACGATCCGCGCATCCTCGAGGTCTGGAGCAAGGTTGACCTCCTGCCGCAAGATCGCGCCGATCAGTTGCGCGCCATCGGCGGGCGCAGCGCCTCTACCTTTGTTGTTTCCGCGGTCACAGGGGAGGGGGTCGAGCCGCTGCTGGCCGGCATCGAAGCGCGTCTGTCCTCCGCCCATGTGGCGTTCTCGCTGGCGCTGCCCGGCGAAGACGGCGAGGGGCTGAGCTGGATCTATGGCAACGCGCAGGTTCTGTCGCGGCTCGACGATCCCTCCGGTGAGATCGGACTGGAGGTGAAGGTTGCGCCCGAACGGCTCGACCGGTTCAAGCGGCGCTTTCCCCAGGCCCGGGTCCGCGAGATGGCCGCGGAGGCGCACAGCAGCGTCTCCTGAGCGGTCGCCGCACGAATAAGGAACGCGGCTTACCCCTTGTGGCCGCGTTCAATTCGCTTGGCCTCGTCCCACAGCGCATCCATCTCCGCCAGTGTCGAGCCCGCCGGTGTCGTCCCTTGTTCCGAAAGCCGGGATTCGATGTGCCGGAAACGGCGTTCAAACTTGGCGTTCGTACCGCGCAGCGCCGCCTCCGCGTCGGTCTCCGCGTGGCGGGCCAGGTTAGCGACCGCAAAGAGCAGATCGCCGATCTCATCGGCCAGAGCCTCCGGTCGACCCGCGTCAAGCTCTTGTTCAAGCTCATCGCATTCCTCGCGGATCTTCGCGAGCACCAGCCGCGGATCGCTCCAGTCAAAGCCCACCTTCGCGGCTTTCTCCTGCAGCTTCACGGCGCGGGTGAGGGCGGCCATGCCCGCAGGCACCCCGGAAAGCGCGCCGTCTGACGGTTCCGCCGGAACTCCTGCCGAGGCGCGCGCGGCGGCCCGCGCGGCCTTTTCCTGACGCTTGATCTCACCCCAGACGTCCTTGACCTGATCGGGCGTCAGGTCGCGCGCTTCCCCGAAGATGTGGGGATGCCGGCGGACCAGCTTGGCGCAGATCGCCTCGACCACGTCGCCGAAGTCGAACAGGCTTTGCTCGCGCGCCATCTGTGCGTGGAACACGACCTGCAGAAGCAGGTCGCCGAGTTCCTCGCGCAGGTCCACCATGTCGCCACGCTCGACCGCGTCAGCGACTTCGTACGCTTCCTCGATCGTGTAGGGAGCGATCGAGAGAAATGTTTGCTCCAGATCCCACGGACATCCGTCCTGTGGGCGCCGTAGCCGGTCCATGATGGCGATGAGATCGGCGATATCCTTGGAAGCGCGCATGGTGATCCAGGGGCAGGGCGAAGCAAGGGGCTTCGGCGAAACGAAAAAAGGCGCGCAAAGCTGCGCGCCCAATTCTCAAGGCTCAGAGGCTGGATCAGGCGAGGGCGATCGAAACCGCTTCGCGACCCTTCGGCGTCTCGACGACGCGCATGCTCACGGCCTGACCCTCGACCAGCTGGGTGATGCCAGCCGGACGCAGCGTCGAGATGTGCACGAACACGTCCTTGCCGCCATCATCGCTGGCCACGAAGCCGAACCCCTTGGTGAGGTCGAACCACTTGACCTTGCCCTCGATGTCAATCGCGGTGGTCATGTCCGGACCACGACGAGCGGGACGCGGGCTGTCATCGAAGGAGCGCGGCGCCTGGGCGCCAGACAGATCGACCTCGTACACACGGGTGACCTGCGCGCCCTTCATGCCCTGGCCGACAGTGACCTTGAGCTTGGCGCCCGGAGGAACGGACTCATGCCCGGCCGACTGAAGAGCCCCGATGTGCAGGAACGCGTCGCCCTGCCCATTTCCAAGCTCAACGAAGCCAAAGCCCTTGTCGGACTTGAACCACTTCACCGTCGCATCGACGGTGGAGGCTGGCGGCATCGCCATATCCATAGGCGGGGGCGGGAAACCAGCGCCCCCGAAGGGCGAGCGGCTCTGCCGCTGCGGCTTTCCGCCGAAATCCATCGGACCGTCATCGTCGAAGCCCCGCCGCCTCGGCCGAAAATCCTTACCCTTGCTCATAGCTTCCGTTCGTCTCCATCAAAGGGTGGCGCCCAGTCCGGCACCGGTTCCGGTGCGCGAAACCCCTTGACATCCGTTCGCACGAACGTCCCCTGGTCCGCTTGGATGGCCCTTTGAGCCTCGTGTCCGCACTGTCCCAAAAATTGGTCCTGCTGCGCCTGCAATGGGACTGTAACACCAAGGCGACGGCGCTGCTACGGTAATTTGCGCCTTTTTGGAGGTTCCGGCCCACAATTATCTGTCGTCAACGGAGCGATCAAGCAAACCTACGGTAGTGTCGCTCCGTATTTTCGTGTGTTGGTTCCTGTAGTTCGGTCTTTCATCCTGTGTTGAGACCCAACGCGACTGCGGGGACAGGCCGTTCGGGCGCGCTTGTGAGGCCGAAAGTCGCAGCGGACCAGCCGTCTGAGCCGCGCCTGATCAGATTGCCCGACAAGCCTCAGGGACACAGTCTTGGCAGCCACAGGTCAGAGCCACAGGCCGCCGCGGGCGGACATGGCGACGGCGGGTGAGCGATTGCTTGGCTCGTGCGCTGCGGTCGGATTGCGTTCTGTAGGGAGCCGGCGACCTGTGTTTCGAGATTATGCGGCGCTGTGGCGGACGGGGGCTGCCGGGCGCTGCGCTGACAAATCCCTGGCACCGGGCTTGAACCCCGTTGGGTCGGTCCATGATTCGCATAATGTATATTATGGAACTTGCGCGCCTGTGGCGAAGCCGGGCGTATCAATCCAAACCGGGTTGCAACATGGAGACGCGCGCCCGTCAGAACGCGATCCTCATCCCGTCATAGGCCGCCGCCACGCTCTCAGGCAGTTCGGCGCTGAGAGCGTTGTAATCGAGATCAGTGTGCAGGTTCGTGAGAATGGCCCGGCGCGGCTTCATGCGGGCGATCCAGCCCAGCGCCTGTTCGAGGTTGAAGTGGCTCGGGTGCCGCGTGTAGCGCAACGCGTCGATGATCCACAGGTCGAGGCCTTCGAGGAAGCCGACGCTCTCGGACGGAATATCGATCACATCCGGCGTGTACGCCATCTCGCCGAAGCGGAAACCCAGTGAGTCCATGTCGCCATGGTTCAGGCGGAACGGCGTCGCTGTCACCGCGCCGCCCGGGCCGTCGATGCTCACGGGCGCCCCGTGGGTGATCCGGCGCGCGTCCATCAGCGGCGGGTAGTTGCTTCCGGGCGGCGTCTCGAAGATGTAGCCGAAGCGCGCCCGCATCGCGGCCTCGGTTTCTTCGTCCATGTGCACATCGATGCGCCGGCGCATCTTGATGACCAGCGGCCGCACGTCATCGATCCCGTGGGAGTGATCCGCATGAGAGTGCGTCATCAGCACGCCGTCCAGGCGGGTTGTCCCGGCGTCGAGCAATTGCTCCCGCAGGTCCGGCGACAGATCCACCAGGACGGTCGTCAGGCCCTCAGGGCCCGGGCGCTCCACGAGAATGGAGCACCGGCGCCGGCGATTGCGCGGGTTCGACGGGTCGCAAGCGCCCCATTCGCCGCCCACCCTCGGAACGCCGCCGGAGGAGCCGCATCCAAGAATGACGACGCTCTGGCTCACGCGGGCAGGCCCGGCATTTTGTCAAACAGCGCCAGCGCGTTGGAAGTGGTCCGCGACGCAATTTCGTCCGCGCTCACGCCCTTCGCGTCCGCCAGCACGCGGGCGGTTTCCGCCACCCACGCCGGCTGGTTCGGCTTGCCGCGATGGGGCGTGGGCGCGAGAAACGGCGCATCGGTCTCCACCAGCAGCCGATCAAGCGGCAGATCGCGTGCGATCTCGCGCAAGCCTGCGGAGTTCTTGAACGTGAGCACGCCGGAGAACGAGACGTAAAGCCCCAGCTCTATCCCGGTTTCCGCCAACATCCGCGATGCGGTGAAGCAATGGAGCAGGGCCTTGAAACGCCCCTTCCCCATTTCATCACGCAGGATTGCGGCCACGTCCTCGTCGGCGTCCCGGGCGTGGATCACGAGCGGCAGCCCGGTGCGCCGCGCGGCGTCGATGTGGGTGCGGAACACGCGCGCGGCCACGTCGCGGGGGCTCTTGTCGTAGTGGTAGTCGAGCCCGGCCTCGCCGATGGCGACGCAGCGCGGATGGCTGGCGAGCGCGGCGAGATCGGCTGCGGAGGTGTCCGGCTCCTCATGCGCCTGATGCGGATGCGTGCCCACGGAAAACCAGACGTTGTCGTTGGCTTCAGCGATGCCGCGATAAATGTCGTACTTCTTCACGCGCGTGGAAATGGTGATCATGCGTTCGACGCCAGCCTGGCGAGCGCGCTCGCTCACGGCCGGAATGTCGGCGACGATCTCGGGAAAGTCGAGGTGGCAGTGGGTGTCAATGAGCATCAGGCGTCAGGCTTTCAGGCGTTGGGCTTGCCGCCCTCCTCGGCCTCCACGTAGCGCGGAAAGACCGGCTGCGGGGTTGGCAGGGGCGTCCCCGCAGGGATGCGACCGCCCTCGCCCACATGTGCGAAGGCGCGCGCATCCGCGGGCGCGGCGACGAGGTCGAGGAACCGGGCGGCTGCGTCCGGGATGAACGGCTGAGCCATGATCGCGACGTTGCGGATCACCTCCGCCGTGGTCCAGAGGATGGCGTTCATCCGTTCGGGGTCTGTCTTGCGCTTCGCCCAAGGCTCCTCGGAGGCGAAGTAGCGGTTGGCGTCCGCCACCACGCGCCAGATTTCCGAAAGCGCCAGATGCGGGGCGAAGTCCTTCATGGCGTCCCGACAACGCGTCGGCAGCGACCACGCCTGATCGAGGATCGCCCGGTCGGCATCGGACAGTGCGCCCGGCTGCGGCGCCCTGCCCTCGCAGTTCTTCGCGATCATCGACAGTGAGCGCTGCGCCAGATTGCCGAGATCGTTGGCGAGGTCGGCGTTGATGCGGTTGACGATGGCCTCGTGCGAATAGTTCCCGTCCTGGCCGAAGGGCACTTCGCGCAGGAAGAAATAGCGCATCTGGTCGACGCCGTAGTGCTCCGCCAGCGCGATGGGATCGATGACGTTGCCGACTGACTTCGACATCTTCTCCCCGCGATTGAACAGGAAGCCATGCACGACGATCTGCTTCGGGATGGCGAGCCCCGCCGACATAAGGAATGCGGGCCAGAACACCGAATGGAAGCGCGTGATGTCCTTGCCGATGACATGGGCATCCGCCGGCCAGTAGCGCCAGCGCTCGGCGGCCTCGTCGGGATAGCCGCAGGCGGTGATGTAGTTTGTGAGCGCATCGACCCACACGTACATGACATGGCGGTCGTCGCCGGGCACCGGCACGCCCCAGTTGAACGTGGTGCGGCTGATGGAGAGATCCTGAAGGCCGCGCTTCACGAACGCGACGATTTCGTTGCGGTACTTGTCCGGCGTCACGAAATCCGGGTTGGCCTCGTAGTGGGCGAGCAGGCGGTCGCCGTAGGCGGAGAGGCGGAAAAAGTAACTCTCCTCCTCCACCCATTCCACCGGCGTGCCGTTGGGCGAGTTCTTCGAGCCGTTCGGCCCGTCGGTAAGCTCGCTCTCATCGAAGTAGGCTTCCTCGCGCACCGAGTACCAGCCGGAGTACTTGGCGAGATAGATGTCGCCAGCCTCCTGCATCTTGCGCCAGATCGCCTGGGAGGCGGCGTAATGGCGCGGCTCGGTGGTGCGGATTACGTGGTCGGCGCGCGCGTTGAGTGCGGCGCCCATGGCGTCGAACTGCGCGGCCGTGCGGTCGGCGAGCGCCTGCGGGGTCAGCCCCTCCTTGGCGGCGGTCTGCTGCATCTTCAGCCCGTGCTCATCCATGCCGGTGATGAAGAACACATCCTTGCCGTCGAGACGCTGAAACCGCGCGATGGCGTCGGTCGCGATACGCTCATAGGCGTGGCCAATGTGCGGCTTGCCGTTGGCGTAGGGAATGGCAGTGGTGATGCAGAATGTGGAACGCGTCGCCATGGGTGTCCCGATAATCATGCGCGTGACGCCGTGACGGCGGCGGCGAGATCCGTGAATATGGAAAGAACGAGCGGCCGACGATCGAGGTTCAGCGCCTGCGTCTCGCGGGCCGAGGCCGCGATCTTCTCCCATACCTCCGCATAGGGCGCAAGGCTGCGTGGCCGCCCGCCCGCTTGCGCGTTCGCGCGCAGGCTCTTGTCGATCCAGTCAAAAACAACGTTCATCAGCGCGTCGAAAGCCTCCTGCCCCGCGCGGCCGTTGCTGGCTTCGGCCAGCCGGTACACGGCGCCCCAGTCCACGGCCGGAAGCCTGGCGAGCAACGCTTCCGCGGCGTCGATCACCTCAAGGCTCTCGCTTCCCAGCATCAGGATCGCCTCGCGCACCGAGCCGCCGCTGCGCCGGGCTGCCGTCGCGATTTCCGCCGCAGGGCGGCTCGACCACGGCCCCTTGAGCGAGGTCACCGCCTCAACCACCTGCGCTTCCGGGAGCGGCTCCAGCATGAGCTTGCGGCAGCGGGAGCGGATCGTGGCCATGGTCTGCCCCGGCCGGTGCGCGACGATCAGGAAGATCGACTTCGGCGGCGGCTCCTCGATGATCTTCAGCAGCGCGTTGGCGCTGGACTTGTTCAGGTCTTCCGCGCTGTCCACAATTGCGACGCGCCAGCCGCCCTCGCTCGCCGCGCGCCGGAACAACTCGACGCCCGAGCGCACGTCGTCGATGCGGATTTCCGTGTAGTGCTTCTTGCCCTTTTGATCCCACTCGCGCCGCAAGGCGACCACGTCCGCATGGGAGCGAACGATGACGCGGCGCGCCGGCGGCGCGTCCATGGGCGATGACAGATTCTGCGCGCGCTGCACCGCCGGCAACGACGGATCGGGGTAGGACAGCAGAAACCGGGCGAGCCGCCAAGCAAGCGTCGCCTTGCCGATGCCCTGTGGGCCGCCAATCAGCCACGCCTGGTGCATGCGCCCGCTGCGATAGGCCTCCAGCAATTCGCGCTCGGCCGCCTCGTGGCCGATCAACAGCGGCGTAGCGCGTGGATGGGGCGCGTCCGGCAGCCGGTCGCTTTCCGGCGGCCCCTCGTCAACGACGCGGCCCCTCACGGGAGACGCTCCATGTCCGGTTCATCGAGATCCAGCAGGCGATCCTCAACCGCGCGCCAGATGTCGGCTGCGACGCGCTCTTCTTCCTGATCGGCGTCAATGACCACGCAGCGGTCGGGCTCCTCCCGCGCGATGGCGAGAAACGCCTCGCGCAAACCGTCATGAAAGCTTTGCCCCTCCGCTTCGAAGCGATCCGCAACGGACGAGCGCGCCCGGGCCCGCTCCAGACCGATGTCCGCAGGCAGGTCGAGAACCAGCGTGAGGTCGGGCCGATTTTCGCCTACCGCGACGCGCTCCAGCTCGCGCATGAAGGCCGGCGCCAGCGCCCCCAGAACGCCCTGATAAGCGCGGGTCGAATCTGCGAACCGGTCGCTGATGACCCATTGCCCCGCCGCCAGCGCTGGCCTGATCGTGCGTTCGAGATGATCGATCCGCGCGGCGGAAAACATAATGGCCTCCGCAGCCGGCCCGAGCGGCGCGACAGCGCCCGAGAGCAGCGCGCCGCGGATTTCTTCCGCAAGCGGCGAACCGCCGGGCTCGCGCGTGACAAGCGTATCCACACCGCGCCGCCGGAGGCTGTCGGCAAGCAGGCGCGCCTGTGTCGATTTTCCGGCCCCCTCCCCGCCTTCCAGCGTGATGAACCGTCCGCGCGATGTCGTCTCGCCCATCAGTTCTTCAACACGTGCTTGCGGAACATCCCGCCAACGAACTCAACGCCCGCATCCATGGCGCGCCGGTGCAAGCCGCCGGCCTCGACGGTTTCCGCCGCCCGCAGTGGAACATCGAGCGCAAGCGTCTTGCCCCGGTAGACGCGCAGGCGCGCAACCTGATCGCCCTCGCGGACGGGCGCAACAATCGGCCCCTGCCACACGATGCGCCCGTTGAGGCGCTCGGTCGATCCGCGCGGCGTCATGACGCGAACCGGAACATCGGAGACAAGATCAACGCTGCCCTTGGCGCCGCCAAATACGCTCGCGGAGCCGATGACCTCGCCTTTTTCAAACAGCGCCCGCCTGTCGAAGGCGCGCAGCCCCCATGTCAGCAGCTTGCGGGCTTCCTCCGCCCGATCGCGCCCGGTCTTCAGGCCGTTGACCACCACGACGAGGCGCACGCCGTTCTCAACCGCCGAGCCGATGAGGCCGAACCCGGAGTCCTCAATGTTGCCAGTCTTCAGGCCGTCCGCGCCGATGTTCATCGTCAGCAAGGGATTGCGATTGACCTGGCGGATCTTGTTCCACGTGAACTCGGTCTCGCCGAAGTACTTGTAGTACTCAGGATAGGTGCGGATGACGTGAACCGAAAGCATTGCGAGATCGCGCGCCGTCGTCTTCTGCTCGCGGTGGAACCCGCCATAGGAGTTTTTGAACGTCGAATTGCGCATCCCGAGCAGCCGCGCCCGCTGGGTCATCGCGTCGGCGAAGGCCGCGTCGGTCCCGCGCATTCCCTCCGCCAGCGCGATCGAGGCGTCGTTGCCCGAGTGGATAATGATGCCGCGCAGGAGATCCTCGATCCGCACGCGGCTGTTGAGCGCGGCGAACATGCTTGAGCCCCCGGACGAGGCGCCGCCGCGCCGCCAAGCGTTTTCGGAAATGACCATGGTGTCATCAAGGTTCATGCGCCCCTGACGCAACTCATGGAACGCCATCTCCGCGGTAAGCACTTTCACCATGGATGCGGGGGACATCGGCTCGTCGGCGCCCTTCTCGAACAGGACGCTGCCAGTCTCCGCGTCCACGAGAATCGCCCAGGGCGCGATGGTCTGAATGGTTTGCGCGCGCGCGGCGTTCCAGGCGGTGAGACAGCCGACAAAAAGGGCAAGCAAACGCAACCGACGCAACATGAGCGGATCCTCGCGAGAACGGCCAGCGCGACGCGCTTCGCCGCCGGCCGCGGAATGTGCCACGCAAACGCCCCGAAGGGCAACGCGGAGCCCGATCAGCGCAGGGGCTGAACGCCGGACTTATCGACCGAATCGAAGGGGCCCCGCTCAACAAAGAATGAGGTCACCCCGGAGGGCTCGGCGAAAAAGGAGGCGCCGGAGCGCGGCCGCGGCATCGGCGCCGGCGGCATGATCGGCGTATCGGCTCCGGGAATCGTCGCCAGGTCAATGGGCCGCCGCGGCGGCATCGGCGCGAAGGACGGCACGGAGCCGCTCAACGCCAGGGGCGGAGCCGTGAGAGGGCTTGCGGTCGCAGAACTTGCCATTGGCGCGGAGCGCGGCGCAAGAGCGGTCGTCGTTTGGGTCAGCGCCACTTGCGGGGCTAGGCTTTGCCCCTGCCCCTGTCCTTGTCCCTGGGAGGCGGGCGGCGACTGGCTGACTGTCACAACGCCGGATGACTGGGGCTGCGCCGTGGCTGGCGTAGCGGGCGCAGTCCGCGCTGCGTCGGCGACCATAGTGACGGGCGCGCCAGTCGGAGGCGCGGCGGGCATTGTCGCAGGCCGGCCATCGGTGCGCAACGAAGCCAGCAGCAGCGCGTCGTCCGAGCCCGCCAGCGCGGCCGGGCCGATGTAGTCGACCTTGACCTGACCGGTGCCAGCGTTGCGGAACGCAAGCACCTCGGCGACTTTCTGGGATACGTCGAGCACGCGGCCGGCGTGGAACGGGCCACGGTCATTCACGCGCACAATGACGGAGTGCCCGTTGCGCAGATTGGTGACGCGCGCGTAGCTGGGGAGCGGCATGGTCGGGTGCGCCGCGCTCAAGGCGCGCATGTCGTACACCTCGCCGTTTGCCGTGCGGCGGCCATGAAACGCCGAGCCGTACCATGAGGCGTTTCCCGTCAGCGCAGTTCCAGGACGCATGGGCCGGGGCACGTACTGCTTCCCCGCAACCGTATACGGCCGGCCGACGAGCCGCTGGCCGCCGCCACGGGGCACCGCCTGCCCTTCGCCCACGACACGCGGGCTCGCCGCGCCATAAACGGAAGACGGGAAGTATTCCGACGAGCGCTTTGCGCCGGTCGGTTGCTGCGCGCAGCCGGCAAGCGCCACGCCGAGCGCGACCAGGGACGCCGCCGAAGCGGCATGGGGAGCGCCGCGCACACGGGCGCGGAAGGACGCGAACATCAGGCGGGACGCACCACACAAACGAGACACCGCCCGGGAGAGGATCCCCCCGCGAGCGTCGCCATGTTGGGACGTCTGCGTTGCAAAAGCCTTAATGTCCAACACGCAGCCTCATGGTTAACAAATCGTTGCTACCACGGTGCAGCTTCCTTTGCGACCTAAATGAGGCGTAGCGCGCGCCGATCCACAGCAGGTGATCGGACCACTGGCGCGATGGCGGAGTTTCGCTTATGCAGTCCCGGCAACGCGGTGCGACCGCGGAAGGGTGGCCGAGTGGTTTAAGGCAGCGGTCTTGAAAACCGCCGTGGGCGCAAGTCCACCGTGGGTTCGAATCCCACCCCTTCCGCCAACGCCTACGGGACGGATTGCTCCAGCGTCCGCTGAATGACGATCAGCTCGTCACCGCAGGACAGTCGCCGCGCAATTTTTCCGCCGGGTTCGATGGCACGCCAGAAGGGCGTAACGGCGGCGGGCGGTTGGCCCTTGTTCAGTCCGTCGAGCGCCAGTTCGGCGACGATTCTGAGATAAATCGCTGTGGTTACCGGGCACGTCGCCGAGGCTTCGTTTTGCCGGGACAGGTCATTGCGCATTTGCTCGATTGAGCGCGTGCGGCCTCGGGGGATGCTGGCGATGTAATCGGCGATCACGCGCGGCGAAGCGATGTACATGAGCGCCCCCGCCCTGATGCCGGCGAAATCGGTCTGGAGCGTGACCGTTTTCGGCGCTGCGGCCTTCTCAAAACGCTTGCGCCAGTCCGTCGGGCGTCTCGGTTTGGTCGCCATCGATTTCTCCGCCTCGCTTCATGCAGCCGGGCCATGGCCGTCCCGCCTGATGCCTGATCGGGCGCCACGGTCTGCGATTCACTCAAGCTCCAGGCAAATGTGGTGTTGCGTCGCCTGGCTGCAAGCCCATCACAGGAGGCTTAAATCCCGCTCGACGTGCTCCCTCAGGACTGCAAACGGCTGTGGCCCATTCGTTGCTTGGCTCGCGTCATGACGGACGCGTAAGTGCGTCCGCTGGCGTTCGCCCATTTGCGTTCTTCCGGCCCATGGGCGCGCATGGTACGCGCGTATGGTCCCTCCCCCTTCAAGGCTGATCGCGTGTCGATACTCGTCGCCCTGCACCACGTCACCCATTACAGGTACGACCGGCCGGTTGCCCTCGGCCCGCAAACTGTGCGCCTTCGCCCGGCTCCCCACAGCCGAACGCGCGTTCCCAGTTACGCACTCAAGGTCACGCCTTCGAACCATTTCATCAACTGGCAGCAGGATCCCCACGGCAACTGGCTGGCGCGGTTCGTCTTTCCGGAAAAGGCGAGCGAATTCAGGATCGAGGTGGACCTCACTGCCGAGATGGCGGTGGTCAATCCGTTCGACTTCTTCATCGAGCCCTCCGCCGAACAGTTTCCGTTCTCGTATGCAGGCGAGCTGAAGGAGGAACTGGCCGCCTGCCTTGTCCCGGAGGATGGCGGGCCGCTGCTCGACGCGCTGGTCGCCAGCATCTCGCGCGAGCCTCGCGGCGCCGTGCCGTTCCTGGTCGACTTGAATGCGCAGTTGCAGCGGGATGTTCGCTACCTGGTGCGCATGGAATCCGGTGTGCAGACGCCGGATGAAACGCTGGCCCTGCGGTCCGGCTCCTGCCGTGATTCCGCGTGGCTTCTCGTGCAGATCCTGCGCCGTCTCGGGCTCGCGGCGCGCTTTGTCTCGGGCTACCTCATCCAGCTCAAGGCCGACGTGGATCCCATCGACGGCCCCAAGGGCACGGACAAGGATTTTACTGATCTCCACGCTTGGACAGAGGTTTACATTCCCGGGGCGGGCTGGATCGGGCTTGATCCGACCTCGGGCCTGTTCTGCGGCGAGGGGCACATTCCGTTGTGCGCGGCGCCGCATTATCGGGCAGCTGCTCCGGTAAGCGGCGCCGTCGATCCGGCCAACGTTGAGTTCGGCTTCGAGATGCAGGTCACACGCATCCGCGAGGCGCCGCGGGTGACCCTGCCCTTCTCCGACGAAGCATGGGAGCAACTCGATGCGCTCGGATTGCGCGTTGACGCTGACCTCGGCGCCTCTGACGTGCGCCTTACCATGGGCGGCGAGCCGACATTCGTCTCCGTGGACGATTTCCAGTCGGCCGAATGGAACACCGCCGCTGTTGGCCCGACCAAGAAGGCCGTGGCCGACAAGCTGATCCGGCGGTTGCAGGCGCGGTTCGCGCCGGGCGGCTTCCTGCACTTCGGGCAAGGTAAATGGTATCCCGGCGAAAGCCTGCCGCGGTGGGCGCTTGCCCTCTACTGGCGCAAGGACGGGAAGCCCATGTGGGGGGATCTGGACCTCATCGCTCCCGTAGGCGACAAGGCGGCGCCGGACGCTGCGGACGCGCAAGCGCTGGCGGGCGCTGTCGCCGGGCGCCTTGGCCTCGAAGACGCCTATGTGATGCCCGCTTACGAAGATCCCGCCCATTGGGTGCTGAAGGAGGGCGAGCTTCCGGTCAACGTGGATCCGTCCAATCCGCGCATCGAGGATGCGGAAGAGCGCGCCCGCATGGTGCGCACATTTGAGCGGGGGCTTTCGAGCCCGACCGGCTTCGTGATGCCCGTGCAGCGGTGGAGCGCGCACGTGGGCTCTGGCTGGATCAGCGAGCGGTGGACGTTGCGGCGCGGCAAGCTGTTCCTCGTGCCCGGCGATTCGCCGCTTGGCTTACGCCTGCCGATGAACTCCCTGCCCTGGATCGCGCCCTCCGCCTACCCTTACATCCATCCGCAGGATCCGCTTGAGGGGCGCGAAGAATTACCGGACCACGCGCACATCCAGGCGGTGGTTCAGGGCGCGGCGAAGGGAGAGCGGCAGGACGTGCGCGCCCAGTCGATGGGAGGAGCCAGCGTGCGCACCGCGCTGGCTATCGAGCCCCGCGATGGCGTGCTGTGCGTGTTCATGCCGCCGGTCTCAACAATTGAGGATTATCTTGAACTGCTCGGCGCCGTTGAGGCGGCCGCGCGCGACCTGCGCCAGCCGGTCCACATCGAGGGATACCCCCCGCCCCATGATCCGCGCGTGAACGTTATCAAGGTGACGCCGGACCCCGGCGTGATCGAGGTCAACATCCATCCCGCCGCCTCCTGGCCCGAAGCGGTGGCGACCACGACCGCGCTTTACGAAGAGGCGCGCCTCGTGCGGCTGGGGACCGATAAGTTCATGACCGACGGGCGCCACACCGGCACCGGCGGCGGCAATCACGTGGTGGTCGGCGGCGCCAATCCATCCCAGTCGCCGTTCCTGCGTCGGCCGGATTTGCTGCGCAGCATCGTGCTGTATTGGCAGCGGCATCCTTCCCTGTCGTACCTGTTTTCGGGGCTGTTCATCGGCCCCACGAGCCAGGCGCCGCGGGTGGACGAGGCGCGGCACGACGCGCTTTATGAACTGGAGATCGCGCTGGCGAACACGCCGGGGCCGGACCAGAGCGGATATCCGCTGTGGCTGGTGGACCGCCTCTACCGCAACCTGCTTGTGGACGTGAGTGGCAACACCCACCGCGCCGAGATTTGCATCGACAAGCTGTACTCGCCGGATGGGCCGACAGGACGGCTCGGGCTCGTGGAGTTCCGCTCGTTCGAGATGCCGCCCGACGCGCGTATGAGTCTCGCCCAGCAACTGCTTTTGCGCGCGCTCATCGCGTGGATGTGGCGCGAGCCGCAGGATGGCGGCCTCGTGCGGTGGGGCACCTCCCTGCACGACAAGTTTATGCTTCCGCACTTCGTCTGGGAGGATTTCCTCGATGTGCTCGGCGATCTGCGGCGGGCTGGATACGCGTTCGATCCCACGTGGTTCGAAGCGCACCGGGAATTCCGTTTCCCGGTGTTCGGCTCCGTGGAGCACGGCGGCGTCTCTCTTGAAATCCGGCAAGCGCTGGAGCCCTGGCATGT
>JAIXSM010000052.1 GCA_027484655.1 Hyphomicrobiales bacterium | reverse complement strand
GTTTGCCTATCGTGGATGCCGACCTTCGTCGGCATGACGTTGCGGGGACGTGGGCGCACTTCGATGCGCGCGGGGCCCCGGATCGCCTTCGGCGTCCGGGGAGGTGGCGCGCGGTCCAGTTGGCGCCAACCTCGCCCCCCGCTTTTCCCCTTGCCCTGCGCATCGCTTCCGGGCTATAAAGTGCGTAACATTTCTCATCAGGATCATCTTCGGATGGTCGTTTTGAAGAGTGGGTTCCGTCCGGGGCCCGCTCTTTTTTGTTACCCGGAGCCGACTTGAGCGAAACCGACACCACCGCGACCCCGCCGGCGACCCCGCCCGTCATCGAGGCTGCTCTCGATGAACCGCGGATCGTCAGCGAGACGGGGCCCGCCGCCCGCGTGGCGCGCATCGTCGCGCCGGTTCTGGGCGATCTCGGCTATCGGCTGGTGCGGGTGAAAATCTCCACCAATCAAGGCCCTGTCGTGCAGATCATGGCCGAACGGCCGGACGGAACCATCTCCGTGGACGACTGCGAGAAGGCGAGCGTCGCCATCTCCCCCGTGCTCGACGTGGAGGATCCCATGCCCGGGCAGGCTTACCGGCTGGAGCTGTCCTCGCCAGGCATCGACCGGCCGCTGGTGCGCGAAAGCGACATTCTGCGGGCCGTCGGCCACGAGGCGCGCATCGAGATGATGAGCCTGCACTACAACCGCAAGCGGTTTCGCGGCTGGATCGAGGGCATTGAGGGCGTGGGCGCGGCCCGCGTCCTGAAGTTGCGGCGCATCGATGCGCGGGCGGATGAGGAAAGCGACGTGCGTTTGCCGCTGGTCGATCTCGACGAGGCGCGGCTTGTGCTCACCGAAGCGCTGATCCGCGAGTCCCTGAAGGCGGGCAAGGCCAGCCTTGAGGAGCCCGCAAGCGACGAGGACGCCGCCGCGCCGGAGGAGGCGCCCCGGCGCGGTCCCGGCCGGTTTGCGAAGCGCAACGCAACGCCCGTTCCACGCAAGGCCAAATAACCACGCAAGGCCAAGTGATTACGCAAGAACGCATAGACCCCTAACGGCATATCCGTCCGAAGGAGGACATGAGCCATGGCCGTCAGCGCCAACCGACTTGAACTGCTGCAGATCGCCGACGCCACCGCGCGCGAAAAATCCATTCCGCGCGAGGTTGTTCTGAGCGCCATCGAGGATTCGCTCCAGCGCGCCGCCCGCTCCCGCTACGGGCAGGAGACCGAGGTGCGCGCAGAGATCAACCCGAAGACCGGCGAGATCCGGTTCTCGCGCCTGTTGCAGGTCGTCGAGGAGGTGGAGAACGACGCCACCCAGATCGACCTGGCCGAAGCGCGCAAGAAAAATCCCGCCGCGCAGATGGGCGACTGGATCGCCGAGACGCTGCCGCCGTTCGACTTCGCCCGCGTCGCCGCCCAGGCGGCCAAGCAGGTCATCGTGCAGAAGGTGCGCGACGCCGAACGCGACCGCCAGTACCAGGAGTACAAGGACCGCATCGGCGACATCATCAACGGCGTGGTCAAGCGGGCCGAGTACGGCAACGTGATCGTCGATCTGGGCCGCGGCGAGGCGATCATCCGCCGCGACGAGCTGATCCCGCGCGAGATGTTCCGCCCCGGCGACCGCGTGCGCGCCTATGTCTACGACGTGCGCCGTGAACCGCGCGGGCCGCAGATTTTCCTGTCGCGCACCCATCCGCAGTTCATGGCGAAGCTTTTCGCGCAGGAAGTGCCGGAAATCTATGACGCCATCATCGAGGTGAAGTCGGTGGCGCGCGATCCCGGCTCCCGCGCCAAGATCGCGGTGGTGTCGCGCGATTCCTCCATCGATCCCGTGGGCGCGTGCGTGGGCATGCGCGGCTCGCGCGTGCAGGCCGTGGTGAACGAGCTGCAGGGCGAGAAGATCGACATCATCCCCTGGTCTGCGGACGCGGCGACGTTCATCGTCAACGCCTTGCAGCCCGCCGAAGTGGTGAAGGTGGTGCTCGACGAGGACTCCGCGCGTATTGAAGTCGTCGTGCCCGATGACCAACTGTCTCTTGCGATTGGTCGCCGCGGCCAGAACGTGCGTCTGGCGTCGCAGCTCACCGGCTGGGACATCGACATTCTGACGGAGGCGGAGGAATCCGAGCGTCGTCAGAAGGAGTTCGCCGAGCGCACCAAGGCGTTCATGGACGCGCTGGACGTTGACGAGGTGGTGGGCCAGCTGCTTGCCGCCGAGGGTTTCCGCTCCGTGGAGGAGCTGGCGTTCGTCGAAATCGCGGAGCTCGCAACCATCGAGGGCTTCGACGAAGAGACGGCGGAAGAGATCCAGAACCGCGCCCGCGAGCATCTGGCGCGCATCGACGCCGAACTGGACGCGCGCCGCATCGAGCTTGGCGTGTCCGACGATCTCAAGGAGATCGAAGGCGTCACCGCCGTCATGCTGGTCAAGCTTGGCGAGAACGACGTGAAGTCGGTGGAAGATCTTGCGGGCTGCGCCACCGACGACCTCGTCGGCTGGACCGAGCGCAAGGATGGCGAGTCCGTGAAGTACGCCGGCTTCCTCGACGGCATCGAGATCAGCCGCGACGAAGCGGAGGCGCTCATCATGACCGCGCGCGTGAAGGCGGGCTGGGTCGAGGCGGCCGCTGAAAGCGAAGCGGACGCCGATGGCGAGGCGGAGGGCGAAGCCGCCCCCGCGCAGGGCGCCTGAAGGCGAGGCTGACATGACCCGCGGCGGGCGGCGCGACGAGGACGACGAAGGATCTGTACGAACCTGCATCGTCTCGCGCGCGAAGCTGGATCCGGACGAACTCTTGCGGTTCGTCCTCAGCCCCGACGGGTTGGTGGTTCCCGACCTGAAGCGCAAGCTCCCTGGTCGGGGCGTATGGGTGCAGGCGACGGCGACAGCCGTCGCGGAGGCGGTTCGCCGCAAGGCGTTTGCGCGCGGCTTCAAGGCCCCCGCGCAGGCGCCCGACGATCTGGCGTCGCAGGTTGACGCCCTGATGGAGAAGGACGCGCTGCAAAGCCTCGCCATGTGCAACAAGGCTGGGCTCGTGACGGCGGGAGCCTTCAAGGTGGAGACGGAGATCGCCCGGGAAACGCCGGCCGCGCTGATTCATGCGCGGGACGGCAGCCCGGACGGGGTGCGCAAGCTGTCCGGGGCGCTCGGCCGGCGCGGTGAGGCCGCGAAAGCCACGCCGCGAGTCGAATTGTTCGCGTCGAGCCAATTGGATTTGGCATTGGGCCGGGCAAATGTGATACATGCTGCCCTTGGAAAAGGGGCCGCAAGCGACGCCTTTCTCGCCCGCTGCCGGCGGCTGGCCCATTACCGGGCCGGCGGCATGGCGGAAGGTCCACCGGACGAGAGCCTGGACGCACCGCCCGAAGCCGCGGCGCACGAACGAGATTTTGAGGGACCGGCGGACGCCGCCGGACCCGCCAACTGACGAATAGCGGGGGCATGGCCCCGGGAAGCTGAGCGCATGAGCGAAACGAAGAATACCGGCGACAAGACGCTGACCGTCGCGCCCAAGACGCTGTCTCTGAAGCGTCCGGTCGAGCAGGGCGTGGTGCGGCAGAGCTTCTCCCACGGCCGCACGAAGGCGGTTGTGGTCGAGAAGGTGAAGCGTCGCGTCGTGGGTCCGGAGTCAACGCCGGGAAAGGTGGAGGCCGCGCCTCCGCCGCCGCCGGCGCCGGCGCCGTCCCGCCCGGCTCCCGCCCAGACACCGTCCGGCCGCGCGCGCCCCGGCTCGTCGGGGCCCCAGCGCAGCTCTTCGCCGGGCGTCGTACTGCGCACACTGACTGATGAGGAGCGCGATGCCCGCGCCCGCGCCCTGCTTGACGCCCGCGGCCGCGAGGAAGAAGAGCGTCGGCAGGCGGAAATCGAAGCCCGCGCCCGTGCGGAGCGGGACGCTCAGGAGCGCGCCGAGCGCGAGGCCGCCGAAGCGCGCAAGCGCGAGGAAGAGGCCCGCCGCCAGCAGGAAGCCGAGTCCAAGCGCCGCGCCGAAGAGGAGGCCAAGCGCCGCCTCGGAGAAGGCGGCGCCCCGCCGCCGTCGCTGGGAAGCAGCGCACCGACTCCCCGTCCATCGACCCACGCCGCCTCCCCGGCGGCGCCGCGTCCCGCCGCAGCCGCTCCGGCGCCCCGCCCCGCGGGCGACGCCATTCGCCGCCCCATGACGCCCGCCAAGGCGCCGCCGATGCCGGCGCGCCCTGCCCGCGTCCCCCCCGGGCAGGAAAAGAGCCGCGGTCGCCTGACCGTCGCCACCGTCACCGGTGGCGAGGAGGAGCGCACCCGCTCGGTGGCGGCCTTCCGTCGCCGCGTCCAGCGCCTCAAGGGCTTTGGCGGCGGACAGCAGAAGGAAAGGCTGTCCCGCGAAGTCACGCTGCCTGAGACCATCACGATCCAGGAACTCGCGAACCGCATGTCGGAACGCGCCGTGGACGTCATCAAGCTCCTCATGCGTCAGGGGCAGATGCACAAGATCACTGACGTGATCGACGCCGACACCGCCGAACTCATCGCCTCCGAGATGGGGCACACGGTCAAGCGCGTGGCGGAGTCCGACGTCGAGGAAGGCCTGTTCGACACGCCGGACGTTGAGGAGAACCTCGAGGCGCGTCCGCCCGTGGTCACCATCATGGGCCATGTCGACCACGGCAAGACCTCGCTGCTCGACGCGATCCGCAAGGCCAACGTGGTGTCCGGGGAAGCCGGCGGCATCACGCAGCACATCGGCGCGTATCAGGTGACGTCGCCGGACGGCGGCAAGGTCACCTTCATCGACACGCCGGGCCACGCCGCCTTCACCGCCATGCGCGCCCGCGGCGCCAAGGTGACGGACATCGTAGTGCTGGTGGTCGCCGCTGACGACGGCGTTATGCCGCAGACTGCGGAAGCGATCAGCCATGCGCGCGCCGCCAAGGTGCCGATGATCGTCGCCATCAACAAGATCGACAAGCCCGATGCGAAGGCGGAGCGCGTGCGCGCCGAGCTGCTGCAGTACGAAGTGCAGGTCGAGACCATGGGCGGCGACACCCTCGAAGTGGAGGTGTCGGCCCTCAAGCACATCAACCTGGACAAGCTGCTCGAGGCGATCAGCCTTCAGGCCGAAGTGCTCGACCTTCGCGCGAACCCCCTCCGCCCGGCCGAGGGCACCGTGATCGAGGCGCGCCTCGACCGTGGTCGCGGCCCCGTCGCGACCGTGCTCGTGCAGCGCGGCACGCTGAAGATCGGCGACATCATCGTAGCCGGCTCCCAGTGGGGCCGCGTGCGCGCACTGCTCGACGACCAGGGCAAGAACGTGGTCAAGGCGGGCCCGTCCTTCCCGGTCGAGGTGCTGGGCTTCTCCGGCGCGCCGGAAGCCGGCGACCGCGTCGCGGTGGTCGAGTCCGAAGCCCGCGCCCGTGAGATCACCGAATACCGCGAACGCCAGAAGCGCGATCAGGCCGCCGCCCGCGGCGCCAGCGCGGGTCGTTCGCTGGCGGACATGATGAGCCAGCTCAAGACCGCAGGGCGGAAGGAATTCCCCCTCGTAATCAAGGGCGACGTGCAGGGCTCGGTGGAGGCGATCATCGCCGCCCTCGAGAAGCTCGGCACCGACGAGGTCGCCGCGCGCGTCATCCATGCGGGCGTCGGCGGCATCACCGAGTCCGACATCACGCTGGCGGAGGCCTCCAACGCCGCCGTCATCGGCTTCAACGTGCGCGCCCACAAGGAAGCGCGCGAAGCGTCCGATCGCGCGGGCATCGAGATCCGCTACTACAACATCATCTACAACCTTGTGGATGACGTGAAGGGCGCGATGTCCGGCTTGCTGGCGCCCGCCTACCGGGAAGACATGCTCGGCAACGCGCAGATTCTCGAGGTGTTCAACATCACCAAGGTCGGCAAGGTCGCCGGCTGCCGCGTCACCGACGGGCGCGTGGAGCGCGGCGCCAGCGTGCGCCTCATCCGCGACAACGTGGTGGTCCACGAAGGCAAGCTGTCGACGCTCAAGCGCTTCAAGGACGAGGTCAAGGAAGTCGTGGTCGGCCAGGAATGCGGCATGGCCTTCGAGAACTACCAGGACATGCGCCCGGGCGACGTGATCGAATGCTATCGCGTCGAGGAAGTGAAGCGCTCGCTCTAAGGCGAGCGCCAACGCCTGCGGGCGTGACGCATGCGCTGTCAAAGGCCCGCCCCTCCTCCGCATTTGCCCGCACGCGCGGGCCATTGCGGGATGAGGCGCGGGCCGGCAGTCCCCTGAAAGGCAAACGATGTCCAGATCGCATCAGAAGGGCGGAGAGCCCTCGCAGCGCATGTTGCGCGTGGCCGAACTTGTTCGCCACGCCATGTCGGAGCTGCTGACGCGCGGCGCGCTCAACGATCCCGTGCTCGACACCCATGTCGTCACGGTCCCACGCGTGCGCATGAGCCCCGACCTCAAGCTCGCCACGGTCTACATCATGCCGCTGGGCGGCGGCGATTGCGCCCCTGTGCTCACGGCTCTCGACAAGCACCGCAAGTTCCTGCGCGGCGAGGTCGCCCGCAAGATCAACATGAAGTTCGCGCCCGACGTTCGGTTCCGCATCGACGAGACGTTCGCGAACGCCGCCAAAATCGACCAGTTGCTCAACTCGCCGCAGGTGCGCCGCGACACCGCCGAGGATGGGCCCGACGAAACCACGGACACCGACAAGACGCCATGAACGCGCCACGCACCAAACGCACTGAAATCAACGGCTGGCTCATCCTCGACAAGCCGGTGGGCATGACGTCCACGCACGCGGTGTCGCGCCTCAAGCGCATCTTCAACGCGAAGAAGGCGGGCCATGCGGGCACTCTTGATCCGCTTGCCTCCGGCATCCTGCCCGTCGCATTCGGCGAAGCCACCAAGACGGTCCCCTTCGTGCAGGATGGGGAGAAAGCCTACCGCTTCACCGTGCGCTGGGGCGCCGAGACCGACAGCGATGACGCCGACGGAACCGTGACGCGCACGTCAGAGGCGCGCCCCGCCGTCGAGCAGATCGACGCCCTCCTGTCGGAGTTCATCGGCACGATCATGCAGACGCCGCCGGCGTATTCCGCCATCAAGATTGGCGGCGAGCGCGCTTACGACATCGCGCGCGACGGCGAGGAAGTGGTGCTGCAGCCGCGACCTGTCACGATCCACTCGCTCACGATCGTGAACTCCACAGCCGAGGAGACCATCTTCGAGGCGGAGTGCGGCAAGGGCACCTATGTGCGCGCCATCGCCCGCGATCTCGGCCGCCTGCTGGGGTGCTTCGGTCACGTGACCGCCCTGCGCCGCACCCGGGTCGGTCCCTTCACCGAAGAGGACGCCGTTGCGCTCGCGGATCTGGATTGCGAAGGCGCCCAGCCGTTCGACGAGCTGCTGTCCGTGGAAGCGGGGCTCACCGAACTCCCGTGCATCGTGGTGGATCGGGATGGGGCGGCGCGGTTGCGCCGGGGCCAGTCGCTGATCCTGCGCGGCCGCGACGCACCGGCAGAGGGATGGGCCTATGCGGCGTGCGCCGGCGTGCCTGTCGCCTTCGGCGCCGTTGAAGGCGGCGAACTCGCCCCGAGCCGGGTCTTCAACCTGCCGTTCTGACACGCCATGCAGAGGACGCGCCAACGCCCCTGCCAAGGCGGGCGCTTATGGCCGCGCGCTTGCGTTCTCAGGGTCGGGCCTCCATAGTTCGCACGACCGCAGACGCGCCCCTTCCAAAGCGCCCGGCCGGCGCCGCAAGGCGCTGGCGCAGAAGGCCGCGGACGGACGCACGCCGGCCATATGCCCGCGCCCGGGCCAAACACACCAAGGAGAGGAAATGTATCTCGACACTCCCGAAGGCCAGCCGGACGACAAGGTCGCATGGGGCTCGGACGTCGCCGCGCAGATGCTGCGCCGCTTCGGATTCAAGTATGTGAGCCTGAACCCCGGCGCGAGCTATCGCGGGCTTCATGACTCCATCGTCAACCATCTGGGCAACCGCGATCCCGGCATGCTGCTGTGCCTGCATGAGGACCACGCGGTGGGCATCGCCCACGGATACGCCAAGGCGGCCGATGAGCCCATGGCGGCGATCGTGCATTCCAACGTGGGCCTGATGCACGGCCACATGGCGATCTTCAACGCGTTCTGCGACCGCAAGCCGCTGTTCCTCGTGGGCGCCACCGGCCCGATGGATTCCCATCAGCGCCGCCCGTGGATCGACTGGATTCACACCTCCTCCGATCAGGCGGGCATCGTCCGCGACATCATCAAGTTCGATGTGCAGCCCTCTTCGCCGGAAGCCATCGTTGACGGCATGATGCGCGCCAACATCGCCACCCGCACGGAGCCGTGCGCGCCGGTGTACGTGGTGCTCGACGCAGGTCTGGGCGAGCAGTCGCTGGAGCGGGTTCCCGCGATGCCCGACATGGCGCGTTACCAGCCGCCGGCGTCGCCGCGCGCCCAGGCCGCAGACGTGGCGAAGGCCGTGGAGATGATCAAGGCCGCCAAGCGCCCGGTGCTGCTGTGCGGCCGCAGCTCGCGGTCGCAGGAAAGCTGGGACAACCGCGTGAAGCTGGCGGAGGCCATTGGCGCCATCGTCATGAGCGACCTGAAGAACGGCGCCGCGTTCCCCACCGATCACCCCGCCCACGTGATCGAGCCCTTCAACCAGCCCTCGCAGAACCACCGCGAGCTGCTGGGCGAGGCGGACCTTGTGATCGCGCTGGAGTGGATCGATCTCGCCGGATGCATCTGCCCGCCCAAGGGCGGCGTCGATGTGGCGGCCAAGGTCATCAACGTGACCATGGATCACCACCTGCACAACGGCGCGCACATGGTCTACCAGGCCATGGCTCCCGCGGACCTCATGATCTCCGCGTCGGCTGAAAGCTTCGTGGCGGACCTCGTCGCGCACTTCAGCGGCAAGAAGGATCCGTGGCGCGCGTCGGTGCGCAAGAGCTTCCAGCCCGGCGACGGCTCGCGCATCCGCATGCAGGATGTGGCCAAGATCCTGCGCGACCAGTTCCCGGATCCGGACGCTGTTACGCTGGCCGGCGTCGCCCGCCAGTGGCCGACGGACCTGTGGCCGTGGCGCACCCCCATGGCCTACATGGGCAAGGATGGCGGCGGCGGCATTGGCTCCGGCCCGTCGATCTCCATCGGCGTCGCGCTGGCCTGCACGGACATGGGGCGCTCGACGGTCGCCATTCTCGGCGACGGCGACTTCATGATGGGCGGCCACGCCCTATGGACCGCTGTGAAGCACAAGATCCCGCTGCTGGTCGTCATCAACAACAACCAGTCGTACTTCAACGACGAGCTGCATCAGGAAAACATCGCCCGCCGGCGCAATCGCGTCGTCGGCAACCGGTGGATCGGCCAGGCCATGAACGGACCCGCCATCGACATCGCGAAGTTCGCGGAGTCCCAGGGCGCGGTTGGCATCGGCCCGGTGACGACGCTTGAGGAACTGGGCGCGGCGCTGAAGAAGGGCGCCGAGATTCTCGCCGCCGGCGGCGTCTGCCTCGTCGATGTTCACGTGCCGCCGGGCGCGGAGCGCGGCCACGGCTCGACCGGCCTGCGCAATACCTGACGCAAGACGATTCAGGGGGTCGCGCGCCGCGCGGCCCCTTTTCCGTTTCCGGGGCGGCCGCCCGCAGTTAAAATGGCCCGACGCCAGCGCCGGAAGGTTCTCATGCAGCGCCTGACCATCAGCCTCGACGACAGCATCGCCGACGCGATCGACCGCTTTATGGAGGCGAAGGGCTACAGCAACCGCTCGGAGGCGATCCGCGACCTCGTGCGCGACTCGCTGGCGCGATCCAATCAGGACCAGGCCCTCACCCACGATTGCGTGGCGGCGGTGTCCTACGTGTACGATTACGACGGCCGCGACCTCGCCATGCGGCTGGACCGCGCCCAGCATGAGCACCACGACCTCACCATCGCCACCATGCGCACCCGGCTCGATCATCGCCACTGCATGGAGGTGACCATGCTCAAGGGCCACACCGAGGCGGTGCGCAAACTCGCAGAGGCCATCGTGGCGGAACGGGGCGTGCGCTTCGGGCAGATCAACGTGGTCCCGATCCGCAGCGCCGATCATCACAGTCACGGCGAGCACGGGCACGCCCACACCCACAGCACGCCAGTTCTGTAAGGCCGACACCGGGGGGCAGCGCCATCAACTTCCGTCAGCTCAGCTACTTCGTGAAGGTGGTGGAGGCGGCAAACATGACCGCCGCCGCCCAGCGACTCGGGCTTGCCCAGCCCGCGCTTGGCGCCCAGATCAAGCAGCTTGAGGACGAACTCGGCGTGGCGCTGCTGCTGCGCCACTCCCGCGGCGTGTCGCCCACGCACGCTGGCAAACTGCTGCACGAGCGCGCCCGCGCGATCCTTGCGGATGTGGAGCGCACCCGCGCGGAGCTGCGCGCCATGGGCGCGCGCGCGCAGGATAATCTGGTGCTCGGCGTGAACCCCAGCATCGTCCTGATGCTTGGCGCCGATCTGCTGTTGCGCGCCCGCGAAGAAATGCCCGGCGTGCACGCGAGCCTCGTCGAAGAGCGCACGCCGGTGCTGCTGGACGCCCTCGACCGCGGTCAGGTCGATATCGCCTTCCTCTACAACATCGAGGGGCGTCCGGGGCTGGAGCGGCGCGCCGTCATCGAGGAGGATCTGCTGCTCGTCACCGCGCCGACCGGGGAGCCCGCGCCGGCGACGGTAAGTCTGGCGGAGGCGCTGGATCACGATCTCGCCATCGCCGGCTCCCGCGGCGTGATTCGTCGCATCGTGGAGAGCGAGGCCAAGCGCCTTGCGCTGCGCATGCGCCTCGCCTGGGAGGTGCATTCGGTCTCGTCCATGAAGGCGATGATCGCGCGCGGCGAGGCGGCCAGCATCCTGCCCTACAGCCTCGCGGCGGAGGAGTTGCGCGCGGGCACGCTGGTGGCGCGGCGCATCGACCGGCCAGCCATCACGCGCACGCTCTACGTGGTGCGCCCGGAAGAGCGGGCGCCGTTCGTGCACGAAGAGCAGATCGCGGCGTTTCTCGGCCATGTGGTCGATGGCCTGCTGGAGCGCATCGGCCCCTACGCGCGCCGCCTGAGCTGACCAAAGAAAAACTTGGGTCAGCCCCAAAGCGAAACGCTTGGACCCGGCGACCCGGTTTTGCCTAATGTCGAGACAACCCCAACGGGCCGCGCGCGCCCTGTTTTCGGCAACAAGAAACGACGGAGAGGTCAACGCCAATGGCTGAGCAATTTGTTTGCAAAGCGTCGGAATTCAAGGACGGCGAACGGCAGATCATTCGCATCGGCGAGGCCGAGATCGGCGTGTTCCGTCATGAGGGCGAATTCTTCGCCTACAGCAACTACTGCCTGCATCAGGGCGGCCCCGCCTGCGAGGGCCTGACCATCGCCCGCGTGGAGGAGCGCCTGCGCGAGGACAAGACCTCCATGGGCCTGTACTTCTCCGAGAAGGACATGAACTTCGTCTGCCCGTGGCATGGCTACGAGTACGACATGAGGACCGGCGAGCATGTGGCCGACCGCCGCGTGAAGCTGCGCAAGTATGACGTCGTGACCAAGGGGGACGAGGTTTATGTCGTCGCCTGATCGCGCGGCGGCCAAGCCGGCGAAATCGCCCGCAAAGAAGCCCAAGGCTGCTGCGACCAAAGCTGCGGCGACCAAAGCTGCGGCGACCAAAGCTGCGGCGACCAAAGCTGCGGCGACCAAAGCTGCGGCGACCAAGGCGGCGCCGGTAAAGGCTGCGCCTGTCAAACGCGCGCGCAAGGCCGACGCCGGCGAGCCCTCGTCGCAGGACAAGGCGGCCTTCCTGAAGGCGCTGTCGAAGGGCATCGCGCCCGGCACGGACGCGGCCCGCACTGTCGCCCGCAAGAGCGGCAAGAAGGGAGAGGCGGCGGCGGCCGCAGCGGCTGCGCCCGAGGCGCCGAAGGTGGAAGTTCTGCGCCGCATCCCGGCCCCGGTGAAAGTCGTCGACACGCCGGAGTCAGCGCACGCGCTGGAGTTCGCCGCCCGCATCGAAAAGATGGTGGAGACCGGCGACCTCCAGACGCTTCAGCCGCACGCGCAACAGGCGCTGATCGCCGCGCTCTGCAAGCTGTACGCGGCCAACACCGAAGCTGGCGAGCGCTATCCCGCACTGGGCCAGCGCTCGGCCGTGAGCGCCACCGACGTCATGATCTTGTGCGGAGCGCTCTTGAAGGCCGTTGATCTGCAGGTTTTCGAACTGGGCATGTGGCAGAGCTGGAGCTCCACCTGAGCTGCGCGCAAACCAACAAACATCGAAGATAGGAACACGCCATGGATCTCATTTCTGACCGCGGCCGGCGCGTAACGGTCGAAGAACTCAACACCTCGAAGCTGCTCGCCCACGCCGCCAAGCAGGCGCGCGACCGCAAGTTCGAGGACGTGCTGATCGTCGATTGCGACGCCCACCACTACGAGAACGAAAATTTTGGCGAAATTCTCCCCTACATGGAGAACGACGTTCTGCGCCAGCTCGCCATGTCGTCGCGCGCCAAGCAGGGCCGCGGCAACGTGATGCCCAGCGGCTTCGGCTATCAGGACATGGGCGGTCGCGTAACCCGCTATCCGCTGCGCTCCTCGGAGAAGACCGAGGGCGGCCGCCAGCGCGACGCGCAGCTCGGCGAGCGCTGGATGGACGCCATGGGCGTCGATTACTCCTGCCTGTTCCCCACGGGCATGCTCAACGTCGGCCTGCATCCCCAGAAGGAGATGGAGTTCGAGCTATGCTGGGCGTATGCGCGCTGGGTCACCGAGCAGGCGCTGCCTGACAGCAACGACCGCATGTACACCATGATCTCGCTGCCCTTCAGCGATCCGGAAGGCTCCCTGCGGATGGTCGAGACCTTCGGCGACCGCAAGGGCGTCGGCGGCTTCATGGTGACCTCCGTGCGCGAGAAGATGGCGGTGCAGGACAACGCCTACATGAAGCTCTATCGCGCGCTGGAAGAGCGGGGGCTGACCCTCGCCTTCCACTCCGGCCCGCACTGGGGCTCGCACACCTTCCAGAGCTGCAACCGCTTCATCTCGGCGCACGCGCTGGGCTTCTCGTGGTTCAACATCCTGCACTGCACGAACTGGGTCGTGAACGGCATGGGCGAGCGCTTCCCGAAGCTGCCCGTGCTGTGGATCGAAGCTGGTCTGGCGTGGATCCCGTTCCTGATGCAGCGCCTCGACCACGAGTTCATGCTGCGCCCGTCCGAGTGCCCGCTGCTCAAGAAGAAGCCGTCCGACTACATGCGCGACATGTTCTACTCGTCGCAGCCCATGGAGATTCAGGACATGGAGGCGCTGGAGACCACGTTCCGCATGATCAACGCGGAAACGCAGCTCCTCTACGCTTCCGACTATCCGCACTGGGACTTCGACCTTCCCTCCACGATCTGGGATCTGCCGTTCCTGACGGACAAGGCCCGCCACAACATCCTCGGCGGCACGGCGCACAAGCTGTTCAAGCTGCCCCCGCGCAACGAGGGGCAGAAGCAGAACCTCATCAAGTACGGCTCCTACGTCGGCGCCTGAGATCAAAAAACATTGAGGAAACGCCCAAGGAACCCCGCCCGGAAGGGCGGGGTTCTGCGTTGCGGGAATGGCCCCGCCTGACGCTGGGACAGGGGCTCGACGAGGTTTCGCTCAAGCGTCCGCAGTGCTAATGTTCGCGCGCCCGCGGAGGAGATTCGATGCGCATTGCGATGATCGGTTCAGGATACGTCGGCCTCGTTTCGGGGACGTGCTTCGCCGATTTCGGCCATGACGTGACGTGCGTGGACCGGGACGAGAGCCGGATCGCCGCCCTGCGCCGCGGCGAGATTCCCATCTTCGAGCCGGGCCTCGATGATCTTGTCGCCGCCAACGTGCGCGCCAGCCGTCTCTCCTTCACCACGCAGCTTCCCGAAGCCGTTCGCAGCGCTGAAGCTGTGTTCATCGCGGTGGGCACCCCGTCGCGGCGCGGCGACGGCCATGCGGACCTCACCTTCGTCTACGAGGCCGCGCGCGAAATCGCGATGGCTCTCGACGGCTTCACGGTCATCGTTACGAAGTCGACCGTGCCGGTGGGCACCGGCGACGAGGTGGAGCGCATCATCCGCGAGGCGCGCCCGGACGCGGAGTTCGCGGTCGTCTCAAACCCGGAGTTTTTGCGCGAGGGCGCAGCGATCACCGACTTCAAGCGACCCGACCGCATCGTGATCGGCCTCGACGATGCCCGCGCGCGCGAGCCGATGGAGGAGATCTACCGGCCGCTCTATCTCAACCAGCCGCCGCTTGTGTTCACCTCGCGGCGAACCTCGGAGCTCATCAAGTACGCGGCGAACGCTTTCCTCGCGACGAAGATCACGTTCATCAACGAGATCGCCGACCTGTGCGAGAAGGTGGGGGCCAACGTGCAGGACGTGGCGCGCGGCATCGGCCTCGACAACCGGATTGGCTCGAAGTTTCTCCACGCGGGGCCGGGCTACGGCGGCTCATGCTTCCCCAAGGACACCCACGCGCTCATCAAGACCGCGCAGGATGCGGGCGCGCCTGTGCGCATCGTCGAGACGGTCGCGGCCGCCAACGAAAGCCGCAAGCGTCGCATGGCGGAAAAGATCCTCGAGGCCTGCGGCGGATCCCTGCGCGGCAAGACGATCGCCGTCCTGGGTCTGGCCTTCAAGCCCAACACCGACGACATGCGCGACGCTGCGTCGCTGGCGATCATCCCGGCGCTGCAATCCATGGGCGCGACGGTGCGGGCGTTCGACCCCGAAGCCATGGAGCAGGCGCGCCCCATGCTGGCGGGCGTCGCTTTCTGCGACGATCCCTACACCTGCGCGCAGGGCGCCGATGCGCTTGTGATCCTGACGGAATGGGACGCCTTCCGTGCGCTTGATCTCGCGCGCATCAAGGGGGTCATGGCCCAGCCGGTCGTTATCGACCTGCGCAATATTTACAGGCCAGTCGATATGCGCCGCCGGGGTTTCCATTACGTCAGCATCGGACGTAACTAACCGTTGCCAGCAACGGGTTTCTGTTGATCGATCCTTAAGCCTGTCCGTGAATAGTAGCGCCACGCTCAAGTCATGAGAGGCGCGACTGACGCGCTTTTGCGCCACGAGGATTCGATGTCGCTGATTGTCATTGTCGATGACAGAAGCACGAACCGGAACATCTTCGCCAAGCTCGCGGCGTCCATCGAGCCGGACATCACCGTGCGCACGTTCGCGGATCCAGACTCCGCGCTCGCCTGGCTGGCCGACAACGCGCCGGATCTCGTCATCACAGATTACAAGATGCCTGGCATGGACGGAGCGGAGTTCATTCGCCGTTTCCGGGAGTTGCCCGACGCATCGGACATTCCGGTGATCGTAATCACCGTTTACGAGGAGCGCACCTTCCGGCTGCGGGCGCTTGAGGCTGGGGCGACGGATTTCCTGCACTCCCCTGTGGATCACCACGAGTTTGTGACCCGCGCGCGCAACCTTCTCAAGCTGCACAAGCATCAGTTGCTGCTGGCGGCCCGCGCCACAAGCCTCGCGCAGGAACTGGAGCACAGCGAGCGCACCCGCGAGCGGGAGTTGCGCGACTCCTCCGAACGCCTCGCGCAGGTGATTGACACCCTGCCGATGATGATCAGCGCCACGGCCCCGGACGGGCGCATCGTGTTCGCCAACGCCGCGTTCAACCAGTTCCTCGGCTGCGACGCGGAAGCCGTGGTGGGGCGAAACGTCGCAACTGTGCTGGAGGCGGAACGGGCTGCGCGCAGCCTCGCCCTCGACCGCGTGGTGTTCGAGGGACGCGTGCCGATCCAGTCCTTCGAGGAGGAACTGGTCGGCGCCTCCGGCGAACGGCGACACTTCCTCACCGGCAAGTTTCCGATCATGAGCCGGGATAACGCCGTGACGGCGATCCTGACGTCGTCGCTGGACCTCACAGCCCAGAAGCGCACAGAGACGCATTTACGTCACATGGCGCACCACGACCCGCTGACAGGGCTCGCGAACCGCGCCCTGCTGCACGAAAGCCTGCGGGCGCAAATCGTGCGCGCGCGGCGCGGAGACCAGGTGTTCGCGCTCCATCTCCTGGACCTCGATGGCTTCAAGACCGTGAACGACCTCCTCGGCCATTCCGCGGGCGATCGCTACATCCGCTCGGTGGCGGACCGGCTGCGCGCCGCAGTGCGGGAGGAAGACACGCTCGCGCGGCTCGGGGGCGACGAGTTCGCGGTCATCCAGACCCATGTCGCCAACAGCCAGGACGCGGCGGACTTTGCGCGGCGTCTTCTCGACGTTGTGTCGAGCGCGGACCAGTTCGAGGGCGCGCCGGCCCGGGCCACCGCGTCGATCGGCATCGCGCTGCACCCCGAGGACGGGGGCGACTGCGAGGAATTGCTGAAGAACGCCGACATGGCCATGTACCGGGCGAAGGTAGAGCGCGGGAATCGCTACTGCTTCTTCGCGGCCGACATGAACGAGCGGCTGCATCGGGAGGCGCTGCTCGACCGCCAGCTGCGACTGGCGCTCGACCGGGAGGAGTTCGTCGTCTGGTATCAGCCGCAGGTCGATCTCAGGAGCGGCCGAATCATCGGCGCCGAGGCGCTGATGCGCTGGAATCGCCCGCAGTTTGGCCTTGTTCAGCCCGGCGCCTTCCTGCCAAGGGCGGAAGAAAACGGGTTGATCCGACCCATCACGGAATGGGTGCTTGGCGAGGCGTGTCGCGCCGCCCGGCGATGGCAAACCCGCCAGGGAACGGGCGTGCCGGTCGCCGTGAACCTGTCGCCCTCCCAGCTTACGGACGGCAGGACGCCCCGCGCGGTGTCGGCGGCGTTGAGCGCTGCCGGCCTTGACCCACGATTTCTGGAGCTGGAGATCACCGAAAGCACCCTGCTGGACCAGATTGATTGCGCCGCCGGCGATCTGGCGCGCGTGCGCGACATGGGGGTGCGCATCGCCATGGACGATTTCGGCGTGGGCTATTCATCCCTCAGCTACGTGAAGCGCCTGCCCGTCACCCGCATCAAGATCGATCAGTGCTTCGTGCGCGACCTGCACCAGAGCCTCAGCGATCTCGCCATCGTGCGCGCCATTGTGCATCTGGGGCACGGGCTGGGGCTGGAGATCCTCGCCGAGGGCGTGGAGACCGCGTCCCAGGCGCAACAACTGCGCGAGGAGGGCTGCGACTTCGGGCAGGGATATCACTTCGCCCGCCCCATGCCGGAGGATGAGTTTGTGAGGCTGCTCCTGAGCAATCAAGCTTTCCCCCTGTCCGCCTGAAAGCGCCCATGACAAGACCTCTGCTGCTCCGCTCCGCCGCAATCCTGTTCGCCGGGTTCCTCGTCGCTGTCGCAAGCGCGCCGCTGTGGGGCGAACATCGCCTCGCCGCGGCCGCCGCAGCCGGTCTCGCCGCCGCCGGCGCCGCCACGCTCTATCGCCGGGGCGAAAGGGGCAAGCCGCCAGCGAGCGCGCCCGATCCGTTGATCCCGACGGAGCCGGTTCTGGACCTCTCCGCCCTCGCGGCGCTTCGGGCCATCGGCGAGGAGGCCTTCGTGCGGGAGGTCGCGGAGCAATTCGAGGCGGAGGGGCGGGTGCTCATGCTGCGCATCGCCGCCGCGGTCGCGGCGGGCAACGCCAGCGACTTCGCCGCCCAGACACACGCCCTGCGCAGCAGCGCGGCGAACGTGGGCGCGCGCAGGGTCTATGGCCTCTGTCTGAAATGGCGCGAGCTTTCAGCCCATGAACTCGCAGCAGACGGCGCCGCGCGCCTTGACGCCCTGCAACGGGAGTTCGACGCGGCGACCGAGGCGCTGCGAGCAGCCTTGCCAGCCTGCGGCCAGCAGACTCCCCACGCCGCGAAGGTCGCCATGGCGAGCTAAAGCGCAATCCGACCGGAGCGGAGCGAGGATCGACAAGATTGCGCGTCGAAACGGACAGCCAGCGCGACATATTGATCGAGCCGGGCGGTGTCCGCTCCGGCTTCGCCGCGTGGGGAGCGATCATGACAGGGACGAATGTCATCGGGACAGAGGAGGCGGCGCGGCGCGTCAGCGAGGCGCTGCCTGCGTGGCGGTTCGACGGAAAGACGCTGCGGCGGATCTACAAAGTGAACGGTTTTCGCAGCGCGCTTGTGGTGACCACCACCATCGGACACCTCGCGGAAGCCGCTTGGCACCATCCCGACATCGCGCTCTCATGGGGCAAGGTGGAGGTGGTTCTCTGGAGCCACGACGCCGGGGGCGTGACAGAGCGCGACTTCGCGCTGGCGCAGCAGATTGAGGCGGTTATCGCCTGGCGCCCCGCAGCAGGGGGGCCGCTGGAAGGAACGCCCGCGGAACCCGCGCACGCCTACGTTCTGGCCGATTGAGGCGAGACAGGGACGGACCTATGGCCCGTCCCCTGATGTGAACGAGACGATCAGCGCTCCGTGTCGCGCCCATCGGCCTCCCGCACCCCGTGGGAGGCGTAGCCGCCCTTGCGGCCGGCCTCGCTGGCAAGCTCGTGATCCCGCGAGAAGCTGCGCAGAGCAGGCCGGACGCTCTGGCCGCCCTTACGACCGGCCTCGGCGGCGAGGGTGCGGTTGCGCGAGAAGCTGCGCTTCTCCTTTGGCACGCTGGTGCCGCCCTTGCGGGCGATCTGGCGTTGCTTTTCAGGGTCCATCGAGGCGAACCCACGGGTCGACTGTCGGGTCGTGTTGTCCGTTTCCATGTTGGATCCGATCTCCGCACGTCAGCGCTTCAGGCGCTGCTCGGGTGTGTGGCGCCCCACCCCTGGAGGGCGAGGCCTGACTGGCGGGAGCGCCGGGGTCTCCCCCGCCGCAACGCCCCGCTCCACCCGTCAACCCAGAGCTGCGGCGGGAGTTCCAACAAAAATGCATCCGAAAAATAATATCTGATGTTACGAATAAAGCGCAGAAAGCCATTTTTGTGACGCAATCGCTGACTTGGAGCCGCCATGGCGAACCCCGTGAAGCAAAGCTTCCGTAAGGAGACCGATAGCCTCGGAAGCATCGACGTCGAAGCGTCCCGGTACTGGGGGGCGCAGACCCAGCGCTCGCTGGAGAACTTCCGCATCGGCGGCGAGCGAATGCCCATTCCCCTCGTGCGGGCTCTGTGCCTTGTGAAACGGGCGGCGGCGGAAGCCAACAGGGCGGCCGGACGCCTCGACCCCGCCCGCGCTGACGCCATCGTTGCGGCGGCGCAGGAGGCCATCGAAAGCAGGTTCGACGATCACTTCCCGCTGGTCGTGTGGCAGACCGGCTCCGGCACCCAGACCAACATGAACGTGAACGAGGTGATCGCCAACCGCGCGAACGAGCTGCTCGGCGCGCCTCTGGGCGCGAAAAGTCCCGTGCACCCCAACGACCACGTGAACATGGGGCAATCCTCCAACGACGCCTTCCCCACGGCGATGCACATCGCCGCCGTGCTGGAGCTCAGCGACCGGCTTTTGCCGATGGTGGATGCGCTCGCCAGCGCCCTTGGCGCGAAGGCGCAGGAATTTTCGGGGGTTGTGAAGATCGGGCGCACGCATTTGCAGGATGCGACCCCCATCACGCTGGGACAGGAGATTTCCGGCTGGGCCGCGCAGGCAGCCTTCGGCGCCGCGCGCATCCGCGCCTGCCTGCCGGATCTGCTCGCGCTCGCGCAGGGCGGCACGGCGGTGGGCACGGGGCTCAACGCCCACGAGGGCTTCGCCGAGGATTTCGCCGCGCGCATCGCACAGCTCACGGGCAAACCGTTCGTCACCGCGCCCAACAAGTTCGAAGCGCTGGCGTCCCACGACGCGCTGGTGTCCGCCCACGGCGCGCTCACGGCGCTGGCCTCCGGCCTGTTCAAGATCGCCAACGATGTGCGCCTGTTAGGCAGCGGTCCCCGTTCGGGCATCGGCGAGCTGCTGCTGCCCGAAAACGAGCCGGGATCCTCCATCATGCCGGGCAAGGTGAACCCTACCCAGGCCGAGGCCATGACCATGGTGTGCGCGCGGGTGATGGGAAATCAGGCGACCGTGATGTTTGCGGGCTCGCAGGGACACCTGGAACTCAACGTGTTCAAGCCCGTCATCGCAGACGCGTTCCTGCAATCAGTCCGCCTGCTGGCAGACGCCTGCGCCAGCTTTCGGCGCAACTGCATTGAGGGCCTGCGCCCCAACGAGGCGCGCATCGAAGATCTGCTCGCGCGCTCGCTGATGCTGGTGACGGCGCTGGCGCCAAAAATCGGCTACGACGCGGCGGCGGCCATCGCCAAGGCGGCCCACGCCAACGGCTCAACCCTGCGCGAGGAGGCTTTGGCCAGCGGCCTTGTGGATGCGGCGACCTTCGACGCCCTTGTGCGGCCACAGAAGATGCTGGGGCCGGATTCGCGCCGCGCCTGATCGATCAGGGCGGCGAGGCGTGGGGCCGCAGGCATGCGCGGGCAATGTCGTCGAACCGCGCCCGCTGCTGAGCCGTGAACTTGTTTTCGAGCGTCTGGCGCCACAGGCTTTCGCGCTTGGCCTCCTGCTCGACGCAGGCGCAGGCGCGCTCACACCATGCAAGATCAGGCCCGGCGGCGGCGCACTGCTGCGCGCATGCGCCCCGGAAGCGCGCTTCCGCCTCCGCAACGCCAGCGACAGGACCGATCACCGCCGCGGCGAGGAAAACGAGCCCGATCAGCACCGGCTGATGCACGAGATAGACAAGCAGCGAACGCCCGCCGGCGAACGCGAGCGCCCGCCCCGCCGCTCCGCGAGGGCGCCAGTCCACCATCGTTTGAGGCAGCCCGCGCGCGAGCCACGCCCGGGCGAGCGCAAGGCCGATGAGCGTGAACCCGCTCCATGGCAGCAGCGGGCGCCAATCGAGGGTGCGTGGCTCTGCGACCCCCACGCCCAGCCACCAGTTCGACCCGTTGAACGCCTCGGAGCGCAGGACAGACGGCGTGATGACAAGCGCGACGCCGACCGCGAGCGGAACGATCCATGGCCCGCGCACGAAGGGCGCCGCCAGCAGGCTCGCGGCGACAATGCAATGAAGGATGCCGAAGCTGACGAACGCCTCGGGCAGATAGACATATGTGCCAAGGGACACGAGCGCGGCGGCCCCGCCCACAATGGCCAGCCTGCGGGCGAACGCCCTCGCGTCAAACCCGTCGCGGGAGGCGAGCGCGAGGCTCACCCCCGCCAGCGTCAGGAACGAGATCGCCACGCCATGGCCGAACGCCTGAAAGCGCGGATCCAGAAAGATCTCGCGCGGGATCAGGTGGTAGAACGCGAGATCCCAGACCAGATGGTAAGCGGACATGCCCACGAGAGCGACGCCGCGAACGGCGTCGATCAAGGGTATGCGCCGCGCGGATGAACTCACTTCTTCGGTTCAGCCTTGAACCGGCCGAGCACCATGTCGGGCGCGGAGGTGTTGTGCTTGGAGGCGACAGTGCGACCCACCCACATCTCCGTGGCTTCCGCGGTCTTGAAGTCCATCACATGCGCCTCGCCCCAGCGGTTCGCGCCCCTGGGCTTCCACGCGACGCGGGCGGCGTCGTTGTTGGTCTCGGTGATGTACATGGAGCGCAGCGAGGCGAACGGCAGGTTGCGCGGGATGGCGCCCTCAAGCGCCACGTCAATCGCCATGTGCTCCTGATCGAGCGCCTGAATGGACAGCTTCGCCGAACCGCCGCGGGCGAAGTCGAGCGTGAAGGTTTTGTCCTTCGCGTTGTAGGTAATCAGCTTGATGTCGACGATGGGGCGCTCCTGCATCTCCACAGGGCCGACAAGGAAGGACGAGCCGTACGCCGTCCAGCGCATGTCGGCGAAGGGCAGCGGCCGCGCACGCCAGTATCCGTCCGGCGGATAGACGACGAGAACCTCCTCGGCGCGCTCGCGATGGAGCGTCCACACCTGCATGAGGTGGATTTCCTTGAACGTCTGGTCGATCTTGTTCTCTGGATCGATGATGCGCACGGGCGTGTTCGCCGGGCGCCAGAACGTGGGGTACGTGTAGGCGACGAGCTGGAAGTCGGGCGTCTCGTAAATCGTGCGGCGCACGGTCTTTTTCACGGACGTGGCGACAACCGGGTCGCTGCTCATGTCGCAGGCCGTGAAGTCGGGCAGATAGCGGTCAACGCCAATCGTGCCGATGTAGGCGGGATGCACCGCCTGCACGCGGAAGCTCTTCACCGTGGGCGAGGCGAAATCGATCTGGATGTTGTCCTTTTCCGCGCAGAGCACCGGCTCGCTGCGGTTCTGGACAGCGACGGCGATCTCGTCAGGATCGAAGGCCTTGGCAGGCAGCGAATGAATGGCGGGTTGGGCCAGCGCGGCGGCGGAGGCGGCCGTAATGGCGAGAGCGGCGAGGAGGGAGGCTATCGGCTTCATGCAACCTCTGTGAGTTCGGGGGCGGAGCCCGGCTCATTATTGCTGCCCCGCAAAAGGGTCGCGATGATGGCGGGCGTCTCGATTTCCTCGGGGATGGCGCACAGACCCGTGCGGGCGAGAAACGCCCCGAAACGCGGGTCGGCGGTGGCCACCGCGAAGGGAATGGCGAGGAAATAGCCCAGCGTCAATGGCAGCGACCACAAGATCACACCCGGCGCCAGCGCCAGCGCAAAGGCGAGCAAAACGACGCCGAACGCCGTCTGCGGCCACATGCCCCGCGCGGCGGTGCCCCATGACAGCGCATGGGCGTCGCGCGCCTGACCGTTCCACACCACGGCCTTGCCGAACAACAGCCCCACCATGAACAGGCTGGTGCGCAGGGTCGTGGCCGCTGAAATGAGGAACGAGAACAGGATCTCGGTCACGGCGCCCGCCGCGAACCGGGCGCCGCCGCCGTAACGAGCCAGCGCGCCGCGGGTGAGCGCGATATCGACGAAACCAGCGAGCTTCGGCGCCAGATAGAACAGCATGAAGACGCTGTAGAGCCCCAGCGCGGAAGCGGCGGGAAAGAGCGCAGTCGGCTCCCCATCCAGCGGCTTGATGGCGGCGAGCGCGATGATCGCCGTCCACGCCGGCAGGCCGATGAACATCGAGATCGCCCAGATGAGCTGGAACCGGCTCATGGGCTGGATGCCCTTCAGCCCGAGCAGGCGGAAGTACTGCATGTTGCCCTGGCACCAGCGCAGATCACGGCGGGTAAACTCAAGCAGCGTCGGGGGATTCTCCTCCCAGCTTCCCACCTCTTCGGGGAGTACGCGGGCCTCAAAGCCGGCGCGGCGCATGAGCACCGCCTCCACCTGGTCATGAGACATGATCTGCCCGCCCAGCGGCGGCCCGCCCGGCAGAACCGGCAGGTGGCAATGCTCCACGAACGGCCTGATGCGCACCAGCGCGTTATGGCCCCAGAACGGGCCGCAGTCGCCCGCCCACCAGGCGCTGCCCATGGTGTAGGGCCGCATGCCGTGGCGCATGCCGAACTGGAAGATGCGCGCGAAGGCGGAGCGGCTCGGCGCGCCCACCACCAGGCTCTGCAGGATGCCAAGCCGTGGATACGCCTGCCCGATGCGCGCCATGCGCAGGATGGTTGCGCCATCCATCAGGCTGTCGGCGTCCAGCGGCAGCATGAACTCGTAGTCCGCGCCCCAGCGCTCGCAGAAGTCGCGCACGTTGCCGGCCTTGAAGCCTTCGTTGGTCGTGCGGCGGCGATAATGCAGGCGGGCCGACGGGTCAGCCTTCGCGCGCCACGCCTCAAAAGCCGCCTGCTCCGCCAGCGCCACGTCGTCGTCGCTGGTGTCGGACAGCACAAAGTAGCCGAACGCCGCGCCCTGCCCTGTGGCGTCGAGGCTATCCTTCACGGCGGCGAGGCGCGCGAAGGCGCGGGCGGGATCCTCGTTGCGGATCGTCATGAGAACAGCGGTCTGCGCCGTCACGGGCGCGTCTGTGTCTCCCGCCCGGGCGAACGGCGCCACGGCGTCGCGGGCGTCCGGCCCGCCATGCAGCAGCCACACGCCGATCAGCGCGTTCCACACGCCCAGCACGCCCCATGGCGCCGCGATGGCGAAGCAGACGAAGATCGCCACATCGATGACGCTCCAGCCCGAGACCGCGAGGATGCTCGACAGCCACCACAGGAGCCCCACATACGTGCCAATGTTGAGGCCCGCCACGATGAGGCGGCGGCGGAAGAGGGTCGCGCGGCTTTGCAGGCCCGCGGGCGTTGTGTCCGAATCGGGGGAAGTCATGTACGCGACGCTCTTTTGCGGAAGGGAAGGCTGGCGCCTGACGCCCGCCGGGAAACGGTAGCGAGCCCAGACATGGCGATGGACGCGAAGATAGAAGGATTAAGCCCCGCGTCCAGCCGGACCGTCCGGGCGCTGTGGTGGGAAGCGGCCGGACGGGGCGGCGTGCGCGAGGCGGAGACGCCCGCCCTGCGTGAGGGACAAGCCTTTGTCAGAACTCTCTTTACAGGCGTGAGCAGGGGGACGGAGCGTCTTGTGTTCACAGGGGCGGTTCCTCCGTCCGAATACGCCCGCATGCGATGCCCGATGCAGGAAGGCGAATTTTCTTTCCCCATCAAATACGGCTATTGCGCGGTCGGGATCACTGAAGGCGGGCCGCCGGATCTGATCGGTCGCCCTGTCTTCGCGCTCCACCCGCACCAGACCGGATTTGTGGCCGACGCCGCCACGCTGCGCCCCCTGCCCGAGGGCTTGCCGCCGCGGCGCGCCGTGCTCGCCGCCAACATGGAAACCGCCCTGAACGCGGTGTGGGATTCCGGCGCCGGTCCGGGCGATCGGATCGTCGTGGTGGGCGCAGGGATCGTCGGCATGCTCACCGCGTATCTGTGCGCGCGCCTGCCCGGCGCTGACGTGACGCTGGTGGACGTGAACCCGGACCGCGCGCAGCCGGCGGCGCAGATCGGCGTCCCGTTCGCTGCGCCCGGGGACGTGGCAGGCGCTGAGGCCGACGTGGTGTTCCACGCCAGCGCCAGCGCTCCGGGCCTCGCCCTGGCGCTCGCCTGCGCGGGGTTCGAGGCGCGGGTGGTGGAGATGAGCTGGCACGGCGCCGCGCCCGTGCCGACGCCGCTGGGCGGCGCCTTCCACTCGAAGCGCCTGCACCTCATGTCAACGCAGGTGGGGCAGGTGTCGCCCTCGCGGCGCCCGCGCTGGGATTACGCGCGGCGCATGGCCAAGGCCATGGAGCTGTTGCGCGACGACCGCCTCGATGCGCTGCTGGACACGGACATCGCGTTCGAGGATTTTTGCGCACGGGCTGCGGAGGTCTTTGCGCCCAGCGCCAAGGGGTTGGGGGTCGTGGTGAGGTATTGAGTGGTCCAACTGGACCGCGCGCCACCTCCCCGGACGCCGAAGGCGATCCGGGGCCTCACGCGCAGCCATCTTGCGGGCGGGGACGCCCGCGGTCCCGAAAGCGCCTATCATCCTGCAGCGTCATCCCCGGACTTGATCCGGGGATCCATACACTCGGCTGCGAGGATGGATCCGCGGGTCAAGCCCGCGGATGACGGAAATGCGAGCCAGAGCCTCCACCTTCTGTCGAACGCAGCGCATCCACCTCCCCGGACGCCGAAGGCGATCCGGGGCCTCGCGCGCAGCCATCTTGCGGGCGGGGACGCCCGCGGTCCAAATGCCCGCCTTGCCAAGCGCCCCGGCTCGCGCCACGTAAGGCGCGGCCTCTCTTCCCATTCCCAGGAGTTCCCATGTACGCCGTCGAGGTGCGCGAGCACATCATGATCGCCCATTCGTTCAAGGGCGAGTTGTTCGGCCCCGCGCAGAAGCTGCATGGCGCGACGTTCGTCGTCGATGTAGCGTTCTTCCGGGAAGAGCTGACCGCCGACGCCGTGGTGGTGGACATCGGCCGCGCCCATGACGCGCTCAAGGCGACGCTGGGCCCCCTGAACTACCAGAACCTCGATGACCTGCCCCAGTTCGCCGGCAAGCAGACCACGACGGAGTTTCTCTCCCGCCACATCTTCGACGCCATGCGCGACGCGGCCCGCGCCGGCGCGCTGGGGCCGGGCGGCGAGGGCATCGTGAAAATCCGCGTCACCCTGCACGAATCCCACGTGGCGCGGGCGTGGTTCGAGGGCCCCGTGGCGTGAGCCGCCTGCGCGCGGCGTTCGCGATCCCCGGCGACCTGTCGCTCCCCACTGGGGGCTACGGGTACGACCGGCGCGTGCTGGCGCTGCTGCCGCAGTTCGGGATCGACGTGCGCGTGCTTGCGCTGCCGGGCTCCTATCCGTTTCCCTCCGCGCACGATCTCGACGCCACGCGCCGCGCGCTGGAGAGCGTGGCGCCCGATGAGGTGCTGCTGATCGACGGACTGGCGTGGGGCGCCTTCCCCGCCGCCATGGCGCGGGATGTGCGCGCGCCCATTGTCGCGCTCTGCCACCACCCGCTGGCGCTGGAGGCCGGGCTCGCGCCGGACCACGCTAACGCCCTGCGCGACAGCGAAATCGCCGCGCTGGGCGTCAGCGCGCACGTCATTGTCAGCAGCGAGGCGACGGCGGCGACGCTGGCGCGCGACTTTGGCGTGCGGTTTGAGAGCATGACCGTGGCCGAGCCCGGCGTGGACCGCGCATCGCTCGCGAAGGGCTCCGGCGGGCCGGGGGTCGCCCTGCTGGCGGTTGGGTCCATCGTGCCGCGCAAGGGCTACGATGTACTGGTCGATGCGCTCGCAGGCCTGATCGATCTCGACTGGACGCTGACCATCGCCGGCGCTCTCGACCGCGCGCCGGCGACGGCGGACGCCCTGCGGGCGCAGATCGAGGCGGCAGGACTTGCGGGCCGCATCACCATCGCCGGCGCGGTGGACGACAGCACGCTGGCCGCGCTCTACGACCGCGCCGATCTTTTCGTGCTGGCTTCCCGTTACGAAGGCTACGGCATGGTGCTGACAGAGGCGCTGGCCCGCGGCCTGCCGCTCGTATCGACGACCGGCGGCGCGGCGGGACAGACGGCGCCGGATGCGGCGGCCCTCAAGGTTCCCTCCGACAACGTCGCGGCGCTGCAAAATGCCCTGCGCAACGCCATCGCCGACCCTGCCCTGCGCGCAAGGCTTGGCGCCGGCGCGCGGGCGTCCGCGCTTCAACTTCCAACGTGGGAGGCGACGGCGGCGACCGTGGCCCGCGTACTGCTTACTGCTGGCGGAAAGGCGAGCATATGAGTTTTTCAGCGGACTGGCTGGCGTTGCGCGAGCCCGTGGATCATCGCTCCATTGCGGCGGACGTGCGCGACAGGGCGGTCGCGGCGCTCGCCGGGAGGGAGAGCGTCGAGATCGTTGATCTGGGCTGCGGCTCGGGGTCAAACCTGCGCGCGCTGGCCGACCATATCGCGGCGCCCGTCCAGCGCTGGACGCTGGTGGACTGGGATGAGGCGCTGCTCGCCCACGCCCGCGCACGCCTTGCCGCATGGGGTGAGCGCGCCCGTGACGAAGGCGACGCGCTCGTCATTCACCGCGGCGCACGGCGCATCGAAGTGCGCGTGTTGCAGGCCGATCTCGCCCGCCATGTAGAGCACGCGCTGGAGCGGCCGGCGGATCTCGTCACCGCCGCGGCTTTTTTCGATCTCGTGTCGGAAGATTGGATGGGCGGCTTCTGCGCCGCGCTGGCCGCCCGCCGCGCGCCGCTCTACACGACGCTCACCTACAACGGCCATGAGCGCTGGTCGCCGCCCCACGCCGCTGACGGGGACATGCTCGCGGCGTTCCACGCGCACCAGCACAGCGACAAGGGTTTTGGCCCCGCCGCCGGGCCGCTCGCCGCAGCAGCCCTTGAGCGCGCGTTGCGAGCGGTCGGCTACGGCGTGGCCAGCGCAGCCTCGCCATGGTCGATGGATGCGTCGGACCGCGTTCTGATGAGCGAACTCGCCCGCGGCGCAGCGAGCGCCGTGCGGGAAACAGGGCGCGTCCCCGGGGCCGCTATCGACGACTGGCTCGACGCCCGCCTTGCCGCGAGCGCCTGCGAGATCGGCCACGAGGACATCTTCGCAGCGCCCGCGTGAGGCTTCTCAGCCGCCCCAGCTCCTGGGCAGCATCCGCCAGAGCACCGTGTCGCGGCTGATGAACGTGTGCTTGATGACGCCTGCGAGGTGCGCAAGCACGAGCAGCGTCATCGCGAGCCCGCCGATGAAATGCAGGCGCTGGAGAACCTTGTACGTCGCCTCATCCTGGGCGACCACATGCGGGAGCGTGAACAGACCGAACACGGACACATCCACCCGGTAGGCCGATGTCATGAGCCAGCCGAGCAGCGGCATGGCGATGAGCAGCGCATACAGCGTGTGATGCACGCTGGTGGACAGGATCCGCTCAAACCGTGTGAGCCCCGCCGCAGGCCCCGGGGCGCCGCGGGCGATGCGCACCAACACCCGCGCCAACGCCAGCACAAACACAACGACGCCGAACGAACGGTGCAGGTCATAGAGCGTGTTCTGCAGTTTGCCCGGCCCGATGTTCGCCATCACGATCCCCGCAGGGATGATGAACAGGATCATGAGCGCGCTGACCCAGTGCAGCGTCTTGCTCCAGGGGGCGTAGTGCAGCGGTCTTGCAGGCGCTTCGATGGTGCTCATGGCATGCTCCACGGTGTCGTCAGCCGCGCAGGTCGCAATCGAACAGGACATCCCCGTCGGCGAACGGCCACACGCGCACGGGCGGGCGCAGCGCATCCTGCACCTCGCGCACCGGCGGCAACTCCAGCCCCGACTTGCCGGAGCCGATGATGACCGGCGCGACGAGCACGTGCAGACGATCCATCGCGCGCGCCTCGATGAACGTGGAAGTGGTGCGCGCCCCGCCTTCGACCAGTATGCGACGCAGGCCCCGTTCGAACAGCGCGGCGCAAACGCGGTGGGGATCGACGCGCCCCTCGACGCGCTCGATCACGATCACCTCGTCGCAGCCGGGCGGGCGGGGGATGTCCCGGGCGCAGATCACGATCCTGCGAGCGCCGTCGTCGGCGAGCCAGCGCCCGTGCGGGGGCGTGCGCCCGGACGGATCCAGCACAACCCGCGCAGGGCTGCGGCCGGCAGTGCGCCGCACGTTGAGCTGCGGATCGTCGGCGACGACAGTGCCCGCACCCACCAGCACGGCGTCCACATTGGCGCGCAGGACATGGAGGTGATCCAGCGCGCACGAGCCGTTGATATAGCGCGAGGATCCCGTGACGGTGGCGATGCGTCCGTCGAGCGACTGACCCAGCTGCCCGACCACGAACGGGCGGTCCGGCGGCGCGCGCCGCAGTGATCCGATGATGTCCTCGTACGTAGGCGAAACATCTGCCATGGCGGCGCGTTCATTCCCTGCCCGGGCGTCCTGAACCGGTCCCATGGGATCTCCTGGATAAAATTCCCAATCTGCGTTATGGAAACGTCACGAGGCGTCATTACTTACGGACCTTGTCCTCGGTCGGATCCAGCCGCCCAAGTCAGTTGAGGGTCGCGTGTCGGATAACAAGACTATTCTATTAGCGGACGGCGGAGCGAGCCAAATTGCTGTGGAACGTGCGATCGCCGAGCTGCGATCCGGCCGTCCCGCGCTCATCCGGTCCGACGACACCCTCATCATGGTTATTGGCGTCGAGGCGCTCGACGCAGCGATGGCCGCGCGCCTTGAGGCGCTGGCGGACGGGCGCGCGCGGCTCGTGCTTCCCGCCCCGCGCCTGCGTCGCCTGGGCATGGAGCGCACCGAGCCGGGCCAGTTCGCCCTGCCGAAGATTGACCTTGCCCGCATCACGACGCTGGCGCTTGAGGTCGGAGCCCGTTTCGACGCGCCGGTTGCGTCCATCGACACGCTGGACAAGGCCGCGCTGGAGCTGGCGCGACTCGCCCTCATCCTCCCCGCCCTCGTGGTCGCGCCCGTCACCGGGGAACTGGCGGCGACGAGCGGCCTGCTTGAGGCGGAGGCGGGGAGCATCTTCGAGTACCGGGGCCGCAGCGTGGTGGACCTGAAGATCGTTGGACGCGCGCCGGTGCCGCTGGAAGGCGCTCAGGACACGGAGTTCGTGGTCTTCCGCGGCGGAGAGGGCCTGCGCGATCAGGTGGCGATCATCATCGGCAAGCCGGATCTGTCGCGCCCGGTGGGGGTGCGGCTGCATTCGGCCTGCCTCACCGGCGACCTGTTCGGCAGCCTCAAGTGCGACTGCGGCGACCAGCTGCGCGACACCGCGAAGTTCATGGCCCAGAACGGCGGCGGCGTGCTGCTGTATCTCGATCAGGAAGGCCGCGGCAACGGCCTGTCCAACAAGATGCGCGCCTACAAGCTGCAATCACAGGGGTTTGACACCTACGACGCCGACGAGGTGCTGGGCTTCGACCACGACCAGCGCGGCTTTGATTTCGCAGCCGAAATGCTGAAGCAGCTTGGCGTCGCCAGCGTGCGCGTGATGACGAACAATCCGATCAAGATCGCGGCGCTGCGCGGCGCCGGGCTCGACATCGTCGCGGATCAGCGGGTAATTGGGCGGCTTAACGACCACAACGTCCGGTATCTCGCCTCCAAGCGGGACCGGGCCGGTCATCTGATCGACGCGGACCAGCTCACAGCTTATGGCGCAGTCAAGGAATAAGCCCAGGCCTCACAACCAGGTTCCGCACGGAAGACGGCCGGGCTATGCGCCGGCCGTCGCCGTTTTTCTGGCCGCCTCGTTCCTGTTCGCGTGGCCGTGGATCACGGGCTCGGTGACGATCCCGTGGGACGCCAAGGCGCATTTCTACCCCCAGCTTGTCTTTCTCGCGAACGCGCTCCACAGCGGCCAGTCGCCGTTCTGGGCGCCCCATGTTTTTGGCGGACACCCGCAAATCGCCGACCCGCAGTCGCTGATCTTCTCGCCGCCCTACCTGCTGCTCGCTTTCTTCGAGAAGGCCCCCTCGTTCGCGGCGTTTGACGCGGTCGCCTTCTGCATGATCGCCGCTGGCGGCCTCGCCATCATCGCGATGTTCCGCGACCATGGCTGGCGGCCCGAAGGCGCCGTGGTGGCGGCGCTCGCCTTCGCGTTGGGCGCCTCCGCCGCATGGCGCATCCAGCACATCGGCCAGATCCTGAGTCTTGCGTGGTTCGCCATCGCCCTGTGGCTGCTGCTGCGGGCGGTCGACCGGCGCTCGATCCTGTGGGGCGCGCTGGCCGGCCTCGCCGCCGGGCTCATGGTGATCGGCCGCGATCAGGTCGCCTGGTTCGGCGTCTGGCTTCTGGCGTTCCTTGGCCTGTGGCGGGCGCTGGAGGGCGGGTGGCGCTGGGACAACCTGCGCACGCTCATCGCCCCGCTTGGCGCGGGCGCCGTCTGCGGGCTGCTGACCGTCGCCCTGCCCGTTGCGCTGACGCTGGCGCTTGCGGCCCACTCCAACCGTCCGGCCATCGATTTTGAAGGCGCGGCGGGCGGATCGCTGCATCCGGGCGCGCTCTACACCTTCGTTTCCGCCAACCTGTTTGGAACCGACGGACCGCTGAAGGATTACTGGGGACCGCCGAACCCGGACTTCTGGGGCGACCAGAAGCTGGCGCTCGCCCGCAACATGGCGAACGTCTACATGGGCGCCCTGCCGCTGGCGGCCTTCCTCATGCTGGGCGTGGCGCGCGGGGGCCTGCTGGCGCGCGAGATCAGACCTTACGTCATCGCCGCCCTCGTCCTGCTGCTGTTTGGGCTGGGCAAGTACACGCCGTTCTTCGCGTGGGCTTTCCACCTGCCCGGCGCCGATATGTTCCGCCGCCCCGCGGACGCCACGTTCCCGCTGGGCGCCATGCTGGCGATCATCGCCGGATTCCTCGTGCATCGACTCGCGGACGCAGGCTTTGGCCGCTCGCCGCGCGCCCTGTGGGCGGGCCTCGCGCTGCTGGCGGCCGCCTTCATCGCCTGCGTTGCGGTCGCCTTCGCCAAAGATCGCCTCGGCCACGCGCTGCCGGCGCTGGCCATGTCTGCGGGATGGATCGTCGCCGCCGCGGCGCTGCTCATCTACCTCCCGCACCTTCATCACAAGCGCACGCTGGCCATCGTAGCGCTGGGCGCCCTGCTGTTCCTCGATCTGCGGGTGAACAACGGACCCAACGAATCGACCGCGCTGAGCCCGACGATCTACGAGGCCCTGAAACCCGACGGACGCGACCCCACGCTGCTGCTGCTGAAGGACAAGCTGGCGGGCCCCGCAGGGCCGGACCGGCGCGACCGGGTGGAGATGGCGGCGGTGGACTTCCACTGGCCCAACGTGTCCCTGTCCCACGGCTTCGACCACTGGCTGGGCTACAACCCGCTGCGGCTGCGCTGGTTCGCGCAGGCCACCGGCGCCATCGACCATGTGGCGGTTCCCGACCAGCGGCGGTTCGCGCCCCTGTTCGCGCGCTACGCGTCGCCCATGGCCGACCTGCTCGGCGTGCGGTGGGTGGTGACCGGCGTGCCGGCGCAGCAACTCGACAAATCGCTTCGTCCGGGAGACCTGATCGAGGCGGGCCGCAACCGGGCGGCGTACCTCTACGAGAATCCCCGCGCTCTGCCCCGCGTCCTGTTCGCGACGCAAGCGCGGCCGGCGAATTTTGAGGCGATGATCGCCACCGGCGTGTGGCCTGCGACGGACTTCCGCAACACCGTGCTGCTGGAGGATGCGCCCGAGAGCAAGGCGCGCCCGGCGGGTCGCGCGCGCATCGCCTCCTACGCCAACACCGAAGTCGTCATCGACGCATCGTCCCGAGAGGGCGGCTGGGTGGTGCTCAACGACGTCTGGCATCCGTGGTGGCGGGCCGAGATCGACGGCAAACCAGCGCCGATCCTGCGCGCCAACGCTATTTTCCGCGCAGTTGAGGTTCCCCCCGGCGAGCACAAGGTGCGCTTCGTCTTCCGGCCATTCTCCGGGCTCTGGGCGCAATGGACAGGGGGCGGCGGCTGAGCCCCCGACCGGTTAACAATACCTTAACCGTGATCTTCACCTTGACCTTCCGTTATGTTAGGCCTTGACCTTCGCCATATTGGGCGAATGTTCAGGGAGATGATTTTGATGTGGAAATTTGCCAGATGCCTCGCCGCTGCGGGGATTGCGGCCACGGGCGCATTTTTTGTCAGCGCGACCACTGCCACGGAAGCGGTGGCAAGCGGCAAGCCTCAGGTGATCCAAATCTCGACACTGTCGAGAGGTGGGCCGAACAAGATTGTAGCGAACGATAACGTCAGGAGAACTAACGGGGTAAGCCCGACCCGCAAGACAGGCCCAGGAATGGTCACGCCCCCCAAACAAGTGCTGAACCCTAATCCCAAGCCGAAGCTGAACAAAAATGGCCGCCCGATCTATGTGGATCACTACGACAAGGACGGAAGCCGCCAGATCTCAAGGAAAGTGGGGGGGCACGGTAAAAAAGGTGGGCACAACAGAGGATTGACCGTGCAGCAATTGCTTGACGGCGAGGGTAGAGCCGGACTCAAGAGAGTGCCCGTGTTTAACAAAAATGGAACTCTAAAGCACTACAAGTTCGCGTGTGAGCTTACTACGGGACCGAAAGTCTACTGCCCGTTCGGGCTCCGGTATAACGCATTGCAGATGCATCGCACCTTCCCGAAGCTGTAGGGTTTGCGGCGTTCGCCATTGACCCTCCCGCGACTGCGGAGGCACACTGAAGCCGAGGGAGGCGGCCCTTGGCGGATGTGCTTCACGTTCAGGCCCGGCAGGATCAACGGCTGATCGAGCGCGACCAGCGTAATCTGGCGCTCTTCGCCCTAGACGCGGTCGCCATCGACACCGAAACCACCGGCCTAGATCCCCGCAACGCGTGCATCATCGAGATCGGCGGCGTCGAGGTCGCCCACGGCGCCGGCGCGCCCCATACCTTCACAACGCTCGTGAACGGCGGCACGATCCCGGACGCCGCGCAAGCCATCACCGGCATTACCCCGGACATGACGGCGGACGCGCCCTCCTTCCCGCAGGCCTATGAGGCGATGCTCGCCTTCGTACGCGGGCGCGTGGTGATCGGGCACTCGTTCGGGTTCGACCTCGCCGTGTTTCGCGAGGAGGCCCGCCGGGCGGGATTGCCCGCCTGGACGCCCATAGCCCTCGACACGCGCTTCCTCGCCCAGATCGCGTTCCCGAACCTGCCCGCCTACACCCTCGAAATCATCGCCGCGCGCTGCGGCGTGGAGCTGGATGCGCGCCATCGCGCCCTGGGCGACGCCGTCTCCTGCGCCCGCGTGTTCACGGCGCTGGGGCCGCACCTGCGCGAGCGCGGCGTGAGGACGCTCGGCGAGGCCATCGCCGCCACGCGCCGCTTCGAGCAGGATCAATCCTACCCCTCCGTATGGGCGCCCCTCACCGGTCCGCAGACGCAGGGCGTCGCGCCGGCCGCAATCGTTGACACATTTCTGTTCGAACGGCGCGTCAGCGACATCATGAGCCGGGCGCCGCTCTTCGTGGCGCCCGAAGCGCCCCTCGGCGAGGCCATCGCGACCATGGCGCGCGCGAAGGTCGGCTCAATTTTTGTGGGGGAGGCCCATGCGGTCGCCGGCGACCTTGGCGTGGTCACCGAGCGAGACCTGCTGACCGCCATCGCCGCCCATGGCCCGGACGCGCTGGCCCGCGGGGTTGGCGACTTCGCCTCGCGCCCCCTGGTCACGGTGGCCGCGCAGGCGTTCGCATATCGCGCGGTCGGGCGCATGAACCGGCTCGGCATTCGCCATCTGGGGGTCGCGGACGAGACGGGCCGGATCGTCGGCGCCCTGTCCGCGCGCGACCTCCTCAGGTCGCGCATGAGCGAGCCGGTGGCGCTGGGCGACGCCATCGACACCGCGCCCGACGTGATCGCGCTGGGAAAAGCGTGGGGGACCATCCCCTCCGTCGCGCGCGGTCTGGTCGCCTACGGCATGGACGGCCAACAGGTCGCGGCGGTGATCGCCCGCGAGGTGGCCGCCCTCACCCGGCGCGCGGCGCAACTCGCGGAACAGGCGCTCATGGAGCAAGGGGCCGGGCCGCCGCCCTGCCGCTACACGGTCGTGGTGCTGGGTTCGGCAGGACGGGGCGAAAGCCTGCTCGCCTTCGATCAGGACAACGCCATTGTGTTCGAGCGCGGCGATCCGGACGGCCGCGAGGACGCATGGTTCGCGCGCCTCGCCACCCTCATGTGCGACCTGCTGCACGCAGTGGGCGTGCCCTACTGCCGCGGCGGCGTGATGGCGAAGAACACCCCCTGGCGAAGCAGCGTCGCCACATGGCGCGAACGCGCGCGCCTGTGGCTCACGCGCTCACGGCCCGAGGATCTGCTGGCGGTGGACATCGCCTTCGACATGCGCCCCTGCCATGGCGACCTGATGCTCGCCGAAGCGCTCTGGCGCGACATGTGGCGGGCGGCGCGGCGCGAGATCCCGTTTCTGAAACTGCTCGCGGAAGCCGGCGCGGAACAGGCCTCCCCGTTCGGGTTTTTCGGGCGCCTGCAAACCCGGGACGGAATGCTCGACCTCAAGAGAACAGGGCTCAAGCCCATTGTGACCGGGGCGCGGGTGCTGGCGCTGCGCGCCGGCGTGGAGGCCAGAGCCACCGCCGAACGCCTTGCAGGCGTGCGCTCGCTCGGCGAGGCCCACAGCACCGACCTGGAGGCGCTGGCGCGCGCGCACGGCCGCTTTCTCACCTTCATCCTCGCCCGCCAGCTGGAGGACATCGCGGCCGGACAAGCCCCCGGAAACAGGATCGCGCCCGCATCTCTCGACGCCGGCGCGATGGAGGATCTGCGCGCGGGACTGAAGGCGGCGCAGACGATTCCAGAGATCGTGCGCGACTGCCTGTCCAGTTGACGTTCAGCCCGTGACGGCCTTCAGGTACTGAAGGTCGATGTACTTCTCGGGGTTCGACAGGGCGCCGCCAGAACCGTACTTCGAGCGCAGTTCGAGCACGGTCTTCACCCCGTCCATGAGTATCGCGGCGCCGGGCGTGAGGCCGGAGCGGGGCGACAGCAGCGAGTTCATCACCGCACCGGCGACCTGCGGCTTGATCTCCGGCATGTTGGCGAGAAGGATGTCCGTCGCCTCCTGCCGGTTCGCGGGATCAAGCGTCCACTCCAACCCTTCCAGATAGCCGCGAATAAAACCCTTCACCGCGTCCGGGTTTTCCGCCGCCCACTTGCGGCTCGCCGCGAACGAGCCGCCCTGATAGGCCGGGAAGATGTTGGTGGACGTGTCCAGAATGTTGAAGCCCTGATTGCGGGCGATGCTCGTGAACGGCTCGATGGTGAGCGTGCCCACATGGGTTCCGGCCTTCACAGCCTCCCAACGCGCGGGCGTCGCGCCCACGGTGGCCATGGCGTAGTCACTCTTCGTCAGGCCGTTGCGGGCGAGCATCTCGTAGAGCGCGAAGGCGAAGCCCGTGGACAGCGCGTCGAGCGCCAGCGTCTTGCCCTTCAGATCCTCGTAGGTCTTCACGTCGGCTTGCGTAATGAACGCGAGTTCCACCTGCGTGGCGCCCATGAAGGCGAAGAAGTCCGTGTCCTTCAGCGGCACTGCGCCCTGGCCTTCCTGATAGGCCACCACGTTGTCGAAGGCGGTGCCGGCGATCTGGAACTTGCCGGAGGCGAGGTTTTCAGCCTGAAACGCCGAGTTCGGCGTGGTCGACATGTTGATCGAAACGCCGTTCTTCTCGAACCAGCCCTTCTTCTGGGCGACGAAAATCGGCAGGTTCGGGGCGCCGGGGAAGCAGATCAGCTCAATGGTCTTCGCGCTCACGGGTGTTCTCCCTTCCGTAGTGTTTTTCAGGCCTTTGCGGCCTTGGCTTGTTGAATGGCGCGCCAGATGGCGTGGGGCGTGGTCGGCATATCGATGTGGCGCACGCCCAGATGCGACAGCGCGTCCACGATGCCGCTGACGATCACCGCCAGCGCCGGCGTGGTGCCGCCCTCGCCGCCCGCCTTGATGCCCAGCGGATTGGTGGGCGAGAGCACTTCGGCGATCTCTGTGCGGAACGAGGGCAGATCGTCAGCGCGCGGCATGCCGTAATCCATGAAGGACGCGGCGAGCGGCTGCCCGCTGCCCGCATCAAGCTTGCACAGCTCCCACATGGCCTGCCCCACGCCTTGCGCAATGCCGCCATGGGTCTGCCCATGCACGATCATGGGATTGATGCAGCGGCCCACGTCGTCCACCGCCGCATAACGCACGATGGCGATGGCGCCCGTGTCAGGATCGATCTCGACCTCGCAGCTGGCGCAGCCGTTGGGAAACACGGGTTCGTGCATCTCGTTGTCGGTGCACACCGCGAGACCGCTCTTCAGATCGACAGGCAGTTCGACCTTCGCGGCTTCCTTCGCCAGCTCGATGAGATCGAACGAGCGGTTGGAGTTGCGCGCCACGATGCGCCCGTCGGCCCACTCGATCTCCTGCTGATCGACGCCGAGAATGAACGCGGCGATGGCCTTGGCGCGGCCAATGAGATCGCCCGACGCGCGGTTCATGACAGTGGCCGCATGGCGCATGGAACGGCCCGAATGGGAGCCGCCGCCCACCTTCACCACGTCCGTGTCGCCGATGACGATATCGACGATGTCCACCGGCAGGCCGATGAGATCGGCTGCTACCTGCGCAAAGCTCGTCTCGTGCCCCTGCCCGCTCGGCTGGGTGCCGATGACCACGGTCACGCGGCCTTCCGGCTTGACTATGATCTGCGCCTGCTCCTTCGGCGAGCCGATGGAGGACTCAACATAGTGCGCCAGCCCGAAGCCGCGCAGCAGGCCGCGCTTCGCGCTCTCGCGCTTGCGTTTCGCGAAACCTTTATAGTCAGAAATCTCGAGCGCCAGATCGAGCTGCGCGGCGTAGTCGCCGCTGTCATAAGTTGCGCCCACGGCGTTCGTGTAGGGGAACGCCTTGCGCTTCACGAGATTGCGGCGACGCAGGCTCACCCGGTCGATGCCGAGATCCTGCGCCGCCATGTCGATCAGCCGTTCGATGGCGAAGTTCACCTCCGGCCGGCCCGAACTGCGATAGGCTTGCGTCGGCGTGGTGTTGGTGAACACCGCGCGGGCATGGAGCGTCGCGCAGGGGATATCATAAGAGCCGGTGACGAGCCCCGAGCCCTTGCCCAGCGGCGACAACGACACGCAGCGCGCGCCCACATTGCTCACGTTGTCGCAGCGCAGCGCAAGGAACTTGCCGTCCTTGTTCAACGCCAGCTCGACGCGGGTGGAGAGATCGCGGCCCTGATAGTCGCTGACAAAGCACTCATGGCGCGTCGCCACGTACTTCACAGGCCGCCCGACCTTGGCGGAGGCCCACAGCACAAGGCCGTATTCCACATAGACGCGGTTCTTGGAGCCGAAGTTGCCGCCCACGTCGTAGGTCTGCACGCGCACGGTCTTGGGATCGACGCCGAGCACGGAGGCCAGTTCGCCCTTCTGGCGCACGGCGCCGCCGCCGCCCACGTACAGCTCCCAGCGGTCGCTGTTCGCGTCGCGCCAGCCCAGCGCCGCGCGCGGCTCCATAGCGGCCGCCGTGACGCGGGGAATGTAGAGATCGAGGCTCACCACGTGATCGGCCGCAGCGAACGCCTTGTCGGTTCCCTCGCGGTCGCCGAACCACGTGTCCACGAGGGCGTTGTCGGCCACCTCGTCCCACACGGCGGGGGCGCCCGCCTCCATGGCCTCGCGCTGATCCAGCGTGAAGGGCAGTTCCTCGTATTCGACAGCCACGGCTTCCGCAGCGTCCTGCGCCTGCGCCAGCGTCTGCGCCACCACCATGGCGACCGCTTCGCCCACATGGCGCGCCTTGTCGTGGGGCAGCAGCAGGTGCGGGCCGATGAAGATCGGCGTGCCGCCCCGCCCCGTGAGCTTCATGTCGTACTTGGTTTTTGGGATCGGATCGTGCGGGATGGCGCCAAGCTTGTCGGCAAGACAATCCGCGCCGGTGAACACGCCGAGAACGCCAGGCATCGCCAGCGCCGCGCTCTTGTCAATGGAGACAATGCGCGCGTGGGGATGAGGCGAGCGCACCATGACGGCGAAGGTCTGTCCCGGGAGGCGGAAATCGTCGGTAAAGCGACCGCGTCCGGTGACGAGGCGCTCATCCTCCTTGCGCCGGACAGGCCGGCCAATGGCGGCGAATTCCGGCGACAGCGGCTTGTTCATTCTCTCCCCATCCGTGGCTGGACGCCGGCTTGGCGCGGCCGGCCCGTTTGGTTGCCTCGCTACAGGAAGACCTATAATAACGCAACCACTGGCGCAGCGAAGCGCCGTGGAAGGGTTGGAACCGCAAATGGCCTCTGGGCAAGCAGCCTCGGGAAAGGCGTCGTCCGCGCCGTCCGATTTTCAGGAACACCTCGCGCGCCTCGAAGAGCGCGGCCTTCTCGTGCGCATCGACAAGCCGGTGTGCAAGGATACGCAGATCCATCCGCTCGTGCGCTGGCAGTTCGTCGGCAATTTTCCCGAGCAGGAGCGGCGCGCGTTCCTGTTCACCAATGTCATCGGCGCCAAGGGCGAAAAGTACGACATCCCCGTGGTGGTCGGCGCACTCGCAGCCAACGACGAGATTTACGCCGCCGGCATGGGCGTTGGCGTTGAAGATCTGGCTGACGTCTGGATGCGCGCGCTCGACAACCCCATTGAGCCGGAATTCATTGAAGACGCGCCCTGCCATGAGGTCGTCATCACCGGGGACGACTTGCAGAAGACGGGCCTGAGCGTGCTGCCCGCAACCGTCTCCACGCCGGGCTTCGACGCTGCGCCGTATCTGACCGCCACCGTGTGCGTAACGAAAGATCCCGAAACCGGCGTGCGCAACATGGGCACGTACCGCGCGGCTTTCAAAGCCAACGACAGGCTTGCCGTGCGCATGGCCTCGCGCCTGTCGGGCGCCGGCGGCTACGTGCACTGGCTCAAATATCAGAAGATGGGGCAGCCCATGCCCTGCGCGATTATTGTCGGCTGCGCGCCGGTCGTTGCGTTCACAGGGCCGCAGAAGCTCGGCATCGATGAGGATGAAATGGCGGTGGCCGGCGGCCTTGCTGGCCGCGCCATGCGCGTGACGAAAGCCAAGACCGTCGATCTCGAAATTCCCGCCGACGCCGAAATCGTCGTGGAAGGCTTCATCGACACGGAAATGCTGGAGCCGGAAGGCCCGTTTGGCGAGAGCCACGGCCACGTGGCGCTGGAAGACTTCAACATGTCGATGCGCGTCACCGCCATCACCATGAAGCGCAAGCCGGTGTTCGCCTCCGTGCTGAGCGAGGTGACGCCCAGCGAGTCGAGCATCCTCAAGAAGTCGGCGTACGAAGCGCTGTTCTTCCAGCATCTCAAGCGCACGCTCGACATCAAGGGCATCGAGGGCGTGGTGATGCACGAACCCCTCACCAACCTGCGCAAGGTGATCTTCCTCAAGTTCGCGCCGGGCGCGCCGCGCACGGAAGTGTGGCGCGGTTTGCATGGCGCAGCTACCCTGCAGGCGCAGTGCGGCAAGATCGTCATCGCGGTGTCGCGCGACATCGACGCGCTCAACACAGACGCGATCTTCTGGTCCATGGCGTATCGCTGCGACCCCATTGAGGATGTGCAGCTTGTCCCCCATCGCGCCGGAGGCCATGGCCCCAAGGCAGGCGCGGGAGGGGGCGATTCCACGATGCTCATCGACGCAACGCTGAAGCACCCCACCTCGCCGCTCGCCTTGCCGGCGAAGCCCTACATGGAGGACGCGCGCCGCCTGTGGGAAGAGCTTGGCCTGCCGCGCCTCTCCGTGCGCGCGCCGTGGCATGGGTATGATCTCGGCGACTGGAGCGACCAGTGGCAGGCGTTCGCGGACGCGGCCACGCGCGGCGAGTGGAAAGCCAACGGCGAAAACACCTTTGCGCGCCGGCGCGCCGGTCTCAAACCTGAGACGCCCGTACGCAACGTCGAAAAGAAAAAGTGATCCGGAAAGAGCCGCAAAGGCTCACAGGAGGGGAGAAGACGATGAAGGCCATGCTCAGGACACTCGCCGCAGCGTTGGTCACCGGCGGCGCCGTTGCGCTGTCGGGCGCTGCAAACGCGCAGCAGCCGATGCGCATCACCATCGGCCACCCGCCAGGCGGCAGTTACGACCTCTACGCGCGGCTGGCCGCCGACTTCATGCGCAACCATTTGCCCGGCAATCCCAACATCATTGTCGAACACAAGCCGGGCGGCGGCGGCCTGGTGGCGACCGCATTTTTCTACGCCCAGTCTCCCAGAGACGGGTCGGTCATCGGGCTGTTCCCGGAAACCATTGCGCACACGCAGCTGCTTGAGCCGGCGGTGGGCAAGTGGAAAGTGCAGGAGATGTCCTACATCGGCTCGTTCGCGCCGGTGAACACGGCGTTCGTCTTCCGCAAGGGCGCGGCCGCGAAAACGCCCGCCGACATGCGCAAGACGAAGACAGTGGCGGGCTGCACGGGCCGCAACTCCCAGAGCTACCAGTACCCGGCGATGCTGAAGGCGCTCGGCGGCTATCAGTTCGATATCATCTGCGGCTACAAGGGCTCGGCGGATTCTGTCCTCGCCATGGAGCGCGGCGAGGTGGACTTCGTCTCTTCCGCCTGGAACTCATGGCGCGCGACCCACATGTCGGTGATCGAGGCGGGCGACTTCATTCCGCTGATCCAGGGCGGCCTGCGCCGCAACAAGGAGCTGGCCAACGTTCCGCTGATGCAGGAGATCGTGGACGACCCGCAGGCGAAGAAGATCATCGAGTTCGCCTCTGCGGGCGCCGCCATAGGCCGCGCGCTGATCGCGCCGCCAGGCATCGCGGCGGATCGTCTCGCGACCCTGCGCGCAGCGTTCGACAAGATGGTCGCAGATCCCGTGTTCCTCGCGGAAGCCGAGAAGCGCAAGCTCGAGATTGATCCCACCTCTGGCGCCGAGGTGCAGAAGATCGCCATGGAAATCCTGAATGCGCCGAAGGATGTGATCGACCGCGCGACCGAGGCCATGAAGTGAGACGGGGAAAATCGATGCAAAAGCACGCAGCCATTTTCGCCGCCGCGCTGCTGGCGGGCGCTTTCACAACGAGCGCGCAGGCCCAGCAGGGCGCAGCGCCGTTTTTCAAGGACAAGCAGCTGACGCTCGCCATCGGCTCCTCCACGGGAGGCGGGCTGGACACCTACGGCCGCCTCGTCGCGCGCCACTGGGGCAAGCACATTCCCGGCAACCCGCAGGTGGTGCCCTCCAACATGCCCGGCGCTGGCGGCGGCGTGGTGGCGAGCCATGTGTTCACCCGCGCGCCCAAGGACGGCACGTTCGTCGGCATTGTGTTTCCCAGCGTGATCGTGGATCCGCTGCTGAGCGAAAGCCTGCGGCGCAACTACGATCCCTCAAAATTCCGCTACGTGGGCAACGCGCATTCGGAAGTGCTCGTCTGCCTGCTGCGCCGCGACGCTGCGCCCAAAACCCCGGCGGAGCTGATCGCCAGCGACGTGATCATCGGCGCAACCGCGCCCGGCAGCACGACCTACGACTTCCCCGCGTTCGCCAATGGCATTCTGGGCGGACGCATGAAGATCGTCACCGGCTACAAGGGCTCGCGCGAGGTCACGCTGGCCATGGAGCGCAACGAGGTGCAGGGCATCTGCGGGCTGGGCTGGTCCACAGCGAAGGTGCAGTACCCCGACATTCTGAAGGGCGAGCTGTTCACGCGCGTATTCGCGCAGGAAGACATCAAGGGCCATCCGCAGCTCAATGCGCTGAAAACCCCGCTCATGATGGAGCTGGCGCGCAACGACGCCGACCGCCGGGCGCTCGAGATGTTCTACAGCCAGAACTCGTTCGCGCGCCCCATTATCGCGCCGCCGGAAATCGCCACCGACAGACTTGCGGAAATGCGCCGCTCGTTCGAGGCGACGATGAAAGATCCCGAGTTGCTGGCGGAAGCGGAAAAGATGAACATCGACGTTCATCCGCTCTCTGGCGAAGAGGTCGAAAAGCTGGTCGCGCGCATGTTCGAGACGCCGCCGGATACGGTGGAACGCGTCAAGAAAGCGCTCGGCCGCTAGGTTGAAAATAAAGGAGGAGACGGTGACGGACGGCAACGCAAAAGCGCCAGGCATGATCTCGGCGAGAGAGCTTGCGGCGTTCGTCACCCGCGTGTTCGCATCGCGCGGCATGCAGGAGGCGCACGCCGCTCAGGTGGCCGACGTGCTCACGTGGGCTGACCTGCGCGGCATCGACTCCCACGGCGTCGAGCGCGTCCCCTCCTATCTCAACCTCATCGCCAACGGCTCCATCAATCCGCATGCGGCGCCTCGTCTCGACGACGCCGCGCCGGCGCTGTTCCGCATCGACGCGGACCGCGCCGCCGGCCCCGTGCCGATGATGATGGCGCTGGAGGAGGCGACGCGGCGCGCGCGGCTCTATGGCGTCGCCACAGGCATTGTCTGCCGCTGCGCCCATACGGGCGCGGTGGGATACTACGTGCAACAGGCTGCGCGACAGGGATTTGTCGCGATGGTCATGGGCTCCGGCCCGCCGCTCATGGCCTACCATGGCGCAAGCGTTCCGAGCCTTTCCACCAGCCCGCTGGCCATCGGCGTGCCGGGCGGACCCGATGGCGCGCTCATGCTCGACATGGCGAGTGCGGTCGCATCGAACGGCAAGCTGAAGCAGGCCCAGCGGGAGGGCAAGCCGATCCCCGAAGGCTGGGCGCTGGACGCCGAAGGACGCGTCACAACGGACGCCGCGAAAGCCGCCGTCGCCCTGCCCATCGGCGGGCCGAAGGGCGCAGGCCTTGGCCTGCTGTTTGAATGCGTGACAAGCGTGCTCGCCGGGGCGCCGCTGCTCGCCAACATGCTGGGGCCCGGGCGCAAAAGTTTTCATATGCAGAGCGAGATGCTCATCGTCATTGATGCATCGAAGATCAGGCCGCTGGCGGATTTCGACGCAGACGTGCGCACGCTCGCCGACGTCATTCGCGACCTGCCAAAGGCTGATGGGTTCGACGCCATTCGCCTTCCGGGCGAGCGCTCGGAAGCGGAGGCCCGCGCGCGCGCGGCTTCAGGCGTTCCGATCTCGCCGCGGTTGCGCGCGCAATTGCAGGATGTCGCCGTATCATGCGGCGTAGCAGGACCGATATTCATCGCCGGCTGAGCCCGGCCAACAACAGGAGGGGAACGATGAAAACAGCATCGTGGATGGCGATGATCGGGCTCATGCTGGCGCCAGCGACGGCCCACGCGGACGATCTCGCGGCGGTCTACAAGGGCCAGCTCATTTCCTTCATCATCGGCTCTGATCCCGGCGGCAGCTTCGACCCATACGCGCGCGCGCTGGCGGAACACATGCCAAAGCACATTCCCGGCGCGCCAAAAATCATCGTGAAGTTCGCGGGCGGTCAGGCGGGTGGGTTGCAGGTCGCCAACCAGATGAGCAACACCGCGCCGCGCGATGGCCTCACCATCGCGATGACGCAGCAGACCATCGTGCACAATCAGGTGCTGCAGCCGCAGGTGGCCAAGTACGATGCGCGCGAGTGGTACTGGCTCGGCAACATGGCGCCCGTGCGCAACATGCTGGCGTTGTGGCACACGGCGAAGGCGCAGACGATCGAGGAGGCTAGGAAGGTGGAGGTGGTGATCGGCGCCACCGGCCCGAGTTCGCCCACGTTCATCGTGCCCAACACCATGAACCGCTTTCTTGGAACCAGGTTCAAGATGGTGATGGGCTACAAGGGCGCGGCTGACCTCAACCTCGCGATGCAGCGCGGCGAAATCGAGGGGCGCGGCGCCTCGTGGCTCTCCGTCCAGCTTGCCATGCCCAACGAGATCCGGGAGGGCAAGATCAAGCCGATCGTGTTCGCGTCGATCACACGCGATCCTTCCGCGCCAAACGTTCCCACGCTCGCAGAAGTCATGACCGATCCGCTGCACAAGCAGGCGGCTGAATTCTTGTCGGCGGAATCCGACTTCGGCCGCAGCGTGTTCCTGCCGCCGGGCGTGCCGGCGGACCGCGCAAGGATGCTGCGCGCCGCATTCGAGGCGACCATGAAGGATGTGGGCTTCCTCGCCGACGCCAAGCGGTACAATATCGACATCGAGCTCATCAGCGGCGACCTCCTCGCAAAGCTTACAAGGCAGATCGTGGAAGCGCCGAAGGAAGTGCTCGACCTCGTCAAGTAACAGAAAAGCGAAAAGGGAGAGCCCATGCAGGAAGACGTCACCTTCATCTCGGACGGCCTGACGCTGTCCGGTCGCATCACGCTGCCGGCGGACTACAAGGCCGGCGAGCGCCGGCCCGCGGTCATCGTGCTGCACGGTTTCGGCAGCACCAAGAACTCCGGCAACGTGACGATCCCCTGCGAGATGCTCTCGAAGCGCGGCTACGTCACACTGGGCTTCGACATGCGCGGATGCGGCGTCAGCGAAGGCGAGAAGGGCCGCGTCATCTGCCTTGAGCAGGTGGCGGACACCCAAAGCGCCATCAGCTTCCTGCAGACGCGCCCCGAGGTCGATCCGAACCGTATCGCGCTTCTGGGCTCCAGCTTCGGAGCGGCGGTCGCGGTTTACACCGGCAGCGTGGACGAGCGCGTAGCGGCGGCCGTGTCGTCAGGCGGGTGGGGCAACGGCGAGCGCAAGTTCCGCGGCCAGCATCCGAGCCCCGAGCAGTGGACGCGCTTCACAACGATGCTGGAAGAGGGCAAGCGCCATCGTGAGCGCACCGGCCAGTCGCTGATGGTGCCGCGCTACGACATCGTGCCGATTCCACCGGAGTTGCGCACCCATGTGGTGCCGGGCTCAATCCAGATGTTCCCGGCGGAAACCGCGCAGAGCATGTTCGACTTCAAGGCGGAAGAAGTCGTGCACCGCATGGCGCCGCGTCCGCTGCTGCTGCTGCACTCGTCGGTGGATTCCGTCACGCCGACGGAGCAATCCATCGAGATCTTCAAGCGCGCCGGCCAGCCCTGCGACCTGCATCTGTTCGCGGAAACGGACCACTTCATGTTCGCGGAAACGAACGTGCGGGTGCGCAGCGTGCTCTTCGACTGGCTGGACCGGTACTTCCCGGCCTGATTGGCGGGCCGGAACAACAGGCGCCAACTGGACCGCTCTCTCCCGCAAGCGGGAGAAGGTGGTTTGCAGAGCAAACCGGATGAGGGAACGCAACGCGCATACGCAATGCGCGCGGGGACGCGCGCAGTCCGGATCGGCGCGACCCCGTCATCCCGGCGACGGCCGGGATCCACGACAGGCCGCAGGGTCGAAGCGTTTGCCTGCCGTGGATGCCGACCTTCGTCGGCATGACGCTGTGGGGAGATGGGCGCAAAACTGGACCGCGCGCGCCCTTCTCCCGCACGTGGGAGAAGGTGGTTTGCAGAGCAAACCGGATGAGGGAGCGCAACGCGCATACGCCATGCGCGCGGGGCCCCGGATCGCCTTCGGCGTCCGGGGAGGTGGCGCGCGGTCCGGGTGGGCGCGACCCCGTCATCCCGGCGACGGCCGGGATCCACGATAGGCCGCAGGGCCGGAGCGTTGGCCTGCCGTGGATGCAAGGACGTTATTGCCTTCGTCGGCATGACGCTGCAGGGACGATAGACGCCCACTTGGCCGTCATGGCCGGGCCTGACCCGGCCACCCACACAAGCGGCTGCGGTGTTGGGTCCCGGGTTCGGGCTGCGCCCGCCCCGGGAATGTAACAGGGGAGCATCTGGACCGCGCGGTCCCGCAGCTCCCCCTCGCTCACCCGAGCAGGATGCGCAGCTCGTCGGCGATCTTGTCGGGAATCTCCAGCGGCGACAGATGCCGCGCGCCCTCAATAATCTCCATGGTGGAGCCGGCGATGCCGTCGTGCATCGTCTGCGCCATGGGGATCGGCGTCGCGTAATCCTCCGAGCCGACAATGATGCGCGCAGGAACCTTGATGTCGCCGAGCTTGTCGCGCAGGTCGCAGGCGCCGAGCATGCGGCAGGTTTCAGCGTAGGCCGGCAACTCGTTCGCGAGAAACACGTCGAGCGCGGCTTTCACAACGCCGGGATTTTCGGCGCGGAAACGGTCGCTGAACCAGCGGGTCTGCTGAAAGTCCGTGAGGCTCGCGAGCCCTTCCACAAGCGCCTTCTGCGCGCGCTCCTCCCACGGAGCCGGGGCGCCATAGCACGCGGTGGTGTCGAACAGGCCAATACCCGTCACACGCTGCGGATGGCGAATAGCAAATGCAAGCGACACGCAGCCGCCCATCGAGGCGCCGGCGACCACGGCCTTGTCCCAGCCAAGATGCTGGAACAGATCAGCGAGGTCATCCGCGAATTGCTCGACCGTGTAGGGGCCCGCCGGCTTGTCCGAGCGGCCATGGCCACGACAATCCACGGTCAGCACCGCCGCCTCGTTCTGCAAACGCTCGGCGATGGGCGCCCAGAACGTGTGATCCATGGCGAGCGAATGCAGCAGCGCCACGCGGCGCGGCGAACCAGTCTGGCCTGAAAGCGAATAGAAGATGCGCGCGCCATCGCGCGTCGTTGCGTACATCGGGCTCGTCCCCTCCTGTTGTGGCGGCGGGACGTTACGCGCAAACCGCGGGGGCGCAAACCCCGCCGCGGATCGCAGGCCGCAACGACCTCGCGGTCAACGAATCAGCATGAGGCCCGCGAGGGTCACGCCGGTGATGAACAGCCACGCCAGCGCGCCAAGAACGAGGGGGCGCGGCCCCTTGAGCCGCAGGCGGCGCAGATCCGTCTCCAGCCCCAGCGCCGCAAGCGACATGGTGAGCAGGAAGACGGTGACAACCTGCGCCTGCTGGCGCACCCAGAGTGGAGGATCGAGCACGCTGTTGAGAAGAATCATCGCCGCGAAGCCAACGACGAACCACGGAATCGGGGGAGCCGGACCATCGCTCGTGGCGCGGGAGGCGCCAAGCCAGAGGATCATCGGCGCCATGGCGGCGACGCGCACCAGCTTCGCCAGCATGGCTGTCTCGCCTTCCTGCTGTCCCGGCTGGAACCCGGCGGCGACCACCTGCGCCACCTCATGGACAGAGCCGCCGGCCCAGACGCCGTATTCGAGCGCCGATAGACCCAGCGTCGGATAAAGCGCCGGCAGCAAGAACATCGCCACCGTGCCAAAGAACGTGACGCACGCGACGGCGTAAACCACATCCTCTTGCGGCGCGCGCGTGACGGAGTTGGTGGCGATGATCGCCGAGGCGCCGCATACGGCCGTCCCGGAGGCGATCAGCTCGGAAAGACCCTTATCGACGCCCAGGAGGCGGCCTGCCCAGCGGGTGGCGAAAAACGTGAGCGCCAATCCGCCCAGCACGACGCACACAGCCGCGACGCCGAGCACGCCAACGTCATTGATCGTAAGCTGCAAGCCCAGCAGCACGATGGCGAACCTGAGAAGGCGACGCAGCGTAAAAGCCTGCCCCGCCTTCGCCCACGACGGGGCGCCGAAGATCGCGCCGATCCCAAGGGCGATGACGATGGCGATCATCATAGGCGACAGGGGCGCGTAATTCTGCAGGCGGCTCGCGGCAAAGGCGATCAACGCCATCCCGGCGCACAGCGCCAGACCCGGCGCGGCCGGAAATCGTTTCAACATGCAGGTCTGTGCTCTGTGTGTGGGCGCGGCCGGCGCCTCTTGCTTCGTTTGCGATCATTGCGCCGCAATCATGGTGCATCACGGACACACCCGCAACCGGAGGCTGCGCCAACTGGGGCCTTGCAACGCAGGCCCATTACAATGCATCATCACCGGCTGTGATTTGAGGTGAAATGAAACAGGCCAAGGACGCCGCAAAGCTTCTCGCCCCCGACGGCGCTCGACTCCAGGCGGCGGCCCTGCCCTTCCGTCGCAGCCCGGAGCTTGAGATCCTGCTCGTCTCCTCGCTCGACACCGGCCGCTGGATCATCCCGAAAGGCTGGCCCATGAAGGGCCGCAAGAACTTCGAGACCGCAAGCCGGGAAGCTTACGAGGAAGCCGGGGTGAAGGGCGACATCGCGTCCCGGCCCGCTGGCTCCTTTCACTACGACAAGCGCAAACGCAACGGCGCCATATGGCGTTGCATGGTGGAAGTGTTTCCGCTCGAGGTGAAACACCAGAGCCGGTCCTGGCCGGAGAAAAGCGCGCGCAAGACCCACTGGTTCGCGTGGGACCAGGCGGCCGAGATGGTGGACGACCCCGGCCTCGGCGACATCATCCGCGCCTTCGCCGCGCAGACGGAAGCGGCGACAGCCAGCGCGTGATCAGAGCATACTGGGCAGCACCCGGTCGGGCGGACTGTGCCCGTCCATGAATGCGCGGATGTTGACGATCACCTTCTCACCCATGTCCATGCGACCCTCCGCCGTCGCCGAGCCCAGATGCGGCAGCAGCGTCACCTTGCCCGCGCGGGCAAGGCGCAGCAGCTTGTTCGAGACCGCTGGCTCGTGCTCGAACACGTCGAGCCCGGCGCCGGCGATTTCACCGGCCTCGAGCATCCGCGTCAGCGCGTTCTCGTCGATGATCTCGCCGCGCGCCGTGTTGACGACGATGGCGTTGGGCCGGAGCAGCTTGAGCCGGCGCGCCGACAGCAGGTGATAGGTCGCAGGCGTATGGGGGCAGTTCACGGACACAATGTCCATGCGGGCGAGCATCTGGTCGAGAGACTCCCAGTAGGTCATCTCCAGCTCGTCCTCGATCGCGGTCGGGGCGCGGCGACGATTGTGATAATGGATCGACAGGCCGAACGCCTTGGCGCGACGGGCGACCGCCTGGCCGATGCGGCCCATGCCGACGATGCCGAGACGCTTGCCGGTGATGCGGGTGCCCAGCATCCAGGTGGGCGACCAGCCGGTCCACTCGCCGGCCGCCAGCGTGTTGGCGCCCTCGACGATGCGGCGGGAGACGGCGAGAATCAGCGCCAGCGTCATGTCGGCGGTGTCGTCGGTCAGCACGCCCGGGGTGTTCGTCACCGCAATGCCGCGACGCAGCGCGGCGTCAACGTCGATGTTATCGACGCCGTTGCCGAAATTGGCGATCAGCTTGAGCTGGTCCCCGGCCTGCTCGATCAGCGCCGCGTCGATCCTGTCCGTCACGGTGGGAACGAGCACATCGGCGGCCTTCATGGCCTCGCCAAGAGCCGCCTGGCTCAGAGGCGCATCGGTCTCGTTGAGGCGCGTGTCGAAGAGTTCGCGCATTCGCGTCTCGACTCCGTCGGGAAGCTTGCGCGTGACGATCACAAGAGGCTTCTTGCGCATAATCTGATTCCCCGCCTCGCTCCGAAGCCCTGCCCGCCAGAACCGCTCGCAACACAGCGCGCCTGGCAAGCATTCGTTCACCGGGCCTTAACCCGCGCGCCGACAAGGTAGACGCGCTCGCCGCCGACGGCCCCCGCCGCCGGCCACGGACGGGGCACCTAAAACACAATGCACGGCAGACGCAAGGCTCCCCCGAGGGGGGCTTTCGTTCAACTCAGGACGAGCCGATCGATGCTTTTGAGCCGCCGGCGCTCCCACTTGAACCTCCCGACAGCACTCGGCCTGGGTCTGGGCGTGGGCCTGGGTCTGGGCCTCGTCCTCACTCTGACGCAGGCGCACGCGCAGGCCACACAGTCCGGGCCGGTGAGCGGCCTTCCAATGCCGAGGTTCGTCAGCCTCAAGTCAGATCGTGTGAACCTGCGGGAAGGCCCCTCCAAGGAGCACCGGACCGCATGGGTGTTTCAACGCGCGGGCCTTCCCGTTGAAATCATAGCCGAATTCGACAACTGGCGGCGCATCCGCGACGTGGAGGGCGCGGAAGGCTGGGTGCTGCACTCCCTGCTTTCGGGACGCCGGACCGCGATCGTGGCGCCGTGGCGAAAGACCGAGGCGCAAATCCTGCGCGCCTCGGCGGCAGCCGACGCCGGCGCGGTGGCGAAGCTTGAGTCCGGACTTGTGGTCAACGTGCGCAGATGCGACAAAGTCTGGTGCCGCATCAGTGCGCGGGGCTACGACGGCTTCATCGAGCAGAAGCTGCTCTGGGGCGTCTACGTCGGCGAGGGAATCCCCTGAAGGCTTGCCCCTGAAGGCTCGCCCCTGAAGGCTCGCCCCTGAAGGCTTGGGCGCGGCCGGGCGTGGATGATGCGCAGCGGCGCTTTCGGGACGCGGCGCCCTGTGCTAGGAAGTCGCCTTCGGCGCGCCAAGGCGCGGGCGGCACATTTCTGGAAGGCGACCCGACGAATGAGCGATAGACGCTCGAGTTTCGAATACGAAGACCTGCTGGCATGCGGCCGCGGCGAATTGTTCGGCGACGGCAACGCCCAGTTGCCCCTCCCCCCGATGCTGATGTTCGACCGGATCGCAGAGATATCTGAAACCGGCGGCGCCAACGGCAAGGGCTTCATCCGCGCCGAACTTGAGGTTCGCCCGGACCTCTGGTTCTTCGGTTGCCATTTCAAGGGCGACCCCGTCATGCCCGGGTGCCTCGGCGTGGACGCCCTGTGGCAGCTCGTGGGCTTCTATCTGGGCTGGCTGGGCGCCCCGGGGCGCGGCCGCGCGCTCGGCGTGGGCGAGGTCAAGTTCACCGATCAGGTTCTGCCAAGCGTCCGGAAGGTCGTCTATGGTATTGAACTGAAGCGCGTCTTCCGCGGTAAGCTCGTCCTTGGCATCGCCGACGGCTGGGTTGAGGCCGACGGCCGCAAGATTTACGAGGCGAAAGACCTTCGGGTCGGCCTGTTCCAGCCCGGCGCCCCCACCGCGGCCTGAGCCGCAGGGAAGTCGCTTATTCTCCGGAGTGATCCATGAGACGCGTCGTCGTCACCGGCATGGGCATCGTGTCCGCCATTGGAAACAATTCGCAGGAAGTGCTTGCTTCCTTGCGTGAAGGCCGGTCCGGCATTTCCCGCGCCGAAAAGTACGCCGAGCTTGGCTTCCGCTGCCAGGTGCAGGGCGAGCCCACGCTGAAGGCCGAGGAGGTCGTGGACCGCCGGGCCATGCGCTTTCACGGCGGCGGCACGGCGTGGAACCACGTCGCCATGGAGCAGGCCATCCGCGACGCGGGGCTTGAGGAGAGCGATATCTCCAATGAGCGCACCGGGATCATCATGGGCTCGGGCGGCCCCTCGACGCGCACGCTGATCGAGGCGGCGGACATCACCCGCACCAAAGGCCCCAAGCGCGTCGGCCCGTTCGCCGTCCCCAAGGCCATGTCCTCGACCGCCTCCGCGACCCTCGCCACCTGGTTCAAGATCAAGGGCTGGAACTATTCCATCTCTTCCGCTTGCGCGACCTCATCCCACTGCATCGGCAACGCTGCGGAGCTGATCCAGTACGGCAAGCAGGATGTGATGTTCGCGGGCGGCTGCGAGGATCTCGACTGGAGCCTCTCCGTGCTCTTCGACGCCATGGGCGCCATGTCCTCGAACTACAATGACCGTCCGCAGGTGGCCTCCCGCGCCTACGACAAGAACCGCGACGGTTTCGTCATCGCCGGCGGCGCCGGCGTTCTGGTGCTGGAAGAGTACGAGCGCGCCAAGGCCCGCGGGGCGACGATTTACGCCGAAGTCGCAGGCTACGGCGCAACGTCCGACGGCCATGACATGGTCGCGCCGTCAGGCGAAGGCGCCGAGCGTTGCATGCGCATGGCGCTCTCGACCGTGAAGGCGCCGATCGACTACATCAATCCGCACGCGACCTCGACGCCCGTGGGCGACGCGAAGGAAATCGAGGCGATCCGCAACGTCTTCGGCTCAGGCGAGAAGTGCCCGCCGATTTCGGCCACGAAATCGCTCTCGGGGCATTCGCTCGGCGCGGCGGGCGTGCAGGAGGCGATCTATTCCCTGCTCATGATGCAGGGCGGCTTCATCGCCGAGAGCGCCAACATCGAGGAGATCGACCCGGCCTTCGCTGATATGAACATCATCCGCGCACGCCGCGACAACGTGCAGTTGCGGGCGATCCTTTCGAACTCGTTCGGCTTTGGCGGGACAAACGCCTCGCTTGTTCTCAAGCACCCGGACGCTTGAGCCCAGGCTGCTCGTAAATCGTCACATTTTGTTATTTCAGCCTTGGCCGCTCGCACTGCTACCGTGAGCGTCCATTGCGATTCGGAGCAGGCGACAGAATGTCGATCGGACTGATGCAGGGTAAACGCGGCCTGATCATGGGCGTGGCCAACGATCATTCGATCGCTTGGGGAATCGCGAAGGCTGTCGCAGCGCAGGGGGCGGAACTCGCCTTCACCTATCAGGGCGAGGCCCTGGGCAAGCGCGTGAAGCCGCTGGCAGAGAGCCTTGGCTCGAGCCTGATCCTCCCCTGCGACGTGGAGAACCTGGAGTCCGTGGACGCGGTCTTCGCGGCGATCGAAAAGCAGTGGGGCGCCCTCGACTTCGCGGTGCACGCCATCGGGTTTTCCGACAAGAACGAGCTGAAGGGCCGTTACGTGGACGCCACCACACGCGACAACTTCACGCGCACCATGGTGATTTCCGCCTTCTCTTTCACCGAGCTTGCCCAGCGCGCGGCGCGTCTGATGCCAAACGGCGGCTCGCTGCTGACGCTGACCTACGGCGGCTCCACGCGCGTCATGCCCAACTATAACGTCATGGGCGTAGCGAAGGCCGCGCTGGAGGCGAGCGTGCGTTATCTGGCAGCCGACCTTGGTCCGCAGGGTATTCGCGTGAACGGGGTTTCCGCCGGTCCGATCCGCACGCTGGCGGGCGCCGGCATCGGCGACGCGCGCGCCATGTTCAACTTCCAGAAGCAGCATTCGCCCCTGCGTCGCAGCCTCGACATCGACGATGTGGGCGGTGCCTCGATGTATCTTCTCTCGGATCTTTCCTCGGGCGTGACCGGCGAGATTCATTTCGTTGACGGCGGCTACAACATCATTTCGATGCCGCGTCCGGAGGAGCTTCGCGCAGCGGGGGATTGAACGGTCCGCCCGCTTAACGTGAGCGGAACCATTTTTCTCTAGCGATATGGGCTCATGAAGCCCGCATCCCAAAGCACGATCCCGTCCGCCGGCGATAGTCCGCCGCTGCTGGCCGCCTTCGCGGTCGCCTTGCTTGTCATGATCGCAATGTCCTGGGCCCAGCTGGCGGCCATATGGACCACCGGCGCGTTCATCGACACCGATGACGCCGCGCGCATGGCGCAGGTCCGCGATTTCGTCGCAGGGCAAGGCTGGCACGATCTCACCCAACGGCGCCTTGCGCCTCCTGACGGACACCAGAGCCACTGGACGCGGGTAGTGGATGTTCCACTCGCGGCGATGCTGCTCTTCTGGTCGTGGTTCTTCGAGACCGAAAACGCCGAGTTTCTCGCGCGAATGTCGTTCACGCTCGGCCTGTTCGCGCTCCTGTTGTGGGCGGCGGCGCGGCTTGGCCGGACGTTGATGGGAGAGGCCGGCGTCGTCCCGGCGCTGGCCGTCGTCGTGCTCTCCGGCATGGGCAACGTGCAGTTCCAATGGGGACGTATCGACCACCACGCGCCGCAACTTCTGGTGATCCTGTTCACTCTCGAGGCCGCTCTCCGGTCGATTGAGCCCGGGCAGGCGCGGCGCTCCGTGCTGGTGGGGCTGTGGGCGGCGCTCTCGCTTAGCATCAATGTAGAGACACTTGGCTTGCTGGCGGTCGCCTGCGCTGCGGGGCCGGCGGTCTGGATCTGGCGCGGCGGCGACAGGACCGCGCTGTTCGGGCTGGCGGCCGGGCTCGCGGCCGGCTTGCCGGTCGCAGGGCTGGCGTTTATCCCGCAGGGAGACGCCGCGCGGCTGGCGTGCGACGCCATCTCGCCTGCGCTGGTGTCGGCTGGACTGATCGCCGCCGCGGCGCTTGTCGTGCTGGGGATTTGTGCTCCTCGGCTGCACGGCGCGGGCGCGCGGTTGACAGTCAGCGCAGCCGCAGCGCTCGTCGCCGGCGGCCTGGCGGGCTGGCTGAACCCCCACTGTCTCGGCAACCCTTACGGCGACATCGATCCGCTTGTTCGCGAGATGTGGCAGGATCTGGTGAATGAATCCACGCCGCTGGCGAAGTTGTTGCGGGACGACTTCCAGAGCGCGTTCCCAATGATTGCTCCTGCAGTGTTCGCCGCTTTGGGCACTGTCTACGCGGTCGCGCAGACCAGCGGGGAGGCGCGCCTCAAGTGGCTGACGATGGCCGCGGCGACCACTGTCGCGCTGGCGGTCGTCACCATCGAAGTCCGGGCGATGTCGCAACTCTACATCGCCAGCCTCTGGGGCGGCGCTTTCGTGTTTCTGCGCCTGCGCACGACGCGGAGCCTCACGTGGGCAATGCCGGCGCTGTTCGCGATCTCGCCGGCGACATGGTTGCTGGTCACGCCAGCGCCAGCGGGAGGGGCGCAGGCGGAGCGCCCGTGGAGCGCCTGCTACACGCCCGCCACCTTCCGCGACATGGCGGCGCTGCCCCCCGGCGTGGTCGCCGGGCCTGTGTTTCTCGGCAGCCATATCCTTGCGCACACGCCCCACAGCGCCCTCGCTGCCCCCTACCACCGCATGACGAAGAGCATCCGCGCCACCCTCGACATCTTTGTCGCGGAGCCGGAGCGCGCGCGGCAGCTCGCGGCGGCGGCCGGGGTGCGCTACGTGGCGCTCTGCTTTGATCCCGACAGCCTCGGGGTGATCATCAAGCGCGGGCCGAACGGGCTGGCCGCCGCGCTCACCAGCACTGGCGGGGCGATCGACTGGCTCCGGCCCGTCGTGGAGACCGGCCCCCTGCGCGTGTACGAGGTCCGCGCGCCAGCCGGGCCGCAACCCTAGATTTTCCGTCCAAGTGGATGCCGGTTGGACGTAAGAAAATGCGGAAAAACAAGAAGCCAGAGTGGACGACCTGACGCAATCAGGTCGTCCACTCTGGCCCTGCGACTATCAAGCGCCCCATGAACAAAGCTTAATTTGCGGCCATTTCGGCTCACCGGTAGTTTCATCTTCGGAGACTGGGGCTTCCTCTGAAGGAGACCGACATGGCGTTCAAATTCACGCGGGCACTCGCCCTGACCACGGCGCTCAGCGCCGCCGGCCTCGCCGGAGCCGCAGCGATCGCGCAGACATCGCCCTCGCAAGCGCCAGGCGCTGGCCCCTCCGCCCCGGCGCAGGCAGGGCCGGAGACCGGGCAACGCGGATCTATGGGACAGGGATATGGGTATGGTCGCGGCTATGGCGAGCAGAGCGGCCGCGGCGGCTGGCGAGCCATGTCCGCGCAGGACCGCGAGGCCATGATGGCGGCCCGCATGGCGGCGGTGAAAGCTGGCCTGGTATTGACGCCCGAGCAGGAAAAGCTCTGGCCGCCGGTGGAGAACGCCGTGCGCGAAGGCATGAAGCAGCGCGAGGAGTGGCGGGCGCGGATGGACAAGGAAGGCGTCGCGGCCAACCCCGTCGAGCGGATGCGCCGCATGGGCGAGATGTCGAGCGCCCGCGGGGCGATGATGACGCGGTTCGCCGACGCTGCGGCCCCGCTCTACGCCTCCCTCACAGATGATCAGAAGCGTCGGCTGCAGATGCTCGGCGGCTCTGGCATGGTCGGTATGATGGGCAGGATGGGCATGATGCGCGGCGCAAGCCCCTATGGCGAAGGCCGTCGTGGCGAAGGCCGTCGTGGCGAAGGCATGGGCCATCACGGGACGGGCCATCACGGGATGGGCGGCCAGGGAATGGGGCGCGGAGGCCATCACTCTGACGGACGCCACCAGTACGGCCATGGCGGACGCGAGGGCGGCCGGCTCTAGATTGTTGCGCTCCAACACACGAGGAGCGCTCCACAGGGCGCTCCTCACGCCTACATAAAGCAGATGCTATCAGCCGCTTTCGCCGCCCTGCCGCAGGTGCTCTCGCCGCCCTTCCGTCGCGTTCTCTGGAAGATGCTGGCGATGACCCTGGTTCTGCTCGCGCTGATGTGGTCCGGGCTGCGGCTTCTCATCGAGCCCTATCTGGCGTTCGAGAACTCCTGGCTCGCCGCTGCGCTTTCCGTGGGCACGGGTCTGGGTCTCGTGCTCATCCTCGGGTTCCTGATCGCCCCGGTCTCGGCCTTCGTCGCCGGCTTCTTTCTCGACGAATTGGCTGAGATCATGGAGCGCGGGAGCGATCCTCCCTGGCCGGCTGGCCGCCCTGTGCCCTCCGGCCCGGCTCTATGGCTCGCGGCCCGCTTTGCACTGGTCGCCGCCGCCGTCAATCTGCTCGCGCTGACGCTCCTGCTCGTGCCGGGCGTCAACGCCGTCGCCTTTCTTGGCGCGAACGCCTACCTGCTCGGCCGCGAGTATTTCGAGCTGACCGCCATGCGCTACAGGTCTGTTGAGGAGGCCAGCGCCCTCAGGCGCGCCAACCGCGCCTATCTGTTCGCGGCGGGACTCCCCATCGCCCTTCTGCTCGCCGTGCCGGTCCTGAACCTGCTGACGCCGTTGTTCGGCGTCGCCTACATGGTGCAGGTACACAAGCGCCTGTCCGGTGGCCGCCCGCCCTCAGCCTTCGGGCGATGAAGGCGGCGAGCGCCTGCCGAACTGCCCGGTGGCGCGGAAGCGATACAGGTAGGTGGGGACGATAGCCTCGTACCCGGTCGGCGTGACGCCCAGCGCCTCAAGCGTGCGTCCCTCCGCCACCGCCTCGCGGGACACTACGTTATCGTGGTGAAGCAGCTTCACCTGATCGCGGGTGATGAGGAACATCGCAGGCATCAGGCCGAAGCTGAGCGTGCTGGCTGTTTCGCTGCCAAGGGCGATGGCGTTGGCGGCCGTAAAGGGTATCGGCGCAAGGATGCGGCGCCGGCCTGTCTCGCGCAGGATATACTCAAGCAGGTGGCGGAACGTCGCCACCTCCGGGCCGCCGAACTCATAGGTCACGCCCGGCGGGCCCTGCTCGATGGCGCGCACGATCGCCTCTCCCACATCGCCTGCATAGACCGGTTGAAACTTTGTTTCCCCGCCTCCGATGAGCGGAAGCGCGGGCGAGATGCGAGCCATGGCCGCAAATCGATTGAAGAAATCATCCTCTGGCCCGAAGATGATCGAAGGGCGCACGATGATCGCGCCCGGGAACGCCTCCCGCACCGCGGCTTCGCCCGCAGCCTTGGTGCGCGCATAGGAGGCTTCAGAGTTCGCGTCCGCGCCGATAGCGGACACATGCACGAGAGCGGAGACGCCCGCAGCCTTGGCGGCCTGCGCGACGATCCGCGCGCCGAATGCATGCACCGCATCGAACCGCTGGCGCCCGCCCTCCGACAGGATGCCCACCAGATTGATGACAGCGTCGGCGCCCTTCACGGCGGCGGCCACGGATTCGGGATACCGCAGGTTCGCCTGCACGGCCTGGATCTGCCCGACGCGGCCAAGCGGCTGCAGGTGGCCGGTGAGATTCGGCCTGCGGCTGGCCACGCGCACCCGCCAGCCGCGCTGGGCGAGCGCACGCACCACGTAACGGCCGAGAAAACCGCCGCCGCCAAACACGGTGGCGAGGCGGCCATGAGGAACCAGCGTCTCTGTCATTGAATGGTCCGGTCGTGCGGCCCGCTGGCGCGGGCCTGTCAACGGCCCTCATTAATGAACGCCGCACCTCGTGTACAGACCGCCTAACGGCGTGGTCACCCCGGGCGGGCGCCGGCACTGGGAATCGCCATAACCGGCGCGCGACGCGGCGCGGGAAGATAACGCCACAGGCGCATTGACATGGCCGAACGTGGCCCGTATGACGACGCCAATGCCCAGGTGGCGGAATTGGTAGACGCGCTGGTTTCAGGTACCAGTGGGTAACACCGTGGAGGTTCGAGTCCTCTCCTGGGCACCACTTGTTTCGCGCTGTCGCGCGACAGTGGTTCCGCCGTAGCTGACGGCTTCTCCACCCTACTCGTTCTGTGATCGCAGGATTTGCTGCGCCGTTTGCGGCGTCATGGCCATCGGCCGAGATCACATTTTCACGCACACCGCGCAAAGCGGCAGGGCGACGGCGCAGACCTTGCGAGGTTACCCTCGGCGCGCATAATGCCTCCATAATGGCGAAGATCGCCGGGAGGAAAACATGAATGTCAGCGCGGCCCCGCAGCCATGGACCCGCGCCGCTCTCGCGGCAGCCCCCTTTGAGGTGCAGCGAACAGGCCGCCATCTGGGCGCGGAGATCAGAGGCCTTGATCTGACGAAAGGGCTGGACGCGACCACCTTCCGGGCGCTCGAGGCCGCGCTCATCGAAAACAAGGTGATCTTTCTCCGCGACCAGCACCTCACCACGCGCCAGCACGTGGAGATCAGCCGCTGGTTCGGCGAGCTTGAGGTGCATCCCTTCCGCCCGGAGGGGGAGTTCCCGGAAATCATGGTGCTCGACAACCACAAGGACAATCCGGTGCTCTCGACGGATGTCTGGCACTCGGACACCACGTTCCGCGCGCGGCCGACGAAGTACACCATCCTGCGCTGCGAGATCATGCCGCCGCTGGGCGGCGATACGCTGTGGTGCGACATGGAGGCCGCCTACAACGGCCTGAGCGCGCCGTTCCGCGCCATGATCGACGGCTTGCAGGCGCGCCACGACTTCAAGAACTTCCGCGTGCTGTTCACGACGTCGGAAGAGGATCAGAAGCGCCTGCGCCGCATGGAGGAGTTGTATCCCAACCCCCTGCACCCGGTCGTGCGCACCCATCCCGTCACAGGCCGCAAGTGCATCTACGTGAACCCGCAGTTCACGCTGCACATCGACGGACTGAACGAGGACGAAAGCCGGGCGATCCTCGACGTGCTGTTCGCACAGGTTCACGTGCCCGAGTATCAGTTCCGCTTCGTCTGGTCGCCGGGAACCATCGTGTTCTGGGACAACCAGTCGACGCAGCACTACGCCGCCAACGACTACTATCCGGAACGCCGCCGCATGGAGCGCACGGCTGTCTGCGGCGACGTTCCGGCGTAAACGAAGCGCTCAGCGCCCCATCGCCTCCTCGGCTTTCTTCAGCACCTGCGCGGGGAAGCCTGCGAACCGCTGCAGCGCAGCCTCGATCTCTTCGCCCGACACCGGGTCGATATCGAGGCCGATCTTCTGCGACTCAGCGAGGAACTCCTTGTCCTTCATGGTCTCCGTGAAGGCCGCGCGCAGCGCCTTCAGCCGGTCCGCAGGCGTGTTGGGCGGCAGGGCGAAGGGGCGCGAGAGCAACTGCTGGTGGAAGTGGATTTCAAGAATCTGGCGTTCCTCATCCGTCTTTGCGAAATCGAACACGCTGGGAATGACGCCGAACTGGTCGCTCTTCTTGAAGCCCATCTGGATCACGAGCTTGAGCTTTCCGCTCTCCACCTCGTTGCGCCATTGCGACATGATTGAAGAACTGAAGAGGCCGCACGAGGCGTTCACCTCGCCGCGGTTCATGGCGAGATTGACGTCGCGGGTTCCCGGATAGCCGGAGATCACCTTCATTTTTGCGGCGCCGAGCACGTTCTTCAGCACCATGGGATGCTGGAAGGTGATCGCCGCCGGCGCGCCGCCGCCAAAAATCGTCTCGCGCTCCATCACGTCCTTCCACGAGGACGCAGCCCCCGGCCCCTGCCAGACGCCGCAATAGGCGACCTCCTGCGCCATGGAGCCGATCCAGCCGAATTTCGCGGGATCGAAGCGCGCCGCCTTGTTGCCCAGAATGGGCTCAATCGCCGCGGAGGAGGCGAAAATGGTGAACACGGTCCCGTCGGCGGCGGCCTGGTTGAACGTGTGATTGGCCGCGGTGACCGAGCCGGCGCCGGGCATGTTCGATGCCACGACCGTGGGGTTGCCGGGAATGAACCGGCCCATGTGGCGGGCCAGCATGCGGGCGTTGGCGTCGTAGCCGCCTCCCGGCGGAAAGCCGATCAGGATCGTGACCGTCTTGCCCTTGTAGAACTCGGCGATCGGATCAGCGGCGGCCGGCGCCGCCATGGCCGCCAGCGCAGCCGCAATCGCAAACAGCTTCTTCATGGTTTCCCCTCCGTTTCTTGGTTGGCTTTCAATCTTCGAGCAAAGCGCCGCAACCAGCCTCCCGGCCCCAGAACTCCCAGCCGCGCTTGAGCGCCGGCGAGTCGGGGTCGAGATCAAGCCGCGCCTGCGTCTCGCCGGGCGCAATCACGCGGTACTCGCCCATCATGCTCGCCTGCATCTGCACGCGGGCGTTGCGCGGAATGTAGACCGCAAGCCGCACCAGATCATAGATCGAGCGCCCGGTGCACACGAACCCGTGCGCCGCCATCAGCGCCATGCGATGTCCCGCGAGGCTCTGCGCCAGATCGCGCCCATGCTCCATGTTGAGCACGAGAAGGCTCGTCGCGTTTCCGAAGTTGCGTGCAATATCCCATACGGGGATATCCTGCCCCATGTCGCCGCACGCATGGATGACCGGCCGCAGCCGCATCGTCTTCGAGATGGAGAACGGCAGCAGGTCGTCGGCGTGGGAGTGCAGCACCGCCTTCACATCTGGCCGGCGCTCATAAACCGCGCCATGGATGAAGCGCTCCAGATACAGCGGGCGCTTTTCCGGCCCCGTGGGCGCCCCATCCAGATGAAACTCGACGATGTCGCCCACATCGACGATGCCTGGGCTGCAGGAGCGCGCGAGCAGATATTTGTTCGGATCGTCCGGATGACGAATGCTCACGTGGCCGTAGGCGTCCAGCACCTTTTGCTGGGCCAGAATGCGATTGGCGATGACAACGTCGCGCCGCGCGCGCTCGAGCCGGTCCATGGTGTCTCCTCTCATCTCTTGGAATGAAGGATGGCCCATGGCGCGAACCTGCGCAACGTCTTGCGGCTATACCGTGTAGAAGTCCATCATGGTGGCGATGTAGTCGTTCTGCAGCAGGATCTTCTTGCGGGCGATGCGCCAGCCCGCGCCCGTGGCGACAAGATCATGCTCCACCAGCGCGTAAGCGAGCGTCGTCTCGCGCCGCTTGATGTTGAAGGCGTGGGTCAGCGCAACCGAGCGCACGAAGATCCGCCCATCGCCGGCCCCTTCCGCCAGCACGTTCGAGATCACATGCGCCGTGCGCGGCAGCGGCGTCGATGCGAGGGAGCGGCCGCCCTCCACGCGGCCGACCCGCTCGGCGAGTTGCGCGCGCGTGCAGTGGATCAGCGACAACTCGGTCTCGGGATCCTGCGTCGGGCGGCCTTCGTCGGTCCATGCGGGAACCCAGAACACGGCGTCCTCTGCGTAGAGCGCGAGCCAGTCATGGAAGCGCTGCTCGTCGAGCGCGCGCGCCTCCTCGAAGAGAACGCCTTGCGCGATGGTCTGAACATCGGCGCTCATCATCTCCGGGCTCATGCGCTCTCTCCGGCAAGATCGCGCTCAAGACCCTTGCGCAGCAATTCGCGCCAGGTCCGGTAGGTTTCGTGGAACACGGTCTCGTCACCCATCTCGAACGCGCCCACGATGGAGGTGGAGGGATTGAGCCCCAGCTCAGCCGCGTGCTCGTCGCCGCCGCGGCGCACCGCGGCCATGCCGCGCGCGTATCCCTGATGGAAGTCGATGGCCGGCGTGACGTTTCCGGCCTGGCAATCCTCATACGCAGCCGCGTCGTCGGGCGTGGCGAGGCCGCTGGGGTTGAAGAACTCCTCGTATTGCCGGATGCGCACGGCGCGCGCGGCCCGATCCTCGCCTTTCGGCGCGAGGCAGTATGTGGTCATCTCGGTGCTGCCGGGCGAGAGCGGGCGCCAGACGCGCATCTGCAGGGCGGCGTTCTCCGCAAACTGCACGTTGGGAAAGATGCTCAGGTTGCGCGTGTAGAGCATCCATTTGGCGCGCGCTTCGCCCACGCGGGCGCGCAGCGCCTCGATCTGGCGAAAGATGGGGCGCGCATCGCTTGAGGGGGTTTCGCCCCAGATGGCGGCGTGGCCGTTGGGGAAGCAGAACGCGCCGCGCGAAATGCTCTTCTGGTTGAAGTTCTGATAGATCGAGGTGTGGCCGCCGCTCGCGGCCTTTTTGCCGCGCTCGCCCAGGATCTGGATGTAGGAGGGGTGCGTGGAGGTGAAGTGGTACGGATCGGTGCCGTTTTCGAGCTGCAGCTTCCAGTTGCCGTTGTAGACGTAGCGCACCACGCCCGGCACAACCTCGAGTCCGTCCGGCGACTGGTCGACGATGAGATCGAGCAGGGCGCGCACATCTCCCAGATACGCCTCGATGGGCGCAACGTCCGGATTGAGGCTGCCGAAGAGGAACCCGCGGTAATCGCCAAGGCGAACCTGGACGAGGCCATGGTCCTCGGCGCGGAACGCATCCGTATAGGCGCCCTGCTTCTCGTCCTTCACGTCAAGGCACGCGCCGGCGCTGTCATAGACCCAACCATGGTACTGGCAGGCGTGGCGGCGGGCGTTGCCAGCGGCCCGGTGGCACACGAGTGCGCCCCGATGCCGGCAGGAGTTGATGAAACAACGAATCTGGCCCGTCCCGTCGCGGCTCACCACCACGGGCTGGCGGCCGATGCGCGTGGTGAAGAAATCATGCGGCGCCGGAATCTGGCAGGCGAGGCCAAGGAACACCCACGAGCCTTCGAAGATATGGCGCATTTCGAGATCGAAGATCGCCTGCTCGCGCACAGCCGCGCGGCTCACGCGGAAAACGCCGTCGGCGGGGCGATCATCAAGGAGCGCATCAATATCCGCGGGTCGGAGCGGGGCGGGCTGCATACCTCTGGTTCCTTGCGATTTCCTCTTTCCCGCCTGTGTGCGGGGCGCTCGCGCGCCAGTCAAGCGCGCGCAGGACTGGCGGATCCGGCCGGTAAACGCGGTTTAATCCGTCCGCGCGTCGATTGGCGCATTGAACTGGCGGCGATTCGAGGCCATCTTGGAAGTTGCCGGTCGTCTTTGTGGCGGTCGGGAACATGGAGTGCGAAACACTGACACCGACGGTTGCAACTGAAGCGGCCCCTGCGCTGCTTCGCACGGCGGACGCCCCGGCCGGGACCAACGCCGAAGACCTCGTGCGGACTGTGTTGACGGCCCTGGACGACGCGAAAGCCGAAAACGTCGTTCCCATCGAACTGGGCGGCAAGACCACCATCGCTGACACGATGCTGATCGCCACCGGGCGCTCCAACACGCACGTCGGCGCCATCGCCGACCGCGTGCTGAAGGCCTGCAAGGCGAGCGGTGTCACGGCGCCGCGCGTGGAAGGGCTGCCGCACTGCGATTGGGTGCTCGTCGACGCGGGAGACGTGATCATTCACGTATTCCGGCCGGAAGTGCGCGCCTTCTACAATCTGGAAAAGATGTGGGGCGGCGACAGGCCGGTGGAATCCGCGGACGAGCGCCGGCCGGTCTGAGGGCCGGCGGGCGATGAAGCTTGTTCTGGGGGCAGTCGGGCGGCTCAAAGCCGGGCCCGAGCGTGAGCTTGCGACCCGCTACGTGGACAGGGCGAAAGCATCCTGCCGCGCAATCGGGCTGGCGGGGCTCGACGTGCGGGAGCTTGACGAGAGCCGCGCGCGCAGGTCCGAGGAGCGCAAGGCCGAGGAAGGCCGCGGCCTGTTGACCCTCGCGCCGGCAGGCGCCCGGATTATCTGCCTTGATGAGCGCGGCGCGCACACGACCAGCGAAGCGTTCGCCAGCGACATGGCCCGCACGCGGGATGCCGGCGCGCCCGCGTACGTTATGCTGATCGGCGGCCCTGACGGGCTTGATCCAGAGCTTCGCGCCCGCGCAGGCCTCGTTCTGGCGTTTGGCGCGATGACATGGCCACACCAGCTTGTCCGCGTGATGGCGGCCGAACAGATCTACCGGGCGATCACCATCCTGTCGGGCCACCCCTATCACCGCGCCTGACCGGCGTTTCCTTGGGGGCGTCCGCAGCTTATGGTGGGATCGATTCACGCGGGACGTTGGATGGGGCTCGCCATCAGACGCATGGGACTTGCGACGGCGCTGGCGATCGGGCTGGCGGGCGCGTCTGCGCGGGCGCAAGAAACCGACCCGCCAGCGCCCGTGCGCTCGCCTCTTGACCAAAGGCAGGAGGAACTGCGCGCCCTTGAGGAAGGGATGCGTCTGTCAGAAGCCCAGCGCAAGCGCATCGAGGCCGAACTCGAGATCGTGCGCACGGACCGCACCCGACTGACAGCGGCTCTGCTCGCCGCCACACAGCGCGTCCAGACCGCTGAAAGCCGCGTCGCCGAGGCGGAAAAAAGGCTCGACGCGTCTCTCGCGGGCGAGAAGGCGATCCAGGACTCCCTCGCCGCCCGTCGCGACACCATCGCGAATCTGCTCGCAGCCCTGCAACGGCTCGGACATCGCCCGCCGCCCGCGCTCCTGGTGAAGCCCGACGACGTGCTCGGGGCGATCCGCGCGGCGATCCTCCTGGGAGGGCTGGTCCCCGAACTGCGCGTGGAGACAGAGATTCTCGCCGCGGACCTGGCGGAACTCACCTCCCTGCGGCGGGCCGTCAGCGCGGAACGGGACAGGTTGCGGCAGGAGGCGGGCGAACTGGGCGAGGAGCGCCAGCGGCTTGCGGCGTTGACCGAGGCGCGCCGCGCCGATGTGGGCGAGAGCGAGAAAGCCTTGCAGGCCGAGCGCGAGCGCGCCCGGGCGCTGGCCCGTCAGGCGCTTGATCTCAAAGATTTGATCGCCCGCATGGAAAACGAGATCTCAGGCGCAAGACGTGGCGCGGACGCCGCCCGGCGGGCGGACGAGGACCGCCGTCAACGCCCCGGCGACGCAGCGCGCGGCGGGTCTCCGTTCGCCAATGCAGGCCGGCTCACCCCCGCCATCTCATTCGCAAACGCCAGAGGCCTCCTGCCCCGGCCTGTCGTGGGGGAAGTGCGCAAAAGCTTCGGCGCGCCAGATGGATTTGGCGGCGTGGAGCGGGGACTCTCCATCAGCGCGCGCCCGCGCGCGGTGGTCTCGTCGCCGACGGACGGCTGGGTGGCGTTCTCGGGGCCCTACCGGACCTACGGCCAGCTTCTCATCATCAACGCCGGCGACGGCTATTACGTGGTGCTCGCAGGGCTCGCCCGGATCAATGTTGAAGTGGGCCAGTTCGTGCTCGCCGGCGAGGCGGTGGGGGCCATGGGAGAAACATCAGGAAGCACGGCCGCAGCAATCGCTATTGGCGCGAAGCAACCAATTCTCTATGTTGAGTTCAGGAAAGATGGCGTCGCCATTGACCCCGATCCCTGGTGGGCGAAAAGCGGCGCCTGAGGCTGGCGACGGCAATTGAAAAGGTTGCGGAGAATGCGGAAGGTCTCGCTCGTTCTGCTCGGCGCCGTCATCGGCGCTGGCGTCGCCACTCTCGCCACCAGCGGCCGCATCGGCTCGGTGGCGCCGGCATGGGCGTCGGCTGCGGAAACGTACCGCAGCCTGAACCTCTTTGGCGACGTGTTCGAAAAGGTCCGCTCCGACTACGTCGAGAAGCCTGCGGACCAGAAGCTCATCGAGTCGGCCATCAACGGGATGCTGTCGAGCCTCGATCCCCACTCGAGCTACATGGACCCGAAGAGCTTCCGCGACATGCAGGTGCAGACGCGCGGCGAGTTCGGCGGTCTCGGCATCGAGGTCACGCAGGAGGAAGGCATCGTCAAGGTGGTGACGCCCATCGACGACACCCCCGCCTCCCGCGCGGGCATTCTTGCCGGCGACATCATCTCCGCCATCGACGATGAGACCACTCAGGGGCTGACGCTCAATCAGGCGGTCGACAAGATGCGCGGGGCCATTGGCACATCCGTGAAGCTGACCGTGATCCGCGGCCCAAGCAAGGACCAGCGCGAGTTCCGCATCACCCGCGACCGGATCCAGATTCGCGCGGTCCGTTCGCGCATGGAAGGCGAGGACATCGGCTATATCCGCATCACTCAGTTCAACGAGCAGACGTTCGACGGGGTGAAGGCGGCCATCGCGAAGTTCCAGTCCGAGGTTCCGGCTGACAAGTTCCGCGGTTACATCCTCGACCTGCGCAACAATCCGGGCGGCCTGCTCGACCAGTCCATCGCGGTGTCGAACGCGTTCCTCGAGCGCGGCGAGATCGTCTCCACCCGCGGCCGCAACGCCGAGGAGACCCAGCGCTTCAGCGCGCGGGCCGGCGACCTCTCGAAGGGCAAGCCGATTGTGGTGCTCATCAACGGCGGCTCGGCGTCGGCCTCGGAGATCGTGGCGGGCGCCCTCCAGGATCACAAGCGCGCGACCATCATCGGCACGCGCTCCTTCGGCAAGGGCTCGGTCCAGACCATTATCCCGCTGGGCCAGAACAACGGCGCCCTGCGCCTCACCACGGCGCGCTACTACACGCCCTCCGGCCGCTCGATTCAGGCCAAGGGCATCGATCCGGACATCCAGATCCTTCAGGACGTGCCGGACGAGTTGAAGGGACGCGACAGCACCAAGGGCGAAGCGGCCCTGCGCGGCCACCTGCGCAACGGCGACGATGAGCGCGGCGGTTCGCAGGCGTACGTCCCGCCGGACGTCACGAAGGACAAGCAGCTGATTGCAGCGGCGGATCTCCTGCGCGGCAACAAGACTCCGACCCAGCTGCGTGAACTCTCCCGGGAACCGGCTCCCGAGCCCGCCAAGTAAAGCGTAGGGCGGCCATTTTTCAGGCCGCCCGCATCACCGCGTTTCATTTATAGAGGTTCGGCGCCGGCGTTTGCGGCGCTGGATCCATTTTCATATTGGTATAGGTCGATGGATTTCGACGATCTCAACAAGCCGCTCGGTCTGCCGAAACCCCCGCCTGCCGCTGTTTCCAGAACGCCCGCGGCCTTCCCCTGGCGCGGGGCCGTCGCGGCGGCTTCGGTCATCGTGGCCATCGGGGCAGTCGGGTACGCGAGGGTTGGGCCGGAAGGCGTCGCCCTGCTCATCGCCGGACGCGAAGCCGCTCCGGTGCGCGAGGCCAGTGCGCCTGCGCCGCCTGTAGCGGACGCGCCGGGGGTCTCCATGACAGATGTGACGGGCTCCACCGCCAGACCGACGCTCCCCGCACGGGCGCAGGCCAGCGACGTGGAGGACGCCGCCGGCGTGAAGGTTGTCCGACAGGGCGGCGGCGGGGCGCCGCAATCAATGATTATCGCCGTCGCGCCGCCCCCTTCCGCGTCACCTCTCGCCCCCGCGCCCGATCCCCGGCTGGTGGAGGATGCCAAAGCCGGGCCGCTGCCGCGCATCGGGACGGACGGCGCCACGCCAATGGCGGTCTACGCACGCCCGGCGCCCGCGCCCAGCGGCCGCCCCCGTCTCGCCCTTGTCATTGGAGCCATGGGCCTTAACCCGCAGGTGACATCGGAGGCCATCGAGCGCCTGCCGGACGCGGTGAGTCTGGCCTTCGCACCCTATGGCCGCAACCTGCCGCAACAAGTCGCCAGCGCGCGGGCAGGCGGCCACGAAACATTGCTGCAGACGCCCATGGACGGTTTTCCATCACAGGCGGAAGAGCCCGGCCCAAATGTGCTGCGCACCGGCGCCGCAGCAACCGAGAACATCAGCAAACTGCACTGGCATATGAGCCGGTTTCCGGGTTACGTCGGCATCGCCGGCTACATGGGCGCCCGCTTCACCGCGGACGTGGGCGCAATGACGCCGGTAATGGGGGAACTCGCAGGACGCGGGCTGTTCTATCTGGATGACGGATCGGCGCCGCGCAGTCAGGCGGCCGCCGCGGGGGCGAAGGCGGGCGCCATCGTCGTCCGCGCGGATGTGGCCATCGACGCCCGGCTCGACGACATCGACGGCGCGCTGGCGCGCCTCGAACAGGTCGCGAGAAGCCGGGGATCGGCGGTCGGGGCGGGGGCGGGGCTTCCCATCGTGATCGAGAAGGCGGCGCGGTTCGCCCGCGGGCTGGAGGCGCGCGGAATCGACCTGACGCCGGTCAGCGCCATGGCGCGTGCGCCGGATAAGCCGGTGGCCCGCGCTCCGTAACTCTGGAGTGTTGTAGATGAAGGCCGCGCCTTACCGCCCCTGCGTGGGCGTGATGCTCGTCAACGCCGCCGGGCTCGCATTTGTTGGGCGGCGCGCGAACGAAGCGCTCGTTGAGCACGTGGCGCCCGGTCACGAGTGGCAGATGCCCCAAGGCGGGGTCGATCCGGGCGAGGATCTCTACGCCGCGGCGTTGCGGGAGCTGCGCGAGGAAACCAGTGTCACGAGCGTGTCGCTGATCGCGGAGGCGCCCGAGTGGCTTGCTTATGATCTGCCGCAGGACATCGCCGAGCATGCGTGGAAGGGCCGCTATCGCGGCCAGACGCAAAAGTGGTTCGCCTTGCGGTTTGAGGGCGACGAACGCGAAATTGACGTGCTGCGCCCCGATGGCGGCCGCCACAAGCCGGAGTTCTCCGCCTGGCGCTGGGAGCGCATCGAGCGCCTTCCGCAGCTCATCATCCCCTTCAAACGCCCGGTGTACGAAAAGGTGGTCGAGATCTTCGCCCCGCTCGTCACGCGGATGTAAAGCGCGAGCGCGCAGAGGGCTGGCCCGTGTTGTTTACGGGCCTTCGGGCTCGCCAGCCTCGGTCTCGACCGGCGGATCGACCGTCACCCGCCGGGCGGCCACATCCACGTGGGGCACAGCGGCTTTCGTGAATGGCGCCAGCGTGATCTGCCCGTCCGTCTGCTGGATTTCCAGAATATCGCCGGCGCCGTAGTTGAGCACGTCGCGCACATGGCCAAAGGGCTCGCCGTTGGTGAGCGCCACGTCCATTCCGATCAGATCGGCGACGTAAAACTCTTCCTCGTCCGGCGCCGGCAGCGCCTCGCGGGGGAGATAGATATCGACGTTCGTCAGCGCCTCGGCGCCGTTACGGTCGCGAACGCCCGCAACCCGAACCACGATGATGTCGTCCTTCACCGGTCGCGCGCCCTCGATGACGAATGCGCGCGCGCCCGCTGCGTCCGACAGTCCTTCATAGGACGCGAGCGCAAGCGGGTCGCCGGTGAACGACTTCACCCGGATTTCGCCGCGCACGCCGTGGGGTGCGCCGAAGCGGCCCACCAGAATGCGCGGAGAGGATGTCGGGTTGCTGGCCAAGTCTCAGGCGACCTTACTCATCAGCAGCTTCTGCGGCGGCCGCAGCGGCGGCGGCGCGCTCCTGCGCCTTCTTCTTGGGCTTCGACTTCTCGGGGTTGCTGCGGGCTTCGCGCTTCATCACGCCGAGGGTGTCGAGGAGACGCGCCACGCGGTCCGTCGGCTGGGCGCCCTTGGCGATCCAGGCCTTGGCCTGCTCGACGTCGAGCACGAGGCGGGCGGCGTCATCCTTCGGCTTCAGCGGATCGAAGGTGCCGATCTTCTCGATGAAACGGCCGTCGCGGGGCATGCGCGAGTCGGCGATGACGATGCGGTAGAACGGGCGCTTCTTGGCGCCGCCACGGGAGAGACGGATCTTGAGGGACATGCTGGCTTCCTTTCGTTGATGGTTTTCGGGAGAGGCGGCCTATCGCAGCCGCGGCCCGTTCAGTTCACTTCTTCTTGCCCCCGAAGGGATTGAATCCGCCGAGACCCGGCAGCTTGGGGCCAAGGCCGGGCAACCCCGGCTTGGCGAATGGATTGGGGCCGGTGAGCCCCGGCGGCGGCGCGGCGGGCAGCTTCGGCATTCCGCCGGGCGCCCCGCCCTGCGCCTCCATCTGCTTCTGCATCTCGGCGATCTGCTCGGGGCTCGGCATGCCGCCGCCCAAGCCAAACGCCTGCGCCATGCGGCCGAGCGGGCCGCGCTTGGCGCCCCCCATGGCCTTCATCATGTCGGCCATCTGCCGGTGCTGTTTAATCAACCGGTTCAGATCCTCGACCTTCATGCCGGAGCCCGCCGCGATGCGCTTCTTGCGCGACGCCTTCAGGATGTCCGGGTTGCGCCGCTCCTGCGGTGTCATGGACATGATCATGGCGCGCTGGCGCTTGACCGTGCGATCGTCGACGCCCGCCTTGGCGATCTGATCCTTCATCTTGGCGACGCCCGGCAACATGCCCATCACGCCGCCAAGGCCGCCGATCTTCTCCACCTGCGCCAGTTGCTCGGCGAGGTCTTCCAGATCGAACTTGCCCTTGCGCATGCGCTCGGCGATCGCCTGCGCTTTTTCCGCGTCGATGGACTGCGCCGCCTTCTCGACGAGGGCGACAATGTCGCCCATGCCCAGAATCCGGTTGGCCACCCGCGAGGGGTGGAAATCGTCGAGATCGTCGACCTTTTCGCCGGTGCCGATGAGCTTGATCGGCTTGCCAGTGACGGCGCGCATGGACAGCGCCGCGCCGCCGCGGCCGTCGCCGTCGGTGCGGGTGAGCACGATGCCGGTGATGCCGACGCTGTCATCAAAATTCTTGGCGAGATTGACCGCGTCCTGACCGGTGAGGCTGTCGGCCACCAGCAGGATTTCGTGGGGTCGGGCGGAGGACTTGATCTCCGCCATCTCGGCCATGAGCGGCTCATCGATATGCGTGCGGCCCGCTGTGTCCAGCATCACCACGTCGTAGCCCTGCAGGCGGGCGACCTGCTCGGCCCTCTGGGCGATCTGCACCGGCGTCTGGCCGGCGACGATGGGCAGCGTATCGATGCCGATCTGGCGGCCGAGCACGGCGAGCTGCTCCTGCGCGGCCGGGCGCTTTACGTCGAGCGACGCCATCAGCACCTTGCGCTTCATGCGCTCGGACAGGCGCTTGGCGATCTTGGCGGTGGTGGTCGTCTTGCCGGCGCCTTGCAGGCCCACCATCATGATGGCGACTGGCGCGGCGGCGTCCAGATTGATGGGATCGGCGTCCGACCCAAGCGTCTCCACCAGCACGTCGTTGACGATCTTCACGACCATCTGGCCGGGCGTCACCGACTTGACGACGTTGGCGCCGACCGCCTTCGCCCGCACCTTGTCGGTGAACGAACGCACCACATCGAGGGCGACGTCGGCCTCCAGCAGCGCCCGGCGCACTTCGCGCATGGCGGCGTTGACGTCGTCCTCGGAGAGGGCGCCGCGACGCGTCAGCTTGTCGAAAATGCCGGAGAGCTTTTCGGAAAGGCCCTCGAACATGGTGTCATCCTCGTGTCGGCTCACCCGGACGCTCAAAGCAAAACGCGCCCGGGGGCGCATCGCGCTGCCGGGCGTTGGCCTCCAGCCTCACAGGGCTGGTGGGCGGATCGCAAAGAACATCTCTGGCGAGAGTTACGAAGGTCTTTAGGCGCGAACGACGGGAGAGTCAACGAAAGCGCCTCGCGGCGAGCCTTGCTCCGGCGCGAGCCTGACCTTACGCTTCATCTCGAACTTGAGCAGATGTTGGTCGGCTTTTAAGCTCCCGCCACTTTCCCGGGACGCGCAAAGCGCGGACCCGGGATCCAGCGATGAACTTCTGGGCCCCGGACCGCTTCGCGTCCGGGGATGTGGCCGGAGCGGCGAAAACGTCCGGGTGATTTCTTTCAGGAGGTCCCGTGTCGCAGAAGAAAGAGCGTATCGTCAGCTACACAACTGAGCAGTTGGAGGCCATGCGCGCCGCCGGCCTCGACCAGACTGACTGGGAAAAGGCCCGCAACCATCCCATGCCTGACGGCAGCGACCCGGACGACGCTATGGACAGCGACGACTGGGAGATCGTCGAGATCGAGCTGCCGCGCGCCAAGCAGCAACTTACGTTGCGGCTGGACGCCGACATGATCGACTGGTTCAAGGCGCAGGGGCCCGGCTATCAGACGCGCATCAACGCCGTTCTGCGCTCCTAATTCGAGCAGAAGAAGAAGTAGGCCTCAGGCGGCGAACCCCGCCGCCTGATCGAGGATCGCTGCGGCGCCGGCATCCGAGCCGCCGCGCCACGCGACGATCTGGTCGGGCCGGATCAGCGCGAGGTTCGCCTCGTAAAGATCGCGCGTCTCGTCGCCCTCAACCTCGATAACCTTGAGATCAACCCCGCGCGCGCGCGCCGCCGCAACGAACCCGGATGCGTCCGGCGCATCGCGCCCCAGCCGCAGCAGCGTCCATTCAAAGTTGAACCGGTCGTAGAGAGACACCTCGTCGAACCAAACGTGGGGCGCGCGGCCGCCCGGGCAGGCGGTGGGGTGATAGACGTTGGGCCCATCCGGCGGAGGCTGGGTTCCATCGCCCACAATCACGGGCGACCCATCGTAACGGGCGCCCAGCGTGAAGCCGGGAATGTTGAACTCGGCGCGGGCATGGCGGTTGTAGTGCTCGCCCGCTGCAGCGCGCGCGGCCGCGCCTTCCGGCGTGTCATCCTCGATGTGGGGAACAGGCCGGAAGTTGCCCAGCGAATCCGCCAGCGCCCGCGCGTAACCGGTGTTGCGCCGCGCCACCGCCCAGCGCTCGACGCCATAGCTTTCCAGCAGTCGCGGCCCCGCAGTCCCGCGCACGGCCATGGCGAGCTTCCAGCCGAGAT
>JAIXSM010000032.1 GCA_027484655.1 Hyphomicrobiales bacterium | reverse complement strand
GGGCGCACGGACGCGGCATCGACATCACGTTCATCGAGGTCATGCCGCTTGGCGAGATCGAGGGCCAGCGCGCGGACCAGTATCTGCCACTCAACCGTGTACAAGCGGATCTTGCTTCGACGTTCTCGCTGGAGGCGAGCGACTACCAGACCGGCGGGCCGGCCCGTTATGTGCGTGTGAAGGAGACCGGCGGGCGCATCGGCTTCATCACGCCCCTGACCCACAACTTCTGCGAAAGCTGCAACCGCGTGCGCGTCACCTGCACCGGCACCCTGTATATGTGCCTTGGTCAGGAAGACGCCGCCGACTTGCGCACGCCGCTGCGCGCAAGCGAGAGCGACGAGCTGCTTCACGCGGCGATCGAGCGCGCCATCGCCCGCAAGCCCAAGGGGCATGACTTCATCATCGATCGCACGACACGGCAGCCGGCCGTGGGACGGCACATGAGCGTGACAGGGGGTTAAGCTGCGGCTCTGATCTGATTCGTCTGATTAAGCCCTTTGGCTTCTATCGCAGCCCCCTTCCTGCGTGGTAAACAAAAGCTCCACATTAGGATTGCTGTCCTGCGTGGCGGGATTTAAGAGGGGCGTTGACCACATGACTTCTCTGCTTGTGGCCAGTCGTGGCATCGACTGGTTCAACGAACGCGTGGGCCGGATCTGCGACTATCTCATCGCAGCCGCATGTTTCATCAGCGCTGGTAATGCTTTCATGCGTTATGCGCTGAGCTACAGCTCCAACGCCTATCTTGAGATCCAGTGGTATCTCTTCGGCGCGGTCGTCATGCTGGGCGCGTCCTACACGCTGAAGCAGAACGAGCATGTGCGGGTGGATGTGATCTACGGTCAGCTTTCTGATCGCGGACGCCTGATGGTCGATCTCTTCGGCTTTATCGTTTTCCTGCTCCCGGTCTGCCTTATCTTGCTCTATCTGAGCTGGCCGTTCTTCACGCGGTCCTATCTCAGCGGCGAAATCTCGATGAACGCAGGCGGCCTCATCCTGTGGCCGATCAAGCTGGTGTTGCCGCTCGGCTTCTTTCTGCTTCTGATGCAGTGCGTGTCCGAGATCATCAAACGCGTCGCCGCGCTGCGCGGACTGATCGTGCTTGAGACAAAATACACCAAGCCCCTTCAGTAACGCCGGGAGCTTCTCGTCATGTTCGCTTATGGCGTTCTTCCACCCCTGATGTTCCTGGGCATGATCAGCTTCATGCTGATCGGCTTCCCGGTCGCCTTTTCCCTTGCGGCTGTCGGACTGTTCTTCGGCGGGCTCGGCGTGCTCACCGGGCACTTCGACGCCATGTTCCTGCAGGCGCTGCCGCTGCGCGTGTTCGGCATTCTCTCCAACGAGCTGCTGCTGGCGATCCCCTTCTTCACATTCATGGGCGCGATCCTCGAGCGCTGCGGCCTGGCGGAAGATCTGCTTGAGGGAACGGGCCAACTGTTTGGCGCCTGGCCCGGCGGCCTCGCCGTGGCCGTGGTGCTCGTGGGCGCGATCCTCGGCGCCATCACAGGCACGGTCGCAGCGTCCGTCATCGCCATGGGCATGATCTCGCTGCCGGTGATGATGCGCTATGGCTATGACATGCGCCTTGCTACGGGCGTCATCGCAGCCTCCGGCACGATCACGCAGTTGATCCCGCCGTCACTTGTTCTGATCGTCCTGGCAGACCAGCTCGGCCGCTCGGTTGGCGACATGTACGCAGGCGCCATCGGGCCCTCGCTGCTGCAGATTGCAATCTTTTTGGCGTACATTGCCTTCATCGCCGTCACCAGGCCGCACCTGATGCCGCCTATTCCGCCTGAGGCGCGCGAGCCCCTTGGCTGGAAGCTCATTCGCCGCGTGCTTTGGGGGATGGTGCCCTCGATCGTTCTCATCTTCCTGGTTCTGGGGACGATCTTCCTTGGTCTTGCAACTCCGACCGAAGCCGGCGCAATGGGCGCTGTTGGCGCGCTGGCGCTCGCCGCCATGCATCGTCGCCTGACCTGGAGCCTTGTGCGTCAGGCCATGTCATCGACCATGTCGCTGACGGCGATGGTTGTCTTCATCCTGCTTGGCGCCACAGTCTTCAGCCTCATCTTTCAGGGCATGGACGGCGGCCGCTGGATCGAGCATCTGCTGTCGGGCCTCCCCGGCGGTCAGGTCGGCTTCCTGATCTTCGTCAACATCTTCATCTTCTTCCTTGCGTTCTTTCTCGACTTCTTCGAGATCGCCTTCATCGTCATCCCGCTTCTGGCGCCGGTGGCGAAATCGCTTGGCATCGATCTCATCTGGTTCGGCGTGCTGTTGTGCGTGAACATGCAGACATCGTTCATGCATCCGCCGTTCGGTTTTGCGCTGTTCTATCTGCGCGGGATAGCGCCGCCGGAAGTGAAGAGTTCCGACATTTACCTCGGCGCGATCCCTTGGGTTGCGATGCAGCTCATCCTGGTCGCCATCGTGATCTTCTGGCCGGAGTCCGTCACGTACTGGATCGACTCAGGCCCGAAGGTGGATCCAAGCACAATCCGTATTGAAGTACCCATCGATAACCTGAGCGTGCCGGACTTCGACTTCAACCGGAAGTGACGGGCGACCCGACCCATTGAATGACCGCGAGCCGCAGCCCGGCCCGCGGCTTTCGCAGCAACACTCCTGAACCAAGCAACAAAAAACCCCGGGGCGCGAACCCCGGGGTTTTATCTTCGCGCTGACGCGGGTTCAGAGGCGCTGACGCACCATGAACAGGTCGTAGTTGAGTTCCGCAACACGCCACCACTGATACTGGTCGCCGCGGAAGGCCATGTAGGCGTCGTGCATCTTCTTGAACTTCGGATTCTTGGCCGCGTTCTCGGCGTAGACCTCGTTCGACGCCTTGAAGCAGGCCTCAAGGATTTCCGGCGAGAACGGACGAAGCTGCGTGCCAGCGCCAACCAGCCGCTTGATCGCGATCGGGTTCTGCGCGTCGTACTTGGCCTGCGCATCGACGTTGGCGAGAGCGGCGGCCGTGCGGACGATGCTCTGGTAGGCCTTCGGCAACGCGTTGAACTTCTCACGGCTGATCAGCAGATGCAGCGCCGCGCCGCCTTCCCACCAGCCGGGGAAGTGATAGATCGGCGCCACCTTGTTGAAGCCGAGCTTCTCATCATCGTAGGGGCCGACCCACTCCGCCGCGTCGATGGTGCCCTTCTCAAGCGAGGGATAGATATCGCCGCCCGGAATGAGCTGCGGCACCACGCCGAGCCTCTGGAGCACTGTGCCGGCGTAGCCGCCGATGCGCATCTTGAGACCCTTGAGATCGCCGACTGTCCTGATCTCGCGACGGAACCAGCCGCCCATCTGGGTGCCGGTGTTGCCGGCAGGGAGACCAACGCAGTTATAGTCGACGAGGAACTCATCGATGAGCTGGTTGCCGCCGCCATGATAGAACCACGCGTTCATCTGACGGGAGTTGAGACCAAAGGGAACCGCCGTCCCGAAGGCGAACGTCGGATCCTTGCCCCAATAATAATACATGCAGGTATGGCACAGCTCGACCGTGCCGTTCTGCACGGCGTCGAGCGCCTGCAGTGGCGGAACGATTTCGCCGCCCGCGAAGACCTGGATCTGGAACTTGCCGTCGGTGGCTTCCGCGACCGCGCGCGCAAACGTCTCGGCCGCGCCGTAGATCGTGTCGAGCGACTTCGGGAAGCTGGACGTCAGACGCCACCGGATTTCCGGGGCGGACTGGGCGATCGCCGGCATGGCGACGGTCGAGGCTGCAGCCCCCGCCGCGGCGACCTTGAAAAACTCACGACGCTTCATCTGTAGAGCCCCCCCTTCTTGAGTGAAAAGCACTGTCACCCGATGCTGACTTGACCACAAGCCGCCTTCGGTGCGCAACATCTCGACGGCAGCAAAGCTTATTCTTTAGTCGAACGGCGTAACCTTGGGATCGCGCCCCCTGCAGCATTGTCCCGGGGCGAGTGCGGGTGGACAGCGCCCCGGCGGCCAGCTATCGGCGTGATCCACAGAGTTGGAGGAACGCATGGCTGACGTGGCTTTTCTCGGTTTGGGTGTGATGGGCTACCCGATGGCCCGCCATCTCGCGGCGCGGGGGCATCACGTGACGGTGTTCAACCGCACGACCACCAAGGCGCTGGGCTGGGTCGCCGCCCATGGCGGCCGGGCAGCGCCAACCCCGCGGGAAGCAGCGCACGGCCAGGACTTTGTGTTCGCATGCGTCGGAAACGATGACGATCTGCGCGCCGTCACCCTCGGGGCAGACGGCGCATTCGCCGGCATGAAGCCGGGCGCGATCTTCGTTGACCACACCACGGCATCTGCTGACGTGGCGCGGGAACTCGCCGCGGTCGCGGCAGAATCCGGCCTCGCGTTCATCGACGCCCCGGTCTCCGGCGGACAGGCGGGCGCGGAGAACGGCGCCCTCACAGTGATGTGCGGCGGCGACCCGCACGCCTATGCGGCCGCGGAGCCCGTCATCGCGGCCTTCGCCAAGGCCTGCCGCCTTATGGGCCCCAGCGGCGCCGGACAGCTCACCAAGATGGTGAACCAGATTTGCATCGCGGGACTGGTGCAGGCTCTGTCCGAAGGGCTTGCCTTCGCCAAGAAGGCAGGTCTCGACACGCAAGCGGTGATCGACGTGATCTCAAAAGGCGCCGCCCAGTCCTGGCAGATGGAGAACCGTCACGTCACCATGGCGGACGGCAAGTTCGACTTCGGATTCGCCGTGGACTGGATGCGCAAGGATCTTGGTATCTGTCTGTCGGAGGCTCGCCGCAACGGAGCGCACCTGCCAGTCACTGCGCTCGTGGACCAGTTCTATTCGCAGGTGCAGAAGATGGGCGGCGGCCGTTGGGACACCTCAAGCCTGATCGCGCGCCTCGACGACTGAAGACGGCGCGGGAAATCTCGGCGACCAAGAGAAATGGCCGACCCTGACGGGTCGGCCATTTGCCTTTTTGAACAACGCAGGGGCGTCAACGGCAGACGGGCTGACCCGGACGCCCGCAGTTGGGATCATTACCTCTGCGTGACGGCTGCGTCTGTTGCTGGCGCTGCTGCTGCTGCTGCTGTTGTTGCTGCTGACGCTGCATCTGCTGCTGCTGCATTTGTTGCTGCTGCTGGCGCTGTTGTTGCTGCTGTTGCTGCTGCTGTTGCTGCTGGCGCTGCTGCTGCTGTTGCTGCTGGCGCTGCATTTCTTGCTGGCGTTGCTGCTGCATCTGCATCTGCTGCTGACGCTGCATTTCTTGCTGGCGTTGCTGTTGCTGCTGTTGCTGCTGCTGACGCTGCATGTCCTGCTGGCGCTGCTGTTGCTGCTGTTGCTGCTGCTGACGCTGCATTTCTTGCTGGCGCTGCTGCTGCTGCTGCATCTGCTGCTGACGCTGCATTTCTTGCTGGCGCTGCTGTTGCTGCTGTTGCTGCTGCTGACGCTGCTCTTGCTCACGCTGTATCTGCGACGGCTGCTGCTGAGGCTGAACGACGGGCGCCGTCTGCTGCAGCGGACGCGGCTGGACGCCCGGCGCGGGCGGAAGCGCGTTCGGAGACGTCACCCCCGGAGCGACCGGGCGCTGGCCCGGCGCCGCCGCAGGACCACCCGGCTGCTGCTGGGGCTGAACGGCGGGCGCCGTCTGCTACAGCGGACGCGGCTGGACGCCCGGCGCGG